>DASSEV010000052.1:0-32395 GCA_035695105.1 Gaiellales bacterium
GGAGCGGCTCTCCGCGGCGCAGGCCTGGAGCGCGGAGCACGGAGATCAGCTGAACGCGCTGGAGCGCGAGTTCCTCGACGCTTCGCAGGCCGCGAGCACCCGCGAGATCCGGCGTCTCCGCGCAGGCATCGCCGTCCTGGCGGTGCTGCTCGCGGCCGCCCTGATCGGGGGCGTCATCGCCATCGCCCAGCGGCGCTCGGCCCAGTCAGCGGCCACCCGCGCCCGCGACGAGGCGACGCGTGCCATCGCCGACAACGCCGGCGTGCAGGCGGAAGGCGTGCAGAACCTGAGCACCGGACTGGTGCTCGCGGCTGCCGCGGAGCGTCTGCATCCGAGCCCGGAGACCGACGCGAGCCTCATCCACGTGTTGGCCCGCGCTGGTGCGGCAACGACCGTCTATCACATCCCGACACGCGCTCTGGGCGTCACTCCGAGCCCTGACGGCAGCACGGTTGCCGTCACCGAGAACAACGGACGCGTCGGCATCTTCGATTCGGCCACGGGCCGCCTGATCTGGCAGGTGCCGGATGTCGATGGGGCCGCCCCGTTCAGCGTGGCGTACACGCCCGACGGCCGCACCCTCGTGCTCGGGTCGATGGCCGCCAAGGGAGGCGGCCTGGTGGTTGCGGTCGACGTCCGCACGCACCGGGTGATCGCGACCGCGAACGACGGACGAAGGAACGGCACGGTCCTGACGGCGGGCATCTCCCCGGATGGGCGCACGGTGGCCGCCCTGAGCGCGCAGCAGCGCAATCTGAACCCGCCCCGGAACCTGCAGCTCTGGCGGCTGAGCCTTCCCGATCTGCGCCCGATCGGACGGCCGCTGCCGCTCCCCTCCAGCACGGCCAGCCTGTTCTTCACCCGCGCGGATCAGATCCTCACGACCACGAGCACATCGACCGATGTGCGCGACGCGACCGGTCGGCTGATCCGCACGTTCGGCGTGGTTCCGCTCGCGGTCAGTCCGGATGGGCATGCGATTGCGATCGCGCGGCACGGTCGCATCGGGACGATGGATCTGACGACCGGCCGCGCCGGCGGATGGGTGCGCGTCCCGGGTGGCGTGCAGACGGCGGCGTTCACACCGAGCGGAGGAACGCTTGCAGTCGTCTCTGGCAACACTCTCGAGATGGTCGATCCGAGATCCGGCGTGGTCACCACCCTCGGACGCGATGTCGGAGGCATCAACGGCGTCGCCACCGCACCTGACGGCAGCTCCGTCTACACGTCGAGCCTCGGCGGCAAGGCGGCGGTTCGCTGGGGCCTGCACGGCGGGTTGCTCGCACCCACGGACGATCTGTCGCGAGCGCTGCCGATGCCGTTCACCGTCTCGGAGGGCGGCCGTGGGGTGGTGGCAACGGTCGGCCCCCAGGGCGTGTACCGCTGGAATCTCGGCACCGGCCGTCCGATCGGAGCGCCGCTCGCTCCGGGCCCGGGCGGCATCGGCTGGGTCGCGGTGAGCCCCGATGGGCGGTCGGTCGCCGCGGTCAACTACAGCACCGCGCAGGTCACGATATGGGACACCGCGACCGGCAAGATCGTGCGGCAGCTGACGCCGCCCGGCCATCGCGGCTCGGCATGGGTCACCTACAGCCCGAACGGAAAGCTGATTGCCGTCGGCACGCAGATCCAGGTCAGCCAGCTGGTGTTCAAGGGTGGCCGGGTGGACGTGTGGAATGCCGACAGCGGCAGGCTGCTGGATTCGTTCCGCCAGCCGGGAAACAACGGACTCTCGACCGTCTACTTCAGCGGTGACAGCCGGCGGGTCGTGGGTACCGGCGAGGGCGGAAGCGTCGCCGTGTGGGACCTCGCGAGCGGCAAGCAGCTGAACGCGTGGAGAACCTCCGATGCCTACACGTCGGCCGCGGTGTTCTCGCAGCACGGCAATCTCGTTGCCACGGCCGGCTACGGTGGCGGGCTGGTCTCTCTGTGGCGGCCGCTCACGGCGACCAGGGGGAACGACGTCAAGCCGCCGATCGTCAGCTCCGGGCAGGCGTATCCGGTCGGCTTCTACGCCGGCGGCCACGACCTCGCCATCGCCCACAACAGCCCGGGCGAGGTGGAGCTGTGGGATATCCAAGGGCGGAGGCTGATCGGCAGCCTGCCGGTCAGCGGCCCCAACACCATGCCGGGCGCAACGCTGTCGCCCGACGGTCGCACGCTGATCACCCTCGACCCGAACACCGGCGTGCTGACGCGGTGGCCGCTCTCCCCGTCTGTATGGGCCGCGGACGCGTGCCGCATCGCGGGCGTCCAGCTGACGGTCGCAGAGTGGAGCACGTACCTGCACGGCGTGCCGTACCAGCGCGCCTGCCCGGCGTAGCTAGGGCCCGTGCGTGATCCGCGCCGGATCAGGCGCGCCGCTGGCGGTCACCGGCACGAAATCGAACCCGTCCGGCGTGTTGAGGTACCCGCTACCGCGCCCCGGCTGCGCCAGGTGGCCGTAGTGCCAGACGATCCGCCGCGTGCGCGGGTTGATGATCACGATCCGGTCGTTGTAGTCGTCTGTTACGGCGATCATGCCGTTGGGCAGCATCGCTGCGAGGCTGGGATGATCGAGGCGGCCCGGCCCGGAGGTCGGCTCGTAGCGCCACAGCAGGCGCCCCGTGCGGCGGGAGAGGATCACGACGCCGCCCGGGCTGGCGTAGTCCGCGAGCAGGATGTTGCCGTCCCGCGTCAGCTGCGGATCGGACGGGTAGGAGACCGGAGCGCGGTAGACGCGCACAAGCCGTCCACCCATCGTGAACTCGTCGATGTAGGAGCCCGCGATCTCGGAGACCAGGATGTGGCCGTTCGGCAACGGCGTGTCGCCGTTCACCGCGCCGAGGTAGCGGGGCGGGTCGTGCACGCAGTGGCCCGCCTGCCCGATCGAACGGACCACGCGCCGGTGGCGGATCTCAAGCACGCGGCAGTTGTAGGCATCGGCGACGATCACCGTGCCGTCCGCCAATCGGTATGCATCGTCGGGCGTGTTCAGGTACCCGGCGCCAGAGCCCGGGATGCCGGGGTGGCCGTAGCGCCAGATCACATGACCGGCGGGGTAGGTCAGCTCGACGATCTGGTGGTTCTCCTCCTGGTTGGAGATGATCGACCGTCCGCCGGGCGTGAAGAACGTATCGTCGTCGAAGTAGAGGCGGGTCTGGGAGCGGTTGTGCGGGTACATCCAGATCGTGCGGTGTTGAGGGTTGACCATCAGGATGCGGTCGTTGCCCCGGTCGGCGATCAGCAGGTCTCCGGGGAGGGGGCCACCGAACCCGGCGGGCGGACCGGTGGTGGTGCCGGCAGGCGGGGCCGCCGGCGGATCCTTCGGCGCGCTCGCTGGCTGGAACGAGAGCGACTCGACAGCGCTGGTCGGGCTCACGCCGGTGCTGCCGCCGACGACCAGCAGGCGGTCGGGAAGGGTTGCGACCGGTGCATCGGAGAGCGGCCTGGGCAGCCGCACGGCCGGCTTCGCGGAGCCGTCCGGGCGGATCGCCACAACCGATCGCAGCGGCTGGTTGTTCGCGTCGAGGCCGCCGACGACGTACATGGTGCCGTTCAGCGTGCCGGCCGACGCATGCATCAGCGGCTGCGGCAGGGTTCCGATCCTCTGCACCCGGCCGCCGGCGGGCGTGAAGCGGTAGATAGCCGCCGTGGGGCCAGACTCCGTGCGCCCGCCGGCGATGATCACCGAGCTGCCGACCGTCGCCACCGCGGCGTACCGGGTCGGAACCGGCAGCCGGCCGACGCGCCGTACGCGGGAGCCCGTGAAGCTGTAGATCGCGTCCGACCAGGCCGACCCCGTGAATCCTCCGACGACGTACGTCGTGCCACCCACCGCCGCCGTCGCGAGGTCAGACAGCGGCGTCGGCAGGGCGCCCACGAGCCGCGTGCGCCCGGTGGACGGCTGGAACACGCCGATGCCGGACGCGCTTGTCACCTGCCCTCCGCCGAGCACATACAGCTTCCCGGCCACGGTCGCCGCCGCGGCGTCGTGCACCGGCACGGGCAGCTGGGCGATCGTGCGAACCGATCCTCCCCGGATGCGCGACACGGTGCCCACCGACGAGCCGGCGGCGTCGAGGCCGCCGAAGACGTATGCCGTGTCGCCGATCACCGTCACGGCGCTGTCCTGCACGGCTGCCGCCAGGCGCCCGGCGCGCCTGACCGTCAACCGCAGCGCCGGTTTCGCGGCATGGCTCGCGCCCGTGGTCGCCGGCGGCCGCGATGTGCTCGCGCCGCGCGTGCTGTCGGTGGCATGCGAGCTGCGGTCGAACCAGAGGCCACCGAGCACGGCAACGGCGAGCAGGAGTGATGGGGCCATCAGCCTGCCTCTGGTTCGGCGGCGTGCGGCCGGTCGGCGGCGAGCGCTCATCGGCGGATCAGGGTAGACGAGCCGGCGGCTGCCGCGGCGCAGGCGGGCCGCGGGGCAACCCGACCACAACAACGCTTCATCCGCGAGCAACCGGAGCCTCAGGGTTTTCTCATGAACGGCCGGTACCGTCGCGGCGATGACCAGCCAGACCCGGGCTGAGCGCCCAGGGCCGAAGCGGCACACGAGAGGCAGACGCCGGCGGCGGTGGCCCCTCATCACGCTTGCGCTCGTGGTGCTGCTGCTCGCCGCGCCGGCCTACTCGTACACGACGACGATGATGCAGCCCTCCAGCCTGCCGCTGTGGCCGCGCACGGTCGAGTGGATCAGGGCCAACCACGGGAACTGGCTGGTCGACGAGGTCGAGCACTACTACTACAGCTGGAAGGCGCCCGGGAAGGGCGGCCCGCAGCTGACGAGCCTTCCGAGCGTCGGTGTGGGACCGGCTCCCGCGGCGACCAAGCGTCGCCACGTGGCCGCCGGTACACCGCTGCCGCCGCCGATCAAGCCGCTGTTCGCGCAGCCGCTGCCCGGTGAGGGCGTATGGCGCGGCACCGGCACCGTCGTGAACGGCCGCCCGCCGGTGCTGCTGACCACGTTCCGGCCGCAGCCCGACTACCCTCGGGTGGTTGCCTACGTGGCCTGGTTCGACCACACACGCACGTCTGTCGCCTGGTACCCCGGGCGCTACGAGCCGCCGAACGCCCCAGTCCGCGGGCCCATGTCGATCCCCTACGACCAGCGCTGGCGCCTGCTCGCCACATTCAACGGGGGCTTCATCTACAAGGACGGCGACAACGGCTCGTCGATCGGCGGGCGCGAGTACGAGCCGCTCAAGCAGGGTCTCGCGACGCTGATCGGCTACCGCGACGGCCGCGTCGACGTGACCACCTGGCATGGCGGCCCCGTCGCCGGCCGGCAGATCGCCTTTGCACGGCAGAGCCTGCCGCTGATCGTCGACAACGGCCGCCTCAACCCGGCGCTGAACGACTCGTCGCAGTGGGGGTACACGCTGGGCAACGCCACCCGCGTGTGGCGCACCGGCGCCGGCATCGACCGGCACGGCAACCTGATCTATGCGGCCGCCGACTGGCAGACCGTGACGTCGATGGCCAAGATCCTGCAGCGCGCCGGGGCCGTGCGCGCAATGCAGCTCGACATCAATCCGGAGTGGCCGACGCTGATCACCTACCGCCACGGCTCGACGCTGCAGCCCGACCGGATCGTGCCCAACTACCAGCAGGCGCCCACCCGCTACCTCGTCCCCGACGACCGGGACTTCTTCGCCATCTACCGGCGCCTGCCCGGCCCGGTCACCGTGCCGTTCCAGTAGCCGGAACGGGGACTTCCCCGATGGCCGCCCGTGCCACGCCGTGCATGCTCAGGCTGCAGCCGATGAGAACTGTCTCATGCGCATGGGTCAAACTGGAACGGCGATGAACATCCTGGTGGTGGAGGACGAGCCGCTGATCATGTCGTTCCTGCGGCGCGGCCTTGTGGCCGAGGGGCACACCGTCACCACCGCGGATCGGGGCGACACCGCTCTGACCGTGTTTGCGGAGGCCCATCCCGACATCGTCATCCTCGACATCATGCTGCCCGGCATCGACGGGTTCGACGTGCTCGCCGCGATCCGCGCGAGCGATCAGCAGGTGCCCGTGATCCTGCTCACCGCCCGCGGCGAGGTCGCCGACCGCGTCCGGGGCCTTGATCTGGGGGCGACGGACTACGTCGTCAAGCCGTTCGCCTTCGCCGAGCTGGCCGCCCGCGTCCGCGCGCACACGCGCGACGGCGGCGCGGCGCGGTCGGCCGACCGGCTGGAGGCGGCCGGTCTGCGGCTCGACCTGCTCACGCGGGAGGTGTACGTCGAGGACGTGGAGATCCCGCTCTCCGCCCGTGAGTTCGCGCTGCTCGCCTACCTGATGCGCCACCCCGGGCAGGTGCTCTCCCGGGAGCAGATCCTGAACGGCGTCTGGGGCTACACCTTCGACCCCCGGTCGAATCTGGTCGACGTCTACGTCGGCTACCTGCGCCGCAAGCTGGGCGATGCCGGCGACGCCATAGAGACCGTTCGCGGCATGGGGTACCGGCTCCGTCGCGCCAAGGCCGCATGAGGCCGCAGCTCGCCATCAGGACGCGGTTCGCGCTGATCACGGCGGCGCTCGCGCTCGGCGTGCTGCTCGCGGGCATGCTCACGGTGTACCTGGTCGAGCGCCGTGAGGTGGCCCAGGCGCTTCAGGATCAGGCGCGCCAGGCGGCGGTCGACCTCGCCCGCGCCAAGCACAAGGGCGATGTCCGGGAACGAACGCAGCGCTCGGGGGCCGGGACGTCATCGCAGCCGCCGCCTTCGTCCACCGGCTCCCAGCCCGCCCCGCCCTCGACGTCGGCCCCGCAAGGGAGCTCGGGAGACGGCGGTGGGGACACGGGCTCGACCGGCGGCGGAACGGGTGGCTGGGAGGGCGGCGACGGAGGCAGCAGCTCGGGCGGCGTGTCCAGCGACGCGGCCTATCTGGTCTCCGGCGGCGAGTCCGACGTCGAGCATGAGAAGGGCGACGACGTGGTCAAGGCCTACCTGCGCGCTCGCAGCGGCTCCGACCAGCTGCTGATGACGGTTGCCCCCGACGGAACCGTCCTCTCGAACCGTCCGGCCGCCCGCGGGCTGCTTGCGCATCACCTGCCGAAGCCGGGCGGGTCGAGCTCGCTGACGGTCGGAGGCGTCGGCTACCTCGCCGCCGTCCAGCGCGCAGGATCCGGCGAGGCGATCGCCGCCGTGCCCGTCGCCGAGGCCCAGGCCGCGATCCACCGGCTGCTGACGGCGATGTTGATCGTCTGCGCGATCGGTCTCATCCCCGCAACGCTTGCGGCATGGTGGGCGGCACGCCGCGCGCTGTCCCCGCTCTCTCGCATCGCCCAGCGGGCCTCGCGCGTGACCGCGGGCGACCTGTCCGTCCGGATGGGATCCGTCCGGACGCGCGACGAGATCGGAGAGGTGTCGACGGCGATCGACGCCATGCTCGACCGGCTGCAGGAGGCGTTCGACAGCCAGCAGCGATTCATCGACGATGCGTCCCATGAGCTGCGAACGCCGCTCACCATCGCCAGGGGGCATCTCGAGACGGCCCTGCCGCCGGATGCCACGCCGCAGCTCCGCGATGCCGTCGCCGTCGCCATCGCGGAGATCGATCGGATGGCGGAGATGGTCGACGGGCTGCTCGGCCTGGCCCGAGGCGGCTCGGGCGGCGCGTCCTGGTCGCCGATGGACGTGGGGCCGTTGATCGAGCGGAGCGTCGAGCGCGCGCGGGTGCTGGGCGAACGCACGTGGCGGGTGTCCGCGGCCGAGGGGCTGGTCGTGATCGGCGACGAGGGGCCACTCGAGCAGGTGCTGCTTAACCTGTTCCGAAACGCGGTCAAGCACACACGGCCGGGCGATCTGATCGAGGTGTCCGCCTTGCGTGCGGGAGACCTGGTCCGACTGGACGTGTGCGACCACGGCGAGGGCATCGATCCCGAGCTGCTGCCCAGGGTGTTCGACCGGTTCGTGCGGGCGGACGGGGCGCGCGGACGCCAGACGGGCGGCACGGGGCTCGGCCTGGCGATCTGCCGCGAGATCGTCGCCCGCCACGGCGGCACCATCACGGCGGCGAACGTGCCGTCCGGCGGCGCGCGCTTCACCGTTGAGCTTCCCGCTGCGCCCGTGCCGGTGGACGAGATGAAGACGTTCTCACCGGGGTCTCACGTGTAGCTCACCGACGGTTCCTACGGTGGGTGCCGGGCCCATCCGGGCTCGTTCACCGACCAAGGAGGAGCCGAAGTGAGCAGGCAGACGAACGTCGCCGGGGCGGCCGTCCTCGCCGGCCTGATCGCCGGGGGAACCGTCTACGCCGCCGGTCACCGCGTGGGTGATCCGGCGCTGACCGCGTCCGCGGACGCTCGAAGCACCCTGATCCGCATTCATCCCGCCGTGGCGCATGACACGCATCTCCTGCGCTGGCATCCTGCCCGGCTGCCCAAGCACGCGCATCCGCGCGTGATCGCAAGCGGCGCTGCGCCGGTTGCTCCCGCGGTGGCGGCGGCGGCGCCGGTGGCGGTTGCGTCCGCTCCGGTCACGCATACCAGCCCGGCCGCGTCGGGCGACGACGGGCAGAGCGAGGCCGGCGATGACTAGCGCGGCCGTCAAGCTCTACACCGTCGTGGTCGCCGTGCTCTGCGCGGCGGCCGTGGCCTGGACGATCAACCAGAGCAGCGCGGCGTCCGCGTGGCGGACGGAGGCGCAGTCCTGGCAGACCGCCGCTCGGCGCACCGTCGCCCAGGAGCGGGCGATCACCCAACGCTACCGGCACCTGGCCCGGCAGTACAACCAGCTCGTCGTCCGCACCCGCCGGTCGCAGCGCACGCTGATCGCACGCATGCAGACGGCTCAGGCCGCGGTCGTGCCGAGCTCCGGCCCGTCGGCCGCCGTGCCGGCTGCGGCTCAGGTTGCCGTATCGACCCCGGCACCGGCGCCGTCGGCCCCGACGACGAGGACGAGCTGATGCGTGGCGCAGTCGTCACGACGACCACCGCCTGGCGCTGGCAGGCCACGGGCACGACCTGGCAGATCCACCACACGGGCGGTGTCGATGAGGCGCTGGCCGGACGGGCCGCCGAGGCCGTGGCCCGCGACGAGGCTCGCTGGTCGCGCTTCATCACGACCAGCGAGGTGTCGCGGGTCACAGCGGGCGCCGGGTCGCCGGTGCAGGTGGACGGGGACACGCTCGACCTGGTGGAGGCGGCGTGCCGCTGGCAGCGCGTCAGCGGCGGGCTGTTCAACCCCCTGGTCGGCCGCGCACTCGCAGCATGGGGCTACGCAGAGAGCCTCTCGGCGCGGCCGGCCGGCCTCGATGCGAGCCCGCAGCCTGCCGCGGTGGAGGGCGAGCCGGTGGTCGACCGCGAGGCCCGCACCGTCGTCATCCCGGTCGGTACGGCGCTCGATCTGGGCGGCATCGGCAAGGCCTGGATCGCCGCCCGGATCGCGGCGCTCGTCCGGTGCTCGTGCGACGACCCGCAGCTGCTCGTCGACGCCGGGGGCGACATGACGGCCGCCCGTGGAGATCATCAGGTGACGGTCGAACGACCCGGTCACCCGGACGATGAGCCGCTCGGGACGGTGCTGCTGCGCGAGGGAGCCGGGGTCGCCACGTCGGGCGACGGCCGCCGCCACTGGCGCAACGGCGATGGCGGCCGGGCGCACCATCTGATCGATCCGTCGACGGGCGCGCCCGGCGCGCCCGCGCATGCCACCGTGGTGGCGGACGACGTCGTCGCCGCCGACGTGTTGGCCAAGGTGCTCGCGCTGCGGCCCCAGCTGATCGCACAGCTTGCGGAGCCCGCGATCGTGATCACCGACGACCGCGTCGACGCGACGCCGGCGTGGAGCGGGGTGTGCGCGGCGTGATGCTCTGGGACATCGCACGGGCCAGCGCCATGGTGGCCTTCGTCTGCTTCACGCTCACCGCGGCGTGGGGCATCGGGCTGAGCACGCGCTTCTGGCGTCCGGCGGCCGAGCACGTCGGGTTTCACCGCTTCCTGTCCTCACTCGGGCTGACGGCGGTGGCCACCCACGTCTGCGCCCTGCTCGCCGACCGCTACGCGCACGTCACGCCGGCCTCGCTCATCGGGCGCGACCCGCGCCCGGGCGTGGTCGTAGGCGCGGCGGCGCTGTGGCTGGCGGTGGCGCTGCCGCTCTCGTTCCGGCTGCGGCGGGCGCGATGGATCTCGCAGCGCGTGTGGCGCTCGTTCCACTACACCGGATACGCCGTCTGGGCGCTCTCGCTCCTGCACGGCGTGACGAGCGGCACGGACACGCGGTCGCCGTTTGCCGTTGCGCTCTACGCCGGCTCGGCCGCCCTGGTCGGCGCCGCGGTGTGGCAGCGCTGGTTCGAGCAGGCTCGACAGGCGCCCAAGGCCCAGCCTGAGAGGTCGGGATCGTGAGGGTCACCGTGGTCGGAAACGGCGTCGCCGGCTTCGCATGTGCGCGGGAGCTGGCAGCGGCCGGCGCCGACGTGACGCTGATCGGGCCGGGCCTGCCCTGCGACCGTCCTCCGCTCTCCAAGCGCGCACTCGAGACCGGGACGCCACCCTACCTTGCGGACGCCGAGACGCTGGTGGCAATGGGCGTCACGCACCTCGACGGGTGGGCCGGCGAGCCGGATCTCGGCCGGCGTGCGCTTGCGGTACGGCTGCGGTCGGGCGAAACGTGTGACCACCGGTTTGGCCGGCTGGTGTGGGCCACCGGGCTCGCGCCGAGCCGGCCGCCGGTACCCGGGATCGATCTGGCCGCCGACATCACCCACCCAATCGGCTTCGAGCGGGAGGGCCGGCGACTCGCAGCCGGTGGGCTGCGGGTCGCCGTGCTCGGTGCCGGCCTGATCGGCAGCGAGACCTCGGCCGCGCTCGCCCGGCGGCACCGGGTCACGCTGCTCGAGCGTGCCGATCGGCCGCTCGAGCGCTTCCATCCGTCGGTGTCGAACCGGGCGTCCGCTGCCCTGGCCGATGCCGGTGTGCGGTTCGTCGGCGGCTGTGCGGTGGAGGGGCTCTTGGATTCGGACGGCCCGTTTCTGGTCGAGGTGAGCGGCGGAGCCAGGTTGGAGGCCGACCTGGTGCTGACATCGACCGGCGTTCGCAGCACGCTGCCCGCCGCGCTTGGCGGCCCCGGCACGGCTGAGGTCGATGCCCAGCTCCGGGCGCCGGGGCTCGAGGACGTATGGGTGTGCGGCGACCTCGCCGCCGTTCCGCACCCACGCTATGGCCGAATAAGCGTGCCGCACTGGGATACCGCCCGGGCGAGCGGGGCCCATGCCGCCCGCTCGGTGCTCGGGGACGAGGCGCCGTTCGTCCGCGAGCCGTACTGGTTCTCGGATATCGGGCGGCTCCGTGTCCAACAGGTCGGGCTCGCCGCCGCAGCCGTCGAGTGGCGGGATCGCGACGGCCTCACGGTCGGCCATGACGAGACGGGGCGGCCGGCATGCGTCCTGCTCGTGAACACCCCGCAGCGACTGGCGGAAGCGCGCCGCCTGGTCGCCGCATGACAACGGAGGACTGAACGATGAGCGAAGACCAGGTGAGGTTGCTGATCGATCCCAACGAGTGCATCGGCTTCGGCGAGTGCGTGTCCGAAGACCCGGATGCGGTGGAGCTGGGCGCGGACGGCTGCGCCCACGCGATCGTCGCCACGCTGCCGCGCGCGCGGGCGGAGCGGATCTGCGCGGTCTGCCCGACGGGCGCCATCACCGTCAGCGGCTGATACGGGGGCACCCGCGTCCGTCCGCGGGCTATCACGGATGCCCAGGCAGCCGGGCCGGGCCACGATGTGGGCAGCGCCGCCGGGCGCGAGGCCATGTCGACGGACGGGAACCACATGATCAGCAGGTGTCGCACCGCCCTTGCCGGGCTGGGGAGGGAGGGCCTGATCGCGGGCGCGGAGCTGGCCGCGATCGTCGCCGGCGTGGCGCTGCTCGCGACCGGCCATGACCGGGCCGCCGACGCGGTGCTGGCGCTCGCGGTTGTGAGCGCCCTGCTGCCGCTGAGCTGGGACGTGGCGCGCACGCTGATGCAAGGCCGAGTCGGGGTCGACAGCATCGCGCTGATCGCGATGGCGGGGGCGCTGGCGCTCGGCGAGTATCTGGCCGGGGCTGTGATCGCCCTGATGCTGTCCGGTGGCAATGCGCTCGAGCGGCTGGCCGAGGGGCGTGCCAGGCGGGAGCTGTCGTCGCTGCTCGACCGCGCGCCGCGAAGCGCGCGCCGGCGGGAGGCGTCCGGGGTGGTCGAGGTGGACGTCGACGCCGTGGAGCCGGGTGACGTCGTGGTCGTGCGCTCTGGCGAGGTGGTGCCCGTCGACGGACTCGTCGTGTCGGAGCAGGCGCTGCTCGACGAGTCCTCGCTGACGGGCGAGCCGCTTCCCGTGGAGCACCCCGCTGGCTCGGCCATCCACAGCGGAACGACCAATGCGGGACCGCCATTCGAGATGCGGGCCACGCGCCGCGCGGCTGACAGCGCGTATGCCGCGATCGTCCACATCGTGGAGCAGGCGTCCACCCAGCGGGCGCCGTTCGTCCGGATGGCGGACAGGTATGCCGGCATCTTCCTACCGATCACGCTCGTGGTGGCCGCGGGTGCGTGGGCGGTGTCCGGATCGCCGACGCGGGCGCTTGCGGTGCTCGTGGTGGCGACGCCGTGCCCGCTGATCCTGGCCGCGCCGATCGCGTTCGTGGCCGGAATGTCCCGCGCGGCCGGCGAGGGCATCATCGTCAAGGGCGGGGCGCCCCTCGAGGCGCTCGCGACCGCCCGGGCGGCCGTCCTCGACAAGACCGGCACGCTGACGGTGGGGCGCCCGACGGTGGCGGCCGTGGAGCCGGCCGCAGGGACGGCGGCGAGTGACCTGCTCCGCCTGGCTGCGTCGGTCGACCAGTTCTCCGTGCATCCGCTCGCCGACGCGATCGTTGCCGAGTCGCGCCGCCGGGGGATCGAGCCGGCCGGTGCCACCGGCGTGCACGAGACGACGGGGAGCGGCATCTCTGCGGTCGTCGACGGCGTCCCGGTCTCGGTCGGGCGTCCAGGGTGGATCGGCAGCGAATCCGCTACCGACGCGGACGCGCCGGACGGCACCGTGGTCGCGGTTGCAGCGGACGGCCGCCTGTGCGGCAGGATCGTGCTCTCCGACCCCGTCCGTCCCGAGGCGGGGCGCTCCATTGCAGCGCTCCGTGACGACGGCATCGAGCGGATCGTGCTGGCCACCGGTGACGAGCCGGCCGTCGCCGATCGGGTTGCCGAGGCGGTCGGGATCGACGAGGTCTACGCCAGGCAGTCGCCGCAGGACAAGGCCCGGCTGGTGCAGCGCATGCGCGACCGGCCGGTGGCGATGGTCGGCGACGGTGTGAACGACGCGCCGGCGCTCGCCGTTGCCGATGTGGGCATCGCCGTCGCCAGCGACCGCTCGACGGTGTCGTCGGAGACCGCCGACATCGTGATCGTCCACCCGCGCGTCGAGCGCATCGTGCGCGCGCGCCACATCGCGCGCCGGAGCCGCTCGATTGCCCTTCAGTCCGTCATCGCCGGGATGGGTCTCAGCATCGTCGCGATGGCAGCGGCGGCGGCCGGACTGATCGCTCCGCTCGGCGGGGCCATCCTGCAGGAGGTGATCGACGTGGCGGTGATCCTGAACGCCCTGCGCGCGTTGCAGCTTCCGGACGCCGACGCCGGATCATCGACGGCGAAGGATCCTCACCGCCGCAGCATCTCGCCGATCACCCGCTCCGAGGCATAGAGCACCCTGGTCTCGGTACCACGCCTGCCGTACTCCTCGCGGTGCCGCTCGCGGAACGCGTGGTAGTCCGCGGCGCAAGCCCAGCGGTCGATCAGGAGGTAGCGGCCGGCCTCCGCCTCGAACGCCCACAGCTCGGTACCGCGGTATGCCTCGTCCCGGCGGAAGAACCGCGCCCAGTCCCCGTCGCTGCCGTACTCCCGCTCGAATGCGGCGCAACGATCCGGCGGCACCCGGTACTCGAAGACGATCGCGAACCCGGCGTCGTGGTCGCGTGCCATGCGCCAAACCTACCGCCCCGCGGCGCCATGGGCGCCGCGGGCGCTTCGTAACCGGTGCGGGCTAGACTCGGCGGCGTGAGCCGCCTGATCGATCCCGCCGATTCGGTGTTGGTGATCGTCGATGCGCAGGCCGGCTTCGTCGACCGTGTCGAGCCGGAGCGCTCCAACGGCCTGGTCGATCGGATCGCCTTCCTCGCCCACAGCGCCCGGTTCTGCGGCATCCCCATGCTCGCAACGGTCGAGACGCCGGAGGACTGGGGCGAGCTCCATCCCGTCGTTGCGGCTGCGACCGGCGACGCTCCGGTGATCCGCAAGGAGGTGTTCGGCCTCGCCGACGACCCGGCAGTGTGGCCGGCGGTGCACGCGACCGGCCGGTCGACGATCGTGCTGGCCGGCCTCGAAACCGACGTCTGCGTCGCCCAGTCGGCGCTCGGCCTGCTCGACCGCGGCCTCCGTGTCGTGGTCGTGGAAGACACCGTTGCCTCTCCGGGCGTTGCGCACGGAGCCGGCCTCGAACGCATGCGGCTGGCCGGCGCCGTGCCAGTGGTCGCCAAGCAGCTGCACTACGAGTGGATGCGCACGGTCGAGCGGTCGCGCGCGTTCGACGATGCCAACCCGGAGCTCGTGGAGCCGATGTGAGGCTCCACGACTGCACCTGGATGCAGGTCGAGCGGTACCTGGAGCACGACGACAGGATCGTGCTCCCGCTCGGCTCGACGGAGCAGCATGCCTACCTCTCGCTCGGCACCGATGCCATCCTCGCCGAGCGCGTGTCCCTGGAGGCGGCCGAGCCGCTGGGCGTGATCGTCGCGCCGGCGCTGCCGTACGGGCTCGCGCCGTACTTCGCCGCCTTCCCCGGCAGCCCCAGCCTGCGCACGGCAACCTATCTCGCCGTGGTCGGCGACCTGCTCGACTCCATGCGCGGCCAGGGCTTCCGGCGGTTCCTGCTCGTCAACGGCCACGGCGGCAACGCGCCGGTCGAGGGACTGGCGGCCGAGTGGATGGCCGCCAACGAGGACTCGCAGGTGATCGTCCACCACTGGTGGCGGGCGCCGAAGGTGTGGTCGGTCGTCCAGTCGATCGATCCCGATGCGGCCCACGCCAACTGGCTCGAGAGCTTCGAGTGGACGCGTCTGCCCGGTTCCGACCCACCGGCCGAGAGCAAGCCAATGGTCGATCTGAACGCGATCCGGGCGGCCGGGCCCGCACGCGCGCGGGAGCTGCTCGGCGACGGCTCGTACGGAGGCCGCTACCGCCGGTCGCCCGCCGACGAGGACGCCGTCTGGCGGGCCGGCGTCGAGGAGGTTCGCGAGGTGCTGGCGGGCGCCTGGGCCTGAGCTCAGGGATGGAACAGGTAGAGCGTCCCGGTCGTGGTGTGGTTGTTCGCATCGCCGACCGGCACCGCGATCCGCCCACCCGCCACGATCGGGGAGTTCCAGTGGCCCGCGCCAACGGCCAGCTCCGCCAGCCGGTGTCCCGTTCCCGGCGCGTAGACCTCGAGCGATCCGCCCGGGTCGTAGATGTAGAGCAGCCCGCCGGCCACGATCGGGCTGGTGCCGGACGTGCCGTTGCCCCACGCGTGGTGCAGCCGGGTGAAACGCCCCTTGCCGGAGACGCGGTATGCGTCCGTGCCGGAGCCGTCCGAGACGAACACCCACGTCGTCTTCCCGTGCTTCCACACGGCCGGTGAGCTGAACAGCTCGGCCCCGCCCGGCGTGGAGAGCGTCTGCACCGAGCCGCCCAGATGGCCCACACCCTGGCGGCCCATCGAGATCACGCGCAGCCTTCCGTCCTTGCCGCCCTGCAGCACGACCGGGCCGCGCTTGCGGATGATCGCGGGAGACGTCGAACCGACGTCGGTGTCGGTGGCGTTGAGCGTCGCCTGATCGGTCGGCGTGAAGGTGTGCACCAGGCGGCCGCCCTTCGGCGACAGCTCGAGCACCGAGTCGCCCCAGTACTGCTTCCCGTTCCAGTAGCCGTTGCCCGTGGCGACGAGGATGTTGCCCCTCGACGAGCCGGACGTGGTGTCGATCACCGCGCCGCTCCGGCCGAAGATGGCCGAGTCGGACTTCGGGCATCGCGCCGGGCGCAGCAGGTGGTGGGCGCCCGAGCAGAGCGAGTTCCACACGCCCACCTTCTTGCCGGTCAGCATCGAGATGATCACGACGTGGCCCTGGTAGGGAGGCTGGTCGCCGATGTACCCGCCGGTCGTCACGTACAGCCGGTTGCGGTAGGTGTTCAGCGCTGAGGCGATCTTCTCCCGCGCCGGCAGCGTCGTGACCCGCTCGGGCCACGGGCCGCTCGTGATCTCGCGGCCGTTCGCCACCGACAGCTTGTGGATCAGCCCGTTCGGCGTCGCCGCGAAGATGAAGCGGTGGCTGGGATCGGCGACCGGGGTCGCGGTCGTGATCTGGTAGCTGCCCGCGTAGTCGCTGTAGGAGGCGGGCGTGTACGTCCACAGGATCGTGCCGGTCGCCGACACGGCCACCGTGCGGCCGTAGGTCGTGGTCAGGACGAAGACGTTACGCGTCCGGCCGCCGACGGTGACCCCGTGCAGGAAGATCGGCGACGAGTCCGCCGTCCCCGGAAGGTGCACGGTGGTGCGGTGGAGCGAGCCGACATTGGAAGCGGTGATGCCGGTCGCGTTCGGCTCTGTGCCAAGGCGCGCCGACGAGACGTTGAACCGCGTCCACGAGTACGTGAGTACCGACACCGCGCGGGCGGCGCCGGAGCGAAGGACGAGCGCGAGGGCGCCGGCGAGCAGCACGGCGCCGAGCGCGAGCAGGACGCGGCGGGTGGTGGTCATGCCGACCATGCTAGCCCTCCCGGGAGCCGCCCCGCCGTGGCGGCTCCCGGGAGCGACCCTGTCAGCCGTTGAAGCCGTGGAACGCGCCGAGCGGGGTCGGCAGCTTCGGCTCGAACGGGTGGAAGTGGAACGCGCGCGTGGTGTCGAATCCGGCCTTCGCGGCGGCTGTCTTGTCGACGAACGGGAGCAGCGCCGACACCGCCTGGCTGATGTCCGTCCAGCCCAGTGTGCGCTCGTAGCCGTTGTTGTTCGGCGGGTCGACCTTCTCCGCGACGCCCTGAGCGCCCTTGACTGTCTCGATCGGGCCGCCGTCGCGGGCTGCGACGCCGGGAGCGACGACGCGGGCGAGGGTGCGGTGGTCGCTCTCGATGCCCATGATGCGGGCAGCTGTCACGCGCAGGTCGGCGGTCGAGAAGTTGCGCACGCCCACCAGGTAGGCGGCGATGAACGCGTCCTCGAGCGTGACGAGCGTGTTCAGCGTCACCCGCGCCCGGCGGAACATGTGGTGCGGGTAGTAGAAGGTGGTGTACGGCGACGGGGTGCCGGTCACCGACTTCTCCAGCGCGTAGTGCGACATCTCCTCCTGCCGGGCCGCCTTCAGGTAGCCCTGGTCATCGTCCGCCAGCCGCGTGAAGAACGGAGCGCGCTGGATGATGTTCGTGTAGGTGGTCACGGCCAGCGCCTCGGCGATCTCGGCGGCGACCAGGATGTCGGTGTCGCCCTTCGTCAGGCCCGATGCCCTGACCGGCGACGCCTGCAGGAGGCTGCCCAGGGCCAGTCCTGCTCCCGCTGCTCCGGCCGTGCGTATCAGCGATGCACGGGTCAGCGTCCGATCGACTGTGTCACTCATCTCGACCCCTTCCTGGAGCGAACGGCGGCCTCGGCCGCCTCGTGTCGCAGTGGTTCGGCGAGAAGCCGCGATCGGTTCGCGGTCAGCCGCCGTAGGGGGCGACGCTCAGGTACTTGAAGCCGCTGTCGACGGCCAGCGTGACGATCACCGCGTCCGGCCCCAGCCGCTCGGCCAGCCGGTGCGCGCCCACGACGTTGGCCCCCGTCGAGATCCCGGCGAAGACCCCCTCCTCCTGGGCCAGGCGCAGCGTCATCTCGATCGCCTCCCCGTCGCCGATCGGCTCCACATGGTCGATCCTCCCCGCGTCCCAGTGGGGCATGACGAAGCCCGTCCAGCCCTGGATCAGGAACGGGCCCGGCTCTCCGCCGGTGATCGCCGCCGAGGATGCGGGCTCGTGCGCCTGGATGTACACGCCGTGGGGTCGCAGCGCGTCGGAGACGCCCATCACCGAGCTGGCGGTGCCCATACCGTGGCAGAAGGCGGTGACGCGGCTGCCGGTCTGCTCCCAGATCTCGCGGCCCAGCCGGTCGCGGTGGTCGGGGATGATGTAGGGGTTGCGGAACTGGTCCGTGCCGTAGTGGCCGGGCCGGGTCGCCAGCTCCGCCGCCCGCTCGACCATCGCCTGGATGTCCTGCGCCGTCACCTTCGGGCGCCCGTAGATGGACTTCGTCTCCTCGATCTCGCCGCCCAGCGCGCGGATCAGCTGGAACCGCTCCTCGGTGAAGCAGTCGGCCATGACGATCAGGCAGCGGTAGCCCTTCGCGCGGCAGACGAGGGCGAGCGCCGGGCCGGTGCTGCCGCCGGTGTACTCGACGATGGTGTCGCCCGGCGAGATCAGGCCGTCGCGCTCCGCGCCCTCGACCATCGCCCGCGCCATGCGGTCCTTCATGGAGCCGGTGGGGTTGCGGTATTCGAGCTTGATCCACAGCTCGGCGCCGTTCGCCGGCGCGCAGCGCTGCAGCCGCACGAGCGGGGTGTTGCCGATCGCGTCGAGGACGGACGCCATCAGCCGTTGATCAGTGCACGATCAGCACATCGCAGCGGGCGTGACGGGCAACGTCCTGGCTGACGCTGTGGTCGAGCATGCGCTGCATCCAGCCGCGCTCGCGCGCTCCCACGACGATCAGGTCGGCGCCGTTCTGCTCGGCGGCCTTCACGATTGCCTCGGCGGGGTCGCCGATCGCCCGCACCAGCTCGGCGCCGACCCCCGCGCCCTTGGCGCGCTCGGCGGCGCTCTGCATCTCGGCGGCGTGCTCCTCCGGGCTGTCGGTGGGATCCAGGCCGCCCATGCTGCGGCCGGTGCCGGCGTCCGCCATGACGCGCGCGACGCTGGTGATCAGGATCTTCGCCTCGAAGGCCTTGGCCAGCTCGATGGCGCGCTCGAGCGCTCGCTCCGACGGGTCGGTCTGGTCATAGCCAACCAGGATCGTCTTCATGCCTGCGTCTCCTGTCCGGGGGAATGGCGAGGCGGCCATCATCTCAGCTTTCCCAGACATCCGCCCGCCGGGGCCTACTCGGCGTCGCGCATGCCGCGGTACCAGCTGTTGAACGCGCCGATCAGCTCGTCCCGCTCGGCCAGCACGCCGTGCGTGAAGGCGCGGGAGCGGATCCCGCGCTGCACGCGCTCGCAGACCTCGTAGTCCTGGTGGGCGACGAGCTCGACGAACTCGACGATCTCCGACGGATCGAAGCCGTCGGCGGCGATCACCTCGGGCGCGAACAGGTACTCGGTGACCACGGTGGTCTTCCCGGGGCCTCGCGGCAGCAGGATTGTCGAGATCGCGCCGGTGCCCGTCACGTCGATGAACATGTTCGGGTAGACGGTGCAGCCGAACAGCGAGCTGCCCGCCTGGCTCAGTCCCTCTGTGACCGGCAGGCTCGACTGGCCGGTGGCCGAGAAGCTGTTGCCGCCGCCCGCGATCTCGACCCCGCCGTCGCTCCGCCGCGGATCGTACGAGTTGCCTGCGCGGAAGGTGGGCACGACGGCGACCAGCTCCGGATGCACAGTCGGGCAGTGCAGGCACTCGTTGTAGTTGTCGATCAGGATCTTCCAGTTGGCCTCGACCTCGGTCACCGTGGTGTGGCCGATCCGCAGCCGGTCGAGCCCGAACCGCGCCATGGTGATCGGCTGCTCGTGCTGTTCGCCGAGCGCCTGCTCGAGCGGCGCCGGATCGGGATCGAGGTGCACGAACAGGAAGCCCTGCCAGACGTCGACCGCGACCGGCCACAGCCCGAGCGACTCCCGGTCGATCTCGTCCCTGTCCACCATCGGGGTGCCGATCAGCCGGCCGTCGAAGGCGTAGCTCCACGCGTGGTACGGGCACTTGACCGCGCCCTTCATCCGGCCGGACGGCTGCTCGCACAGGCGCGAGCCGCGATGGCGGCAGACGTTGTAGAAGGCGTGCAGCTCGCCGTCCTTCGCCCGCAGGACGATCACGCTCTCGCCCGCGACGTCGACGGTGACGAAGTCGCCAGGCTCCTGCAGCGTCTCGGCGCGGCCCGCGTAGAACCAGCTGCGTGCGAACACCTGCTCCCGCTCCATCTCCCACACGTCCGGCGCGTGATAGTCGCGCCCCGGCAGCGTCGGCATCCCTCGTGTCAGGCTCATCGGCGTCTCCGTCGTCATCCTGACTGAACAGTCAGTCAGTCCGTCCAGTCTACGTGATCCGGCGGCGATCCGTGCTTCCAGCATCCGATTTCTAAACAGACAACGATCGCTTGTGGCGGCCGGAATGGGGTGCTATCGTTGCCGCCGCAACGGCCCGGGGAGGCCCGGGCATCGACCCACGACCTTGGGGGGAGCAAGGTGAACGGTTCGAGAATTGCGCGGCTTGCCGCGCTCGTGGGGGCGGCCGCGGCGCTTGGCATCACGGCCATCGCGGCAGCCTCGGGCGGAGGCGGCATATCGCCCACGCCGTTCGGCACGCCCACGCCGGCGATACCCGATCCCGCGCAGCACATCACGGCGGTGCGCGGCGACCGGATGTGGGACTGGACGGAGCAGACGCGCTCCGAGGTGCTCGCACGGCACGGCATGGTGGCCACCAGCCAGCCGCTCGCGACCGAGGCGGGTCTGGACATGCTCCGGCACGGCGGCAACGCCGCGGATGCCGCTGTGGCGACCGCGGCGATGCTGGGGCTGGTCGAGCCGGAGAGCGCCGGCATAGGCGGCGACATGGAGGCGATCTACTACTCCGCTCGCGACCACAAGCTCTACGGCCTGAACGCGGCCGGATGGGCGGCTGCGTCCGAGACGCCGCAGTACTTCCATGACAAGGGCCTGAACGAGGTGCCCTTCTACGGCGTCGACAGCGTCACCGTGCCGGGCACGGTCGACGGCTGGAGCCGCTTCATCGGCCGGTTCGGGCGCAAGTCGCTGGGACAGGCGCTGCAGCCGGCGGTCGAGGCGGCCACGCAGGGCTTCGGCCTCAGCGAGCGGGTGCGCGGCGACTGGAAGAGCTACGACGGCTTCTACGTCGACATGCTGAGGAAGGATCCCGAGTCGCGGAAGGTGTTCCTGCGAAACGGCCACGTGCCCCCGCTCTACAGCATCTTCCGCAACCCCGACCTGGCGCGGGCGTACCGGCTGATCGCGAAGGACGGCCCGAAGGCGTTCTACGACGGGCCGATCGGCCGCGCCATCGTGCGCCGGGTCAACGCCGGCGGTGCGGACTGGAAGATGTCCGACCTGCGGACGTTCCGTTCGCAGTGGGTGAACCCGATCTCGTCCACCTACAAGGGCTACCGGGTGTGGGAGATGCCGCCCCAGACGCAGGGCTTCGCCACGCTCGAGATGCTGAACATCCTCGAGCAGTGCGCG
Organism: Gaiellales bacterium; assembly: GCA_035695105.1. Lineage (GTDB taxonomy): Bacteria > Actinomycetota > Thermoleophilia > Gaiellales > JAICJC01 > JAICYJ01. Next base: position 21,407 of record DASSEV010000052.1, read on the forward strand.
GCGCCGTCCGGGTACGACCTGCGAGCGCTGGGGCCGCGGTCGGCGGAGTTCTGGAGCGTGCTGGTGCAGGCCAAGCGCCTGGCCTACGCCGACCTGCTCCGGTACAACGGCGATCCCCGGTTCGTGCACGTGCCTGTCCACCGGCTGATCTCGAAGAGCTACGCCCGGTCGCTGTGCGGCCAGATCACGCCGGATCACGCGCCGGCGGCGTCGGCCAGGCCGGCTGCCTCGGCGACCCCGACCGTGACGATGCGCGAGCGCGGCGACACGGTCTACCTGACCACCGCCGACCGGTGGGGCAACATGGCCTCGTTCATCTACAGCATCTACGACTACTTCGGGTCGTCGGTGTCCGTGCCGGGCTACGGGTTCCCGCTGAACGACCGCGGGTCGTTCTTCAACCTCGACCCGAGCTCGCCGAGCGTGGTCGCTCCGCATAAGCGGCCGTTCCTCACCATCATCCCGGCCTTCGTGACGAAGGACGGCCAGCCGCTGCTCGCCTTCGGCAACATGGGCGGCGACGAGCAGGCGCAGGCGCAGGCGACCGAGATCGTCAACATGATCGACCTCGGCATGAACGTGCAGGCGGCCGGTGATGCGGCGCGGTTCCACCACAGCCAGTCCGCTGACCAGGTCGACCTCGAATCGAACCTGTACGCCCTGGTCGGCGCCAAGCTGAAGGCGATGGGGTACAACGTCCGGCGCGTTGCCGGAGATGACGACGTCTTCGGCGGATACCAGGCGATCTTCTTCGATCGCGCGCCGGGGCTGCAGCCGCCGCCCGAATGGCGGACGGCCGGCGACCCGCCGGTGAACGGCGTCTACCGGGGAGCGTCCGACTTCCGCAAGGACGGACAGGCCTCCGGCTGGTGAGCTGAACCTGAGGGGTGCGGCCGCCGGCCGGCGGCCGCACCCTACGGCGACAGCTGCGCCTGACGCACGCGGCGGAAGCCCGCCGCTCCGAGCACGTCCGAGTCGACCAGGCGGCACATCCATCCGTAGCCGGTGTCCGGGCGGTACTCGTCGTCTCCCTGGCCGACGGCGGCGAACACGCGGCCGTCGCGGAACTCCCACTGCTCGATCTGGTCGCGGTCGGTCTCGACATCCTCGCGGAAGCGCTCGAGATCCTCGCGCAGCCGTCCACGGGCGATGTCCAGCCACGTCGAGCGGCGATCGTGGTCGAAGTCGACGCCGCACAGCTCGAGCAGGTCGTCGCCGAGCTCCTCGAGCACGAGCGCGTCGAGGAAGCGAAACGCCTCGTCCCAGTCGGGCGCGTGTCCCGGCTCGAGCGAGACCAGCTCGATCGAGAGTCCGCTCGCCTGTGCTCGCGCGACGGCCGGCGGAGTCGACTCGTCGCGGTCGATCGAGTGCTCGAGCTGGTGATCCGGGAGCGAGTCGATCTCGCTGTAATCCCGCTCGGCGACATAGTCGGTGAAGGGACGGCCGTCCTCGTCATGGGCGAGGCGCTCGTCCACGACCGTCCAGCTGACCGGAGAACGGTCCTCGACCGTCGTGAGCTGGTGGCCCGGTACGGGTGCGTCCGCCCGCCGGCGTCGCAGCGCGCCGGACTCCTCGCGGCCATCGGGGTGGCGCAGCGTCAGCCGGTATCGCGCCGGCACCGCCGTCGCGCGTGTCCCGTCGACGGCCTCCACCAGCCAGTGGCGTCCGCTCAGCTCGATCACAGACCCCGCATGCAGGTCGGCCTCGGCGAGGTGCGGGTACACCCGCTCCCGCCGGTCGCCGGATCGCACCGTCAGCTCATACGAGGTGCTCATCGCTCGGATTAATGCCACGGTTCGGCGCATCGGTCATGTCCGGCGATGAGTTCGTCCCGCGCGGCCGGTCTGCCATGCGAACCAGCGACCCGGAGGCGACGACATGAGCAAGGTGCTCGCATCGATCACGATATCCATCGACGGCTACATCGCAGGCCCGGACGATGGCCCGGGCAAGGGGCTCGGGGAGGGCGGCGAGCGGCTGCATTACTGGGTGTTCGGCGGCCCCTGGAGCTACGACGACGAGTCGCGCGGCAAGCTCTCCGGGGAGGATGCCGAGTGGCTGGAGGGGAAGGTGAGCACGGTCGGTGCCGTGGTGGGTGGCCGATGGACCTACGAGGCCGCGCGGCACTGGGGCGACCGAAACCCCTGGGGCCTACCGTTCTTCATCGTCACGCACCGGCCCGAGGAGCAGCCACCGGGCGACGACTTCAGATTTGTCAGCGGAGTCCGGGAGGCGATCGACCGGGCCCGGGAAGCGGCCGCGGGCAAGGACGTCAGCATCATGGGCGGCGCCGACGTCATGCGCCAGGCGCTCGACGCCGGCCTGGTCGACGAGCTCACGATCATCATCGCGCCGGTGGTGCTGGGAGGTGGCAAGCGGCTGTTCGAGGGCTTCAGCCGGTCGTTCGATCTCGAGCAGGTGGGCGTGCGGCAGTGGCGATGGGCGACGGCCATCGACTACCGAATCGCGTCGTAGCCCTCAGTCCTCGTCTTCCGGCGCCTTGCTGATCTTGAAGTAGCCGGACGGTGCGAAGCCGGCGAGGCGCACGGACAGCGGATCCGGCTGCCTGCCCTCGTCCTCCGCTCGCTCCTTGCGGGCGACCGCGGAGCGAACGAGCACGCTGCCCAGGTAGCGGGCCGGTTCGGGCGGGAACTTCGGGTGGCGGTCCGCCACCAGGCCGCAGGTCGACCACTCGTCCTCCCGGCCGCGTGCCAGCGAGGCCAGGATCCGCGCGCCGACGCGGCTCGGGCCGACACCGTTGCCGGAGAAGCCGATGCCGTAGACGATGTGCGGCGAGCCGGGCAGCCGCCCGAAGACCGGCAGCCCGTTGACGCTGCGGTCGACCCAGCCGCTCCACTCATGCTCGACGGGCACGTCGGCGACCATCGGGTAGATGCTCCGCATCCGCCGCGCCGCCTCTGCCGTCTGCGCCCGGTCGAGCTCGAGCCGCGCCATCCGGCCGGCCGGAGCCAGGCGGCCGCCGCCCTTGCCCCAGGCGATGCGGCCGTCGCGGGTGGTGCGGTAGTAGTTGACCATCAGGTGGGAGTCAGAGATCGCCTCGCCTCCCGTCCAGCCGATCTCCTGCAGGCGCTCGGGCATCGGCGCGGTCGCCGCGATGTCGCTGCCCAGCGGCACGATCACCCGGCGCAGCTCACGGATGCCCACCGCCCAGGCGTTGGTTGCGATCACGATCGAGTCGCCGGTGATCTCGCCCTCGGGCGTGCGGACGGCGGCGGGCGGCCGCCGCTGCAGCCCGACCATCGGCGACCCCTCGTAGATGCGCACGCCGCGCTCGAGCGCGACGCGCCGCATGCCGCGGGCCAGCAGCGCGGGCTGCACCGTCGCCGCGTTCGGCTCCAGAACGCCGGCCACTGTCACGGGCGAGCCCGTGCGGGCCGCGATCTCGTCGTCGCTGAGCCGCTGGAAGGCGTCGATCCCGTACCGCTCACAGGTGCTGACAGACCCTTCCCAGGAGCCGATCTGGGCGGGGGAGGTCGCAACCCACAGCCATCCCTCGTGCACGTAGTGGGCGTCGACGTCGTTGGCGCTGCAGAACGTGCCGATGTCGTTCACGGCGCCGTCGCTCGCCCAGGCCAGGCGAAGGCCCTCCTCCTCGCCGAACAGCTCGATCAGCGTCTCCAGCTTGGGCCACCAGGAGAGGACGAAGCCCCCGTTCCGGCCGCTGGCGCCGCCGCCGCAGATGTCAGCCTCGACGATGGCGATGTCGAGCCCGGGCTCGCGGTCGCGCAACTCGAGTGCAGTCCACAGGCCGGTGTAGCCGCCGCCGACGATGACGACGTCGGCCCGTTGCTTCCCGGTCAGGGTCGGGCAGTCCGACCCGCCGTCCTCGGCGGACAGGGCATCGCGAAGCCACATGGAGCGGTGGCGGGGCTGGGCATCGGTGAGCGGGGCGGTCGCGTTGGCCACGATGCCTGATGGTGACGAATCCGCACGACCGGCGCAAGGCCGAACACGCACCCCACGACCGTCACAGCCTTCGAGTGATCTCGTGACGCCTCCGCAGGCCTTTACTGCCTCAGAGGCAGTGACGGGGTGCGTGGGGCGCTCGGCTGATTCCCGTTGGGGAGTGCGTGGAAGATGTGCGGGCTGGGTCCGCGATCGGACGGCTTCGCTGAAAGGGGTGTTGCGCATCCGCCGGGAGGCCGTTCGGCGGCTGGGCGAACGTCGTTGCGATCGTTGCACCTTTGCTCGCAACTGCGGCCGTGACCGGGCCGGCACGGCGCCGTATCGCCAGACATCGGACGGCTCGCGGTGCGATCCCACCGTGCGCCCGCACACGAACTGGCCGAAGCTCCACTGGAAGCCTCTTCCTCGCTCCCGTAGAGTCTCTGGCCTTGAGCGGGCGCATCGGCATCGACGTCGGCGGAACGTTCACGGATGCCGTGATCGTGGCCGACGGCGGCCTGCATATCGCCAAGGTCCGCTCGACGCCCGAGCGGATCGAGCAGGGCTTCATGGACGCGCTCCGCGAGCTCACAGCCCGCGCCGGCACGTCCGCCGCCGACGTCGGCTACCTCGCCCACGGCTCGACCGTCGCCACCAACGCGATCGTGCAGCGCCGGCTTGCCCGCACGGCCCTGATCACGAACGACGGGTTCCGTGACGTGCTGGCCATCGGCACGCAGATGCGGCAGAACGTCTACGACCTTTGGACGCCCGAGCCCGAGCCGATCGTGCCGCGCGCGCTGTGCGTCGGCGTTCGCGGCCGCATGGACGCCCAGGGCCGCGAGATCACCCCGCTCGATGAGGACGCGGTCACGGCGGCCGCCGACCTGCTGCGCGACGAGGCCGTCGAGGCGGTCGCCGTCTCGCTGCTGTTCTCGTTCCTGAACCCCGACCACGAGCTGCGGATCGGTGAGATCCTGGCCGAGCGCCTCCCCGGCGTGCCGGTGTCGCTGTCGTGCCGCGTCGTGCCCGAGTACCGCGAGTACGTCCGCGCCTCCACCACCGCGCTCAACGCGTCGCTGCTCCCCCTGCTCGGCACCTACATCGAGGCCGTGAGCGGCGAGGTCGAGCGCGAGGGCGTCCCCGTCCCCGTCTACCTGATGCAGACCAATGGCGGCGTGACGCCCGCCGACCGCGCGCAGCAGCTGCCGATCGGCCTGGCCGCCTCCGGGCCGGCGGCCGGCGTCACCGGCGGCGCCCGCATGGCCGGCCTCGTCGGCGAGCCCGCTGCGCTCACCTTCGACATGGGCGGCACCACCGCCGACATCGGGCTCGTCCTCGAGGGCCGGCCGCAGCTGCGGTTCAGCGGCGAGGCGGCGGGCATGCCGGTCAACCTGCCGCAGATCGACGTGCTGGCGATCGGCGCCGGCGGCGGCTCGATCGCGCGCGTCGACGAGTTCGGCGCCCTCCGCGTCGGCCCGGAGAGCGCGGGCGCGGTGCCCGGGCCGGCCGCCTACGGCGCCGGCGGGACCGCAGCCACGGTCACCGACGCCCACGTCGTGCTGGGGACGCTGGGCGAGGACGGCGGCCTGGCCGGCGGCATCCCGCTCGACGGCGGCCTCGCCCGGCGCGCCGTTGCCGAGGCGGTCGGCGAGCCGCTCGGCATGGAGGTCGAGGCTGCCGCCGAGGCGATCCTGCGCATCGCGAATGCCAACATGGCCAACGCGCTGCGGGTGATGTCGGTCGCCCGGGGCCACGACCCCAGGCGATTCGCGCTGGTCGCAATCGGCGGCGCCGGGCCCATGCACGCCTGCGCCCTCGCCGACGAGCTCGGCATTCCCCGCGTGGTCGTGCCGCGCTACCCGGGCGTGGCGGCGGCCATGGGCCTGCTCGCCACCGACGTCCGTCACGATCTGCGGCGCAGCTGGCTGCGCCCGACGGCCGACGTCTCCCCCGAGGCGCTCGACGCGGAGCTGGCGGCCCTCGAGGCCGAGGCCGATGGGCTGCTCAGCACCTCGTCCGCCGACGCGGCCGGCCACGAGCTGCACTGGGAGCTCGACATGCGCTACCGCGGCCAGGCCTACAACCTCACCGTGCCGCTCGCGGAGCGACCGGTCACCGAGCGGACGCTGGCCCAGGCGGTGGCGGCGTTCGAGGACGAGCACCGCAGGCTCTACGACTACACCCCCGAGATCACCGCCACCGACATCGTCACGCTGCGGCTGCAGGCCGTCGCCCGCATCCCCGACATCGACTGGGAGGGCGTTCCGAACGGCGCGCCCGTGCACGCCGCCGCCACCCGCCGCGTCTGGGCGGGCGGCGCGTGGGCGACCTGGACCGCCCTCGCCCGCGGCTCGCTGGCGGCGGGCGACCGGATCGGCCCCGAGACGATCGTCGAGCAGGAGGACACCACCGTCGTCGTCCCGGCGGGATGGCACGGCTCGGTCGCCGCCGCCGGCACCCTGCTGCTCGAGCGGGAGGCGGCATGAGCACCGCGGCCACCCGCCTCGACCCGGTCACCCAGGAGATCCTGGCGAGCGCCTTCCACCACATCGCCGAGGAGATGGCCGTGGTCGAGTACCGCTCCTCCTACTCGCCCATCATCCGCGAGATGCTCGACTTCAACTGCGGCCTCTTCACCGGCGACGGCCGCATGGTGGCCAACTCCGAGCAGATCCCTGCGCAGCTGGGCCTGATGCAGTTCGCCCTCGAGTCTGTCCGCGGCCGCTGGGGCGACGACGTCGCGGCCGGCGATGCGTTCATCACCAACCACCCGTATATGGGCGGCACCCACACGCCCGACCTGCAGGTGTTCACGCCGCTGTTCCTCGAGGGCCGGCTGGTCGCCTGGGCGGGCTCGATCGCGCACCACATCGACATCGGCGGCCGCTTCCCGGGCACCGAGAGCGCCCAGTGCACCGAGCTCTTCCAGGAGGGCATCATCTTCCCGGCGGTCAAGTTCGTCGAGCGCGGCACGCGCGTGCGCGCGGTGTACGACCTGGTTGGCGCGAACGTCCGCGACCCGGCCTCGACGATGGGCGACCTCGACGCGCAGCTGGCCGCCTGCCGCCGGGGCATGACGCGGATCGAGGAGCTGGCCTCGGTGCACGGCCTGGCCACCGTGATCGAGGGGATGGACGCACTGCTCGACGCGACGGCGCGCCGGGCCGAGGCGGCCTTCCGCGCCTGGCCGCAGGAGGCGGTGGAGGCCGAGGGCTTCCTCGACGACCAGGGCTTCGAGGGCACGCCGCCGGTGCGCGTGCACGCCAGGCTGCACGTCGACGACGGCACGCTCGTGGTCGACCTGACCGGGTCGAGCGACCAGATCCCGTCCGGCATGAACGTCCCCGTCTCGAGCGCCCATGCCGGCGCCTTCTTCGCCGTCCGCTCGTTCCTCGGGCCGGAGGTGCCGCAGAACGCCGGCCTGACCAGCCGCGTGCGCGTGCTCGCGCGCGAGGGCAGCCTCTTCAACCCGCGCTTCCCGGCAGCGCTGAGCGCGCGCCATCTGGGGGTGCAGCGGCTGGCCGACGTGATCATCGAGGCGCTCGGCAAACTGCTGCCCGAGCGCGACATCGCCGGCAGCCAGGTCTCGTTCCCGGCGCTCGTATTCCAGGCGGTGGATCCGCGCTCCGGCCGGCTGACCCTGCTGGCCGACATCCTCGGCGGCGGCGGGGGAGCGCGGCGCGACGCGCCGGGGGAGGACGGCATCGACCCCTACACGTCCAACTGCGGCATCCTGCCTGCCGAGATCGCCGAGCTCGAGTACCCGTGGCGGATCGAGCGCACCGAGCTCGTCGACGGGTCGGGTGGCAGCGGCGCGATGCGCGGCGGCATGGGGCTGCGGCGCGACTACATGCTGCTGGCCGACGTGTCGGACGGCATGTACTACGTCGAGCAGACCAACCCGTCCTACGCGGCCAGGGGCCGCGCAGGGGGCGGGTCGGGACGGCCGGGACAGGCCTTCGTCCGGCGAGCCGGATCGGACGCCGAGGAGCCGCTTCCCGGCAAGGGATACATCCACCTCTTCCGCGGCGACGTGCTGTCGCTCGTGGGCGCGGGCGGCGGTGGCTTCGGGGCGGTGGGCAAGGAGCCCCCGCCTGCACCCCCACAGCAGAAGGAGGAGCGATGACCGAGGAACCGAGGCCGGCGTCGAGCGGTACCGGAGGTGCCGGCGGAGCCGGCGGTGGCGGCGGGCGGGGGATGAGCCGCAAGAACTTCCTGCAGGGAACCGTCGGCGCGGGCGTCGGCGGCCTGGTCGTCGGCGGCGTCGCCGGCTACGCGATCGGCAACAACAGCTCGAGCTCGAGCAGCCAGAGCAGCAGCAGCGGCAGCACCAGCAAGGGCACGCTCAAGCTGGGCTCCGCCGTTCCGGTCACCGGCCCGTTCGCGGGCGACGGCAAGGAGATGATCCGCGGGCAGCAGATGGCCGTGGACGAGCTGAACTCGAGCGGCGGCGTGGCCGGCTACAAGCTCGAGCTGGTGCAGGTCGACACCAAGGATCAGTCGCCCGACGTCATGAAGACGGCGATCCAGAACCTGGTGTCGCAGAAGGTGGCGGCGATCTTCATGCCGTTCTGCTCCTACACGTCGGTCGAGTTCCCGATCCTGGCGTCGTCCAAGATCCCGACCTTCCACGTGAACACCTGGCACGGCAACGTCGACTGGGTGGCGCAGAACAATGCGACGAACATCTTCCAGGGCGACCCGAGCGAGCTGTCCTACGGCTCCGGCATCGTCAGCGTGATGAACTCGCTGATCGCCGACAACAAGTGGACGCCCTCCTCGAAGACGGCCTACGTGGTCACGTCGAACGACCCGTACAGCCTGAACATCGCCAAGAGCTTCCAGTCCGAGGTGCAGAAGGAAGGCTGGAAGGTGGTCGGCTTCGAGCAGTTCACGGTGCCGCAGGCGAACTGGGGCGGCGTGCTGGTGAAGATCAACGACGCGAACCCCGGCGTCATCGTCTTCTCGGACTACGCCGCGGGCGACGAGGCCGCGTTCATCAAGCAGTTCGCGCAGAACCCGACCAAGTCGCTCGTCTACCAGCAGTACGCGCCGTCGATCCCGCAGTACATCCAGCTGGCGGGCAGCGCCGCCAACGGGGTGATCTGGTCGACGGTGGTCGGCATCCTGCAGCACGACCCGATCGCCCAGCCGTTCATCGACGCCTTCACCAAGAAGTTCGGCGAGGGGCCGGGCTTCTCGAACGCAGGCGACCAGTACGACCTGGTCAAGATCTGGGCCGGCGCGGTCGGCTTCACCGGCGGTGACCCGTACTCGTTCGACAAGATCAACGAGCACATCAAGGTGACGCCGTACCGTGGTGTCTGCGGTGCATACACCTTCGATCGCACCGGCCTGACATGCATCCCGTATCCGGACGACACACCCGACCCGTCGATCGGTATGCCGCACCTCACGTTCCAGATCCAGAACGGCCAGCAGGTGGCCATCTCGCCGTCGCCGTACACGACCGGGGAGTTCCAGCTCCCGTCCTGGCTGGCATGAGCGCAGAGCCCGCGCCCGCGCAGCCGGCCCTGGAGGTTCGAGGCGTCTCGAAGCTCTACGGCGGGCTGCGCGCGGTCGCGGACGTGTCGTTCTCGGTGGCACCGGGCGAGGTGCTCGGCATCGCCGGCCCGAACGGCGCGGGGAAGACGACCCTGTTCGACACGATCACCGGGCACACGATCGCGTCGGAGGGCGAGATGTTCCTCGGCGGCAACCCGATCCGCGGCACCAAGATCCACCATCGCTGCCGGCTGGGGCTGGCCCGTACCTTCCAGCATCCGGTCGCGGCCGACACGCTGACCGCCCTCGAGAACACGTACCTCGCGGCCAGCTTCCGGCGCGGCCGTGAGGGGCGCTCGCGCTCGGCCGACGTGGCCGCGGCTCGGGCGACCCTGGAGCAGGTCGGGCTCGAGCACCAGGCCGAGACCGTGGCCTCGCTCCTGCCGGTGTACGACCAGAAGCGGCTGATGCTGGCCACCGCGCTGGCGACGAACCCGAGCGTGCTGCTGCTCGACGAGCCGTTCGGCGGGCTCAACCCGCAGGAGATCGACGAGACCATCGCCCTGCTCCAGCGGCTGCGCGGCGGCGGGCTCGCGATCGTCTGCATCGAGCACGTGATGCGCGCGCTGGTCACGCTCGCCGACCGCGTGCTGGTCATGCACCACGGCGCGGAGCTGTTCCTGGGGACGCCCGAGGCGATGATGCGCGATCGCCAGGTGGTCGAGGTGTACCTGGGCGCATCGGGTGGTGCCGAGTGAGCGAGCCGCTGCTCGAGGTGCGGGGGCTCCGGGCCGGCTATGACCGGTCGGTGGTCGTGCGCGACCTCGACCTGACCGTCGACCCGGGCCGCACGGCCGTCGTGATCGGGCCGAACGGTCACGGCAAGACCACCATGCTGCGCGCGATCTCGGGGCTGCTCAAGCCGTGGGCCGGCGAGGTCCTGCTCGACAACGCGCGTGTCGACGGCCGGCCCGCCGAGCAGATCGCGGGCCTCGGCGTCGTCCACATCATGCAGGGCGATGGCCTGTTCCCGGAGATGACGGTCGAGGAGAACCTGATGATGGGCTCGTTCATGGGCGGCTCGTGGCGTGGCCGGCGCGCCGCGCTGCGGAGGGTGTACGGGATGCTGCCGATCGTCGAGGAGAAGCGCGCGCAGAAGGCGCGCACGCTCTCGGGGGGCGAGCGGCGGCTGGTCGGGCTGGGGCGCGGGATGATGCGCCCCGCCCGCCTGATGCTGATCGACGAGCCCTCGCTGGGGCTCGCGCCGGTGGCGATCCAGGCGGTGTACCAGGCGCTCGCCGACCTGCGGAAGGAATCGGAGGCGGCCGTGGTCTTGATCGAGGAGAACTTCACGCACGTCGGCGGCATCGCCGACGTGGTGCACGTGCTCGAGGCGGGGACGATCGTGCGCAGCGGCAGCTACGCCGAGCTTTCCACCGACGAGACGGTCGTGCAGACCTACCTGGGGGCGCTGCCGGAGGCGGGCCGATGACCGACATCGTTGCCATCATTGCGAACGGATTCGTGTACGGCTCGATCTACGGGTTGGTGGCGATCGGCATGACGCTGATCTAC
>DASSEV010000053.1:0-103150 GCA_035695105.1 Gaiellales bacterium
GTACTGGATCGGCACCGCGGTCGGCGCGGCCGCGTCGCTGGTGCTGCTCAACCCGAAGTACTTCGCGATCGACGTCGGCTGGCGTGTCGGCTTCGGCATCGGCGTCGTGCTCGCCTTCGGCGTGCTGCTCGTGCGGCGGTACGTGCCGGAGAGTCCGCGCTGGCTGATGACGCATGGCCGCGCGGACGAGGCGGAGGACATCGTCTCGAATGTCGAGCACAAGGTGGAGGATTCCACCGACGACTCGCTGCCTGAGCCGGAGGGCACGATCGAGGTGCGGCAGCGCGAGAGCATCGGCTTCGGCCCGGTGATCAAGGCCGTCTTCGGGGAGTACAAGAAGCGCTCGCTCCTCGGCTTCATGCTGATGGTGACGCAGGCGTTCTTCTACAACGCGATCTTCTTCACCTACGCGCTGGTGCTGGCCAACTTCTACAAGGTGCCCGCGCAGTCGATCGGGTACTACATCCTGCCGTTCGCGCTCGGGAACTTCCTCGGGCCGGTGGTGCTCGGCAAGCTGTTCGACGTGGTCGGGCGGCGGGTGATGATCTCGTTCACCTACATCGTCTCGGGCGTCGGCCTGATCTTCCTGGGCTACCTGTTCCAGCAGAACTCGGTGTCGGCGACCCAGCTGACGGTCGGCTGGTCGGTGATCTTCTTCTTCGCGTCCGCGGGTGCGAGCGCCGCCTACCTGACGGTCAGCGAGATCTTCCCGATGGAGACTCGGGCCATGGCGATCGCGTTCTTCTACGCCGTCGCGACCGGGATCGGCGGGATCATCGGCCCGGCGCTGTACGGCCACAACATCGCAACCGGCAACCGCACGACCGTGTTCTACGGCTACCTGCTCGGGGCCGGCCTGATGATCCTCGGTGGTCTGACCGAGGTGTTCATCGGGGTGAACGCCGAGCAGCGAGGGCTCGAGGACGTGGCAACTCCGCTCACGGCGGAGGACGCGTAGCGGCCGGCGGCACCGGCCACTGATTGCGCCTGCCCTCGGCCGCCAACCCCGAGGGCCCGGCGCACGACGACGGGAACCGGGCACGCGCTTGCTCGGTTCCCGTTGCTCGTTAAGGAAACGATTGCCTGAACCCGGCTGCTACCGCACCCAGAGCTGGTCGAGCAGCACGCTCCATTCGGCGTTGTGCTGGTAGTTGCCGACGCGTGACGACACGACGTCGGTGCTCACGTCGGCGGTCAGCGGAACCCAGGCGGCGAGGTCGACCGCCCGCCGGTCGGCCTTCTGCCAGAGCGCGGCGCCGAGGGCCGGGTTCCGCACCTGAACCTCCTCTGCCTGGTTGATGAGACCGTCGAGCCTGGAATCGCACAGCTCTGCCGTGTTCAGGTTGCGGGTGCTGCCGGGCACGTACGCCCGGCATGACAGGAGCAGGTCGAGGAAGTCGATGGGGTTCGGGTAGTCGGCGGCCCAGCCGGAGAGCACCGCATTCACCCGACGGTTCGAATTCGATGCGGCGTCGTTCCACTCCCCGAAGCCCTCGCCCGTCGCAGGCGTCACGTGCTGTGATGCCCGATAGCCGATCTGGTCCAGGGCCTGCAGGATGGACGGCAGCATCGGGATCGATGACGATCCGCCCCACGCCCAGACCACGACGCGCGCCCCCGACGTTCCGGAGGCCTGCACCAGCGCGCGCGCCTTCCGCAGGTCGGGACCGGTCCATGTCCCGCTGGTCGTCGAGCCGCTCGTGTACGGGCAGTAGGGCGCGTAGCCGAAGATCCCCGGCGGGAGCACCTGGCACGTCGGGACGACCGCACTGGGCCCGCCGAGGGCGTCGGCCATGGCCCCGCGGTTGACGGCCAGGTTGAACGCCTGCCGAGCGCGCACATCATCGAACGGCGCGACGCGCGTGTTCAGCGAGACGTACTCGAGGCCGAGTGAGGAGACGGGATGCGCCAGCGTCGCGTAGCGGCTGGAGAGCTCCCTGTACCGACCCGGTGGCGGCGGCCCGACCAGCACGTCCGCCTGACCCTGTTCCACGGCGCTCAACGCGGCGTCGCTGTCCTTGTACCGCACCCACCGGATGCGATCGGGGTATCCGGGCGGCTGCGCGTCGGCCGACCACGGCCGGAAGTGCGGATTGCGCACCAGCAGCACTCCGCGGTGCCCGTGGCGGTACAGCTGCGAGACCATGTAGGGCCCCGTGCCGATCACCGGTTTGCCGCTGTCCGGTGGCGGTGCGCCGGGCGCAACGATGTTGCCCACGGGCATTGCGAGCTTCAGCGACAGGGCGGGGTCCGGCTTCGTCAGATGGATCGTGATCGTGCCGGTGGCGTCGTCGGTCTCGATGCCCTTCGCGAGCGAGCACGTGGCCGGCGTCTGTATGCATGCCGCGTAGCCGACGACACTTCCGAGCGCGAGCTGCGCGTAGTAGCCGCGTGACTCGAATCCGAGGGCCTGTGGTGACACCGCGCGCTCGAGCGAGGTGCGGAAGTCGGACGCGTGCACCCGGCGTCCGTCGGAGTACCGCAGGCCCTTGCGGAGCTCGAACGTGTACGTCCGCCCGCCGTCGGTGACGGTGGGCATGGCGACGGCGAGATCGGGAACGACCTGAACGCCGGCGGAGCCTCCGGCCCTGCGGTAGGTGACGAGCCCGTCGGTGATCATCGAGGTCAGCTGCCAGTGATCCTGATAGGGCGCCACCGCGGGATCGAACGGGCCGTACCCCGGTCCGAAGTCATCGCTGGCGTAGGCCACGTTCAACGTCCCGCCGCGGTGCGAGGCCGAGGTGGCGACCGCCGGCACCCAGATCCGGCCGTCGCCGGCGACCGACGCAATCGGCTTGCTGCCGGTCGGCGTAGTGGCCGTGTCGAGGCTTTGGCTGATGCGCACGACGCCGGCGGCCGTCGACACCCAGGCGGTGTGATTCGCGAACGAGACGGAGCTGGGACGAGAGCCGACCGGTATTGGGCTGCCGTGCTGGGTCGATGGATCGAGGCGAGTGACGGTGCCGTCGTCCGCGTTGGCGACCCAGAGCTTGCCGTCCCCGAAGGCAACGCCCACCGGATCGTTTCCGACCGGAGAGCGGCTCACGATCTGCATCGTCTTCGGATCGAGCTTGGCGACCGTGCCCGACGACGCGTCGGTGACCCACACGTAGCCCCCGCCGACGGTGACGGCGGACGGGGCGCCGCCGATGGCGACCGCGTTCGACGCCTTCAAGTTCGGGCCGATGCGCTGCACCGTTGCATCGATCGCATTCACGACCCATGCCGCCCCGTCACCGTAGGCGATCGGGCCCGGCCCCTGGCCCACCCGGATCGCCGTGACGGCGCCGGTGTCCTTGGGATTGACCCAGCTCACCTGACCGCTGCCGCCATCGGCCACCCAGACACCCCCGCCGCCCACCGCGATCCCGGTCGGCGAACGGCCGCCCTGGAGCGGGACGGTGTCGACGACGATTCGCGCCTTCGGGTCGATCCGGACGATCATGTCGCGGTCGGTGATTGAGGCCCAGATCGATCCCGCTCCGGCGGCGACAGCTGCGGGCGTTCCACCGAGCCTGACGTTGCCGACGATCGAGCCTGAGGGATCGAGGACGCCGACCACGTTGGTGCCCAGGTGGTCCGGATGGTGCGCGCCACCGGAGAGCGTGGCCGCGGCGGCGACGAGGCCGCCGAGCAGCACCACGGCGGCGACGGCGATGCTGGCCACCCGCACCGGCGTCCACCGCTCGGCGGCGACCGGCTCCTCCTCGGGCAGGTCGAGGTCGAACTCGAGCTGGTGGACGTGCACCGGCGCGTCGAACCCCTTGAACTCGAGCCGCCCGCGATCGACGTAGGCGAGCTCGTCGGTTCGCCGGGCGAGATGCACGACGCCGTCGGAGATGAGCACCTCGCCCCTCTTCGCCACGGAGCAGAGGCGGGCGGCGAGATTGAGGGCGCCGCCGCGGTAGCCGCCGGCGACCGGCACCGCCTCGCCGGCGTCGATGCCGATGCCGATGCCGAGCGGCAGGGAGGGATCCGCGCGCATCTCGGCGGCGCAGCGGCGCTGAAGATCGACGGCGGCGCGAAGCGCGGAGCGGGGGGCGGTGAAGACGCAGAGGGCCTCATCGCCGCGAAGTTCGACCACACGACCGCCGCGCGCCTCGACCACTTCGTGCACGACCTCGGCGAACCTGGCGGCCAAGGCGGCGCCCGCCTCGTCACCGTGCGACTGGGTGAAGCGGGTGTAGCCCCGGACGTCCGCGATCAGGAATGTGCGGATCTCGGCGGGAGCGTCTGTGCCTTCCGTCACGACCGCGCCAGTCTACGGGGTCCGCTTTCTACCCGAAAGGCTGGGAGCGGGCGCTGCCGTGTGCGTGCTCGTGGGCTAGGATGGATCGGCCTGGTCAGCCGAGCGGCGGGACCCCCCGAGGCTCGGCCGGCTCAGTCGCTGCGGACGTAGCTCAGTTGGTAGAGCGTCGGCTTCCCAAGCCGAAGGTCGCGGGTTCGAGACCCGTCGTCCGCTCTCTTTTCAGAGACCGCTTTTCGGCTTCCAGAGAGGCCTCGCGGCCCTTCTGCCTCGGCGGCGCTCAGTCCGCCGGAAGCCACCGGAGTCCGTTCTGTGCGCAAGCGGTAACGCGAGGCAAGGGATGCGCCGTGGAGTACCTGAGCCTGCCGATGCACCACATTGGCGGTACTGCTCGCGTGCCTCTCAGAACGAGGCGTCCGCCAAGCTGCCAGCCCAGCCCAACGAGAGGAAGGCACCGAACGCAGCGAAGACGTACCAGCCGCGTCGGTTGCCGTCGGGCCTGATGACGCCCCAGCAGGACAATCCGAAGCCGAGGATGCTGATCAGCATTGCTATCCGAGCGGCGACGAACCCCGCATGGGTGATCGACTTCGGAGTTCCCCCTTCATACACCGACCCAAAGGTGTACTGACTAAATGCGTATCCCAGGAGCACGACGTACGCGGCGATCGTGCCGGAGAGCCATAGCCCCAGGTTGGCGGGGCGAGCGTGGCTCGGTTCGGGGGTCGATGGGAGCGCGGAACCGCACTCCGGGCAGTACCTGATCACCTGACCGTCCGCGTTGAGATATTGACCGTCCCGAACCATTGCGAACGGCACGCCCGTGCCGCACGACGGGCATCGCGCCACCGGGCCTCTCACCTGTGCTGACTGCTGCACCACTAGTGCCGCCCTGCTCGAGAGAGTTCAGTGCTTCCAGTGTGGGCCTGCCTCGACACATCTGGCCTCAGGGGAACCACCGGACAGGATTCCGCGAACACCCGCATCTTCCGGCCTGGCGATCGTGCGAGCGCAAGCGCGCCGCGGGCTTCTCAGGTCGTGTTCGTGACTCCGCAGGGCCACCGCTATGCGAGGTTCCGGAAGGCGCTCGCGACCGGTAACCCGCACAGCTCGTCTGCCCGGTCGCCCCGCCTTCGCTGAGCAACTCCGCCCTCTTGACGCGACGTCTGACGATCGTATGGTCGAACTACCGCCGCTGACCCGGCTCGGTTCCACGGGTCAGTCGCGGCCCAGCAAGCGCGCGAGCGGAGGACACAGTCGTGCGTTCGCCGGTGTGCGCCGGGCAGCAGGCTCTGGCTCCGCCCCTGATGCCCGGCGCACCCGCGACAAGCAAGGCACCCCTTTGGGGGACGCGCTGTCTCCTGGTCGAGGTGAAGCTTCATGTGGCGCGTTGATCGGGGACGCGCAGCGGTCCACGCCTCGCTGGCGGATTGGGGGTCTACTCCGGTTTGTCGCGGCGCTCTGCGTGGCTGCAGCCGAGATCCTTGGGTGGAGCCCCCAAGGGTCTCGGCCCCTGAGCTTCTAGCCGGGTAGTTCTTCGCGTTCGACGATGTAGTCGACTGCGCCGCAGCTCGGACACTCCCAGCGCCGTCGATTGATGCGCCACGAGCGGCGATGCTCGGGCCGACCCTCCATGTGTGCATCGCTTGGGTTGTCCCAGATCATGCGTACATCGAGGGTGTGGCAGCGGGAGCAGCGGCGGATCCAGAAGTCGGGCACCGCTACGCTTGCTTTAGCGGCGGCGATTGGTGACCGATTAGGAGGAGTGGAGTGCGTGCCCAGCGTGTTGCGCTCCTCGCTCAACGAGGCTGCTCGGCCGGGCCGGTATTCACCACCGCTTCCGGCTCGGTCGCGCAGCTTGAACTCTCGCCACGCGCTCGGCCGCCACTTGGCGCGTACGGCAAACACCAGAAGAGCGGGACGAACACCCTGCCGGGTTCCGCGAGACGCTGCACCACCCTGTTGCCTGGGGGCGCAACGTGGGGGGCGCAACCACCCCGTGAAACCGCTCGGGGAACGAAAGAGGTTGGGCTTCCCAAGCCGAAGGTCGCGGGTTCGAGAGCCGGCGTCCGCTCTCGCAGTACGTACCGTGAAGTCGGCCGCTAAGCACCGCGCCACATCGGCTCGGCCAGAGCCGGTAAGCAGTTCCCCAGTGACCGTGCGTTATTGACTTTCTCCCGGCGACTCGGAGAATGGCACGAGCTCCGCGTTCGGCCGAGTTTCGCCGCGGCGACTCGACGCCTGTTCGCGACACACTAGAGGGGGTCACCATGAGGTTTCGGATCCTGTTCGGCGCGGCTGCGTTGGTCGCGTCGCTGGGGACGGCTGCTACCGGGCTGGTCGCCACGGCCAGCGCAGCGCACGCCACCGCGCTCACCTGCACCGGCGGGGATTTCGCGATGGGGCAGTTCACCACCATCCAGTCGGGTACCTACTCCAGCATCACGGTCAAGGGCGCCTGCAACATCGAGCCGAACGCCGTGATCAACGTGACCGGGAATATCAGGGTCGCCGCTGGCGCCGTTCTGGATGCACAAAGCGCTCCGGCGGTGATCACCGTCGGGCACAACGTCACCGCCGGTCCCGGCTCGATTCTCGGCATGGGCTGCCAGCCATCGAACACCATCGGCATGTTCGCGGGGGTCCCGTGCGCCGCCGACCCGACCGGACAGACCGTCATCACCGTCAGAGGGAACGTCACGGCCGGCAACGCGAACACCGTGCTGCTTCGCAAGTTGACGGTGGGTGGGAACATCTCGCTGGCCGGTGGGGGCGGCGACATCCCCTGGTCGATCAAGGGCAACACCGTCGGCGGCAACATCACGATCAGCAGCGTCTCGGCCGACTGGCTCGGCGTGCAGTTCAACACCGTCAGCCGCAACGTCGTGCTTCACAACATCACGGTCCTCGACCCGGGCGATCCGGGCCGCACCGTCGCCGTGGTCGAGAACACGGTCGCGAATAACCTGATCTGCTCGGGGCTCGCCCCCGGCGTCTCTGGTGGATTCATCCCCGGCGAGGTCAACCACGTCGGCCATCAGGCGCTCGGCCAGTGCGCAGCACTGGTCTAACCCCGTAACACCTGCCCGTCTGTCACCCCGCACGCCCATTGGGTGGCAGACGGGCACGTTGCGGAGGCCGCCCTCATCACGGCGTTGCTCGACGGCCGTGATTGAACGGGCACCGAGCCGAGATCCAGGCAGGTGCATGCCGGTTCCCGGCGCGAGCGTCCTACAGCTCGATGACGCCGGCGCTCGTCGGTGTGAACCCACACCCGTCGACGTAGAACGGCCGGAGGCGGTCTTCGAAGTCGACGTGCAACCACTCGCACCCAGCCTCCCGAGCCTCCCGAACGGCAACCGCGACCAGCTGCCGGCCGATGCCGAGACGTCGCGCCCGGTTGGCCACCATCACGTCCTGGATCCACGCATGCACCAACCCGTCCCACGGGACGTTCACCAACCCGACGAGCGACCCGTCGGCCTCGTCTCGGGCGACCACCCAACCGAGGCTGTGGCGATGAACCTGCTCGACCCAGTTCCATTCCGTCTCCTCGTAGAGCCGGGTCTCGAATGCCTCGGCGTGGAGGGCGTTCGCCTCTGCATTCGTGAAGTCTCCCCGCCATGCGTACCCGACCTCCATCCGGAGCAGCCTACCGAGGCCGTTCTCAGCCGCGACCAGAAGAACCGTGCAAACGGCCCCTTGCGCTCCGACATCGGGCTGCTGAGGTCCGGCTCCGGAAGCCATGCAGCTACTTCAAAGCGAACGGCTGGGCTGCCGGACGGCGATAGCCTGCACCGTCGTGGTCCACTCCCAGCGATTCGACGTTCTGTCCGCCGATGAGCGTTCCCGCCTTGACGCCTCGACCATGCCCGACTGGATCGATCCGATGAAGGCGATGCTGACCGAGGAGCGGTTCTCGAGCGACGAATGGTTGTACGAGCGCAAGCTCGACGGCATCCGCTGCCTGGCCTTCAGGCAGGGGTCCAATGTCCGCCTGCTGTCACGGAACAAGCTCGAGTTGAACGGGCGCTTTCCTCAGGTGGCGTCGGCGGTCCAGGGGGCGACCGACGCGGACTGTGTGCTCGACGGCGAGGTGGTCGCCTTCGCCGGCGGCACGACCAGCTTCGAGAAGCTGCAGCAGCGCGGTGAGCGGCGCGTCTCGATCTACTACTACGTGTTCGATCTGCTGTACCTCGATGGCTACGACGTGCGGCAGTTGGGCACCCGCAGCCGGAAGCGGCTGCTCGTGGACGCGGTGCGCCTCAAAGGACCGCTCCGCTCGACGCCGCACCGAAACCGCGACGGAGAGACGTACTACGCGGAGGCCTGCCGTCGCGGCTGGGAAGGGCTGATCGCCAAGCGGGCGGATGCGCCCTACGGCGGTGGCCGGTCGCGCGACTGGCTCAAGTTCAAGTGCTCGGCCGAGCAGGAGCTCGTGATCGGCGGCTTCACGGCTCCGCGCGGCAGCCGCACGGATCTCGGCGCCCTGCTGCTGGGGTACTTCGAGGATGGCCGGCTGCGCTACGCCGGCAAGGTGGGAACGGGGTTCACGGAGCAGACACTCCACGAGCTCGCCGCGGCCCTGGCGCCGCTCGCTCGTCCCTCGTCGCCGTTCGCCGACGAGATCAGGGAGCGCACCATCACGTGGGTCGAGCCGCGTCTGGTCGCCCAGGTCGGATTCACCGAGTGGACACGGGACGGGCGCCTCCGCCACCCGCGGTTCCTTGGGCTGCGCGATGACAAGCCGGCACGCGAGGTGGTGAGAGAGCGGGCACGATGATCGGGCGGCGACCGGTCGGTCGCCGCCGCCCTGGACGCTTCTTGCATGCTGCTGTGCCGGATCTCCCGGTCAGACCAGCTGGTGCACCGTCGACGGGATCTTCGGAAACAGCGTGTCCACGAGCAGCCGTCGATCCGAGCGCACCCAGACGTCGGGGTACCAGTCGACCAGCTCCTCGATGCCGCGGTGGCCGAGCAGCAGCTGCAGGAACGTCAAGGGCGGGCTGCCCATCGTGGTGCTGTCCTCCTCAGGCACCGGCGCCTGCCACGGCTCGATCTCCGTGACGTGGCCGCGCTCGATCACGAGCCGGAGCCCGCCCCGGTACAGGTCGATCTCGACGATGCTGCTCGAGGCAGCGAACACGGATCGCTCGAGCCGGGCGTCCAGCGCCGGCTGTACATGCCGCAGGAACGCGGGTGCGTCCGGGACGCGCACGAGCCAGGCATACGGGTCCTCGCGCTTGGGCGCGATGTCATTGCCGAGCAGGTCGTAGATCGGATGGCTCGCCCCCATCGTCAGCTCGATCTCGCTGCACGGCACCACCTCACCGTACCCCCTGCCCGGTGTGCTGCGTCCGATGTCGCGGAGCGCTCGCATCAGCGACGGCACGATCGCCTCCACGTCGGCGTCCCGCGCAAAGACCAGCTCGTCCACGTACAGCGCACCTCCGCGCCGGCGGCTGGCGATCCGGATCGACCCGGCCACGTCGCCCTCTCGGGTCTCGATCATCCAGTAGCGGCTGTCGGCGCCATGCGTCCTCGGGTCGGCATCGCGCACGCGCGGGTCGTCCCACAGATTCACCTCGGATCGCCAGTGCTCGGGCCCGACCTCGTGCCAGACGAGGCTGTCACCGCGGGAGGCGTCGTACATGGCCTTCAGCTGCTCGACGTCGGCGAGCGTCGCCGGCCGCAGCCGGCACGGCTCGACCTGGCCTGCGTCGATGTCGGGGATGAGCGAGAAATAGGCCGTGCGGTTGCCGTCGAGGTCGAAGACGTACTCGTACCCGAACTGACGGTAGAAGTAGGGGATGCCGGTGATCGCCGAGAGCAGATGCCCCTCGCTCGCGCCTCGGGCGTGGATCATCTCGAACAGCGCCCGGATCAGCCCCCGCCGCCGGTAGGCGGGATCCGTCCCGACCAGCTCGGGACGCGTCACGCCGAAGGGGATGCCGGCGTAGCTCCACGTGTGGCGCCAGAAGAACGTGCAGGCGACGATCGGCATCTCGGCTCGCCCTGGATCCTCGATCACGGCGGCGTCGGCGGCCCCATGCATGAACGGGAAATCCGAGTCGAGGATCAGCCGCGTCCCGGCCGCGGTGTTCGGATCCGGCATCGGATCCTGGGCCCGGCGGAGCGTCGACCCGAGCAGGGCGGCGATCGGCTCGATGTCGGCGTCGGTCGCCCAGCGACGGACGAGACCGCCCGGCAGGCCCTCCCGGAAATCCGATGCAGCGAGATCAGGCACGGCGCGATGCTACGCCACGAGCGGCAGCCGGCGCTCTCAGCGAACTCCCAGCGAGCTGCCGGTGGCGGGTGAGGCGGGCGCGGTCTCCTTAAGGCATGCCAACCCACCGAAGGAGAATCACATGCTCGCCGCAATCCTGATCGCACCCATCCTCGGCGCGCTCACCGCAGTCGCAGCCGTCTGGCTGATGGCCCGAGCGCCTGAGCGCCGCTCAGAACCGCTCGGACGTGTCCGCGATGTTCCGGCGGGCGGTGCCGGTGATCGCGAGGCCGATGCCGGCAAGCACCACCGCAACCACGATGTTGCTCACCAGAGCTGAGGTCGCGTGCCAGAACCCGAAGACGAACGGCGAGACCAGCACCGCTATCGCGATACCGATCGTTGCCCATCCCCACCAGTGATGACGGTCGACGAGCACCGTCGTGGTCGCGCTGCTGGCTGCCGCGCTCGCCAGCGAACCGACGATGACGACGGCCCCGAGGATCATGCTCGTCCACACGAACCCGCTGCGGTCATGGTGCCCCAGGATCCAGGGCGAGAGGAACAGCCAGGCGCCGACGAACGCCTCGAGGACGTTCCAGCCGCTGTAGTGCAGTCGGTTCTCTTCGAGCTCGACATGATGAGGCGGCGGCTGCAGCGTCATCTCGTCCTCCCTTCATCGGGTGTCAGGCGGCCTCGTCGTCCTCGGTCTATGCCCGAGCCGAGGGCGATGTAGACGCCGCTCGTGATGGCGATCATGAACGGGATCGAGCCGGGCACCCACATCAGCCCGGCCGCGACCTGCTGGTCGGACAGTGCGCTGAGGCCGAACGGCCGGTGCCACGAGCCGACGTACGCGGAGTAGATCGGCGACGGCGCGAACGCGAGCACGACCGCGAGCACCCAGGACGCCATCATCGCGCCGAACAGGTACACCACCCGCTCGATGTCGCGCAGCCGGGCGTGGAACGGCGGCGAGTCCAGCACCTGACCCCAGAACAGGCACCCCGTGATCAGGAACGTCAGGTGTTCGACGATGTGCACCGCTTCCGACCGCAGCGCGAGGTCGTACATCGCCGGCAGGTGCCAGACCAGCAGGTTGACGTTGAACACCGCGAACACCGGCCAGGGCTGGAGCAGGTGGCCCAGCTGCGCGCGCAGCCGCACCGCCCGGCCGTCTCCGAGCACGGCCCGTGCGAGCGGCCGGCGGATCGCCATCGGGAGGCCGCGCATGAGGACGAAGACGGGGCCGGACATGACGAACAGCGGAGCGGCCACGAACAGCAGCAGGATGTGCTGGGCCATGTGCGCGACCAGTAGCCGGTCGGCCTCGTCGTCCAGCGGTCCCACAAGGGCCGCGATCGTGACCAGCAGCGCGCCCGCGAAGGCCCCGGCCCGGGCGTCCAGGCGGTGCGCGCCGCGCGCGTAGAGCAGGCCGAGCAGAGCACAGCCGAGGACCGGGGGCGCGAGCAGCTCGCTCATGCACCCGCCAGCGTCTTCACGTCGGCGGCGACCGCACGCGGGAACAGCGGCATCAGGTAACCCGCGCGGACGTCGCCGGCCCGGTCGATCAGGTAGATGACCGAGTTGTGGATGACGTCCGTCTCGGTGAAGCGCACGTCGATGCCGAACGCCTTCCACACCGGCCGCAGCTGGCCGGTTGTGCCGAACAGCCAGCGCCAGCCCGGCGTCAGGTGGTGGACGCGCGCGAACCGTGCGGCGCTCTGCGGCGTGTCGCCGGCCGGGTCGATGCTGATGATCACCAGCTGCGGGCGCTGCGCCGGCGGAACGAGCTGCTCAACGCGCGCCAGCTGGTGCCCCTCGATCGGGCAGATCGTCCGGCATCGGGAGTCGAGGAAGGCGACCAGCACGGTGTGGCCTCGCAGCTGCGCGAGGCTCACCATCCGGCCGGTCTGGTCACGCAGACGCACCGCCGGCTCCGGACGGCTGCCGGCCTTCCACGTCGCGTCGGCGTGCAGGGCCCCCGCCGAGGCGCCGCGGTCCTGCGCGACGGCGTACGCGGCGAAGGCCGCCGACGCGAGCAGGGCGGCCGCGGCCAGCGCGGCCCATGTCCGCCGCTTCAGAGCCGGTCGCGGTACAGCCATGCCAGCCCGAGGATGACGACCAGCAGCACGAGTGGGAAGAGCAGGGTCATGGGCCCGCCCGTGTTCACGCCCGTCACGTCGAAGAGGGTCATCGTCTCAGAGCACCAGGAAGAGGAACGCGAACAGGACGTAGATCGCGGCGAGGAAGACGGCGTTGGTCGCGGCGCCGGCGACCGTGCCGGCCTCCGCCGTGCGTGCGCGCGACATGGTGCCCACCTCGCTCCAGTAGGCGGCGCCCAGCAGATGCACCACCATGCTGGCGGTGAACCCGACCAGCAGGCTGCCGAAGGCGCCGGCGGTGGCCGTCGCGAAGTCGAGGTGCAGCAGCTGCCAGAAGCACAGCACCGCGCCGACCAGCTGCGAGCCGACGCCGATCCAGCCCAGCCAGCTGTCGCCGCCGCGGGCCATCACCGCCAGCGCAACCGCGCCGACGACCAGCACCACGGCGGTGGCGATCAGCAGTCCGGTGGAGGCGTGCTCTCCGGCGGGATGCCAGCGCCCGTTCTCGTTCAGCGTGCGCAGGTAGAAGAGCCCGAAGAAGAATGCGAGGAAGTAGAACGCGTCGGCGGCCACCCAGATCCGGGCGGCGGTGCGGACGACGGGCGTCTCGTCGATGACGATGGTGGCGGGATGGGTCACGGCGACTCCGGAACGGGGTCGATGACGGGCACGGCGCGCGGGTCACCGTAGCCGTACGGCGCGTCCTCGATCACGGGAGGCTCGAGGAACGGATCGGCCGGAACCGGGGTCGGCAGCTGCCACTCGAGGCCCTTCGAGCGCCAGGGATTCTGCTCGGCCGGCCGACGCACGAACGCCAGCGACCACACCAGGTTGACGAGGAAGATCAGCATCGAGATGCCGAGCAGGAAGGCCGAGACCGATACGAAGATGTTGAGGCCGCGCAGGCTCGGGTCATAGGTGTTCACGCGGCGCGGCATGTTCAGCATGCCCGCGGCGAACAGCGGCAGGAACGTCGTGTTGAAGAAGATGAACATCGTCCAGAAGTGCCACTTCGCGAGCCGCTCGTTCAGCCGCACGCCGGTCATCTTCGGCAGCCAGTAGTAGATGCCGGCGAAGAACGCGAACACCAGGCCGCCCATGATCGTGTAGTGGAAGTGCGCCATCACGAAGTAGCTGCCATGCAGCGACACGTCGCTCGGGACGTCGGACAGGAACACGCCTGAGATGCCGCCGATCAGGAAGTTGAAGAAGAACGCGAGCGCGAACAGCATCGGCACTTCGAAGCGCAGCTTCCCTCCCCAGATGGTGCCCAGGCCGACGAGGAAGATCAGTCCGGTCGGGACTGAGATCAGCTCCGTTGTCAGCATGTAGAACGGACGCAGGTTCGAGTTGATGCCGCTCACGAACAGGTGGTGCTGCCAGACCGCGAAGCTGAGGATGGCCACGCCGAGGATGCCGGCGACGCCCAGGCGGTAGCCCCAGAGCGGCTTGCGGCTGAACACCGGCAGCAGCTCCAGCACGATTCCGAAGCCCGGCAGCGCGAGGATGTAGACCTCCGGGTGGCCGAAGAACCAGAACAGGTTCTCGTAGAGGAACGGGCTGCCGCCGCCGGATGCGACGTAGAAGTTCGTGCTCGCGGTGCGGTCGAGCGCCTCCATGAACAGCGCCGCGACGAACACCATCGGCGCCAGCGCCATCAGCGCACCGGTGGCGACGATGCCCCACACGAACATGGGCAGGCGCGACCACGACATGCCAGGCGCCCGCATGTGGATCACGGTCGCCAGGATGTTGAGGCCGTTCAGGATCATCGCGAAGGCGATCAGGGCGAACGCGACGATGTACCCGTCGATCCCGGCGTTGGCCTGATTGGCAAGCGTGGGGTAGCCCGTCCAGCCGACCGCCATCCCGCCGAAGTCGACGGACGACATCAGGATCGCGCCGGCGATCGGCACGAGCCAGAACGACAGCGCCTCGAGGCGCGGGAACGCCATCCGGCCGCTGCCGATCATGAGCGGCATCAGGTAGTGGCCAAAGGGGCCGACCACCACCGCCGACATGATCATGATCATCATCGTGCCGTGCAGGGTGACGATGGTCAGGTACTGGCCCGGCGAGTAGATCGGCGAGGCCGGCCGCAGCAGCTCCACCCGGATCAGCATCGCGTTCAGCCCGGCGATGAAGAACAGCACGCCCACGGCTCCCAGGTACTGAAGCCCGATCACCTTGTGGTCGGTGCACATGCCCAGGTAGCGGAGCGGGCCGCCGCCGTGCCGCTCGCTGCCGATCGTGGCCGGCTGGCCGGCCATCCGGCGGAGCGGGTAGGCGAAGAACCCGAGGCCTGCCAGCCAGCCGGCCACGGCACCGAGGTAGCCGATGAAGATCGCGGGGTCGTTCTGATCGAGGTCGGCGACGTAGGGGATCGTGTTCCCGATCTTGCGCCCGATCAGGTAGAAGACGATGTAGCCGACCACCGCGCCGACGATGCCGCGGACGATGCCCGACCGCAGGACGTCGGCCCAGCCCGTGCGGGGCGCAGGCGGTGGCGGTGCCGTCGTGGTCACGCTCATCCGGCCCGCCCGGTGGGATCGGGGAAGTACGACCGTCCGTAGGGCGGCAGCTGGCCCGTCGCGGGTGCGTTCTGGCGGCGCTGAGAGCTGATCCAGGACGCGAACGCCGACGGCGCCACGACCAGGCCTTTGTCGGACATCTCGCCGTGCCAGACGCCGCAGAGCTCCGCGCAGCGGATGTCGAAGGAGCCGGTCCGGCGCGGCGTTGCGAACGCGATGTTGTCAGCTCCGGGAACAGCGTCGGCCTTCACGCCGAGCTGGTACGCCCAGAAGGCGTGGATGACGTCCAGAGACGTGACGTGAAACTCGACGGGGCGGTTCACGGGAAGTTCGAGGCGGAAGGTCTCGACGCCGCCGTACTGCGGGAAGCGATACGTGAACTGCCACTGCTGGCCGATCACCTGCACCACCAGCCGGTTGTGCGACGTGCGCTGGATCGGGGTCGGGCCCTGCCCGCCGCCCGCGCCGACGCCGGCCGCGTTCGCGGGCTCCTCGTAGAGCGCGTAGGTGCCGAGGCCGGCGAGCAGCAGGACGACCGAGGACGTGACGATCAGCCAGCCGAGCTGCATGCGGCTGTCGCCGAAGTCGGCCGGCCCGTCCCCGAGCGAGCCGTCGCGGTTTCGGAAGGTGACGATCGCGTAGACGAACGCGACGATCATCGCCAGGGCGAGCGGCGCCATCACGGCGGAGAGCAGGATGTTCGTGAACCGCTGGCCCTTCGCCTCCTCGGTCATCGTCCCCGGTGGCATGTGCGGGCCGAGCGCGAAGATGATCAGGAGCACGGCGACGACCGACCCGATCACCCAGATGGTCAACGCCCGGCGGATGTGCCCGCGTTCGTGCATCCGTCAGGCGACCTGCAGGTATCCGTCCATGTAGCCGACGGTCTGCATCGGCCCGCCGTTGCCGAAGATCCAGCCGGCGCCGCAGGGCACGAAGCACTGCCAGCGGTACCAGCCGGGCTTTCCGGTCTTGATGGTGAACGTCGTAGTGGTGTGCGCCGTCGACATCGGGCAGGGCGCCGGGACTCCGCACTGGTTGGGGGCGTTGTCGCCGACGCCGAGGATCGGCACGCTGACGCCGAGGCGCGGGATCGTAAACGTGTGCGACGCGTCGTCGGGATTCATCACCTGCAGCGGTTTGCCGTTGACCGTGACGGTGCCGATCGTGCCTCGCGGCTGCGACAGGAACGGGTTGCGCAGCCCGCTCTTGCCGTCGAAGTTGATCACCGTCACGGTCACGGTCGAGTGCGCCGGCACCTTCAGGATCGTGCCGTGCACCCACTTCCCGCTGGGGTTCATCGCGTAGTAGCTGACCCAGTCAGGGTGGGGGGCATGTCCGGTCGCGGCGACCGTCTGCAGGGTGATCGCGGCCCCGCGCCCGCTCGCGTGGGCGTCGACGGTCGGCGGCAGCCCGAACACGTAGGAGATCAGGTACCAGGCGATCATCGCGAGGGTGAACGTGACCCCGGCGGCGACGGCGACGACCGGCCCGCGTCGTCGCGCCGATCCCGCTGCTTCCTGCAATCCAGTCTCCTCCCGGTTCCGTACCCGAGGTACGGATGGAACCCTTTGTGGAGTCACCGATGACATTCACCCGGGCGGCTCCGCGGCGCGATACTAGCTCTATGTCAGAGCTATTCGCAAGGGGCGATTTTCCCGACGAGTTCGCCGACCAGCTGGGAGCGGCGATCAGCGCCCTTCGCCGCGAGCTCGTGCGTCGGACGGCCGCGGCCTGGTCGGCCGGCGAGCTCTCTCCTGCCCAGGTGGAGCTGCTGCTGGCAGTGGAGCGTCGCCCGGGGGTCAGCGTCCGCGAGCTCGCGGACCGCCTGAACCTCGCGCCCAACACGGTCAGCACCCTCGTTCGCCAGCTGACCGGACGGGGCCTGCTGGTGCGCGAGAAGGACGAGACGGACGGCCGGGTGGTACGGCTCACGATCAGCCCGGACGCGCAGCGCCGCTTCGCCGAGTGGCGCTCCGCCCGGGCACACGTGCTCGAGGAGGCGCTGACGCAGCTCGGCTCGTCCGACAGGCGAGCGCTCGCATCGGCGCTGCCTGCCCTGAGAACGCTGATCGAGCAGCTGGCCGCCTCCCAGGCCTGAACGGCGCACTTGACGGGGTATGTGCGAACCGTTACGTTCGCGGCGTCCACGCGACTCAGGGGGAGTCAATGCGCCGGCTGTCGAGCGTCTGCACCGTCCTCGTCCTGCTCTGCCTCGCGGCTGTCCAGTCCGCCGCCGCGGCGCCCAGCTCGCCGCCCACCGGCCCGATCCGGCTCGGGTACTGCGGTGGGGACGACTGGGAGCCGGCGTTCGCCGTGCAGGGCAGCTACGTCTACGACGTGATCACGCATTACGTCGGCGACACCACCTGCGACCCCGCGGCGGGTAATCCGCAGGCGATCTACATCCAGGTGTCGACTGATGGCGGCCGCACCTTCGGCACGCCGCACGCGGTCTGGAACGCGCCGGTCAACGGCATCTCCTATCCCGAACAGGCCGACCCGGCGATCGCAGTTGACGCGTTCGGCAACGTGTACGTCACCTTCCTTGGACTGGGCGTGAACGGCGGCCACAGCGACATCATCGCGGCCCGCTCGAGCAATCACGGGGCAAGCTTCGCATCCGCCACCCAGGTGAACTCGAAGGACTGCAAGAACTGCGATCACGAGAAGATCGTCGTCAGCGGAGGCAACATCTACGTCGCCTACTCGCAGGCGCAGTATCACTTCATCGCCATCTCGCGCGACCAGGGGGCCACCTGGACGCAGGCCACCGTCGATACGACCGACGTGGTCGGATTCGCCGAGGCCGGCGTCGTCGACTCCGCGGGCAACGTCTACTTCGCCTGGGCGGACTGCCAGTCATCGAACTGCACCGGCGTTCCGGCGGCCGACTATCGGGTGTCGAAGACGCTGCCGGGCACATTGACCACGACGTTCACCAACGTGGCGACCGGCGTGCAGGGGCCCGATTGCCCGTTCTCGTCGTGTGGCTTCGCCTTCTTCGGGAACCAGGACAGCCTGGGCATCGACGCAGCCGGGAACCTCTACCTGGCATGGCAGCAGGGACAGAGCTCCACGACCCGCAAGAGCCCGCCGATCGTCAACCTTTCGCGATCGACCGACGGCGGCAGGACGTGGACGTTCGTCGGCCGAGCCGACGACAAGAACGCTTCCGGCTGCGCGTCGTCCGCGTGCTACGCGCTGTTCCCGACGGTGCTGGGCGGCGCCGCGAACACCGTCTACCTGGCATGGATGGACGACCGCAACGGCAGCCCGATCGACCACAAGAACGGCTGGAACGTCTGGCTGCGCACGTCCACCACCGGTGGAACGACGTGGACGGCCCCGTCGCAGCGCATGTCGGCGTACGACCCGTCGCAGACGCAGTCGCAGCCGAGCGGGTTCCTCTTCCCGTACGGCGACTACTTCGGCCTGGCGATGAACAGCTGCGGCTCCCCGATGCTGACGTGGGGTGAGGGCCACAGCTGGGTGGGCGGTGCGTCTGCGCCCGGCCACATCGAGTTCCGGACGCTCTGCTGAGCGATGGCACGCCGGTGGGGAGCGTCGCCTCCCCGCCGGCAGCCGGGCTCACCTAGGACTGGTCGCCGGTCTGCAGGAAGGACGCGATCGCGCCGGCGGAGCCGGCCACAACGATCACGGCCCATGCCTCAAGCACGACGTCGATCACCCGGCCGGCCGGCGTGATCGGGTTCTGCATCGCCGAAGACACGGTCAGCAGCTGGGTGACGGTGAAGAACGCCGCCTGCCCGACCGTGTGCACCTGCGTTCCCTTGGCATGGCGCTCGGCGAAGTACACGGCGATCGTGCCGAGGACGGTCACAACGAGCGTCGCCATGACGACCAGCAGCATGCGTGCCAGGAGGCGCCGGTGGCGCTCCTCGACCGTTGTCAGCCGTGTCAGCTCCTCGCCGAGCAGACTCATGCTGAGAGGTTCGACGCGCTCCCAGCACGGCCTCCCCGCTGTGCGCGGCGACGTGTGGACACCCCGTCCGCCGGGTGCGGATACCCGTACGGCGCTCGTGCCTCCGGCGGCCTACGGTGCCTGTGATGAGCTTTCCCGTCATCATCGCCGTGGACGACGATCACACCGTGCTGGCCTCCGTCGAGGCGCAGCTCGCGGAGCGCTATGCGGCCCGGTACCGCATCCAGTGCCCGGCTGACGCCGAGGCCGCGGCCGAGCTGCTCGACCGGCTGGCCGAGCGCGGCGACGACGTCGCCCTGTTCCTGGTCGGTCACTCCGTGTACGAGCGCACCGGCGGGTCGCTCTTCGACCGGGCCCGCCGCCTGCACCCGCAGGCGAAGCGAGCTCTGCTGGTGCCGCCGAACGTCTGGGTCGACGCCGCGCGGGCCGATCTGATCCGGGCGGCCATGGCGCTCGGTCGCATCGACCACTTCCTGCTCGAGGCGGGACCGGCGCCGGACGAGGTGTTCCACGAGGCGATCTCGAGCTTCCTGCTCGAGTGGGCGCGGGAGCGGCGCCTCGTTCCCGACACGGTCACGGTGGTAGGGGAGGAGTGGTCGGGCAGGTCCTATGAGATTCGCTCGGTGCTCGAGCAGTGCGCTGTATCGCATGACTTCTGCCTGGCCGACTCCGACCGCGGGAAGGAGCTGCTGGCCAAGGCCGGCCCCGAAGCGAGGCTGCCGCTGATGGTGCTCCCGGACGGCAGCAGCATCAGCGATCCGACGGACGCCCAGATGGCCGCGGTGGCCGGCGCGCCCGAGGACGTCGGCAAGAAGACCTACGATTTGCTGATCGTGGGCGCGGGGCCCGCGGGATTGTCCGCGGCCGTATACGGCGCGTCCGAAGGGCTGCGCGTGCTCGTGGTCGACAGCGGCGGGATCGGCGGGCAGGCGCGCTCGAGCTCGCTGATCCGCAACTACCTCGGCTTCGCGCGCGGCGTCAGCGGCGGGCGCCTGGCGCAGCAGGCCTATGAGCAGGCGTCGCTGTTCGGCGCCGACTTCCTCTTCTTCCATCGCGCCTCGGAGCTCGTCCTGGGGGAGGCGGGCGTGATGACGCTTCGGATCGTCGATGGCCCCAGCGTGTCGGCGCGGGCCGTGATCCTCGCCACCGGGGCGAGCTACCGGCGGCTGGGCATCCCCTCGCTCGAGTCGCTGATCGGCGCCGGCGTCTTCTACGGCGGCCCGGTGTCGGAGGCTCCGACGCTGGCGGGGAAGGACGTGTTCGTCGTCGGCGGTGGCAACTCGGCCGGACAGGCGGCCCTCCACCTGGCCCGGTATGCCAGGAGCGTGACGCTCGCCGTCCGCGCCAGGTCGCTGGGGACAGGCATGTCGCAGTACCTGGTGAGCGCCATCGAGGCGGCCCCTGCGATCACCGTGCGTACCGGAACGACGATCTGCGGCGGCGAGGGGGACGGGCGCCTCGAGCGGCTCGTCATCTGCGGCCCGGACGGGACGGATGAGACGGTGCCGGCCGAGGCGCTGTTCGTGCTGATCGGCGCCCGCCCGCTGACGGAGTGGCTGCCGGCCGCGATCGCACGCGACCCCCACGGCTTCCTGCTCACCGGCGACGAGGTGGGCGACGGGTGGCCGCTCGCCCGCCGGCCGTTCGCGCAGGAGACGAGTGTGCCCCGCGTGTTCGCGGCGGGAGACGCCCGGCGCGGGTCGATCAAGCGGGTTGCCGCTGCCGTGGGAGAGGGTGCCTCCGTCGTGCAGGCGGTACACCAGGTGCTGGCCACCGAGGTCGAGCCGCCCGCGGAGCGGGTGGCCTGACCGCCGCCGTTAGGCCGGCTGGGCTTCGGAGCCCGCGGCGTCCTCCTGCCGGTCGCGCAGGAACTGATGGACGAAGGCGATCGCCATACTGCCCTCCCCAACCGCGGATGCGACGCGCTTCACGGGGCTGAGGCGGACGTCACCGCAGGCGAACACCCCGGGTGCGCTCGTCTCCAGAAGATAGGGATCCCGGTCGAGCGGCCACCTGCCGCTCGTCCCCGCGTCGGCGCCCGTCAGCACGTAACCCTTTGCGTCGAGCGCGATCTCGGGCGGGAGCCATGCGGTCTCCGCGTCGGCGCCGATGAACATGAACAGGCCGCCGGACTCCACCCGATCGACGTCGTCCGAGCCTCGCGTCCGGACGTCGATCGTCTCCAGCGATCGTTCCCCATGCACGGCGGCCACCTCGGTCCCGAACCGCGCGGTGATGTTCGACCGCCGCTCGATCTGATCGACGAGGTAGCGCGACATGCTCTTGTCGAGCGACGTGCCGCGGCAGAGGATGGTGACGCTGCGTGCGTGGGTGGAGAAGAAGAGCGCGGCTTGGCCGGCCGAGTTCCCGGCGCCGACGATGTGCACGTCGAGCCCGTGGGTGTTCGGCGCCTCGCTGCGCGCGGCGCCGTAGAACACGCCCTTGCCGACCAGCCGGTCGAACCCCTCGATCGGAAGCTGCCGCCACGACACTCCGCAGGCGATGATGACCGTCGCGGCATCGATCACGTCGCCGCCGTCCAGGTAGACGCGCCGGGTTTCCGCGTCGATCCTCGTGATCGACCGCGTGACCAGGATCTCGGCACCGAGCCTGCGCGCCTGCTGGAGCGCACGGCTGGCCAGCTCGTCGCCGGAGACGCCGGAGGGAAAGCCGAGGTAGTTCTCGATACGCGATGAGGTGCCCGCCTGCCCGCCGGGGGCCTCACGCTCGACGACGATCGTTCGAAGCCCCTCGGACGCTCCGTACACCGCGGCCGCGAGACCAGCCGGCCCGGCCCCGACCACGACCGTGTCATAGGCCGTGCCGCGCGGCTCGCGGTCGAGCCCGAGCAGCTCGGCGACACGGCTCAGCTGCGGCTGGACGACGGTCTTTCCGCCGACGACCCGGATGACCGGGCAGTCGTCGTCCGCGGGCAGCTGGTCGCCCCATTCCTCAGCGGCCCCGGGGGACCCGGGCTTGATCCAGTGGAACGACACCTGATTTCGGTCGAGGAACCGGCGCAGGTCGGTGCACGCGGTGTTCCACTGCGGGCCGTAGACGATGGCGCGTGGGGGAGGCGGTTCGGCGGCGATGCCCTGGAGGCCTTCGATGCGTTTGCGGGCGCCCTGCCCGAGCGCCGCCGCCACGCCCGGCACCATCGCTGCGATGGCGTGGTACTCCTGCGGGCCCAGGCGCATCAGCCGCGTCGGCTCCGCCGCCCGAAAGCCGAAGGGGTAGGTGGTCGCGAGCGCGATCGGCACCTCGCCGATCAGCTCTCCGGCGCCGCGCCCCCCGACCACCCGCTCGAGGCCGTCGACGACGTCGACCGTCTCGAGGCGGCCCTCGAGCACGGCGAACAGCGCACGCGGGTCGCCGGCGTGAACCGCGTACTCGCCGGTCTCGAGACGGATGTCCGCCGCCAGCTGCGAGACCCGCAGGCACTCATCCAGCGAGAGCTCGGCGAACAGGGGGATCGCTGCGATTTCCTTCGCACTGACCATGGCGAGACCCTAGAGGAACCCGCCGACCAGGTGGAAGATCGCCGTTCCGAGCGTCAGGATCAGGGCAATGCCGATGGCGCCCAGCGCGAGCCCGATGCCGAGCACGACGACGTCGCGCAGCACGATCGACAGGCTGACCACGACGGCTCCGAGAGAAGGGAGCGTGTCCAGCCCGGAGAATGGGGGCGCCAGCGCGGCGGCGACGGCGAAGGCCATCAGCGCGAGGCCGAGCAGCCGCATCGTCGCGCCCCGATCGAACAGCCACGTGCCGCGGGGCTTCGAGATCCGTTCCACCCGGCCGATCCAGCGCGCGACGACCGGGATAGCCCTGTCGGTCGTCAGCGACCCGAGCTGGCGGCGTTTGAAGCGGTCGGGGAGCCATACCGATCGGCGCCCGATCACCATCTGCGCGGCGAGCAGCACGGTGATCAGCTCGAACACGTGGGTGACCCCGCCGGTGGGGAGCGGCAGCGCCGGCAGCAGCATCAGCATCATGATGTTGACCGCGAAGCCCTCCTCCGCGAAGCGGTCGTTCATGGCGCCGAGCGTCTTCGGCTCGTCGCTGCGCAGCCAGGCGACCACCTCCTCGCTGAACGGCTGCCCTGAGTGTGTCTCCGCCACAGCGGCATTGTTATCGAGCAGCGCTGAGTGCGCGTCGCGGCGCCTTGACGGCCGGTGCCCCCGCGGTCTTCCGAAGCGAGCGCGGCCCTGCCATCGCGGCATCGCGCCGCTGCCGGTAGCGTGCCCTCCATGCGCATCGCCACCTGGAACGTCAACTCGCTGAAGCAGCGCGTCCCACGGCTGCTGCCGTGGCTGGACGAGCGCTCGCCCGACGTGGTGTGCCTGCAGGAGACCAAGCTGGCCGACGACGCCTGGGCCGAGGTGATCGGCGATCAGCTGCACACGCGTGGGTACGAGGTGGTGGCCCACGGGGAGGCGGCCTGGAACGGGGTTGCGATCCTGTCGCGTGTGGGGTTAGAGGATGTGGTCTCGGGCCTGGCCGATGCGCCCGGGTTCCCGCATCCCGAGGCGCGGGCGGTCGCCGCAACCTGCGGGGGCCTACGTGTGTTCTCGGTCTACGTCCCCAACGGTCGGTCGCCGGAGAGCGACCACTACCGCTACAAGCTGCGGTGGCTGGCCGCGCTGCGGGATGTGGTCGCCGCCGATCCGGAAGCGGCGGTCGTCTGCGGCGACATGAACATCGCGCCGGCGGACGAGGATGTCTTCGACCCGGCCGCGTACGCGGGGCACACGCACGTGACGCCCGCCGAGCGGGCGGCGCTCGCGGATCTGCAGGCGCTCGGTCTTCACGACGTCGTCCGCGAGCACTGGCCGGGCCGGCGCGTGTTCAGCTATTGGGACTACCGGGCCGGCATGTTCCACCAGGACCTGGGGATGCGGATCGACCTGATCCTCGCCGGTGGCCCGGTGGCCCGGCGGGTCGAGGCGGCCTGGATCGACCGCAAGGCGCGCAAGGGCAGCGGGCCGAGTGACCACGCCCCGGTGATCGTCGACCTCGACGAGGCGCCCGATGGCGACATCGGGCCGGTGGTGCCGCCGCCGTCGAATCCTGTGACCACGCGCGGCGGGAAGAAGCTGCCCCAGGCGTAGGGGCCGGCGCCCTCGCAGGCACCGTCCCTGAACCGGTGGGGCCACGACACCACGCCGATCAGGATGGACAGCACGACGGTGATCGCGGAGATCCCGAGCGGTCATCGACGCGTACGGGCGGGCCTCGTGGTGCCCGGCGACGCGCGGGCCTGACGGTTCCCGGAAACCGAGTCGCCCCCACATCGGTACCACCCTGCGGCGACGACGACCGAACCGAAGGAACGGACATGAGCAAGGATCAGCGGCAGGGCATGACGCGGCGCGGAGCGCTGGCGACCATCACGGTGGGGCTGGGAGCAGCGATCGGCGGGGTGATCGCCGTGCCGGTGGCCGGCTATGTGGCCGCGCCGGCGACGGAGGAGGAGACGTTTCGGCCCGTCGCGCTGGGGCCGCTCCGCGAGTTCACCGGCGAGCAGGGGTTCCATCCGACGGCCGCGCCGTTCGTGGAGGATCCGGCGCAGCCGCTGACCTCGCGACAGCTGGCCTACGTGCACCACACCGGAGGCCGATCCCACGACTGGCTGGCGGCGGACGCGATGTTCGTCGTGTTCTCGAACCGTTGCACCCACGTCGGCTGCCCGGCGCAGGCGACCGGTGCCGGGTTCTCCTGTCCGTGCCACGGCAGCCAGTTCGACGAACGCGGCGCCCGGATCGCCGGCCCGGCCGTGCGCCCGCTCGACCGGTTCCAGTGGGAGATCCGGGCGGAGCAGCTCTGGCTCACGCAGCGCTGGAGCGTCCTCATCGACGGGGCGCGGGTGGCCTACTTTCCGGTGAAGGCGCCGGGCCAGCCGCTGACCGGCCAGGTGCCGGCGGCCGATGCGCTGTACCCCGCCGTCACGTACCGCTCGGCAGGCGGGTAGGACCTCCCGGCGGCTCGACGCCGGACGACGGACGGCATCGCATGGGGAACGCAGCCGGGAGGCCCGGTTCATGCTCGCCCTTCGGCACCCCGGCCGCATGCGGGTTTGCACGGATCCGCCCCGCGGACACCCACGAACCGTCACAGCTCCGTCACGGCACCGTCAAACCGGTCCGGCCGGTCTTTGACTCCAATAATTGGGTTCGGAAGCCGTCCCGCTCAACCACGCGGGGAACCTGTGACGATTGTGTGCCGATTGCGCAACGCCCACACGACAGGAGTTGGTCTCCAATAATTGGGTCGCCGGTTTGCGGTATTGACGCCGCCGGGGGCGCGCTTGACCGCTCGACTAGGCTGAGGGGCTCACCGGTATAGACCCCCAGGAGGCCCGAATGGCCGACGCCTGTACCCACCTCGACCAGATCGAATTCACGCAGCTGCCCGACTCGATCCCCGGCTGCGAGGACTGCCTCAAGACCGGCGACCGCTGGCTGCACCTGCGCATGTGCACCAGCTGCGGCCACATCGGCTGCTGTGACTCCTCGCCCAACCGCCACGCCACCGCCCATGCCCGGGCCACGTCCCACCCGGTGATCCGCTCGGCCGAGCCGGGCGAGGACTGGTTCTGGTGCTACGACGACGAGGTGGCCTTCACGGTGAGCGCCGGCTCGTGAGCGCGCAGCCGGCTGCCGAGCCGGCACGGCCGGTGCTGCTCGCGGTCGACGACGAGCCGTCCGTCGCCCGCGCCGTCGAGCGCGACCTGCGCCGACGCTACGGGCAGGAGTTCCGCGTGCTCCGCGCCGAGAGCGGGGAGGAGGCGCTCGAGCTCCTGCGCGACGTCGCGCTGCGGGGCGCTCCGGTTGCACTGCTGGTCGTCGACCAGCGCATGCCGCAGATGTCCGGCGTCGAGCTGCTCGAGCAGAGCATGGAGCTCGCACCCCAGGCGCGCCGCGTGCTGCTTACGGCCTACGCCGACACGCAAGCCGCGATCGACGCGATCAACAAGGTGTCGCTCGACCACTACCTGCTCAAGCCCTGGGACCCGCCGGAGGAGCAGCTGTATCCGGTGGTGGACGACCTGCTCGACGCCTGGCGCGCCGAGGCGCCCGCCTCCGCCGACTGCATCGAGATCGTCGGACACCGCTGGTCGCGCGAGTCCCACGAGGCCCGCGACTTCCTGGCGCGGAACCAGGTGCCCTACCGCTGGCTCGACGTCGAGCGCGACGCCGACGCTCGCCGGCTGCTCGCCGCCGCCAACGGCCGGTCGGACCTCCCGCTCGTCCTGTTCCCCGACGGCACCTCGGTGAGCCGGCCCGACATCTCCGAGCTGGCCGAGCGCGCCGGGGTCCTGCGCCGCGCCCAGCTCCCCTTCTACGACCTGCTCATCGTCGGCGGCGGCCCCGCGGGGCTCGCCGCCGCCGTGTACGGCGCCTCGGAGGGACTCCAGACGGCGCTCGTCGAGCGGGAGGCCTTCGGCGGCCAGGCTGGCCAGAGCTCGCGGATCGAGAACTACCTCGGCTTTCCCGTCGGCCTCAGCGGCGGCGACCTCGCACGCCGCGCGACCACGCAGGCCCAGCGGTTCGGCGCGGAGCTCCTGACCGTGCAGGAAGTGACCGGGATCGAGGAGCGCGGCTCCGCGAAGGTCGTGAACCTCGCCGGCGGCGAGGAGCTCGGCGCCTCGGCCGTGATCGTGTCGACCGGGGTCGACTACCGCCGGCTCGAGGCCCCCGGCGTCGAGCAGCTCACCGGCCGCGGCATCTACTACGGCGGCTCGCGGAGCGAGGGCGTCTCCTGCCGAGACGAGAACGTCGTCGTCATCGGCGGCGCCAACTCCGCCGGCCAGGCTGCCATCTACTTCGCCGGCTACGCCCAGCACGTCACCATCCTCTACCGCGGAGAGACGCTCGCCAAGAGCATGTCCCGTTACCTGATCGACCACATCGAGGCGACGCCGAACATCGAGGTGCGGGCGTTCGCCGAGGTGGCCGAGGCGCACGGCGAGGAGTCGTTGGAGCGTCTGACGGTGCGCGACACCCGCACCGGCGAGACCGAGCAGATGGACGCCGCCGCCATGTTCGTGTTCATCGGCG
Organism: Gaiellales bacterium; assembly: GCA_035695105.1. Classification (GTDB taxonomy): domain Bacteria; phylum Actinomycetota; class Thermoleophilia; order Gaiellales; family JAICJC01; genus JAICYJ01. The sequence continues at coordinate 27,115 of DASSEV010000053.1, forward strand.
CGCGGCCGCAGACCGGCTGGCTGCCGCCGGCGGTCGCCCGCGACGGACGCGGCTTCGTCCTCTCCGGCCCCGAGGTGCTGCAGGATGACATCCGGCCGCGGTGGGCGCTCGAGCGCCCACCGCACCTGCTCGAGACCAGCATGCCTGGAGTCTTCGTGGCCGGCGACGTCCGTAGCGAGTCGATGAAGCGCGTGGCGTCGGCCGTCGGCGAGGGGTCGATGGCGGTGCACTTCGTGCACGAGTACCTGGCCGGCGGATGATCGACACCCTGCGCGGGCTCGACCTCTTCCAGGACGTGGACGAGGATCTGCTGCGCCGCTTCGCGGACGCCGGGACGAGGCGCCGGCTGGCGCCCGGCGACCTGCTGCTGGAGGAGGGCGCGGTGCCGACCCAGTTCACGGTGATCGCCTCCGGGAGCGTCCATTGGTCGCGCTGCATCAACGGCGTCGACCTGACGCTGGTCGAGCGCGCCGGCCCGACCTATGCCGGCGCGGGCAACCTGCTGACCGGCGACCCGGCCGTCGCGACCGGCCGAGCGGTCGACGAGCTGGACGTGATGACATGGGACCGCGACACCTTCCTGCAGTTCCTCTCCCAGGTGCCGGAGGCGATGCAGATCGCGGTGCGCCTGATCGCGCCGGTTGCCCAGCGGGCGGAGTCGCTCGTGCTCCAGCAGGAGAAGCTGGCCGCGCTGGGCACGCTCTCGGCCGGTCTCGCCCATGAGCTGAACAACCCGGCGGCGGCCGCTCGGCGCACCGCCACGGAGCTGGCCGAGGCGCTGGCGACGCTCGAGGACACCGTGCACCGCTTCGTCTCGAGCGGGCTCGAGCGCGACGGCGCCGCACGGCTCGTGGAGCTCCAGCAGGAGGCGCGCGCCGCGGCCGCCTCGGCCCAGCCCGAGGACCGGCTGGCACAGGCGGACCGCGAGGAGGCGCTGGCCGCACGGCTCGAGCAGCTCGGGGTCGACGGATGGCGCCTCGCCGAGCCGCTGGCCCGCGCACAGCTGCCCGACCGCTGGCTCGACGAGGTGGCGACGACAGCGGGCGCGGCGACCGGCGCGGCCGTCGAATGGGTGGCTGCGAGCCTCGCCGCCGAGGGCCTGGTCGATGAGCTGCACGAGAGCACCCGCCGCATCTCCGACCTGGTGTCGGCGATCAAGGACTACACGCACATGGACCGGGCGGCCGTCGCCGAGGTGGACGTGCACGACGGCATCGACAGCACGCTCACGATCCTCGGCTACCGCCTCAAGCACGGCGACGTCACGGTCGAGCGGAGCTACGACCGCTCGCTTCCGCGCGTGACGGCCTACGGCTCCGAGCTGAACCAGGTGTGGACGAACCTGCTCTCGAACGCACTCGACGCGCTGGACGGCCGCGGCACCATCACGATCACGACGCGGCCCGCCGGCCAGGGCCTCGCGGTCGAGATCGCGGACGACGGCCCGGGCATCCCGGCCGAGGCGCAGGGCCGGGTGTTCGACCCGTTCTTCACGACCAAGCCGGTCGGCGAGGGGACGGGCCTCGGGCTGGACATCGTCCATCGCATCGTGCAGGGCCATCGCGGCGACGTGTCGCTGCGCTCGCGGCCGGGGGAGACGGTGTTCACCGTGACCCTGCCGCCCGCCGGATAGCCGGGCTCAGGCCGGCCGCAGCAGCGCGCCGCCGTTCGGCGGCAGGCGACCGCAGCTGCCGTCCCTAGCCGTGGCGAGCTCGACCGTCCACCCGTCGTCCACCGGCAGCTCCGCGGAGCGGTCGCCGAAGTTGACGAGCACGAGGCGGCGGTCGCCCGCTGCGTGCCGCTCGAATGCGAGCACGTCGTCGCCGCCCTGGCGCAGGGCGATGTCGCCGTGCCGCAGCGCCGGGGAGCGGCGCCGCGCCGCCAGCAGGCGCCGGTAGAGGTGCAGCATCGACGCGGGATCGTCCCGCTCGGCCGCCACGTTCCGGCTCGCCGCGTCGGGTGGCCACGGCAGCCACGGCTCGGCGCCGGGCCAGCCGTGCGCGGGGCCTGCGTCCCACGGCACCGGGGCCCGGCAGCCGTCGCGGCCGCCGGGGTCGACGCGGCGCGCCTGCGGCACGTCGGCGTCCTCGAGCCCGAGCTCGTCGCCCTGGTAGATGAACGGCGTCCCCCGCAGCGTCAGCAGCAGCAGCGCCGCCGCCCGGGCGGCCGCGTCGCTGCCGAGGCGGGTGCGAACCCGCGGGACGTCGTGGTTCGAAAGCACCCATGTCGGCCACGCGCCGGGCGGTAGCTCCGCCGCGATCCGCTCGACCATGTCCGACCACGCCGTGCTCGTCCAGGGTGCGTGCAGCGGCATGAAGTTGAAGACCATGTGCAGCTCGTCCCCCATGCCGTAGAAGCTGCCCAGCGCCGGGAGGTCGCTCAGCTGCACCTCGCCGACCGTGGTGCGGTCGCCCGGATACGCGTCCACCAGGCGCCGGAACCCCCGGATCAGCTCGTGCGTGGCCGGCTCGTGCTGGATGCCGACGCGGTCGATCTCGCCCAGCTCGGCGGGCTGGTCGGGGAAGGCCGGGTCCTTGCCGATGCAGTGGATGACGTCGATCCGGAACCCGTCCACTCCGCGGTCGAGCCAGAATCGCAGCACCTCGTGCATCGCCGCGACCACCTCCGGGTTCGACCAGTTCAGGTCCGGCTGCTGGGGCAGGAACAGGTGCAGGTACCACTGCCCGGTGCGCTCGTCGAGCGTCCAGGCGCGCCCGCCGAATGCGGCTCGCCAGTTGTTCGGCGGCCCGCCGTCGCGGCCGTCGCGCCAGTGGTACCAGTCGCGGCGCTGCGACGCCCGGGACGAGCGTGCGTCGACGAACCAGGGGTGCCGGTCGGAGGTGTGGTTCGGCACCCAGTCGACCAGCAGGCGCATCCCCCGCTCGTGGACGGCCGCGACCAGCCGGTCGAAGTCAGCGAGCGACCCGAACAGCGGGTCGACGTCGCGGTAGTCGCTGACGTCGTAGCCGAAGTCGGCCATGGGGGAGCGGTAGAACGGCGAGATCCAGATCGCGTCGACGCCCAGCCAGGCGAGGTGGTCGAGCCGCCGCTCGATTCCCGGCAGGTCGCCGATCCCGTCATCCCCGGTGTCCTGGAACGAGCGCGCGTAGATCTGGTAGACCACCGCCTCGCGCCACCAGGGGACGTGTGGTTCGGCGCCCATCCCGCGGTGGTTCCCGGAAGCCGCTTCTCGGGAACGTCTCCGGTGTGCTGTCCGACCTCTGGTACAAGAACGCCGTCATCTACAGCCTCAACGTCGAGACGTTCATGGACGGGGACGGCGACGGCTGCGGCGACTTCGAGGGGCTCGCCCGCCGGCTCGACTACCTCGAGAGCCTCGGGGTCGATGCCCTCTGGCTCGCGCCGTTCCAGCCGAGCCCGCTGCGCGACGACGGCTACGACATCACGGACTACTACAACGTGGCCGCGCGCCTGGGGTCGTCGGGCGACTTCACGGAGTTCATGCGGCAGGCGGACAGCAGGGGCATCCGCGTGATCATCGACCTGGTCGTCAACCACACGTCCGACCGCCATCCGTGGTTCCGGGCGGCGCGCTCGTCGAAGCAGGCCGCCTTGCGCGACTGGTACGTGTGGCACAGGACGCGCCCGCCCGGCTGGAGGTCGGGAACTGTGTTCCCGGGCGTGCAGCAGACGACCTGGACGCGCGATCCATCGTCGAGAGAGTGGTACTTCCACCGGTTCTACGACTTCGAGCCCGATCTGAACATGCAGAACCCGGAGGTGCGGGAGGAGCTGCGGCGGATCATGGGGTACTGGCTGCAGCTCGGGGTTGCCGGCTTCCGCGTCGATGCGCTGCCGTTCGTGCTCGAGAAGCCGTCGCCCAGCGGCGGCCCGTCCCAGACCGACTTCGACCTGCTGCACCGGATCCGCGAGATCGTGCAGTGGCGCCGCGGGGACTCGGTGCTCCTGGCCGAGGCGAACGTGCTGCCCGATCAGGTTCCGCAGTACTTCGCCAACGGAAACGGCGTGCACATGATGTTCAACTTCTGGGTGAACCAGCACCTGTTTGCCTCAATGGCAACGGAGGATGCGCGGCCGCTGGCACAGGCGCTGCGGCAGACGCAGAACCTGCCGGAGGGGGCGCAGTGGGCGCACTTCCTGCGCAACCACGACGAGCTCGACCTGGGGCATCTGGACGACGACCTGCGCCGGGCCGTGTTCGAGGCGTTCGGGCCGGAGCCGACGATGCAGCTCTACGACCGCGGCCTGCGGCGCAGGCTGGCGCCGATGCTGGGCGACCGCCGCCGGATCGAGCTGGCCTACAGCCTGCTGTTCTCGCTGCCGGGCACGCCGGTCGTGCGCTACGGGGACGAGATCGGCATGGGGGAGAACCTGCGGCTCCGCGAGCGAATGGCGATCCGCACCCCGATGCAGTGGTCGGCCGATCCTCAGGGCGGGTTCTCGAGCGCCGAGCGCACCGTGCAGCCGGTGATCCAGTCGGGGCTGTATGCGACCGGCAACGTCAACGTCGAGCAGCAGCGGCGCGATCCGGACTCGCTGCTGCGATGGGTCGCACGGCTGATCAGGGCGCGCAAGGAGTGTCCGGAGATCGGCTGGGGCACGTGGCAGATCCTTCCCACGCGGCCGGCCAGCGTGCTCGCGATGCAGTACGACTGGCGCGGCACATCGCTGGTCTGCCTGCACAACGTCGCTGCGCGGCCGGTCGAGGTGGCACTCGAGCCGCAGGGCGAGGGGCGCCGGATCCTCGCGAACGTCATGACCGACGAGGTCAGCGAGGTCGGGAGGGACGGCGTGCACAGCATCGATCTGGAGGCGTTCGACCACCGCTGGTACCGGGTCGGCGGGCTCGCCTATGCGATCAGGCGCGAGGCCGCTCCCGGGACCGGCGAGTGACACGCCCGGCCGCGAGCCGCTCGATGCCGTCGAGCAGCAGCTCGACACCGAACCGGAACTGCTCCTCGGGATCGGGGAACAGCACGGGGGCGAGCCGGACGCAGTTCGGGAACTCCGCCACCGGCAGCAGGGCATAGCTGCGCCGCCAGGCTGCGGGAACGTCGCCCCCGGTGGACTGCGCCGACGCGCTCGCGAACCCTGCGGTGTAGCCGACCAGGAGGTGGTACGAAAGCGCGGCGTCGGCGTCGGACACGCCGGCGTCGGTCAGCGCCGAGAGCGCGATCTCGCTGAGGCGCTCGTGCTGGTCGAGCACCTCCGGCGACAGCGACAGCAGGTGGGCGAGGTGGGGGTGCCGGTGGTACGTCCTCCAGGCCTTCCAGGCCATGTCGCGCAGCGTGTCGCGCCACGACGCGTGCGGCTCGAGCGAGGCCAGCATGTCGCCCAGCAGCCGGTCGCAGATCGCCAGCTGCAGCTCGTCCTTGTTGCGGAAGTGCCGGTACATGGCGGTCGGATCGACCTTCAGCTCCCGGCCGAGGCGCCGCATCGTTAGCGCCTCGAGGCCCTCGGCGTCGATCACGCCGATCGCAGCGTCGACGATCGCCCCCTGTTCGAGGCGTGGCGTGCCACGGGTTGCGCGTTTCGCCATGGTGCGATCGTAGTTGCTGCCAACGCCGTTGACAAACATGTGGACAACGATCTTGACGTCAAACGGCGGCTGTGAGAGCATCGCGCGTTATCCCCCGTCTCAGGAGCGTTCGAATGTCCCGTCTCGGAGCCCGCGCCGCCCTCGCCCTGGTCGCCCTTCTGGCGGCCGCGGGATGCGGCAAGTCCGCCTCAACGTCCTCGTCGTCGGCGCCGCCGAAGAGCTCGTCGCTGACGGTGCTCACTCCGGCTCCGACCGGCACCTACTCGAGCCCGGTGACGTGGGGCCTCTACCGCGAGGTCAGCTCGCTCGATCCCATCTTCGCGTTCGACTACCCGGAGAACACGGCGATCGCGTCGATGTGCGACACGCTGCTCCGCCAGTCGCCCGAGGGCGTGGTCGGCCCCGGGCTGAGCACGCTGTCCTACACGAACCCGACCACGCTCGTGTTCGCGATCAACCCCGCGGCGAAGTTCTGGGACGGCTCGCCGGTGACCGCCGATGACGTCGTCTACAGCCTCGACCGGCAGATGGACCCGAAGCTGGGCGGCTTCTACGGCGCGGTGTTCAACCGCGTGAAGTCGATCGTCGCCACCGACCCGTCGACGGTCACGATCACGCTCAAGCAGGCGGACTACTGGCTGCCCGGCGAGCTCGCCTCGACGCCCGGCTTCATCGTCGAGAAGAAGTTCGCGGAGAAGGCGGGCAAGAACTTCGGCACGATCACCGGCAAGATCATGTGCAGCGGCCCGTTCGAGCTGTCCACCTGGAAGACGGGCGACGTGCTCGCCGCGAAGGCGAACCCGAACTACTGGGACGCCTCGCTGCGGCCGAAGGTGCCGGAGATCGACTTCAAGGCGCAGTCCAGCGACTCGGCGGCGACCGCAGCCCTGAAGACCGGTGAGCTGACCGGCGACTACCCGCTGAACATCTCCACGCTCGACGAGCTCAAGGCCGACCCCAACCTGCACGTCTACCTCGGCTCGTCGATGTCGTCGGACGCGTTCATCGTGTCGAACGCGAAGGGGCCGCTCGGCGACGTGCGCGTGCGCCAGGCGCTGTCGCTGGCGGTCGACCGCCAGGGCTTCATCAACGCCGTCTACAAGGGCGCCGCGCAGCTGCCGCGCACGCTGGCCAACCCGGGGACATGGGGCTACGGCAAGGACGTCTTCCAGAAGGCGTGGGACGCGCTGCCCGAGCCGACGCCGAACATGGCCGAGGCGAAGAAGCTGATCGGCCAGGCCGGCGTCAAGGGGCAGACCATCACGCTCGGCATGTCCAGCCAGCTGAACAACATCAACACCGAGGCGCTGGCATTCCAGGCGGCGGGGCAGGAGCTCGGGCTGACGGTGAAGCTGCACTCGGTGTCGGCCCAGAACTACATCAACTTCTTCATCGATGCCAACGCCAGGAAGGGCATCGACGGGTTCTTCACCGTCAACTACCCGGACTACGCCGACCCGGCGGGGCTGTACGCCACGCTGGCGGTGCCGGGCGGATCCCAGAACTACGACAACTTCAGCGATCCGCAGATCACGAGCTACATGGAGCAGGCCCGCACCACGGCCGACCCCACGCAGCGCGCGGAGCTGATCGTCAAGGCGCAGACGCTGATCATGAAGGAGCTGCCCTGGATCCCCGTTGCCGATCCCGACACCATCCTGATCATGAACAAGAAGGTGACAGGGCCGCCCGCGACGTTCCAGTACATGTTCGGGCCGTGGCTGGCGAAGCTGGGGGCGGCGAAGTAGATGCTCCGCTTCGTGGCGCGGCGGCTGGTGATGCTGGTCGTCACGCTTCTGGTCTCGAGCTTCGTCATCTTCAGCGCCCTGTACGTAGCGCCGGGGAACCCGATCGCGGTGCTCTCTGGAGGGCGGTCGCTACCGCCCTCCAGCATCGCGATCCTCGAGAAGCGCTACCACCTCAACGACCCGTTCTTCGTGCGGTACGCCGACTGGGTGAAGGGGGCTGTGCACGGTGACTTTGGGGTCTCGATCGCACTGCACGAGGACGTATCGAGCCTCATCTCGGCCCGCATCGGCACGACGCTCGAGCTGGTCGCCTACGCGTCGATCCTGATCCTGCTGTTCGGCATCGGGCTGGGGCTGCTGGGCGCGCTGCGGCCCGGCCCGATCGACTCCGGCGTGATCGTCATCACCGCCATCTCCGCTGCGCTGCCCGCATTCGTCGCGGCGGTGGTGCTGCAGACGGTGTTCGCCGTCAACCTGGGATGGTTCCCCGCGACCGGCAACGGCCTCGGATTCGTCGACCAGGTACGTCACCTGACGCTGCCCGCCTTCTCGCTGGCGGTCGGCTCGCTCGCCCTGGTCGCGAGGGTAACCCGTGCATCCGTGCGCGAGGAGGCCGGTAAGGAGCATGTGCAGACGGCGATCAGCCGCGGCATCCCCTACGGGATGGTGGTGCGGCGGCACGTGCTGCGGAACGCGGCCATCCCGATCACGACCGTCGCCGGCATCACCATCGCCTCGCTGATCGCGATCGACACCGTCGTCGAGACCGCCTTCTCGCTGAACGGGCTCGGGTCGTATCTCGTTGCCTCGGCAAGCAACAAGGACTTCGCCGTCGTGCAGGGGATCTCGCTCGTGCTGGTCACCATCTTCGTGGTGATCAACACCATCGTCGACATCCTCTACGCGGTGCTCGACCCGCGGGTCAAGCTTGGGAGCCGGGCGCAGTGAGCACGGTCGCGCCGACAGCGGGCCGCATCGTGCGGTTCTCGTCCCGGGGGCTGCACCGCAAGAACTGGGTGGTTGCGATCTGCATCACCGTGCTGGTGCTGGCGGTGGTGGTCGCGCTGATCGGCTCCGCGATCGCGCCTTACGACCCGAACTTCGTCAGCCTGTCCAACGCGTATGTCGGCCCGACCGGAGGCCACCTGCTCGGCTTCGATCCGGCCGGCCGCGATCTGCTGTCGCGGCTGCTGGCCGGTGCGCGCACCACGATCCTGGGGCCGGTTGCCGTCGTGGTCATCTCGGTCGGAGTGGGCACCGGCGTGGCCGTCGCCACGGCCTGGCTGGGCGGCTGGTTCGACGCGGGCGTCTCGGCTGTGGTGGACGTGCTGTTCGCGTTCCCGGGCATCCTGCTGGCGGTGCTGGCCGCAGCCGTGTTCGGGCCCAGCCTGAAGTCGGCGGTGATCGCGCTGTCGGTCGCCTACACGCCCTACGTCGCGCGCATTCTCCGCGGCGCCGCCCTCCGCGAGCGCGCACAGCAGTATGTGGCCGCGCTCGAGGTGCAGGGCCTGACTGGGTTTGGCATCTGCCTGCGGCACCTCGTGCCGAACGTCTTCCCGCTGATCGTCGCGCAGGCGACCATCCTGTTCGGCTACGCCATGGTCGACCTGGCCGCCATCTCCTTCCTCGGGCTCGGGGTGCAGACCCCGCAGCCGGACTGGGGTGTGATGGTGTCGGAGGGGCAGACAGGCGTGCTGCAGGGCTATCCGGCCGAGTCGCTTGCGGCCGGCCTCGCCATCATGGTGGTCGTCATCGCCGTCAACCTGCTCGGCGAGCGGCTCGTCGACAACGCACAAAGGAGCTCCCATTGACCGACCTCGCCTACCTCTCCGCAGCCGAGGCGCTTCGCATGTTCCGAAGCGGCGAGCTGTCGCCCGTTGAGCTGATGTCCGCCGTGATCGAGCGCGCGGAGGAGGTCGACGGCGACGTCAACGCGCTCTGCCACCGCTTCTTCGACCAGGCGATGGAGCAGGCGCGGGAGGCCGAGCGGCGCTACGCCGGCACGGGTGACGCACCGCGGCCGCTCGAGGGCATCCCGACGGCGATCAAGGAGGAGGAGGGCGTCGCCGGCCAGCCGTGGACGCAGGGCTCGCTGATCTACAAGGACGAGGTGGCGCAGGAGTCCTCCCCGTTCGCCGAGCGGATCCTCGAGAGCGGGGCGATCGTGCATGCCCGGGCGACCGCGCCCGAGTTCTCCTGCGCCGGCTTCACCCACTCGCGGCTGTGGGGGGTGACGAGGAACCCCTGGAACCTCGAGTACGGCGTCGGCGGGTCGTCGGGCGGCTCGGGTGCGGCGCTCGCCAGCGGCACCACGACGCTCGCGAGCGGCTCCGACATCGGCGGCTCGATCCGCATTCCGGCGTCGTTCAACGGGGTGGTCGGGTTCAAGCCTCCGTACGGGCGCGTGCCGCAGGAGGCGCCGTTCAACCTGGACACGTACTGCCACTGCGGGCCGATGGCGCGCACCGTGATGGACTGCCTGCTGTTCGAGAACGTCCTCGCCGGCCCGGATCCGCGCGACCACGTGTCGCTGCGGCCCAAGCTGGAGCTGCCCGAGCAGCTGGAGGGCGTCAAGGGGCTGCGGGTTGCGGTGTCGACCGACCTCGGCGACTGGGTCGTCGACCCGGAGATCAGGGCCAACACGCTCGATCTGGCCATGGCGCTGCGGGAGGAGGGCGCCGTGGTCGAGGAGGTCGACCTGCACGTGCCGCACGCGGCGGTGCACCGCGCAACCGAGATCCACTTCGAGCTCGGGTTCGGCGCATGGATCGCCGAGACCGCCCGGCAGCACGGTGACCTGATGACCGCCTACGCGCTGGAGTTCGCACGCAGGTCGGGGACTATCGGCGGCACGTTGCTCGAGAAGCATGAGATCGAGGCCCAGCTGTACCTGCCGGTCGGCGCCCTGCTCGAGCGCTTCGATGCGCTGATCTGTCCGACCGTGTGCACGGTGGGACTCGTTGCCGGGGATGACTACGTCGGACACGGCGTGACCGTCGACGGCATCGAGCTGGACGAGTACTTCCACGCCATCATGACTCCGGTGTTCAACGTGCTGAGCCGGTGCCCGGTGCTCAACGTGCCGTCCGGCTTCGCCGCGAACGGCGTCCCGACGGGTGTGCAGATCGCCGCGCGCACCTACGACGACGTCACCGCCTTCCGCGTCGGCGCCGCCGCCGAGCGGGTGCGGCCGTGGGCCGGCCGGCGTCCCGAGATCGCGGGCGCCCGCGCCTGATGCCGCTGCTCGAGGTCGAGCATCTCACGGTGCTGCTGCCCGTCGGAGGCGAGCAGCGCGCGGTGCTGCGGGACGTGTCCCTCGAGATCGCCGAGGGCGAGGCGCTGGGGCTGGTCGGTGAGTCCGGCTCCGGCAAGTCGATGACGGCGCGGTCGATCGCGCGGTTGCTTCCGACAGGTGCCGCCGTCGAGGGCGAGGTGCGCTACCGGGACCGGTCGGTGCTCGGGCTCCGCGGCGGAGAGCTGCGCCGCTATCGGGAGGACGTGGCGGTCGTGTTCCAGGATCCGCGCGTGCACGTCAACCCGGTGCGGCGGATCGGCGACTTCATGACCGAGGCCCTGCGGGCGAACCGCAAGGTCAAGGCGGAAGTCGCACGCCGGCAGGCGATCGCGCTGCTCGAGGAGGTGCAGATCGACGACGGCGAGCGCCGGATGCGGCAGTACCCGCACGAGCTGTCGGGCGGCATGCTGCAGCGGGTGATGATCGCGACCGCCTTGTTGACGGATCCCAGCCTGCTGCTCGCGGACGAGCCGACCACTGCGCTCGACGTCACGATCCAGGCAGAGGTGATGGCGATCCTCGACGCGCTGCGGCGCGACCGCGGGCTGGCGATGCTGTTCATCACGCACGACCTCGACCTGGCGGCCGCCGTGTGCGACCGCACCGACGTGATGTATGCGGGTGAGGTGGTCGAGACCCGAGTGTCCGAGCGGCTGCATGCCGATCCGCTGCACCCGTACACCGCGGCGCTGGCCGAGGCCCGCCCGAGCATCACGGCCACCAGCGATCGGCTGGCGGCGATTCCGGGACGGCCGCTGTCGGCGTTCGAGGCGCCTCCGGGGTGCGCGTTCGCGACCCGCTGCCCTCATGTCGAGGAGCGGTGCCGGGAGACGCACCCGTCGCTCCAGGAGCTCGACGGCGGGCGCGTGCGCTGCGTGCGGGCGGCCGAGCTGCGCGGCAGGCTGGCGAAGGCGGCGCATGTCTGAGGCCGCTCAACCGGTGCTGGAGGCGAGGGGCCTTCGCAAGGAGTTCGGCGAGCTCGTTGCTGTGGACGACGTATCGCTGACGGTGCCGGAGGGTGGCTCCGTCGCGATCGTCGGTGAGTCCGGCTCCGGCAAGACAACGATCGCGAAGATGATCGTCGGCCTGGAGCGGCCGACTGCCGGGACGATCATGGCCTGCGGCCGCGACCGCTCCCAGCCGGCGCGCGGGTCGCGCGAGCGGAGGCGTCGCGGCGGCGAGGTGCAGATCGTGTTCCAGGATCCCTACTCGAGCCTGGATCCCCGGCAGTCGCCGGCTGGGTCGATCGAGGAGGTGCTGCGGCTGCACCACCCGGGCGACCGCGAGCAGCGGGCTGCGCGGGTGCGCGAGCTGGGCGACATGGTCGGCCTGGACGAGCGGCAGCTGCACGCGCTGCCGAGGAACCTCTCCGGGGGGCAGCGACAGCGCGTGGCGATCGCACGGGCGCTCGCGGCTGAGCCGACGCTGCTGATCCTCGACGAGTCGGTGGCTGCGCTGGACGTATCGATCCAGGCGCAGGTGCTGAACCTGCTCGCGGACATCCGCGACGACACCGGCATCTCGTATCTGCTGATCAGCCACGACCTCGCGGTCGTCCGGCAGCTGACCCAGCACACGATGGTGATGCGGCGGGGCAGGGTGGTGGAGGAGGGGCCGACCGGCGACGTGCTCGACAACCCGAAGGACGACTACACGCGGCTGCTTCGGGCGAGCGTGCCCGGCCCGGGCTGGAAGCCGGTGCGGCGCCGCGAGGCAGCGGGCCCGAACCGCTCAGCGGTCGACGCGTAGCGTCCAGAGGGCGCCGATGGTGGCGAGGATCGCGCCGATCAGCAGCACCCAGATGCCGGGAGCGACGCTGGCCGTCGCGAACAGGCCGTTGGCATGGTTGGCCGAGTCGACGTCGTCCGAGACGGTGTTCCACTCGACGATGGCCAGCGCAAGGAGCGCCACCGCGACGGCCGCGCCGAGCCGAGCGCTGATCCGCTCCGGCCGCCGGTAGTACCAGCCGGCGCACCCGAGCAGGGCGAGCGCGAGCATTGCGGTCCAGCGGCCGTCGCCCGACAACCGGCCTTCGGTGACACGCCCGAGGCCGTGCGTCCATGGCATGGCCGAGCCGGCCAGCGCGAGCACGGCGCCTCCGCCGGTGAGGGCAAGCCGGATGGCGAGCTGCTCGTGCTGTAGCTCGTAGCGGCGCTGATCCTCAAGGCGCGCGTTCGTGGCCATGGTGGCCTGCATTGAAGCACCACAGCGAGTCAGAAACAGGACGTCAAACGTATCGCGGACCGGCGGAACTCCGGCACACCGACGCGACGATCGAACGCATTTCGTGACTCCCCCGGCGCTCCAACGTCCGATTGCGGCCCGAAAACGCCTCTGAGGCGGTGTCGGGCGGCTGCGGCGTAACGTTGCGGAACTGTGACGAGGCGGTGCGGCTAGGGCGTTGGAGGTGCCGTGCCCAGAAACCCCGCCACCATGGCGCGCATGTCCCACCGCTCCATGCCGAGGTACGTGGCGCCTGGCGAGCCGGCCGGTCCCAGCGTGTCCCCGTACAGGTTCGCGTACACCCTGACGCCGGCCTCCGATGCGATCTGCTGCTCGAGCTTCGGGCTCAACGACGACTCGGTGAAGATCGCGGCCACATGTTGCTCGCGGATCCGCTGGATCAGGTCGGCCACGCCGCTCGCGCTCACCTGTGCCGCGGTTGACAACGCCGGCAGCACCGAGCCGACCACTCGAATCCCGTAGTGCGTTGCGAAATAGCCGAACGCGTCGTGGTTCGTCACCAGCAGACGCTGTGTGCGCGGCACCGTTGTGATCAGCCTCCGGTTGCCCGCGTCCATCGCCCGGATCCTGGACGCGTATGCGTGCGCACGGGACCGGTAGCCGGCGGCGTGGGCCGGATCGAGCCGCGCCAGGCGCGCTCCCAGGCCGGTCGCCGCCCGCTCGAACAGCGTCGGGTCGAACCACCAGTGGGGATCGTCGCCTCGGAGCGGCAGCCCCGCGGACGCCACCCAGACCGGCGTGCCCGGAACCGAGCTCGCCACGAGGCCTGCCGCCCAGCGATCCAGCCCGGCGCCCGATTCGACGACCAGCCTGGCACCCGACAGCCCGATCGCCGTGCTCGGCGTCGGCTCGAAGTCGTGCGGATCCACATTCGGCCTCAGGATCCCAACGACGTGAACGTCCGGCCCGCCCACGTTCCGCACCAGGTCCTGCATCTGCGTCGTCGTCGCCACCACGGTCACGCGGCCCGGCTCGCCCTTGGGGATCTGCGTCGTCGTGCAGGCGGCTGCCAGCAGGGTGAAAAGGGCAGCGGCTGCGAGCGGGCGGCGGATCACGGCCGCACAACCGTAGCAAGAACGATAATGGTTTTCATATTTTGCGAACGGTGTCCGTTCTCGATAGCATGTCCGCATGGAACCAGGCCGCAACCGCCGCGCTCGCATGGCCCTGCTCGACGCCGGCCGCTCCATGGGCCGCGCGTTCAGCGTGCGCGAGCTGCACGCGGCCGCCCAGCGTGCGGAGCCGAAGCTCGGCCTGACCACCGCCTACCGCACGGTCGAGCGCTGGCGCGAGGAGGGCTGGGCGGAGGATGCCGGCAGCCGCGGCGGCGAGGCGGTCTACGTGCTCTGCGCCGCACAGGGCCACCATCACCACGTCGTCTGCGTCGACTGCGGCGCCACCGCGCTGCTCGAGGGCTGCGCGCTCGAGCCCGCCCGCGACTCCGCCCGCTCCGCGGGATTCGACCTGCTGGATTCAGCGCTCGCCGCCCTGCCGGCGCGCTGCGCCACCTGCGCGGACGGCGATGGCGGCCGCGGCTGAGATCGCCCGGGCGCCGGTCGCCCGGCTTCGCGACGTCACCGTTGCCTACGGCGAGCACGTCGCCCTCGACGGCGTCACGCTCGACCTGCCCGCCGGCTCGATCGTCGGCCTGATCGGCCCGAACGGCGCCGGCAAGACGACGCTGCTGCGGACGCTGCTCGGCGTGCTCCAGCCGAGCGCCGGCCGGGTCGAGGTTCGCGGCGCAATCGGCTACATGCCGCAGCTGGGCGAGGCCGCCTGGAGCCATCCGCTCACCGCGCTCGACGTCGCGCTGCAGGGCTCGTACCGCCGCGTGGGGTGGCTGCGGCGACCCTCGTCATCGGAGCGGGCCGCCGCGCTCGGCGCCTTGGCCCGTGTGGGCATGGAGGATCTCGCCGGCCGCCAGATCGGGCGGCTCTCCGGTGGCCAGCGCCAGCGCGTGCTGCTCGCCCGCGCCCTGATGCAGGACGCGCGCCTGCTCCTGCTGGATGAGCCGCTGTCGGGCGCCGACGCCGCCACCTCCTCCGCGTTCCAGGACACGCTGGATCGCCTGCGCGACGAGGGGCGCACCGTGGTCGTCTCCACGCACGACCTGGCCTGGTCGGTCCGCCGCTGCGACCTCCTCTGCCTGCTCTCCGGCCGCGTCGTCTCGTACGGCCCGCCCGCCGACGCGCTAGCCCCGTCGCGGCTGGCCGACGCCTACGGCGGCGAGCTGATCGACGTCGGCGGCGTGCGCATCCTTGCCCCGGAAGGGCACCACGCCCACTGATGCACTACCTCACTGACCCCCTGCAGTTCGAGTTCATGCGACGTGCGCTGATGGCTATCGTGCTCACGGGCATCGTGTCAGGCGTGCTCGGCACATACGTCGTGCTGCGCGGACTCGCCTTCATCGGCGATGCCCTCACGCACGCCGTGTTTCCGGGCATCGTCATCGCGGTCGCGGCCGGGCGGAGCATCCTGCTCGGCGCGCTCGTGGTCGGCATCGCCACGGCGCTCGGAATCGCGACGATCAGCCGCAACCGCCGCGTCAGCGAGGACACCGCGATCGGCATCCTGTTCGCGGCCATGTTCGCTCTGGGCGTGGTCCTGGTGTCGACGCTGGCAACGTACCAGCAGGATGTCGCCGACCTGCTATTCGGCCAGATCCTGTCCGTGTCGCGCACGGATCTCTATCTGGCCGGCGCCACCACTGTCGTCGCGCTCACGGCGACCGTCCTTCTGAACAAGGAGTTCTCGCTGATCGGCTTCGACCGCGATATGGCGGAGGCCATGCGCTATCCGGTCTTCGTCCTCGACCTGATCCTGCTCGGGCTGATCACGCTGGCCATCGTGGTCTCGCTGCAGACCATCGGCAACATCCTCGTGCTGGCCATGCTCGTCACGCCCGCGGCGACAGCCCGGCTGCTCACGGATCGCCTGGGGACGATGCAGGTGCTTTCAGCCGCGCTCGGCGTGGCCGCCGGCGTGATCGGCCTCTACATCTCCTTCTGGTGGAACGTCGCGTCCGGTGGCGCCGTGGTGCTGACGTCGACCGCGATCTTCTTCGCCGTCTTCACCGCGGTCGAGCTCGCGCCGCGTCTGCGCCGGCCGGCCGTCGCGCCGGCCGGCTGAGAGCGCTACCAGGTCTTGGCGCGCGCCGACGACGGCCGCGCTGCGACGCGGGCTCGCGCATCGACGACGGTGCAGCCGTCGGCATTCGCGATCACCGGGTTCATGTCCAGCTCGGCCACCTCGGGCAGGTCCTCGGCGAGCGCGGACAGCCGCATCAACAGGTCGGTCAGTGCAGCCGCGTTGGCGGCCGGCCCACCGCGGAAGCCGGCCACCAGCCGTCCCGCCTTCCCGCTCGAGAGCAGCTCGGCGGCGTCCACGTCGGTGATCGGCGCGATCCGAAATCCGGCCTGCCCGATCAGCTCGGCCATCACGCCGCCCGGCCCGAACGCAACCAGCGGGCCGAACACCGGATCCTGAACCAGCCCCGCGAGCAGCTCGACCCCCGACGGGGCCATCCGCTGCACGATCACCGGGCCGTCCATGTCCGAGGCCGCCTGCTCGACCGACGCCTCGTCCCTAAGTGACAGCCGTACCCCGCCGCGCTCGGTCTTGTGCGCGCCCGCCTCCGCCAGCTTCACCGCGACCGGCATGCCGAGCTCGAGGGCGGCGGCCACGGCCTCCGGCGGGGTGCGGGCCGTCCGCTCCGCCACGAGCGGGATGCCGTACGCCGTGAGCAGGTCGCGCAGCGCATCCGGCCCCAGCCAGCCCTCGCCGTCGGCCAGCGCGCGCTCCACGAACCGCCGCCCGGCCGGCCCATCGATGTCCTCCGGCCGGCGTGTGACGCCCGCCGGACGGCGCAGCCACGCCGCCCGCTCCACAGCGCGGCCGAGCGCGCGGGCCGCCGACTCCGGGTAGCTGAAGGCCGCAACGCCGCATCCTGCGCGAGCGAAGGCCGGCGGAACGCCGACCGCCGTCATCACCACGGCGAGCACCGGCTTCTCGGCGCCGGCCGCAGCCCGAACGACCGCCTCCGCGACCTCGTCGGCCGACGCAGGAGCGGCCGGCGCGAACAGCACGATCGCTGCATCGACGGCGGTGTCTGCGAGCACCGCGGGGATCGCCCGCTCGTACGCGTCGGCGGTCGCGGAGCCGAGCAGGTCGACGGGGTTCTGGGCCGACGCCTCGGCCGGGAGCATCCCCTCGAGCGCGGCGACCGTCTCCGGTGTGAGCGGTGGCAGCTCGATCCCGGACGCCTCGCAGGCGTCGGCGCAGAGGATGCCGAGGCCGCCGGCGTTGGTGATCACCCCGACCCGGTTGCCCGCTGGCTGCGGCTGTGTGGACATCAGCGACGCGGCGTCCAGCGCCTCCCCGAGCGTCACCGCCCGGATCACGCCCGCCTCCCGGAACAGCGCCTCGACGGCGGCATCCGAGCCGGCCAGCGCAGCCGTGTGCGACCCCGCCGCTCGCGCCCCGGCTCGGCTGACGCCGCTCTTGATCGCCACCACCGGCTTTCGCCGGGCCACGCGCCGGGCGACCCGTGCGAAGCCGCGAGGGTTCCCGAACGACTCGACGTAGAGCAGCACCAGCCGCGTGTCGTCGTCGCCCTCCCAGTACGAGAGCAGGTCGTTGCTGGAGATGTCCGCCTTGTTGCCGATCGAGACGAAGCCCGAGAGCCCGACGCCGCGCGTCGCCGTCTTCTCGAGCAGGGCGAGGCCGAGCGCCCCGCTCTGCGACGAGAAACCGATCGTGCCGGCGGGGAACGGCCGCGGCGCGAACGTCGCGTTCAGGTGCGACCCGGGAACGGCGATGCCCAGGCAGTTCGGCCCGAGCAGCCGTGCGCCGTAGCTGCGGATCAGCTCCAGCAGCTGCTCCTGCCGCTCACGCCCGTCGGCACCCGTCTCGGCGAACCCTGCCGAAATCACGCACACGGCTCGCGTGCCGTGCTCGAGCACATCGCGCACCGCATCGATCACCGCCAGCGCGGGCACGCACACGACCGCCAGGTCGACCGGCACCGCGATCTCGGCCACGGCCGTCACCGCGGGCACGCCGGCGACGGGCTCGCCACGCAGGTTGACGGGATAGACGGCCCCGCCGAAGTCTGCCGCGAGCAGGTTGCGCACGACGGAGTTGCCGATCGCGTCCGAGCGCGACGAGGCGCCGACGACCGCCACCGACGCGGGGCGGAAGAACGGCACCAGCGAGGCCACCGCCGCGTCGCGATCACGCTCGTCCACCCGCTCCAGGTACCGCTCGGTGGCCCGGATCGGGAAGCTCAGCTCGACGACGCCGCCCTCCGTCTGCCGCGTCACCTCGAACCCTGCGTCGCGGAAGACCGACAGCATCAATGCGTTCCCAGGCACCACCTGCGCGACGAACCGCTCGATCCCGACGGGGCCCGCGAACGCCGCGAGCTGCTCCAGCAGCCGGGTGCCGACACCGCGGCCCTGCAGCTCGTCCTGCACCGTGAATGCAACCTCGGCCGCTGCCGGATCCCGAAGCCGCTCGAAGCTGCCGAGCGCCACGATCCGCCCGCCGCGCACCCCGACCAGCCCCAGCCGCTCGATGCCGTCGCCCGCTGCGTACGCGTCGGCCGCCGCGACTCCAGGATCGCGGAGATCGCCGAAGCGCAGCCACATGCTCTCCGGGGACAGCCGGCGGAACAGCTCCTGCACCTGCTCGCGATCATCGGGCCCGGCGGGACGCAGGCGCAGCGTCGTACCGTCGCGCAGGATCACGTCGCGCACCGCAGCCGCGTCCAGCGCCCCGGTCACTCGTCCACCACCAGCACCGCCGACCCCGAGAGCTCTCCGGCCGCGAGCCGGTCGAGCGCGGTCGCCGCCTGCTCGAGCGGGAACGTCTCCGTGCGCGGCTCGATCGGGATGTCGGCCGCCACCTCCAGGAACTCGCGCGCGTCCTCCCGGGTGAAGTTCGCGACCGAGCGCAGCACCCGCTCCCGCCACAGCAGGTCGTAGTCGAAGGCCGGCATGCCGTCGAGGTGGATGGCGTTGATCGCGACAGTCCCCGCCGGGCCCAATGCCGCAAGCGCATCGACCACCACGGCGCCGGCCGGCGCGAACGTGACGGCAGCGTGCAGCGGAGCCGGCGGCCGGGCGTCGTACTCGCCCGTCCAGGACGCGCCGAGCTCGGCCGCGCGGCGGCGTTCGGCCTCCGAGCGGGCGAAGACGAAGACGTCGCAGCCCCGGTGCACGGCGACCTGGATGGCCAGATGTGCGGACGAGCCGAACCCGAACAGTCCCAGCCGCTGGCCCGGCTGGATCCCGCTCAGGCGGAGCGAGCGGTAGCCGATGATGCCCGCGCAGAGCAGCGGCGCGGCGTGCACGTCGTCGAACCGGTCGGGGATGGGGAAGACGAAGTCCTCGCGCGCCACCATCCGCTCGGCGTAGCCGCCGTCACGCGTCCACCCAGTGAGCTCGGCCTGCTCGCAGAGGTTCTCCCGGCCGGCCAGGCAGTGTTCGCAGGTGCCGTCCGCGCCGCCCAGCCAGGCGACGCCGACCCGCCTTCCGTCGGCGGTGCGGGCGATCACCTGATGCCCGGGGATGAGCGGAAGCCGCCGCGGCTCGATGTCGCCGGCCACGATCTGCAGGTCGGTTCGGCACACGCCGCACGCCGCCACGTCCAGGAGCAGCTCGCCCGGGCCCGGCTCGGGCTCGGCCACCTCCTGGGGCGCCAGCAGGCCCGGCCCGGAGAACACGATCGCGCGCATCGGTGCAGTCAATCATCTGGCGGCGTTCTCCGGATCCGTACTTTCCGGTAGCACCGGCGCGCTAGCCCCTGATGCAGGCGCGCGCCAAAGCGGTTGCAATGAGAGTGCCTCGTTTGTTACAGGCACGTTGATCGTTCGGAGGTGTGTCATGTCCACTCCAACGGTGGTTTCTTCCGCACAGTCCGGCGCCCCCGCGCGTCCCGGGCTGAAGCGATCGCTCGGGCTCTCCATGGCAACGGCCCTGGTGATCGGCAACATGGTCGGCTCGGGCGTGTTCGGGCTGCCGTCCTCGCTGGCATCGACCGGCCCCATCTCGCTGCTGGCGTGGATCTTCACCGGCGCCGGCGCGATCATGCTCGCGCTGGTCTTCGCCAACCTCGGCCGCGCCTATCCACGCACGGGCGGGCCGTATGCCTACACGCGCCGGGCGTTCGGCGACTTCGCCGGATTCTGGACGGCGTGGGGCTACTGGATTGCAGCCTGGGCCGGCAACGCCGCGATCGCGACCATCTTCGTCAGCTACGGCACGGTGTTCTGGCCGGAGCTGGGCACGAACAACCTGCTCGCGTTCTCGGTCGGCCTGTCGGTGATCTGGCTGCTGACGCTCGTCAACTGCGCGGGCGTGCGCGAGTCGGGGATCGTGCAGCTGGTCACGACGGTGCTCAAGTTCGTGCCGCTGCTGCTGATCGGCGTGATCGGCCTGTTCTACATCAGCTCAGGCAACTTCACGCCCTTCGATCCGAACCACACGACGCTCGCAGGCCACTGGCACGCGATCACCTTCGCCGGCACGCTGACCCTCTGGGCCTTCCTGGGCCTCGAGTCGGCGACCATCCCGGCTGAGGAGATCAAGGACGTCGAGAAGACGCTGCCGCGGGCGACCATCTTCGGCACGATCGCGACAACGGTCATGTACGTGCTGGCGACGGTGTCGATCATGGGCGTGATCCCCGCGTCGCAGCTGGCCAACTCCAACGCGCCGTTCGCCGATGCGGCACGGCAGATGTGGGGCACCTCGGTGCTCGGCGTCGGGCCGGACAAGCTGATCGCCGCGATCGCGATGATCTCGACCTTCGGCGCCCTCAACGGCTGGATCCTGATCCAGGGGCGCATGCCTCTGGCGGCCGCCGAGGACGGGCTGTTCCCCAAGCAGTTCGCACAGGTGAGCGGCACCCGCCGCACCCCGGTGGTCGGGCTGGTCGTGTCGTCCGTGCTGCTGACGGCGCTGATGGCGATGAACTACCAGTCGAACCTGGTGGATACCTTCACCAAGGTGATCATCCTGGCCACACTGACCACGCTGGTGCCGTACGCGTTTGCGTCGGCGGCACAGCTGATGCTGATGTTCCGGGAGCCGGATCGCTTCAGCGGACGCAGGCTGGCGGTTGACGTGGTCACGGCAGTCCTCGCCTTCGCCTACTCCTTCTGGATGATCTACGGGGCGGGCGAGGAGTACATCGCACAGGGATTCCTGCTCCTGATGGCCGGCATCCCGGTGTACGTGTACATCAAGTACCGGCAGTCGAAGGAGGCGCAGCCGGCGCCGGTCGCCCCGGCGCCGCGCCAGCCGGCCGTCGCGGCCGCCCAGCCCGAGCGAGAGCTCGTGGGGGCGGGGCGATGACGATGCCGGGCTCGGGCGCATAGGCCCGGCTCAAGAGGGGGGCGCCACCGGCGCCCCCCTCGTCGTGCTGTGCTCAGAGCGGGGCGTACCGCCGGTGCAGCATCAGGGCGTTGCCGTCCGGGTCGTGGAAGAAGGCCATGTGGCAGACGCCCGTGTCGATGGTCTCGCCGGCGAAGGCGACGCCGGCGGACTCCAGCTCCTCCCTGGCGGCCTGCACGTCGGGCACGCGCAACGCGGGCGGGTTCAGCGTGGGCACGAAGGGCAGGCCGGCCGTCCGCGGATCCCATACGCCGAGCGTCACCTGGCCGGCGGTCACCTCGAAGCCCGTGGGGGTCTCGCGGTCGAATGGCAGTCCCAGCGTCTCGACGTAGAACGACCGCGACCGCTCGATGTCCTGCGTCGGCACCGAGATGAAGTCCATGCGCTCGACGGTGATCGGCATGCTGTCCTCCTGGTCGACGGACCGCAGACTACGCCAGGCCTGGACGGTGCAGCGGTGCCGGCCGCGGCGACGGAGGTGCCGGCTTCGGCTCGGCGCCGATCCCGAGCGTCTCGCGGACGCCCGGCTCCGGCACCGGGTGGGCTGCGGGGGCGTTCAGCCGCGCCAGCAGGCGTGTGACGATCTCCACCGTGTGAGGCGACGGGTCGAGGAAGGCGCACCCGGCAACGAGGGTGCCAGCCGACTCGCCGCCGCGCGTCGACATGACGCGCACCTCCGAGTCGATCGTGCCCTCGAACACCCGCACCCGGACGCGGAGCCGGTCGCGCTCGCGCACGCGCATATCGGCAAGCGCGAGGGCGACGCCGCCCTCCGAGATGTCCTCGAGCACGGCGCTCACCGTCTCACCCGGCACCAGGCGGTCGCAGACGACCGCCGTCACGGACGCCGAGAGCGCCACGTCGATCCGGGCGCTGCGCCGCTGGTCGCCGTCTGTCTCGACCACGAGCACGCGCAGCAGCAGAGCGGCCCTCGACTGCGACTGGAACTCCGCCTGCTCCACGAGCGCGGTGATGGTGTGTGGCGCGCCGTCGACCATCAGCCGGCAGCGCAGCTGCATGCCTTCCCGCACCTCGAGCCGAGGCGCGCTGGCGCGCACGACGCTGCCCTCGCACGCGATCGTCCAGATCTCGAGCAGGCCGCCGCTGTCGGCGGTCATCTCCACCGCCGATTCGTCCACGAGCGCGTGCGCTGCCCGCCCGGCCAGCTGGTCTTGTGTCATCCGTTGCTCATCCGGAGGCGCACCCGTGATCGGCCGGCGTTGCTCGCGATTGAGCGGACGGGCCGTCACGAGACCGTCCGGGATCACCAACACCGTGACAGCGCGCGCCATTTATTGGAGACCAAGTCGAATGAGCGGGCCGTGACCGGCCCGCGGGCGAATCGTGACGTGCGAGCGCCGCTAGCGGCGCTCGGAGCCGACCAGCGCCGTCGCCACCCCGAGCCCGATGAAGATGCAGCCCGTCACCCGGCGCTGCGCCGAGCGGACGGCCGACCGGCCGCGCACCCACCCCGCCGCGCTTCCCGCCAGCAGGCCGTACGCACCGTCGGTGATCAGCCCGAGCAGGGCGAAGGTGAATCCGAGGACGACGATCTGCTCGGGCACGGCCGCACCGTGGGGATCGACGAACTGCGGCAGGAATGCGAAGAAGAACAGCGCGGTCTTCGGGTTGGTGGCATTCACCAGCGCGCCCCGCCGGTAGATGCGCCCCAGCCGCCGGTCCCGCGGCGGCGCCGACGCACTGTCCGCCGCCGCGCGGTCGAGCAGCGTGCGGACGCCCAGGTAGATCAGGTACGCGGCTCCCATCAGCCGCACGGCGCCGAACGCCAGCGACGACGAGACCAGGATTGCCGACAGTCCCAGCGCCGCCGCGGCGATGTGCACCAGCGTTCCAGTGTGCACGCCGAGCGTGGCCGTGAGGCCCGCGCGGCGGCCGTGCTCGACGCTCTGGGTGACGATGTAGAGCACCGCCGGACCGGGGATCAGCAGCAGCACAAGGGCCGTGAGGGCGAACGCGAGCAGTGTCGCTGGGTCGGGCATGCGCAGAATCTATCGGCTGATCCCGCCCCGGGCCGAACGGCATGCGCCATCATCCGTCCATGCACCCGGGCTCGACCGACGCCGCCTCGGGCGTCCCCGAACAGCGCCCGGGGACGATGCAGGCCGCGGCACGGCCGACTGAGCGCGAGGCGTTCTGGTTCTGGCTGAAACTCGGCTTCATCAGCTTCGGCGGGCCGGCCGGCCAGATCGCCATCATGCACGATGAGCTGGTCGAGCGCCGCCGCTGGATCGGCGAGCGGCGGTTCCTGCACGCGCTCAACTTCTGCATGGCCCTTCCTGGGCCCGAGGCCCAGCAGCTCGCGTCCTACATCGGCTACTCGCTCTACGGCGTCCGCGGCGCGATCACGTCGGGCGGGCTGTTCGTGCTGCCGTCCTTCGTCATCCTCTGCGCGATGAGCGCGGTCTACGTCGAGTACGGCGACGTGACCGTGGTGGAGGGGGTCGTCAGCGGGCTGGGCGCCGCGGTCGTGGCGCTGATCGCCGCCGCCGTGCTGCGCGTCGGCGGCCGCGTGATCCACACGGCCGCAGCGGCCGCGCTTGCGCTGCTGTCGTTCGCCGCCATCCTGGCCGGCGTGCCGTTCCCCGTCATCCTGGTCGTCGCCGCGCTCGCCGGCTGGCAGGCCGGGGGCCGCGACCCGCGCCTGCTGGGCCGGCCGGCCGCGCATGGTGACGACGAGGACGACGACCAGCGCGGGCCGCCCGCATCCGCCCGCTCGATCCTGTCGAGGATGTGGAAGGGGCTCGTCATCTGGCTGTTCCCGGTCGCCCTGCTGGTGCTGGCGGGCGGGCTGGTCGGCGAGCTCGCCGGCTTCTTCACGCTGGCCGCGCTGGTGACCTTCGGCGGCGCGTACGCGGTGCTGCCGTTCGTCGCCAGCGCCGCCGTCAACCACTACGGCTGGCTGTCGTCCAAGGACATGGTGGCCGGCCTGGCGCTGGGCGAGTCGACGCCGGGCCCGCTGATCATGGTCAACACGTTCGTCGGCTTCGTGGCCGGGTACCACGTCGAGGGGAACCTCGCCTGGGGACTGGTCGGCGCGACCGTCGCCACGCTGGCCACGTTCGTCCCGTGCTTCGTCTGGATCATCACCGGAGCGCCGCTGATCGACCGCATCCGCACCACCGGCGGCTTTGCCAACACCCTGAATGGGATCACGATCGCCGTCGTGGGCGTGATCGGCGGGCTCGGGGTGTTCGTCGCCCGACACGCGCTGGTGTCGGGCGGCCACGTCCGCTGGGTGCTGTCGCTGCTGGCGGTGGCGGCGTTCGTGGCGGTCTGGCGGTTCCGTGTGGGCGTCATCCCGGTGATCGCGGTCTGTGCCGCCGTGGGGGTCGCGGAGGCCCTGATCTCCTAGCTGTGCAGGGATTTCGTGTGGGTACGTCCGACCGGGGCCCTACCCTTGGAGACATGACAACGGAGCGCAAGGACTCTCTGGCGATGGCCATCGATCTCCGCCTCACCGACCTGTGGGCGGAGGTCTTCGAGCTGGATCCGTCGAAGATCGACCTGGAGCTGCTGGGATGGTTCCTGCGGGCCGCCTACGGCCAGGGATACACCGATGCGCTCCGCGAGACGCAGCGCGGGCAGCTGTGCCTGGATCTCGGGTACGCCGTGCCCGACACCACCGCCTGAGCGCGGTGACGGCGGTGGCGTGTCGCCGGAAATCCGCTTGATACGCTGACGGAGTGACCGCAGCACCGCGTCTCGTCATCGCTCTCGTGATCGCGTCGCTGCTGGCCGTGTTCCTGGTCTACCAGGTGGCCCGCGGCTCCGGCCAGCTGATCGTGACCGTCGGCCAGCTGCGCAGCAACACGGACGGCGCGGCGACCAAGACCGTCGATCTCACCGGCACCGCGGTCAGCTGCGTCAACGTCAACTGCACCGGCGCGCAGGCGCCCTTCACGATGGTCGTCAAGGACGAGAAATCCGCGCAGACGGTGCCCGTGCGCTACACCGGCGGCTCGGTGCCCGACGCCTTCAAGGCCGGTAGGCGGATCATCGTCACCGGCCACATGGCCAACGGCCAGTTCGTCGCCGAAGCCGACTCGCTGGTGACCAAGTGCCCGAGCAAGTACTCGGGCGGCCCAGGGGCCTGATCTGGCCACCGTCGGATCCGCGCTCCTGATCCTCGTCCTGGCGCTGGCGGCGTACGCGACGGTGACGGGCGCGCTCGCCGGGTGGCGGCGCGACCGCCGTCTCGCACGCAGCGCGGCGAACGCGATCCTCGTGGCCTTCGGGGCCACCGTCGCGGCCGCGGTGCTGCTCCTGATCGCGCTGGTCGGCCATGACTTCTCGATCGCGGTGGTGGAGTCGCACACCAACCGCTCGCTGCCGACGCCCTATCTGCTGACGGCGCTCTGGGCCAGCCAGCCAGGGTCGCTGCTGCTCTGGCTGCTCGTCCTGAGCGGGGCCTCCTCGCTGGTCATGCTCCAGAACCGCCACCGGAACCGTGAGCTGATGCCGTGGGTGACGGCGGTGCTGGCCGGGATCATGACCTTCTTCGCGGGCATGGCCGCGCTGGTGTCCTCGCCGTTCGAACGCACCGTCGGGCCGGTTCCGCACGACGGGCTCGGCCTCGATCCGTCCCTGCAGAACCCCTACATGGTCGCGCACCCGCCGGCCCTCTACCTCGGCTACGTGTCGTTCGCCGTGCCGTTCGCATTCGCCATGGCGGCCCTCATCACGCGGCGCACAGACGCGCGCTGGATGGCGTCGGTGCGGCGCTGGACGCTGTTCGCCTGGGCGTCGCTCGGCGTGGGCATGCTGCTCGGCGCCCACTGGGCGTACGTCGAGATCGGCTGGGGCGGCTATTGGGGCTGGGATCCCGTCGAGAACGCGGCGCTGATGCCCTGGCTGGCGGGCACCGCCTACCTGCACTCGGTGATGGTGCAGGAGAAGCGGGGGATGCTCAAGGTCTGGAACGTGGTGCTCGTGAGCGCGACGTTCGCCCTCTCCATCCTGGGCACGTTCCTGACGCGCAGCGACGTCGTGCAGTCGATCCACAACTTCACGCAGTCGCCGGTGGGCCCGGCGCTGCTCGGGTTCCTGGCCGTGGTGCTGGCGTTCTCGACCAGCCTCCTGCTCTGGCGCCTGCCGATCCTGCGCAGCGAGCACCGCATGGAGTCGGTGGTGTCGCGAGAAGCAACGTTCCTCTTCAACAACCTGCTGTTGCTCGCCCTCGCCTTCGCGATCCTCTGGGGCGTCGTCTTTCCGGTGCTGTCCGAGGCGGCGCGAGGCGTCCGCAGCACCGTGTCGGTGCCGTACTACGACTTCTTCCTGAAGGCGTTCGGGCTGCCGCTGCTCGCCCTGACCGGCATCGGCCCGCTGATCGCGTGGCGGCGGGCGACCCCCGGCAGCCTGTGGCGGACGTTCCGCTGGCCGGTGATCTCGGCCGCCGCGGGCGGCGCTGTGCTGATCGTGTTCGGGCTGGGCTCGAGCTGGGCCGGCCTGACGGCCTTCTCGCTCTGCATCTTCGTCACCGCCACGATCGTGCTCGAGTTCGCACGCGGCGCGTCGGCCCGCCGCGCCATCGCCGGCGGATCATGGCCGCGAGCGCTGATCGACCTGATCGGCCGCAACCGGCGGCGCTACGGCGGATACATCGTCCATCTCGCGGTCGTCCTGCTCGTCGTCGGCGTGGCCGCCTCCGGTGCGTACGGCTCCGTCCGGCAGGCCACGCTGCGGCCCGGCCAGTCGATGCACATCGAGAACTACACGCTCACCTACGTCGGCCCCACCCAGTCGGTGCAGCAGAACTCCACCGAGGTCGGCGCCCGGCTGAACGTCTTCCGCGACGGCTCGCACGTCGGCGTGCTCACGCCGGCACGGCGCGTGTACAAGCCGCAGTCGCAGGTCACGAACGAGGTCGACATCCGCACCAACTACCTGCACGGCGAGGACCTGTACACGATTCTCGAGGCGATGCGCGGGAATCAGGTCACCGTCAAGGCGCTGGTCAATCCGATGGTGAGCCTGATCTGGCTGGCCGGCATCGTCTTCGTGATCGGCGCGCTGGTGACCATCTGGCCGGATCCGCGCGAGGCCCGCCAGCTCGCACGCCGCTACGACACCGCGCTGGCCAGAGAGGCGTGAGCACGGCGGTCGAGGCGGCCGCCGTCGCGGTCGCCGTCACTGGCGCCGTGGTCGCCGTCGCCTGGCCGTTCCTGTCACCGCAGCGTGGGGCGCCGGAGCCCGCCATGTCGGAGCACGACCGCGAGCGGCTGGCGATGCTCGAGCGGCGTGACGCGGCCTATACAGCGCTGCGCGACCTCGAGCAGGATCACCGCACGGGCAAGGTGGGGGACGAGGACTACGAGGCGGAGCGGCGAAGGCTGCGGGCCGAGGCCGCGGAGGCTCTCCGCGGCCTCGATAGGCTAGGCTCCGAGCCGCAACGCGAGGAGGATTGACGTGGGGCTGTGGCAGCGGTTCACGATGCTGTTCAAGGCGAAGGCAAGCCGCGCGCTCGACCGGGCTGAGAATCCCGCCGAGACGCTCGACTACAGCTACCAGCGCCAGCTGGAGATGCTGCAGAAGGTGAAGCGCGGGCTGGCCGACGTGGTCACGGCGAAGAAGCGCCTGCAGCACCAGACCCAGACGCTGGAGCAGAGCGTCGTCAAGCTCGACAGCCAGGCCCGTCAGGCGATGGCAGGCGGCCGGGAGGATCTGGCGCGGACGGCGCTCGAGCGCAAGGTGCTCGTCCAGGAGCAGCTGCAGGGCCTCGATCAGCAGATCGCCGGGCTCGAGCAGCAGCAGCAGCAGCTCGTCGAGCAGCAGCAGGCGCTGTCGCAAAAGGTCGAGTCGTTCCGCACCCAGAAGGAAGTGATCAAGGCCCAGTACTCCGCTGCGGAGGCGCAGGTGCGGATCGGCGAGGCCACGTCCGGGCTCACGTCGGAGCTGTCGGACGTCGGTGCAGCCACCGCCCGGGCGCAGGATCAGGTGGAGCAGATGCGGGCCCGCGCGGCCGCCGTCGAGGAGCTCGTCTCGACCGGCGCGCTCGACGACCTGTCCTCGCCGGGGACGTCGTCGCTCGACCGTCAGATCGCGGCGCTCTCGGCCGATGCGCAGGTCGACTCCGAGCTGGAGAAGATCCGCGCCGAGATCGCACCCGCTCCGGCCGCCGCCGAGTTGGGCCAGGGCGAGCCGGCTCCGGCGCCTCAGGAGCAGGCCGCCCCACAGCCGGACGCAGAGCGCAGTGAGTAGCCGAACGGGCTGGGCCGTGTCGTTGGCCGGCGCCGCGGCGTTCGGCGCGATCGACCAGTACCTCGGCACCGTGCGGTTCCTCGTCGAGTTCGGCCGCTGGCCCTCGACCGCGAGCCAGGTGTCGGCGACCTGGCTGCTGTTGCCGTTCCTCGCCGGCTGCACCCAGCGCAGCGCCCGCGCTTCGGCAGCCATCGGGCTTGTGGCGACGCAGGTGGCGCTGTGCACCTATGCGCTGATGACGGTCAGCCCGTTCGAGGGGGTCGCCGCGGCTGCCATGCCCAATGCCCTCGCCGCCATGGTGCAGGCCAACGTGGTGTACGTCGTCTGCGGCCTCGTCACCGGGCCGGCATACGGCTGGCTCGGGTATCGCTGGCGCACCGCCCGCTCGCCGGTCGCCGCAGCGCTGGTGATCGCCGCGCTCTGCCTCGAGCCGCTGGTTCGGGGAGCGGTTGGTCAGCGGTACGACCCGGCCGTGGTCTGGCGAGTCGAGGTCGCGCTCGGACTGACCGCTGCCGTGGCGTTCGCGGTGATGATCCGCTCGCGACGCCGTCTGGTCTGACCGAACACACGTTCGCTATACTGCCGGCATGCGCTGGCAGCGCGACGACCCCCAGCTCGAGCTGTTCGGCCCCGAGCAGCGCGACCTTCCCACCGTCGAGTACATGGCGGTCAACGCCCGGCGGATCATCAACACCCTGCCGCCCTCGTCGCGGATGCCGTTCCGCCACACCATCAACGCGTACCGCGGGTGCCGGCACGCATGCAGCTACTGCTTCGCCCGTCCGACCCACGAGTATCTCGGCCTCAACGCCGGCGAGGATTTCGAGCGCAGGATCGTCGTCAAGGTGAACGCCATCGAGCGGCTGGAGCGGGAGCTCGACGACCCGGCGTGGGAGGGCGAGTCGATCGCCATGGGGACGAACACCGATCCCTACCAGCCCGCCGAGGGCCACTACCGGCTGACCCGCGGCCTGGTGCAGGTGCTGGCGCGCCACGGCAACCCGTTCTCGATCCTGACGAAGTCGTCCATGATCCTGCGTGACCTCGACGTGCTGACCGAGGCGACACGGCGCACCAGGGTGGGGATCGCGATGTCGATCGGCACGGACGAGGACGCGGTCGCGCGCCTGACCGAGCCTGGTGCCGCGCCGCCGAGCAAGCGGCTCGAGGCCATCTCCCGCCTGGCCGATGCGGGCCTGCGGCCCACGGTGCTGATGGCCCCGATCCTGCCGGGCATCAGCGATTCCGAGGAGCAGCTGACGAGCCTGGTCGACGCGTGCCTCGATGCCGGCGCCGAGCGGATCACCCCGATCCTGCTGCACCTCCGTCCCGGCGTGCGCGAGCACTACATGGGCTGGCTCGAGCACATGCGGCCGGAGCTGGTCGCCCTCCACGAGGACGCGTATCGCGCCGGTGCGTACGGCACGAAGGACGACCGCGACCGCGTGGCCGCGATCGTCAGCGCTCGAGCAGGTGAATATCGGGCAGGTTCCGGAACCTTTGCCGGTAATCGAAGCCGTAGCCGACCACGAATGCATCGGGTGCCGTGAACCCGATGTACCGCGGCTCGACGTCGATCAGCCGCCGGTAGGGGCGATCGAGCAGGGTGCACACCTCGACCGACGACGCACCACGGAACCGCAGCGTCTTGAACAGGTAGTTCAGCGTCAGGCCGGTGTCGACGATGTCCTCGACGATCAGCACGTGCTCCCCGCGCACGGGCCGGTCGATGTCCTTCAGCAGCCGGATCCGTCCGCTCGACGAGGCGTCCGATCCGCGGTAGGCCGAGATGGCCATGAACTCGTGCCGGTGCGGGATAGCGAGATCACGTGACAGGTCGGCGAGGAACATGAACGAGCCCTTCAGCACCGTCAGCAGCACGAGGTCGCGGTTGCGGTAGTCGCCGCTGATCTGGCGCGCCAGCTCCTGCACCCGCGAGGCGAGCAGCTCGCGGCCGAACGCCACCTCGCCCGGCTCCGGCGTCGCGAGGCGCTCCGCGGCGACGCTCACGAGGCGTCGCGGAGCTCGTACTTCTCCGCCAGCGCCTCGACGTCCCGCTTGTAGAACAGCTTGATGCGGATGTCCGGCCGGAGCTCCCGCAGCCGCCGCATCTTGCGGTTCTTCTTCGTCACGAGCGACTGCTTCATCGTCGTGATCTCGAGATAGAGGTCCTGCTCCGGCAGGTAGAAGTCCGGCGTGAAGGCTTCGACGGTGTTGCCCTCGGCGTCAACCTCGAGCGTGAAGGTGTGCGGCTCGTAGTCCCACGGAATCCCGTGGAAATCGAGGATCTGCGCGCACTCAAGCTCGGCGTCGTTCGCGAAGGCGGGCGGCGCATCGCCGGTGAAGGCGTGGAACTGAGGTTGTTCCTGCATTCCGCTTGAAAAGTGTACTTCGCAGGACGGACAGCGCCGTCTATGATCGCCCTCCCGATGGCTGCTGAACGCCCGTTCACGATTGCGCATCTGTCCGACCTCCACTGCGGGTCGCCGTACTTCGTGGCCAACCTGTTGGAGCGCGCGATCGGCGAGATCAACGACATGCAGCCCGACGTCGTTGTCTGCTCCGGCGACCTGACCACCTTCGGGTACAAGCAGGAGTATGCGCAAGCGCGGAGCTATCTCGACCGTCTGGACTGCCCGGACGTGATCACGATTCCCGGCAATCACGACTCGCGAAACGTCGGCTACGTCCACTTCGAGGAGATGATCGGGCCGCGCTCGACGGTGCTCCGCAAGGGCGGAATCACCTTCGTCGCCATCGACTCCTCCGAGCCCGACCTCGACCACGGCGTGGTCGGCCGCAGCCGCTACGACTGGATCGAGGAGCAGTTCCAGCCGGACGCCGACTTCCGCGTGTTCGTGCTGCACCACCACCTGCTGCCCATCCCCGGCACCGGCCGCGAGCGGAACGTCGTCCACGACGCGGGCGACACGCTGGAGGTGCTGCAGCGGTCGAAGGTCAACCTCGTCCTCTCGGGCCACAAGCACGTGCCGTACGCCTGGCGGCTCGAGGAGCTGTTCGTCGTGAACGCCGGCACGGTATCGTCGATGCGGGTGCGCGGCCACACGCGACCCTGTTACAACGTCGTCGAGATCTGCGCCGACTCGGTCGACATCTACCGGCGCTACCCCTACCACGGCCGCGAGACGATCATTCGCTTCTCGACCACGACGCTCGCCTACGAGAAGCACCAGCCCCTGCGGACCAGCGGCTGATGGCCGAGCGGGTGCTTGCGCTGGTGGACGGCGAGCACTACCCACCCGTCGTGCGGGCGGCGTTGGAGCGAGCGGGGGAGACCCATGACGTCGCCGCCGCGCTGCTGCTGGGCGGCGTGGAGAAGCTGGCGGGCGACCCCGAGTACGGCGTGCCGCTGGAGCGGCTGCACGGCGACGCCGTGTCGTCCATGCTGGACGCGGCGCGCCGGCATGGCGCCACGCGCGTGCTCGACCTGTCCGACGAGCCGGTGCTGAACGAGGAGCGGCGCATGTGGCTGGCGGCGAATGCGCTCGCGGCCGGCCTCGCGTACGAGGGAGCCGACTTCGAGCTGCGGCCACCGGCGGCGGAGCCGCTCGGCGTGCCCGCGCTGGCCGTGACCGGCACCGGAAAGCGCGTGGGCAAGACGGCGGTCTCGGCGCACGCGGCCCGGGTGCTCCGGGACTCGGGCCGGCGGGTGGCCGTCGTCGCCATGGGGCGCGGCGGGCCGGCCGAGCCGGAACTGGTGGAGGCCCACATGCGTCCGATCGGCATGCAGGAGCTGCTCGAGCGGTCGCGGGCCGGGATGCACGCGGCGTCCGACTTCCTCGAGGACGCGGTGCTGACCGGCGTCCCGACGGTGGGCGCGCGTCGCTGCGGCGGCGGCCTGGCCGGCGGCACGTACATCTCGAACGTCGTCGAGGCCGCGCGCATCGCCGAGTCGCTCGAACCGGAGCTGCTGCTGCTCGAGGGCTCGGGAGCGGCATCGCCGCCGCTTCGCGCCGACCGCACCGTCCTCGTGACGTCGGCGCGTCGGCCGGCGTCCTCGCTGACGGCGGGCCTGGGCCCGGTGCGCCTGCTTCGCGCGGACCTGGTCGTGATCACCATGGCGGAGGACGGCGTCGACGACACGCGCGAGGCGATCGAGGCCGTGGCGCCGGACCTGCCCGCCGTTGCCGTGACGCTGCGCCCGCAGCCGCTCGAGCCGCTGGGCGACGCGCCCGTGGCGTTCTTCACCACCACGCCGTCGCCGCGGGCCGAGACGCTGGCGGCGCAGCTGCCCGGCGACGTGGTCGCCGTCGTCCCGGCGCTGTCGGATCGAGCGGCGCTGCGGGAGGCACTCGCGCGGCCCGACGTCGCAGCCGCCGCGACCTTCCTGGTCGAGATCAAGGCGGCGGCCGTCGACGTGGTGTGCGAGGCGGCCGTCGCGAGCGGCGTGCGCGTGGTGTTCTGCGACAACGTGCCCGTTCCGGCGCCGGGTGAGCCCGATCTCGACGCCGCGCTGCTCGAGCTCGCGACCGAGGCGGTGATGGCGCATGCCTGACAGCCGTGAGCCTCGCATCCGCGGGCGCGGCCATCCGCTGCCGTTCTCCAAGGGCCGCATGGCCACGACGCTGTTCCTCTCCGGCGTCGACGCCCAGCACGCATACGAGCTGGCGCTCGAGATCGAGGAGTCGGTGCTCGAGACCGGAGTCGAGGAGATCGCCCTCGACGATCTCCACCCGATCGTCGAGGGCGTGCTCGCAAGGCGCGACGGGCCGGCCGGGGTGGAGCGGTACCGCGCCTGGCAGAAGGTGCTGCGGCGGGAGCGGCCGCTGATCCTGCTGATGGGCGGCGCGACCGGCACCGGGAAGAGCTCGCTGGCCACGGAGCTCGCCTACCGCCTGGGCATCAGCCGGATCACGTCCACCGACGTCGTCCGCCAGGTGATGCGAGCCTTCTTCGCGCCGGCGCTGATGCCGACGCTGCACTACAGCTCGTTCGAGGCGGGCGAGGCGACGCGCATGCCGATGCCGGATCCCGACGGCACGGACGTGGCGCTGTACGGCTTCATGCAGCAGGCGGAGCAGGTGTCGGTCGGGGCTGCCGCCGTCATCGACCGGGCGGTGCAGGAGGGCCTCTCGACGGTGCTCGAGGGCGTGCATCTGGTGCCGGGGCTCGTGGAGGTGCCCGAGCACACGTCGGCCACCGTCGTCCAGGTGCTGCTGGCGATCGACCACGAGGAGGCGCACCAGGCGCACTTCGTGGCGCGCGACTCCACGTCCGGCGGCGCGCGCGCCCTCGACCGCTACCTCCGCCATTTCGGCGAGATCCGGCGGATCCAGGACTACCTCGTCACCCGCGCCGAGCGGGTCGGCGTGCCGGTGATCGACGCCACCGACGCCGACCACGCGCTGCGCTCAGTGCTCGACCTGATCCTGGAACGCGCCACCGCCGCCCCCGGCGCGGTACCCTGAGGCATGGCCACCGAGGCACGCATGAGCCCGGAGGTGAAGCTCTCCGACCTGCCGCCGGAGCGATGCCCCTGCACCGAGCTGGCCTCGGTCAGCGAGCGGTCGGCGCTCGCAGCAGGCCGCTACCTCGGCCGCGGCGACCCGCGGGCGGCCGACGAGTCCGCCACCGAGGCGATGGTCGCCGCGCTCTCCGCGCTCCCGGTCAGCGGGACGATCGTGATCGGCCGCAGCGAGCAGGGCCATCCGCTCTCGCCCGGCTCGACCGTCGGCGGTGGCGGGGTGGAGATGGAGCTCGCCTGCGACCCCGTGGAGGGTGCCGCGGTGGTCGCCCGCGGCGGTGTCGGTGCGCTCTCGATCCTCGCCGCCTGCGAGCCGGGCGGCATCACGCGCGTGCCGCGCATGTACATGAAGAAGATGGCGGTGGGGCCGGTCGCGAAGGGCCACGTCGACCTGCGCAAGAGCGTCACCGAGAACCTGCACGCGATTGCCGGCGCATTCGGCCGCCAGATCGGGGACATCACCGCGGTCGTGCTCGACCGGCCGCGCCACGAGGATCTGATCGCCGAGATCCGCGAGGCCGGCGCCCGCATCAAGGTGATCGCCGACGGCGACATCACGGCGACCATCGACGCGGCGATCCGCGGCACCAACGACCACCTGGCCGTCGGCATCGGCGGTGCGTTCGAGGGCATCATTTCCGCGGCCGCGCTGCACTGCCTGGGCGGCGAGATCCAGGGCCAGCTGTGGCCGATGAGCCGGACCGAGATCCGCCAGGCCGCCGAGCACGGCATCGACGACATCAACCAGATCTTCGGCATTGGCGACCTCGTGCGCGGGCACCAGATGGTGGTCGGTACGGGCATCTCGAACGGCGACCTGCTGCGCGGCGTGCGGTACTTCGCCGAGGGCGCGCGCACGCAGTCGATCGTGCTGTGCTCGCGGTGCAACCGGGTGAGGTTCATCGACTCGATCCACCTCTTCTCCCACGACCGGCACGAGGAGATCCGCCTGTGACGGTCGAGCCGCAGCTCTACGAGCTGCACGACCTGGCGCGGGAGCGGGGCATCGAGGGGTACCGGCGGCTCTCGAAGGCGGAGCTGCTGGACGCCATCGGAGACCTGCCCGAGCCACCGCCGACCTCCGTCGAGACGTCCGTCAAGGATGGGCTGGCGATCCTCACGCTGCGCGGCCAGGGCGGCGAGAACGCGCTGGCCCTCGAGACGATCGAGCAGCTGGCGGACGAGGTCGAGCGGCTGTCGGGCGACCAGGCGGTGCGGATGGTCGCGATCACCGGCGCGGGGACGAGGATCTTCTGCGCGGGCGCCGACCTGCCGCGCGTGCGCGGCCTGCCGGGGTCGGAGGTGACGGAGCGGGGGAGCCGTGCATGCGACCGGATCGCCGCGGCACCGGTGCCGACGCTCGCGCTGATGAACGGCCATGCGGTCGGCGGCGGCATCGACCTGGCGCTGGCGTGCGACTGGCGAATCGCCGCACAGGGCGCGAAGCTGCGGTTCATCCACAACGAGCTCGGCTACTGCCCGCCGTGGGGCGGGGCGCAGCGGCTGAGCCGGCTGCTCGGCGCGGGCGTCGCCCTGCGGCTGTTCGCGACCTGCGAGGTGCTGTCGGTGGACGAGGCGCGCACGATGGGGCTGGTCGACGCCGTGCTGCCGCGCGAGAAGCTGGCGGGCAGAGCGGAGAGCCTGGCCGGGCGAGTGGCCCGAGCTCACCGCGCCGCGGTTGCAGCGACCAAGCCGCTGCTCGGAGGCACCGAGGCGACCGGGCACGAGGAGGCGTTCGCGGCACTGTGGGATGCGACCGCGGCGGAGCAGGCCGCTACCATGGAGCCATGAGCCTCACCGAAGAACAGGTATTCGACGCGCTGCGGGTGGTCGAGGATCCGGAGCTCGGCATGGATGTCGTCGACCTCGGTCTGGTCTACGACGTGCGGGTCGAGGAAGGCGGGAAGGTCACGGTGACCTACTCGCTGACGTCGATGGGATGTCCCGCCGGCGCGATGATCCAGGAGCAGATGCTCGAGGTGGTGTCGTCGCTGGAGGGCGTCGAGCAGGTCGTGACCGACCTGACCTGGACGCCTCCGTGGTCGCCCGAGATGATGTCGGACGACGCGAAGTTCGTGCTCGGCTTCTAGCGCATCTCGGGTCCGCCCGAACGGGGCTGACCAGGCAGGACGGCACCCGTCGCCGGGTGGCTCGGCCGGGCCAGACCCTTCGGGTCAGACTCGCAGCGCCAGAAGCCGCTCCCGCAGCCCCGCCAGATACCCTTCCCGGGTCGCGTCGTCGACGCTGTCTGCCGCGTACGCGATGAACGGCTCCAGCACCTGCATACCGCAGTATGCGAACGTCCCCCAAAGCAGCGGGTACAGCACGGCGTCGACCGAGCCGGCACGGCCGCCCGGCTCGAACTCCTCGCGCTCGTACGACGACGTGAACACCGCCAGCGCACGCACGTGGCCGAGCGGCCCCGTCCACGGCTCGTAGCCCGGATACTCGTACGCCAGGCCGTTGACGAACACACGGTCGATCCAGCCCTTGGCCATCGCCGGCAGCGAGAACCACCAGAGCGGCTGCACCATGACGAGCAGGTCGGTGCCGCGCAGCAGCTCGACGTGGCGCGCGACGTCGGCCGCGAGCGTGCCGGTTCGCACGGCGTGAAGCTGCTCCTCCATCGGCCGCAACCGGGCATCGTCCTCGCGGTCGGTGAAGTCACCCGCCGACAGCCTCGGATCGAACCCCTCCGCGTAGAGATCGACCAGGGGTGCATCGAGCGTCTCGGCCGCGGTGCGTGCCAGCGCCGCCGCGAAAGAGGTCGGCTCGGGGTGGGAGAGGACGACGAGCGGCGTCACCCAGCGAGTCTAGAGTGCTTACCGATTCCGGTTCGCGGGAACCGGACGGCCGTCGGTGACGTCAAATCCGTGATGCGACGATATTCGCTGGTCATGTCGGTGGTGCTGATGCTGGGGATTGCCTCAGCGTGCGGCAACGGCGCCGGGTCGGGAAGCGGCGGAGGCTCCACGACCACCGCGCTGCCACCCGGGACGGTGACCGGCACCGTCGTCGGCTACCGGTCCGCCGACCGCAATCACACGACGCCGCAGCCGCAGGTCACCGTGCAGGCGTTCACCCGCGCCTTCCCGTACATCGGCCCGGTCACCGCCGACCGCCCGCACCCCGTCGCCCGCGCGGTCACGGACGCGAGCGGGCACTTCGAGATCGACGGCCTGACGCCTGGGCACCGGTACTTCCTGCTGTTCGGTATGGCGGCCGCGAAGTGGGTGAGCCTCGGCCTGCAGCATGGCGCGAGCGTCAACGCCGCGATCTGCAAGGACTGTCCTCTGCCGATGTAGGGGCGCGGCGGTGCTAGCCGCCAAACCGCTGAAGCAGCTGGTTCTGCGCGCTGTCGCCGTTGGTCAGCAGGAGGTCGGGGAAGGCGTCGACCGCCTCCGGCGAGGTCTCCAGGAACCGCATGTTGTAGTTCGAGATGCCGTCGCTGATCACCTCGCGCATCTTCGCCGCGGTGTTGAGGATGCCGTTGCCCGCCGTCTGGAACCCGACGGTGCCGCCGTTCCGCAGCGCGACCTGCATTGTCTGTGCCGCGGGCGCGCTCCACTGGCTGTATGGCCCGAGCGACCCGTCGGCGTTGACCGCGGGCTGCAGGTTCGTCGTCATCGACCATAGCCGGTTGCCATGCGCGCCCGCCTCGCTGGCGGCCAGCCGCTGCGCGGCTGCGTAGGCGTCGTTGAACAGCGGGCCGTAGGCGATCGCCGACGGCACGGTCGTCAGGTTGCTCAACTGCACCTGGATGGCGGTGTGCCATGCCGACTCGATGTCATTGCGGTTCGACTGCAGCTTGTCGGCGCTCGTCGAGCCGGACGTCGCGTGGGACAACCACTCGGCCTGGTTCGTCGCCGCGCGGTCGTACGTTCCGTTCACACCCTTGTAGACGCCGGTGTAGGTGCCCGACCCGTACCCCACCTGCATCTCGGTGCCGAGCACCGTCGGCATCGCGATCGGCACGAACTCGACGTGGTCGGCCCACGTCCCGCCGTTCCCGTCGGACTGGGAAAGGTGGGCGTTCAGGGCCGCCATCAGGGCGGCGTAGTGGTACGCCAGATCCGGGTCCCACGGCACCGGCACGAACATCTCCCCGGGCCAGCGGTCGTTGCTGGGATCGGTCGAGATCAGATCGAGGAATGACACGGGGTGGTCGGTGGTGGTGGCCAGCCACTGCGGCGCATCGCCGCCGCACATGATGCGGATGATCAGCCGGTAGCCGTGAGCCTGCGCATCGGCCAGCGAGGCGTCGAGGTTGCCCCAGTTGAACGTGGTCGCGTCGGGCTGAATCTGGAACCACCGCAGCATCACCGAGATCACGTTCAGCTGCGGGTGGGCGGCATATTCGGCGGTGCTGTCGTCGGTCACCTGCCTGGACGATACGCCCGCGGGGAACGGCGCTCCCGCCGGCGTATTGGACGACCACGGCGATGCGTTGCCCGCCGCATCGACTGCACGCACCGCGTACACCGAACCGGGCCCGCCGCCGGCATCGGTGTAGGTCGTTCCGGTGACCGTGCCCAGCGACGTGCCGTCGCGGCGAACCTCGTAGGAGGCGACGCCTGTGCCCGAGTCCGTGGACTGCGCCCAGGAGACGGTGTCGGCGCCTCCCGATGAGTACGCGAACACGCCGAGCGGCGCGCTGGGAGGCGTGGTGTCGACGACGACCGTGACCGGGTTCGACTCCGGTGAGCGCCGGCCGAACCGGTCGACGGCAGCGACCGTGTAGCTGTGGCTGCCGTCGCCTGCCGTCGTATCGGTGTAGGCGGTTGCGCCGACGGTGTCGATCGGCTGGCCGTCCCGGCTGATCCGGTAGGTGATGGCGCCCGGCGAGTCGTCGGTCACCGCGTTCCAGGTCAGCTGCGGCGTGGCCGCGGGGGACTGTGCGGCCAGGCCTGTCGGTGCAGGCGGTGGTGTCGCGTCGTACGTCACGGTGGCGGCGGGGGACGGGGCCGACGCGTTTCCGAGGGCGTCGTACGCCGAGACCGTATAGCTGTAGGAGCCGGACGTCGTGAGACCTGTGTCGGTGAAGGCTGTCGTCTGCGTCGTCCCGATCTGGGCGCCGTTGCGCATCACGCGGTAGCCGGCCACGCCGGTTCCCGAATCGGTGGACGCCGCCCAGGTGAGGGCCGGAGCGGACCCGGTGTCGGCCTGCGCGGGCTGCGGCGTGCCCGGCACCGTCGGCGGCGTCCGGTCGACGACCACCGTCTTGGCCGCCGAGGGCGCGGAGCGGTTACCAGCGCCGTCCTCGGTCACAACCGTGTAGGCGTGGCTCCCGTCGGTCGCGCCGGTGTCGGTGAACCCGGTCGTGCTTGTGAAGCCCTGTGACGCTCCGTCCCGGAACACCTCGTAGCGGCGCACGCCGGATCCGCCGGTGTCCGTGGCCGCGCTCCACGTGAGCACCGGCGCGCTCGCGGTCGGCGAGGCGGCCGAGATCGACGTCACCGCCGACGGCGCGAGGATGTCGTAGACCACCGACACGGCGGACGACGGGCTCGACAGCTTGTTCCCGTTGGCCACCGCCCGGACGGTGTAGGAGTAGCTGCCGCTCGACTTCAACCCGGTGTCGGTGTAGGTCAGCGCGGTCGTGCTGGCGATCTGCGTTCCACCCCGGTAGACGCGGTAGCCGGCGGTGGCTCCGGCTGCCGGATTCCACTTCAGCACCGGTGCGGTGCGGGTGGGGGATACCGCGGTCAAACCGGTGGGCGTCGCCGGGCCGGTGGCCGCGATCGCGGTCGCCGCCAGGAGCGGCGTGCAGACAAGCAGCGCCGCCAACCGTCTCGCATGCGTTCGTCCCCAGACGAGCAGAATGTGCCCTTCGTCGTCGGAGCCGGGCGGATCGTGCCCGGGGCGACCCTACAGCAGCGCTCGGATCGTGACAAGCGTCGCGATGATTAGGCCGGTCGCAGGCGATCCACCCACCGCCCCCAGGGCGCGTTCGGATCGACGATCGCCGCGGCCGCCAGGATCTTGGCGAGGTCGCCGAGCGCGAACGGCCAGAGGCCGTAGTTGAGGACGGTGCCTCCCTTGCCCGTCCACGCCACCGGGATCGCCTGGTGCAGCCAGATCAGACCCGGCAGATACAGCGCGACGCTACCGAGCAGCATTGCCGGTACCGTCGTCCAGAAGCCGTGACCGAACCGATCGGACGCAAAGCCGACGATGAACGCCGCGA
Organism: Gaiellales bacterium; assembly: GCA_035695105.1. Taxonomy (GTDB): domain Bacteria; phylum Actinomycetota; class Thermoleophilia; order Gaiellales; family JAICJC01; genus JAICYJ01. Next base: position 67,212 of record DASSEV010000053.1, read on the forward strand.
GGACGAATCCCCAGAGGAAGCCGCCGGAGGCGTGCAACGGATTGGCCTGGGTGACGATGTCGACCCCGCCGCGCCCGTTGGCGAACACCGGAGCCCCAATCGCGCCGGTCGCGAGGTAGAGCAGCTGTGCGGCCACGGCCCGGCGCCAGCCGAGCACCGCGGATGTGCCGAACACGGCGAGGGTCTGCAGCGTGGTTGGCACAGGGGTGCCGAACGAGATCTGCGCGGCGACGGCGGTGAGGGCCGCGGCGCCGACGACCAGGCTCACGTTCGCCAGCACGCTCTCGCGCGAGACGGCCCATTGCTGCTCCTGCTGCATCGACATCCTCCTGCTGGTGTGCGGCCGGTTCGACGGCTACGGGCGCCGCCCGGTTGCGGGCTACCCTGGACCCGTGGACGCGGGCGAGCTTACCCAAGCACTGGTCGACCGGGCGCTGGCATCGGGGCTGGCCGCCTGCGGCGTCTGCCGAGCCGAGCCGTACACGGGCGCCGAGCGTGCGATCGCCGAGCGCGCAGCCCTCGGCTACTTCGCCGACATGCGGTTCACCATGCGCCGCCCCGACATCTCCTGCCATCCCGAGCGCGCGCTCCGAAACGCGCGGTCGGTCGTGGTCTGCGCCCTCAGCTACGCCCGGCCGGAGCCCGCGAAGCCGGATGACGAGCCTCGCGGGCGGCTGCCGCGCTACACGCGCCGCGACGAGTACGCGATCCTGCGCGACCGTCTGCGAACGCTCGGCGCGTGGCTGCAGGAGCGGGTGCCGGGTAGCCGGTTCGTGGTGCACGTCGACAGCAACGGGCACGTCGACCGGGAGGCCGCCGTCCGCGCCGGCATCGCGGTGTACGGCAAGAACACGCTCGCGATCACCCGGCGGCACGGCTCGTGGGTGCTGCTCGGCGTGCTCATCACCGATGCCGAGCTGACGCCGACGCACTCAGAGCCCGAGCGCCCGGCCTGGGACGCTTGCGGGGAGTGCCGGGCCTGCATCGACGCCTGTCCCACCGACGCGATCACCGAGGCCGGCGTGCTCGACTCGCGCGCCTGCCTGTCCTACCTCTCACAGTCCCGCCTGGACGAGCTGCCGCACGCCGAGGCGTTCGGCGATCGCGTCTACGGCTGCGACATCTGCCAGGACGTCTGTCCATGGAACCGCGGAGCGGAGCGCCGCGCGGCCGGCCTTGCTGCGGACGACGCGGACGCGGCCTATCCCCGGCTCGCCGACTGGCTGGATGCGGAGCCCGACGAGCTGGCCGAGCGGTACCGGCGCCTGTACGTGCCGGACAACGACGGGCGGCACCTGCAGCGGAATGCGCGGGTGGCGCTGCGGAACGTCAGCGGCGCGCCGGCGCCGCGGTGACCGAGCGCAGGAGGCGGTCCGCCGCCTCGCGCACGCTCTCGCGGACGTGGGGCGGATCGAGCACCTCGGCCTCGCCCCGGTTCTTCAGGATCTCCGGCACGAGCCAGCTGAGCGACCCGTAGCTGACGGCCGCGAGGGCGGAGCCGTCGCGGAGCATGGTCACGTCTCGCCGGCCCTCCCGCTCGTAGCGGGCCCGAGCCGGTGAGAACAGCACACGGGCGGTGCCGATCTCGCCGCCGAGGTGCTGCTCGAGGTCGCGCATCTCCTCGCGCGGCTCGTACTCCTGATCCAGCAGCTCTGCGTCGCGGACGAACGAGACCTTGAACGTGCGCCGCCCGCCCTTGGTGCGGTCGAACGCCTCGACGTACCAGCCGCGCTGGTCACGGCGCAGCAGGTACGGCTCGATCTCCCGCTCGGAGAACTCGTTGCTCGACCGTGAGTGGTACCCGATTCGGACCAGCCGCCGGCGGCGCACACCCTCGTTCAGGGTGGTGACGGTCGACTCCTCGTCGCCGGCCTCGTGGGGCTCCGGCGTGTCGGCCAGCGTGTACTGCCCGAAGGCGGCCGAGATCTTGTCCCGGACGGTCTGGAGGCTGGTGTTCGCCTCGGCGGCGATCACCGGTGCGACCACGTCGAGGGCCCGGAGCAACGCCTTCGCCTCGAGCGGCGAGAGCCGGGCGGGGCGGCGGAAGGTGTCGCCGTAGAGCTCCTTGTCGACCAGCACCGAGCCGTTCTCCGTCCAGCAGTACACGGCGTAGCAGCCGCCCCCGAAGTTCACGAGGTTGAGCAGGTCGAGGTGCTCCTGCAGCTCCTGCTGGGAGAGGTGGAAGCGATCGCGGATGTCGTCCGAGGCCACCTTCGCCGACGCGTCATCGCCGCAGCGCTCGAGCAGGAAGGCGAGCAGGGCCTGCAACAGCGCGAACCGCTCCGGGGCGACCGGCCCCTGCGACCGGGAAGAGGGCTGGGCCTCCTCGTCCTGAGCCTGCCGGCGCGCCGGCTGGGCGGGGTCGCTCGGCTCGCCCTCGTGCAGGTGCATCACGCGCTCGAGGTCGTCGCGCACCATGGCGACGAGCTCGTCCGGCTCGATCGGGCGCATCCGGCCGTTCATGAGCAGGATCGCCTGCGACAGCCCCTCGAGGTTCGAGTACTCGGTGGTGAGGGTGGCCGACCCGTCCTCGTGCTCCTCGAACTCGCCGGTGCCGCCGTAGAGCCGGTCGACCAGCCAGGTGTCGTCGGCCGAGACCGACAGCCGCGCAACGCCGGCCGGCTCCGGCTCCAGCTGCCACGCCGCGCGGTCGCGGTACGCGGTGACGTTGAAGTCCTCCGGAATCCGGAAGTCCCGCTCCCGCCGCGTGGCGAAGGTGATCTCGCCGCGCATGCGCGAGATCCGGAAGGTCTTGCGCGCCTGCGCCGGATCCCCGATCGCGACGTCGTCCCCGACCACGTACCAGACGCCGTTCAGCTCGAACAGACCGTACGGGTTGATGGTGCGCTCCGCGGTGGCGTCGCTGCGGGCCGTCCAGTAGGTGAACCGGATCGTCCGCTGCTTGCTGATCGCCTGCTCGAGCTTCGCCAGCCGCTGCGAGATCTCCGGCGTGTAGACGCTGCCGAGCAGCTCCACGCGCGCCGTCTTCGGGCCGGGATCGATCTGGTGCTGCGCGCGGCCGAGCGCCAGATTCTGGAGCGCGAGGCGAAGGGGCTCGGCATAGGCGAACTGCCCTTCCAGCAGGTAGAAGCTGGTCTGCAGCGCCGCCAGTTCCGCATCGGTCAGGTCGATCGGCGGCAGGAAGTAGTTCTCCTGGCGCAGGTTGTAGAGCTCCTCGCCGGTGAACTCGTCGCGCCCGGAGGTGATGGGGACCCCCAGCCCCTGGAGCTCGGAGCGGTCGGCGTAGTACCGGCGCGCGAAGGCCTCGTCGCCCATGTTGGCGTAGCCCTCGACGTTGTTCTTCACGTCACGGGCCGTGACCGGTCGCTGTTCCGCCATCAGGTAGGCGACGAGCGACAGCTGGCGGATGAGCTTGTCGGAGTCGTGGGTCAACGCGAAAAGACAGTCTACCGGCCGTCCGCCGGCAGGGCCGCACGGGGCGTCACGAATCTGCCGCATTGTGGTCACGGGGGCAGCTCCCGGCGGGCGGGTGACGGCTCCGGCCGCCGGTATGCTCGGTTCGTGATCGCCCACCTCGACCTGGACGCGTTCTTCGCCGCCGTCGAGCTGCACAGGCGGCCGGAGCTGCGCGGGAAGCCGCTGGTCGTGGGTGGGGATCCGCGCGGCCGCGGCGTCGTCTCGACCGCGAGCTACGAGGCGCGGAAGTACGGCATCCGCTCGGCGATGAGCTGCGCGGAGGCGCTGCGGCGGTGTCCGCACGCCGTCTTCGTGCGCCCCGACCACACGGTCTACCGCGAGTGGTCGCGCCGCGTCTGGGACGTCGTCCGCGCCAACGCGCCGGTGGTCGAGAAGATCGGCATCGACGAGGGGTACCTGGTGCTGGCCGACGGTGATCCGCCGGCGCGCGCGGCGGCCGTCCAGCGGGCGATCCGTGAGCAGGTGCGGCTCTCCGCGTCGCTGGGCGTCGGCAGCTGCAAGGTCGTGTGCAAGATCGCGTCGGACATGCGCAAGCCGGGCGGCATCACGTACGTTCCGGCGGGCGACGAGGCCGCCTTCCTGGCGCCGCTCGAGATCCGCCGGCTGCCGGGCGTGGGGCCGAAGAGCGAGCAGCGGCTTGCGACGCTTGGGATCACGACGATCGGCGGCCTTGCCGCCCTCGAGGATGAGCGCCTGGCCGAGCTGCTCCCGGGCCGGGGGTGGCGCGAGCTGCGCGACCGGGCGCGTGGGATCGATCCGCGCGAGGTCTCGTCGGAGCCTGGCGAGGCCATCTCGATCTCGACCGAGGAGACGTTCGACGTCGACATCGCAGACCGGGAGGAGCTGCACGCCCGGCTGCGCGCGATGGCGGCGCCGCTGGCGGGCGGCCTGCGCCGGGACGGCCGCAGCGCCCGCACGGTGACCGCGAAGCTGCGCTACACCGACTTCTCGATCGTCACGCGTTCACACTCCCTGCCGGTGGGCACCGATGACCCCGACCAGATTGCCGAGCTCGCATGCGTGCTGCTCGACCGTGCGCTCGACACGCGGCCGGGCGCGCTACGCCTGGTCGGCGTGGGCGTCTCGGGATTCGAGCTGCATCAGCAGCTCACCCTCGGCGTGTGAGGCGCGTGGCCCCGCTAGACGGGGAGGACGCGGCGCTCTTCGAGGTGCTGGTGCGACGGGCAGTACTCGCGGTCGGGCAGGGGCGTGCGCTGGCACGGCTTGCCCTTGCGGGTCGTGGCCTTGCAGCTGGACATGCCCTCGCCGTTTCGCTCGAGCTCCTCGAGGATGAAGCGGACCGCCTGCGTGATGTTGCGGTCGATCGAGGAGTACACCCGCGCCTGGTTCGAGATCGAGAAGAGGTGCCGGATCTCGTGGAACAGGCTCTGGCTCGGCTTCGCGAAGTAGTGGGGGTCGCGGGCGAGGCGCTCGATCGTCGCCTCGCATGACTGCAGCACGCGTCGCTTCGCCTCCGGGACGGATACCGTCTCAGGATGGGGATCGACCAGATCCTTGATCTCGACGAAAATCGCGCGGCTGAATCGATACATGCGTGGTCTCCAGACTGTTACAAGGTCGACGGCGGCCAAAGAGCATTATGCCCGTTCGCCCGTGGATTTTGCGAGCGAGATTGTTAAGTAGGGATTAATCTCCGCGGTAAATCGCGGGAAACGACGGTCTAGACCGGCGCGTATACCCAGGAGTCACGTGTCACAAACTCAACTTCCCACGTGTTACATGAGCCCGCTGTTCGGCGAGCACGACCCCGGACGTGGCCACCCGGAGCGTCCCGAGCGCTACGACGCGGTGTCGGCGGCGGTCGCCGCCCTGGATTGCCCTGTGAAGGAGGCGCCGCCGGCGGGGCCCGAGGCGCTCGAGCGCGTTCATGGCGAGCCCTACCTGGAGCTGCTCGAGCGGTTCTGCACCGCGGGCGGGGGCGCGCTCGACCCCGACACGGTGGTCTCCGGCGTGTCCTGGCGGGCGGCCCTGCGCGCGGCCGGCGGCGCCATGGCGGCCGTCGACGAGGTTGCCGGCGATCCCACGCGGTCGGCGTTCAGCTTCGGGCGGCCGCCCGGGCACCACGCCGAGCCGTCGCGGGCGATGGGTTTCTGCATCCTCAACAGCGCCGCGGTGGCCGCGGGGCATGCGCGCGAGGAGCTGGGCATGGAGCGGGTCGCCATCCTGGATTGGGACGCCCACCATGGCAACGGCACCCAGGCCGCCTTCTACGAGGACGGGTCGGTGCTCTACGTGTCCCTGCACCAGTACCCGTTCTATCCGGGCACCGGGGCGGCAACCGAGCGCGGCGCGGGCCAAGGCGAGGGTGCCACCGTCAATCTGCCGCTGGAGGCGGGAACGACCGAGGACGAGTTCCTGCAGGCCTTCAGGGATGGGGCGCTGCCGGCGATGGAGCGGTTCGGCCCGGAGCTGGTGATCGTCTCGGCCGGCTTCGACGCGCATCGCGACGACCCGCTGTGCGGGCTCGGGATGAGCTCCGAGGGGTTCGGCGTTGTGGCGGCCGAGCTGCGCGCGCGGTTCGGCGGCCTCGCGCTCGTCCTCGAGGGCGGTTACGACCTCGGCGCGCTCGAGACGAGCGTGGCCGCTGTGCTCTCCGCGCTCGCCGACTAAGTCAGGCCGGTCGGCGTCACGACTGCGTAACCGGCGGTGACGGTTCCGCAACGACCACGGCCCTGAACGAAAAGTGCCAGGCACTTTTCGTTCACCCACGCGCGGGGCTGCGCCCGGCCTAGAGGCTGATGACCACCATCCGCGGCTCGGTCATCTCCTGCACCGCGAACTTCGGCCCCTCGCGCGTGTTGCCGGACTCCTTGACGCCGCCGTAGGGCATCTGGTCGGCCCGGTAGGTCGGCGCCTCATTGATCGTGACGCCGCCGAAATCGAGCGTGCGGGCGGCCTTCAGGGCGTTGGTGATGTCCTGCGTGAAGATGCCGGCCTGCAGCCCATAATCGGTGCCGTTGGCCTGCGTGATCGCCTCGTCCAGGCCTCGCACCCGCGCCAGCGTCACCACCGGGCCGAACACCTCCTTGCAGGCGACGTCCATGTCGAGCGACACGTTGCCGAGCAGGGTCGGCTGCATCAGACCCTCGTCGTTCACGTCGCCGCCGGCCAGCAGGTCGGCGCCGCCCGCGACGGCCGATCCGACCCAGCTCTTGATGCGGTCGCGGTTCTCGTGGTCGATCACCGGCCCCACCTGGGTGTCAGGATCGAGCGGGTCACCGACCTTCAGCGCCTGCACCTTGGGCACGAGCTTCTCGACCAGCGCGTCGTAGACCGCGTCCTCGATGTAGACGCGCTGCACCGAGATGCAGCTCTGGCCGGCGAACGAATATCCGTGGGTGGCGATGGCCGTGGCCGCCTTGTCGAGGTCGGCGTCCGCCAGCACGATCACCGGCGTCGAGTTCCCGAGCTCGAGGGAGACCTTCTTCTTGTTTGCGCGCTGGCGGATGCCCCAGCCGACCTCGGACGATCCGGTGAACGTGATCATGCGGACGCGCTCGTCGGTGGTCAGCACATCGCCGATCTCGCTGGACGAGCCGACGATCACGTTCAGCCAGCCGGCCGGCTGGCCCGCGTCGGCGAACGCCTGGGCCAGCAGCAGCGCAGAGAGCGGTGTCGCCCCGGCCGGCTTCAGCACCACGGCGCATCCCGCCGCGAAGGCTGGTCCGACCTTGTGGCAGACCAGGTTGAGCGGGAAGTTGAACGGCGAGATGGCGCCGACGATGCCGATCGGCACCCGCATGATCAGGCCCGCCTTGCCCTCGCCGGCCGGGTGCGCGTCCATGCCGACCGTCTCGCCGGTGAGGCGGCGCGCCTCGAGCGCGGAGAAGGTGATCGTCTGCACCGCGCGGTCGACCTCGACCTGCGCCGTCGAGAGCGGCTTTCCCGCCTCCTGCGCGATCGTGCGGGCGAACTCCTCCCGCCGCTCACGTAGCTGGTCGGCCACGCCGTCCAGGATCGCGGCGCGCCGGTGGGCGGGGAGCGGCGACTGCATCGCCCGCTCTGCTGCGTCGATCGCGCGCCGCGCGTCGTCTCCGCCGCCGAAGGCGACCCGGCCGACCACGCTGCCGTCGTACGGGGACGTGACGTCGCGCGTGTCGCCGGTCTCGTACCACTCGCCTCCGACGTAGAGCTTGTGCACCGTCTCGGTCGCAGCCATCGTCAAACCCCCTCTCCGACCTTCACCAGGTCGGCCAGATTCATGGAGAACTTCCGGTTCTCGCGGTAGTCGATCGGGATCTCCACGACCGACGGCACGTCCAGCTCGAGCGCGCGCTGGATGGTCGGCGCTACCTCGTCGGCCGCGGACACGCGCATGCCGGCGATGCCGAAGCTCTCGGCGAGGCGGACGAGGTCGGGATTCGTGAACTTGGTGCCCGCCAGGTGGCCGAACTTGCGCTGCTGGTGGACCTCGATCACGCCGTAGGCGCTGTCCGACCAGACGATGTTGACGAACGCCAGCCCGAGGCGCTTGGCCGTCTCGAGCTCCTGGACGTTCATGAGGAAGCCGCCGTCACCCGAGATCGCGACGACCCGCCGCTCCTTCGGCAGCACCATCCGCGCCGCCACCGCCGCGGGCAGGGCGAACCCCATCGCCGCCGCTCCGTTCGAGATCAGCACCGTGTTCGGCTCGTGTGCCGGCCACAGCCGCGAGATCCAGAGCTTGTGGGCCCCGACGTCGGAGATCAGCAGGTCATCCGGCCGAAGCAGGGCGCGCAGGTCGCGCAGCACGCGCTGGGGCTTGACCGGGAACCCGTCGTCCGAGTGCGACTCGAGGGCGTCGCGGATCATCTGGCTGTAGTCGGGCGCGTCCACGTGGGCGGGCGGCTTCTCGGACACCAGGTTGCCGAGGTGGGTCAGGATATGGGAGATGTCGCCGACCAGCTCGACGTCCGGCACGTAGTGGGCGTCGCTCTCCGCCGGTGTGGTGTCGATGCAGATCACGCGCCGGTCGCGCTTGGGGTTCCAGTTGACCGGCGACCACTCGACCAGGTCGTAGCCGATGCAGAGCACGAGGTCGGCCCGGCCCATGAACCCGCGCGGATAGTCCTGCGCCCGCAGGCCTGCGGTGAACAGGGCGTGGTCGTCGTCCGCGTCGATGACGCCCTTACCCATGAAGGTGGTGATCACGTTCAGCCCGCTCTGCTGGACGAACCGGCGCAGCGCACGGGACGCGTTCTGGCGAACGATGCCGTTGCCTGCGAGGATAACGGGGCGCTCAGCCCGCTGCAGGAGCTCCGCCGCCCTGTGCAGTTCAGCCGCCACCGGCTCGGACAGCGTGGGGGAGCGGCGCGGCACCGGGTCGGCCTCGAGCGGCGACTCCATCACGTCGGCCGGCAGCTCCAGGTGGGTGGCACCGGGCTTCTCTCGCTCGGCCACGGCGAACGCCTTGCGAACGGCCTCGGGGATGATGTCGGGGTCGTGGACGCGCGCGTTCCACTTCGTCACCGGCTTCATCATGCGGACGACATCGATGTACTGGTGGCTCTCCTTGTGCATCTCGGACAGGTCGGTCTGGCCGGTCAGCGCGACCACCGGGGCACGGTCGAGGAATGCGTCGGCCATGCCCGTGACCAGGTTGGTCGCGCCGGGGCCGAGGGTGCCCAGGCAGACGCCCGCGCGGCCGGTCAGCCGGCCGTAGGCGTCGGCCATGAAGGCGCCGCCCTGCTCGTGGCGGACGGGAACGAACTGGATCGTCGACGAGGCGTCGAGCGCCTCGTTCAGGTCGAGCGTCTCCTCGCCGGGGATCCCGAAAACGTGGCGGACGCCCTCGTTCTCGAGGCAGCGGACGAACACTTCGGCGGCGGTGGTCATGGCTGCCGCTCAGTGTATCGGCGTGTGTCCGCCCGGGGCGGCGGCCGATTGCCGCTGGTGAAGGGTTGGCGAAATCCAATGCCCGCCCGTGCCCGTGCCAGTGGCAGGTGGTACGTTCGGCCGGTTCACAATCGAGGAGGAGACGCGCATGGCGGTGCTGATGATCATGGAGGCGGACGGCGTCACGACGGAGGACTACGACCGGCTCAACGACGCGGTTGGCGTCCATGGTGACGAGGATGCCCCGGACGGCCTGATCCAGCATTCGGCCGGCGTCGACGAGAACGGGCGGTTCGTCGTCGTCGACCTGTGGGAGAGCGAGGAGAAGCTCGCGGCGTTCTTCGAGCGGCTGGGGCCCGCGATGGAGCAGGTCGGCATGCCGCAGACGCAGCCGAAGATCATGCAGGCGCACAACCACACGCGCGGCACCAGCGAGGAGGCGGCCGTGCTGGTGCTGATCGACGTGCCGGAGGCCGGGACGGCCGAGTACGACGAGATGCTGAAGAGGATGCCTGCGCACGTCAACGACGAGCACCCGGCGCACATCCACATCGCCGCGAGTGATGGGAACGGGCTGGTCGTCGCCGACCTCTGGGGCTCCGAGGAGGCCTTCGCACAGTTCGCGCAGGAGCAGATCGGCCCGGCCGCTCAGCAGGCTGGGGTCTCCGATATCACCCCGCGCATGGTGAAGGTGCACAACACCATCCGGGGGAAGACGGGCGTCAACTCCTGACCGAATCGGGCGCGGCTTCCGTCGTACGCGACGGAGCCGCGCCGGCGTCCGGCGAGGGCGGAGGTGCCGCTGCTCCGCGTCATGAAGTCCACCGGCCTGCCGGCAAGATGGGGTCGTCCAGCTGCCGAACCCGCTGAACGACAGAGTGCGGTGGCCAAGACGCGGTCGCACGTGCAGGTCCACGTTCCTGGGGTCATCGGTGGAGAACGACACCCCGGCGGTGTGCAGCTTCCGGGGCAGGGACTGCGGAGTTAACCGCCACGCGAGGTCCGTCACCGGGTCGTCGTCCTGTTGTGACAGGCGGCGTCTTGTTCCGTGACGGCGACCGGCGGCAGGGTGGGGTGGTCACAACCGCACACCCGCAAGGAGGGTCCGTCACATGTCACATCGCATCGCCGCCGCCATCGTCACCCGCGTTCGCTGTCATGACGCCGAGACCGGCCAGGGCACCGTCGAGTACGCCGGCCTGGCGATGGCCATCGGCGTGCTGCTGCTCGCCGTCGGCTCGTACCTCGGCGGCAAGGATCACGGCATCGGCGGCGTCGTCACGGCCGCCATCAAGACCGCGGTCGAGCACGCCACGGGAGCGTCCAAGTAGGGCCGGTCAGCGAGCCGCCCTCGGCGGGCGGCGGCCGCGGGGGCCGTCGCCCGTCCGACCTCAGCGGCCGGGCTCGACCGGCGCCAGCCGCTGGAGCTCGACCGGGCCGAGGCGCGCGCCCGTGACCGTTCCATCGCCGCGGCGGTGGAAGACGCACGGCTCGCCCGACTCGCGGACGCCCGGCTCGATCAGGAAGGCGTCCTGCTCGCCGACTGGGCGGAGCCGCGGGCGCCAGCTGGGCTCGTCCGGATCCACCCAGACGAGGCCGCCGTCCCGCCACTCCAGCCGGAACACCACCATCCACTCGCTGTCCGTGTAGAGGCCGAGCAGCGGCGCCCACTCGTCGGGCAGCTCGGGCGGCGGCTCGATGGCCACGGGGTGCTCGGCCACGGCCTGCCTGGCGATGGCACCGAGCCGCACGGCCAGATCACCGGCGTTGGCGATGCCGTTGATCAGGACGATGGCGCCCACCCGGTGCTCGGGATCGAAGCAGACGTTGGAGATGAACCCGTGCAGGCCGCCGGAGTGGGTCACCCAGATCACGTCGTCGCGCCGCAGGGCGTACCAGCCGATCGCCCACGCCTCCGTCCATCCGGCATCGCCGAGGTAGCGAGGCCGCTGCATCTCGGCCCTCGTCTCGTGGGCCAGGATGCGGTCGCGCCCGTCGCCGTCGGGCGCCAGCTGGAATGCCAGCCACCTGGTCAGGTCGTCGACGCACGACCACAGCCCGCCCTCGGCCTGGCTGATCGCCGTGAAGATGGAGGGACGGAGGTCGTCGCTGAACGCCCGCGGCGCGTAGCCGACGGCCTTCCGCGCGTCGAGCTCGCCGCCCAGCGGGTCGAATCCCGTCGATGCCATGCGAAGCGGCGTGAGCAGCCGTGCGCGCAGCACCTCCGCGTACGGCGCACCCGCGGTCCGCGCGACGATCTCGCCCAGCAGCTGGTAGGCCAGGTTCGAGTACTTCTGCTGAGTGTTGGGTGGCACCCGCAGGCCGATCTGATCGGCGCGCGCGAGGTTGACGACGGGGTCCTCCTCGTAGGTCGCGGATGACCAGTCGGTGCCGGGAGGATCGCCCAGCAGGCCGCTCTCGTGCGACAGCATCCGGCGGATGGTGACGGCGCTGATCGGGCCTACCGCCGAGTCGGCTTCCGACAGCTCCGGAAGGTGCTCGACCGCGGGGTCGTCGAGCGCCAAGCGGCCCTCGTCGCGCAGCTGCATGATCAGCGTCGCGGTGAAGGTCTTGGTGATAGAGGCGATCCGGTAGAGCGTGGCCGTGTTCGGCCGCCGCCGCGCCGCGACGTCGGCGAATCCGGGTGCGGCCGACCATGCCAGATGGTCGCCGTGGACGATGGCGGCGGCGAGGCCGGGGAGCCGGTGCTCACGGACGAACTCCGTCGCAGCTGACTCCAGACGTGCGGCGACCTCCCCAACCGGCGAGTCAGTCATCGGCCAACCGTCCCGCTAGGGCAGGCTGTCGGCGGCCTCCTCGCCGCGGCTCGTCAGCTTCGCGCTGCGAGCGCCGTCTCCGCCGGCGTACTCCGCCAGCCCCAGGTGGACGAGGTGGTCGACGTTCTCGGCAATCGACGCGCGCAGCTGCGCCGAGTCGTGCCCTTCGGCCTCGTGCCTGCCCTCACTCGCGACCGCGTGCGAGATGTCGTCGACCGAGACGGTGCCCCCGCCGCGCAGGATGCGCAGCACGTCGTCTTGGTAGGGGAACCGGTTGATTGCCATGTCGCCCTCCTATTCGAGACGGATGAGACAACCCTACACTGCCCGCCGCTTCGCGGGGGGTGCCTGTCAGCGCAGGATGTTGACGGCCCGCGCCGCCACCACCAGCACCGTGATCGACGACGCCGCGGACTCGGTCAGCATCAGCGCCTTCGCCCACCGCGTCATGGGCATCGCGTCGGTCGGGCTGAACGCGATCGCGTTGGTGAAGGACACATACATGTAGTCGAACAGACGCGGCTGCCATCCGGGCTCCGCGAGCTGCGGGTTCTCCATCTGCGGGAACTGGAAGTCGGGAAGCGGGGGGTCGGGCTCCCGCCTCCGCACCGGCCCGCCCCGGTCGAACTCCCAGAAGAGCAGGCCGAAGGTGATGACGTTGGTCGACCAGACCGCTCCTCCCTTCCAGAGCAGGTCGCGGCCGTTCAGCTCGTGGCCGCCCAGCACCGAGGCGATCAGGGCGATCAGCATGACGCCGTTGCCGATGCTGATGATGGTGAGCAGGATGATCGAGACCTCCCGGCGCAGGCCGAGCACCTCGAGACGCCTGCGCGGCCGGGACCAGCTGAGTGCCAGCAGGAGCGCCGCCTCGGGAGCCGCCAGCACCAGCCACGACCACCAGGGCAGGCGCTCGAGCGTCCAGCCGCCGGTCTTGCTCGCAATCGCCGTCGAGGCGTGGGCGATGACCAGCACGAGCACCGCGGGCGCGGCCTCGTACCGCGACTCCACCTCGGCGGCGCGGAACTCCTCCTCGTCGGGGCGGTCAGTGGTGGGGGGATCGCCGCTCACGGCGCGACCGCCTCCGCCGCTGCTATCGCGGCTCGACCGGGAACAGCATCTTCACGAGCACGTCCCAGCGTGTGATGGCCCCATCGGACACCTCGCAGGTCAACGAGATCACCTCGATCTTGCTGATGCCCCGAATCGACCGGGTGGCCGCCACCAGCGCCTGCCGCACGGCGTCGTCCGAGCTCTCGGTCGAGCTCCCGATCACCTCGATCACCTTCGTCACCGTCATTGCCCGCAGACCTCCGCCCGTCACCTGCTGGTACCGTGTCCCGGTCGTCCGCGGGGAGGATACCGATGCGGGTCTTGATCATGCAGGATGTGTCGCTCGCCGGGCTGGCCGAGCTCGAGGGGTTCGAGCTCGTGCGCGGCTCGGATCCCGCCGGCTGCGAGGGCGCCGTCTGCTATCTGCTCGATCGGATCGACGATGACTTCCTGGCGACGCCCGGCCTGCGAGGCCTGGCGACCGTCTCGGTTGGCCTCGATCACATCGACCTGGCCGCCGCCGAGCGCCACGGCATCCCGGTCGCCTACACGCCGGACGTGCTGACCGAGGCGACCGCCGACCTCACCTTCGCCTTGCTGCTCGGCGCCGCGCGCAGGTTGGGGGAAGGGGAGCGCTACCTCCGAGCCGGGCGCTGGACGACGTGGAGCTTCGACCTGCTGCTCGGCACCGACGTGCATGGCAAGACGCTCGGCATCATCGGCCCCGGCCGCATCGGCCGTGCCGTCGCCCGCCGGGCGGAGGGGTTTGCGATGCGGGTGCTGTTCGCCGGACGCGACGCGGCGGAGCTCGACCGCGTGCTGGCCGAGTCCGACTTCATCGCCGTCACGGTGCCGCTCGCGGCCGACACGCGCCACATGATCGGGGCAGACGAGCTGGCGCGGATGAAGCCCGGGGCCATCCTCGTCAACACCAGCAGGGGCCCCGTGGTGGACGAGCAGGCGCTCGCGGCCTCGCTGAAGTCCGGCCACCTGGGGGGCGCGGGCCTTGACGTGTTCGAGCACGAGCCGCAGGTGCATCCCGATCTGCTGGAGTGCGAGAACGCGCTGCTCGTCCCGCACATCGGCTCTGCCACGAGGGAGACGCGCGACGGCATGGCACGCCTAGCGTGCCGGGGCCTGGCGCAGATCCTGCGCGGGGAGCGCCCGCCCAACCTGGCGAACCCGCAGGTGTGGCCGATGGAGGCGGCCGCCCAGCAATGAGCCGGGAGCCCGTGAACGTCGACGTCGACGCGCTGGGGCCGTACTCGCCGGCGGTCGTGGCAGAGGGGCGGTTCGTGTACGTCTCGGGGCAGGGCGCGATCCGCGCCGGCCGCTACGAGGGCGGCAGCGTTGCCGACGAGACGCGGTTGGCGATCGACAACCTGTTCACGATCCTGGCGGCGGCCGGGTGCTCGCCCGCCGACGTGGTGCGCTGCGGCGTCTACCTCACGGACATGGCCTGGTTCGACCAGATGAACGCGGCGTACATGGAGCTGTTCCCCGAGCCGCGCCCGGCCCGCACGACGATCGGCGTTGCTTCGCTGCCCGGCGGGATCCGCGTCGAGATCGACTGCGTGGCAGTGCTTCCCAGGGATCAGGCTTCAGCCTGACCCGCTCGGGTCTGACTACGCGCCGGCCGCTCAGCTCGCCGCCGGCGGGTCGTCGCCGGTCGGCTTGAAGAGGTCGCGGACGCCGCTTCGCTGCGGCCGCTCGACTGTCACCTGCAGCGGCTGGTCGAGCTTGTCGACGACGCCGTCGACGCCGCTTCGCACCTGCTCGACCATCGCGGAGACGGTCGCCACGTCCTGGCGCAGCGCGGCCATGCCGGTTGAGATCAGATCCACCACCAGCTCGAGGTCCTCGACACGCCCCAGCCGCTCGGCCAGCAGGTCGCGGTTGACCTGCTCGACCTGGCGTGACAGGCCGCGCAGCAGCTCGCGCAGCTCCTCGGCCTGCCGGGTGTCCGGGTGGGCGGAGAGCGCACGCTCGACGGCGCGCTCGACGCGTGCCGGCAGGCTCTCCTCGAGTGCTGCGGCGGTCGACCGCAGCTCGTCGACGTGGGTCTCGGCGCGGGCCAGGATGGTGCGCAGGTCGGGCATCGCGGGCCGGTCGTCGGCCGCCTGGTCGGCCGGCCCCTCGGCGCCCTCGCCGCGGGCCCGGGCGCGCAGCTCCTGAATGCGGCGGTAGAGCTGGGCCTCGGCCTCTTCCATCGGCGTGCGACCGGTCTCCATCGCCGCCCAGTCTACTCCGCCACGTCCGGGCGCGTTGGTACGCTCGGCGCAGTCTTTGGGAGGTCGAGATGCACGCACACGACGACGACGTCAGCTACACCCGGATCATCGATCCCGCCCCGGCGGGCGAGGATCTGGCGGCGCCGCCGCGCGGCGATCGGCCCGCCCTGGTCTGGCGGCCACGGCTGGGGGATGACCAGACCTACACGCTGGACGGCAGGCTGACCCGCCTCGGCCGCCACGACGAGAACGACGTGGTGCTGGCCGGCCCGACGGTATCCGCGCGCCACGCCACCGTGCGCGTCGAGCCCGTGGGCGTGGTGCTCGAGGACGAGGGCAGCCTCAACGGCACGTTCGTCAATGGCGAGCGGATCGAGCAGCGGCTGCTGGAGGAGGGCGACCGGATCCAGATCGGCCCGCACTTGCTCCTGTTCGTCCCGGCCGCTTAGGGATCCGTGTACTGCAGCTCAGACCAGGACGGCACCGGGGCCAGTTCGACGAGCGGCACCTGGTCGCTCGGCATCCGGTACGCGAAGCTGCCCGACCCCTCGTCGAACGAGACGTCCAGCAGGCCGGCCTTGACGCGATGATCGAGCCAGGCCCCCCGAAACACCAGCTTGCGCACCCAGTAGGTGAGCGTTTCGGGGTGGAGCTCGTCCAGCTCCCGGGCGCAGTCCTGGAGGTGCTCCCCGAGGGCGCTGCGCGGCTCGGAGACGCGGCCGGTGGCGGCCAGCTCGACGAGATCGTCCGCCTCTTCATCGCCGAGGTCGCGTGGTGGGACGAGCTCCAGCCGGACGGCGGCTGCAACCACGCGCTGCGTGAAGTCGGTGCGCGAGAAGGCGTAGCGGTAGTCGAGGAACTCGACCACGAAGTCGTCCCCGGAGTGGTAGTCCGCGTCCACGGGACGGAATTGTAGGTGCCTCGGATCCGCCTCGAACGCGGGCCGGTGGTGTGCGAGCACGGCGTGCTGGCGACCAGCTCGTGGACGCGCACCAAGGGCCTGCTCGGGCGGTCGAGCCTGGGCGACGACGAGGGCCTGTGGATCCAGCCGACCAGCTCGATCCACATGTGGTTCATGCGGTTTGCGATCGACGTGATCTGGGCGGCCGAGGACGGCCGCGTGCTGAAGGTGGTCGAGAACCTGAAGCCGTGGCGGATGAGCTTCTGCCGCGGCGCGAAGGTGGCGCTCGAGCTCCCGGTCGGCGCGATCCCGCGCAGCGGCGCCGACGTGGGGGACTACCTTGTCATCGAGCGGTAGCGCCTAGGAGGGCGTCTCCCAGACCGCCCACTCCTCGGCCAGCCGGCCGTCGTGCCAGCGGCTGACGTTGATACCGACAAGGATCAGCGGCTGCCCCGTGTCGGGGTGTGTTGCGGTGGCCCGCACCCGCGACGCGAGGTGCTCGCCGTCGCCGAACTGGTGGTCGACGGCGAACCTCACGTCGGGCATCCGCGCACGGTAGGCCGTGATGGCTTCGGCGAGGGCCGCCGCGTCGCGGTCCAGCGACCCGAGATGGCCCCGGTACTGCTCCGCCAGGACCGACGGCAGGTCGTCGACCGGCGCCTCACCGTTCCAGACGGCGAGGTAGCGGGCGAAGGCGTCCGGCGCCTCCATCCCGACGGCTCTCAGGCTCCGAGCGCCTGCTTGATCTTCGCGATCTCGGCGGCCTCCGCCTCATCGCCGCCCTTGGCCGCGGCCGAGACCGACTGGGCCACGTCGACGACGAAGTTCTTGTAGGCGTCGAGCTCGTCGGGGGCCTTCTGCTGGAGCGTGGCGACGGCGCCCTGCAGCGCGGCCATCGTCTCGTGCTCGACCTCGGTCGGGTTGTCACGGACGCTGAAGCCGGTGCCCTTCTCGCCGGCCAGGTCGCGGATCAGCAGGCTGTCGCTGCGCTGGTGCGCCTCGGCCAGGTGCTTCGCGAGCGCCTTTGCCTCCTTGAAGCTGTCCCAGAATCCACGATCGCTCATCGCAACGAGCATGCCGGCACCCGTCACGCCGGTATGCAGCTGGTCCCATTCGCTCTCGCTGAAGTCGGTCTTGGTCGCCATGTCGCCTCCTGTCGGGAACGGCCGGATGGTACGGCGGAGGGTACCCCGGTGTCTCATCCCGGCGGCGGCATCCAGGGCTTGGCGTAGAGAAGTCGCTGTCGCGCGGACGGATTTCCGTTTTCAGAACAGAAATCGGAGAAAAGTGCAACAAATCCTGTGACAGGCCTTCCAATCCACCGGTTTGTGACCTAGGATGCGGAATGTGCCCATCGGCGGCGGGCGTATCGGACAACCCCCGCCGGATGGGCTGACGCCCACCCCCCGCGATCCGGCCGACCCAAGGAGCCATCACCATGGCCGGATCGACCGTGCTCGTCGTCGACGACGAGCCCCGCATCGTGGAGTTTCTCGAGGAGAACCTGCGGGCGGACGACTACTCCGTGCTCACCGCCTCGGACGGCGAGCAGGCGATCGAGCTGCTGTCGCGCTCTCGCCCCGACATGATGCTGCTGGACGTGGTGCTTCCGGGCATCAGCGGCATCGACGTGTGCCGGCGGGTACGAGCTGGAGACGTCGTCAACGACCCGTGGGATCCGCACCTCCCGATCATCATGCTGAGCGCCAAGGCCGAGCACACCGACCGCGTGCGCGGGCTGTCGCGCGGCGCTGACGACTACGTCACGAAGCCCTTCCACTATCCGGAGCTGCTCGCCCGCATCTCGGCGCTGTTGAAGCGCGCGAACCGGACCGACGACCGGCACAAGCTCGTGGTCGGCGAGCTGGTCGTGAACACCCTCTCCAAGGAGGTCACCCTGGGCGGGGTGGCCGTGCACCTGTCGGTGAAGGAGTTCCAGCTACTCTCGACGCTGGCCGCGCAGCCTGAGCGGGTGTTCTCGAAGCAGGAGCTGCTCCAGCAGGTGTGGGGCTTCAAGTCGCCCGGCCGGACCCGCACGCTGGACTCGCACGCCAGCAGGCTCCGCCAGAAGCTCGGGCAGTGCTCCGACAGGTCGTGGATCGTCAACACCTGGGGCCACGGCTACCGGGTCTGCTCGCCTGAATGACCTCCACGTCGTACTGGCTCCGGCTGGCGGCGCCGTTCGCGGCGATCGTGGCGATCGTCGTCGCGGCCGCCTCGCTCCGCAACGACCCCGAGGGCCTGGTGGTCGTCGCGGGCGTTGCGCTCGCGGCGACGATGGTGACCAGCGCCGTCCAGGCCCGCCGGGTCGTGTCGCTCGTGCACGACGTGGGCGCCTTCGCGGACCGGCTCGCGGCAGGCGAGTACGACGCGAGGGTGAGCCCGGCTGGAATCCCGGAGATCGACGCGCTCGCCCACAGCGTGAACGGGATGGCGGACCGTCTGGCGCGTGAGGGCCACGCACGCGCCAGCTTCATCGGGAAGGTGTCACACGAGCTGCGGACACCGCTGACGGTGATCAAGGGCTACGTGTACACCCTCCAGCGCGGCGAGGACGACCCGACCAAGGCCGCGAAGCTGGAGGTGATCAACGGCGAGTGCGAGCGACTTGCCTACCTCGTCGAGGATCTGCTCGAGCTGTCACGGGCGCAGGCAGGTGAGCTCCGCATCTCGGCCGACACCTTCCCGTTGCGGGACTGTGTCGAGGAGGTGGCCGAGCGTCTGCGCGGGATCGCCGCCGAGCGAAACGTCTCGATCGATGTCTGCTGGGCCTGCAACGGCTCGCTCGTGATGGGCGACGAGAACCGGATTCGACAGGTCTTCGCCAACCTCCTGACCAACGGCATCAAGTACGCGCCGCCCGGCACCGCCGTGCGCGTCGAGACCGAGGCAGCGGGCGACCGGATCGAGGTGTCCGTATGTGACGCCGGCCGCGGGATCGCCCCGGACGCGCTGCCGCACGTCTTCGACGAGTTCTACCAGGCGCCGGACGGCTCGCTGCCGGGTGCGGGCCTGGGACTGGCGGTGGCTCGAGAACTGGTCGAGGCGCACGGCGGCGAGCTGCGGGTCTCGAGCGAGATCGGTGAGGGGACGCGCTTCACCGTGGCGCTGCCGGGATGGGAGGAACGGGCGTGAGCCTCGCGCAGCACGAGCGCCGGCTTCGCCTTGCGCACGCAGCACAGCGGCCCGCCGTCGCCGTTGTCATGGCAGACGAGGGCGGGCCCCGAGCTGATGTGGAGACCCTGATGCTCGTGCGGCCGGGAGACGCGGCCCCGCCGGCCGGCCGTCCCGGCGCGCGCCGGATCGCCGTGCAGCTGGCAGTCCCGGGCCTGGCGATCCGCTACCTCGAGCGCCTACTGGAGCAGGCGGCGGCTACCGGGTGGGAGCTGGAATGCATGGCCGCCTTCGCCGCCGAGCTCGAGCGCCGCTGCGCCTACCTGCTTGCAGGCGGCGGCCGCCTGCCAATCCAACCGCGCGCCGGAGCATCACGCCGGCGCCGATCGCAGGCAGCCCTGTGGCACGCGGGCGGCTGGGTCGCCGGCGCACGCCCCGAGCACCTTGCCGTTCGGCTCGTCGCCGGCGCTCGTGCGCGCGACGATGCGCTGCTGGCAGCGTCGTCCGGCACGCTGCAGGGGCGCTGCGCGCGCAAGCTCACCGCGCAGCTCGAGCAAGAAGGGGTCACGATCCGTAACGCCGGCGCCCGCGCGGTCGCCCGAAGCGGCGGTGCGTGGGCCATCGAGGTGCTTGCCGTGCCGCGTCTCACCGCGGAGCACCTCGGTGCCCTTCGCGAGCGGTTCGCCGGCGCGCCTCGATGCGAGTGGTGCGGCCTCCCGGTGATCGGCGCCGCCTGTCGTCGGTGTGCGTCGGGAGTGCTGCGATGAGCCGCCATCGCAGGCGAAGCCTCGTCTACGGTGCTGTCGCGCTCGGGTTCCTGCTGGCTGCATTCCTGATGGGGGGAGGACACCGTGCGCCAACGGTGACCATGCGCCAGGTCGTGCAGCTCCGCCGGCCCCTTACAGCAGGCCAGCGCATCACCGCGGCCGATCTCAGCACCCTGGAGATCCCAGCGGCCTGGGCCGATCCGCACCAGCTGAATGACCCGTCCGCGGCCATCGGCCGCCCGGTGGCGGTCGAGCTGCCGGCGGGCTCTCCGCTGATGGATGCCGAGCTGGCGGCGGAGGCGCCGCCGTCGGCGACCCGTGACGTGACTCTGCGCCTCGACGATGCTGCGGGGTTGCCGCTCGATCCGCCCGACGGCCTGGCGGCGGACCTGTACCTGGTCGAGGCCGGACGTCCGCCGAGCGTCTCGCTCATCCTTCGCGGCGCCTTCGTCGTCGCCACCAGCCGCTCCGACGGCGTCACCACCGCCACGGTGCGTGTGGAGCCGGTGGATGTCCCGGCCCTGATCGAAGCGGAAAGCCGGGGCAGCCTGCGGCTCGTCGGCAGGGGCGGGACATGACCGCGGACCGCCGCTGCCTGGTGATCGGGGCGGACGCCGCCGTCAGCGCCTCGGTGACGGCGGTCATCGGGGCGACGCAGGGCCTGACGCTGGCAGGCGTGCTCGAGCCGGCCACAGCGCTCTCGGGGGTGCGGCCGGCATGCGACGCGGTGCTCGTCTGCGACGGCCCGGGTCAGCCGGCGCTCGAGCTCGGCGGTGCGCTGATTCGGGGAGGCGTGGAACGGCCGGTGATCCTGCTCAGCAGGACGGTCGACCTCGGCACCTACCGCGCTGCGCTCGCGCTCGGGGCGCGTGGACTGCTCGCACTTCCACCCGACCCCGCGGAGCTTCGGACGGCGGTTGGGGATGCGGCCGCGGCGCCCGTGGCACGAGAGGCGCACTCCGGCGGATCCGGTCGCGCGGTCGTCGTATGTGGAGCGAAGGGCGGATGTGGCACCAGCTCCGTGGCATTGGCGATCGCGATTCCGGATCGGGGGATGCTGATCGACCTCGCGGGCGGGTTCGACGATGTCGCCGTGCGCCTCGGATGTGCACCTCCGCGGACGCTCGCCGACATCGCCGGACTCGGTGACGCGCTTGGCGCCGAAGCGCTGCGATCGCTGGCGGCGCGCCATCCGTCTGGTCTTCGGCTGATCGCAAGGGCAGAGGGGCCGGCCGCTCACACGGTCGTGACGCCGACCCTAGGGCGCGCGCTCGTGCGTGAGGGGCGCCTGGCGTCGCGGCTGGTGGTGCTGGACACCGGCGTTGCGGGCGCGGACATCTGCGCATCGGTGGCCCAGCCCGCCGACCGCGTGCTCGTGACCACCACGCCGGATACGCGCTGCGTGGACTGCGCTGCTCGCGCAGTCTCCTGGCTCGAGGGCGCGGGCGTGCCGGCCCAGTCGATCGGCCTCGTCGTCAACCGATGGTCGAAGTGGGAGGACCTGACGCTCCGGGGGATCGAGCGACGTGCCGGCGCCCCGCTGCTGGCGGTCGTCAGGGAGGGCGAGCTCGCCGGGCCGCTGCCCCGGCCACCCGCCTCGCTGCTCACGTTGGCGGGAGATCCCCAGAGCGCATGACGGATCTCGCCCCGCTCATCGCCAGATATCGCGACCGCGTGCGGCGCGAGGTCGTGGAGCAGGGCGCCGGCGGCGGTGACCCGCGCGCAGCCCTCGCGGCGCGGGCGCGAGACCTGCTTCGCGGTGAGCTGCTCGCGGCGGCCGAGGTGGACAGGGTCGTCGAGGCCATGCTCGACGACGCGCTCGGGGCCGGCCCGCTCGAGCCGCTGATGCGTGACCCCGACGTGACGGAGGTGATCGTCAACGGGCCGCACGAGGTCTACGCGGAGCGCCGCGGTACGTTGCGCCGCGAGCGGATCGAGTTCGAGGATGCTGCGCACCTCAGGCATGTGATCGAACGGATCGTCAGCGCCGTCGGCCGTCGTGTGGACGAGGCGAGCCCGATGGTGGACGCGCGGCTGCCCGACGGCAGCCGCGTCAACGCCGTGATCCCGCCCGTGGCCATCGATGGCCCGCTCCTCACCATCCGCCGCTTCGCGTCGGGAGGCCTCCGCATCGAGCAGCTGGTCGCCATCGGATCGCTTGATGACGCACAGGCCGACCTGCTGCGCATCTGTGTCGAGCGGCGGCTGAACGTCGTCATCAGCGGCGGTACCGGCACCGGCAAGACGACGCTGTTGAACGCGCTGGCGGCCTTCATCGCAGCCGAGGAGCGGATCGTCACCGTCGAGGACGCCGCCGAGCTCCGCCTCGCGCAGCCGCACGTCGTTCGCCTGGAGACGCGCCCGGCCAACGTCGAGGGTCGCGGTGCCATCGACCTCCGCGCACTCGTGCGGAATGCGCTTCGCATGCGCCCCGACCGCATCGTGGTCGGCGAGGTGCGAGGTCCCGAGGCGCTCGACATGCTGCAGGCGATGACGACCGGGCACGATGGGTCCCTGACGACGGTGCACGCGTCCTCGACCGCAGATGCGCTGCGGCGGATCGAGACCATGGTGCTTATGGCCGGTCTCGACCTGCCGCATGCCGCCGTCCGAGACCATGTCAGGTCGGCGGTCGACGTCATCGTTCAGCTGGTTCGCGGGGCGGACGGCACCCGGTCGGTGCGCGCTGTCGAGGGATGGGACCGCGGGCGCGGACTCCTGCGCCGCCTGGATGCAGATCTGATCGAGACCCTGTGGGCGGAGCGGTGCGGCGGCTGACGGCGGGGCTCGCGGCGCGTCGCCGTCATCGGGCGATCTCCGACCAGCTGCACCTGATGGCCTCGGAACTGGCCGCACACGTTCGCGCCGGCCGAACGCTTGCCCAGGCGCTTCCCGACGTCGCGGCGGATCTGCCAGAGCCGATCCGGTCGGCTGTTCGCACGGCCGACGCCGCGGTGCGGCTCGGCGCAGCTCCGTCCGAGGCGCTGGCGTCGATCGGCGGAGACGGCGGCGACATCCTCGCCGTGGCGGTCGGCGCTCAGCTCCGCGCGGGCGGCGACCTCGCAGCGCTGCTCGATGGGCTGGCAGAGGCACTCGTGGAGCGCGAAGCTCAGCGGCGCACGGCGGCGATGCTGACGGCCCAGGCACGCGCAACCGCCCGCATGGTCTCGGCAATGCCGCTCGTCGCGGTCGGCGCCCTTGCCCTGATCGACCGGGCGGCGTTCGCAGCGCTCGTCGGATCGTCTGTCGGCCTGGCTGCACTCGCGGTCTCCGCCGGCCTCACCGGCTTCGGGCTGGCGGTCGTCCGCCGGCTGGCTGCGGTGGCGGGATGACGCAGCTGGCGCTGCTCGTCCTTGCCGCCGGCGCCGGCTTCCAGGCGGTCATGTCGTGGCGCCGTGACCGCGCCCTCAACGGGTCGGGGCGCGCCCCAGGCAAGCGGCTCGGGCTGCTCGCGGCCGTCGGACGTCATGCACGAGCCGCCGGCATTCGCCCGCCGGCTCCGCCCGCCATTGGCCATGCCTTTCGGGCTGCCGAGGTGGGGGATCGAGACGAACTGCGGGCCGGCTCGGTCGTCGTATTCGGCGCAGCCGGCCTGATCGCCGCCGCGACAACGATGTCCGTGATCGGCCTCGTCGCCGGGATCGCATGCGCCGGGTTCGGGTGGATGTTCCCCGACCTGTGGCTGCGCGCGGCCGCCCGTGCGCGGGCCGACGAAATCGAGCATCAGGCACCGCTGGCGCTGGATCTGATCGCATCAGCCGTGGCCGCGGGCATTCCCATGGACGATGCGATCGGCCTCGCCGCCGAGGTCTCGAGGGGAGCGCTGCACGAAGAGCTCCAGGTCGCGCTCGCGAACCTGCGCCTGGGGCAACGGCGCCAGGCGGAGCTGACCGACCTTGCCGAGCGCACCGCCTCACCTTCGCTGCGCCGGCTCGGAGCGGCGCTTCGGATGAGCGACCGCCTGGGGGTGCCGCTCGCAGACGTGCTCCGGCGGCAGGCCGGCCGTGCCCGCACCGAGCATACGCGACGTATCCAGGAGCGAGCCGCGCGTGCCTCCCCCCGGATCCTGCTCGTGGTCGTGTTCCTGCTCGTGCCTGCCGCGCTGCTGCCGGTGATGACAGCCCTTGCATTGGTTGCCGCCCACTCGGTTGGGCCGGTGATCGCCGGCAGTATGTGACCCAGCCGACGCGGTTCGTCACACGCGTGTGACGTCAAGGCGCCTAGCGTCTTCGTATGGATCGGGGACAGGGGAGCGTCGAGTACAGCGCACTGGTCGCCATTGCGCTGATCGCAGCCTGCTCGCTCGTCCAGTTCGCGACGCCGGTGGCGGGGCTGGCGTCCGCCGTCATTCACGCCATCGTCCCGCGCGTGCACCACGCCCCACCGCGACGGGCCGCGAAGCCGTCCCATCACCCACGACGCGTTCCGGGCCATCACTGCATCTGCGGTTCGGGTTCGTCTCAGCCCGGCGCGAGCACGCGCGCGACGCCGTCCACCACCAGCGTGTCTCCCACCCAGGCCCGCGTCGCCAGCGTCACGCGCCCGCGCTCGCCCACCTCGGTCACCTCGACCTCGCAGCGCACCTCGTCGCCGATCCGCACCGGTGCGCGGAACGACAACTCCTGGCCGAGGTACACCGTGCCCGGGCCTGGCAGCTCGTTCGCCAGCAGCGAGGAGATGACGCCGCCGACCAGCAGCCCGTGGGCGATGCGGCCGCGAAACCGCGTGGCCGCCGCATAGTCCTCGTCGAAGTGGATCGGGTTCCGGTCGCCCGTCGCCTCGGCGAAGTGCTCGAGCAGCGCCTCGGTCACCGTTCTCGTCGTCTCCGCCCGGTCTCCTACGGACACGCTCACATGTACAGCCCTCCGTTGATGTTGAGGCAGCTCCCGGTGATGTAGCCGCCGTCGCGGACGAGGTACTCGACCCCGCGGGCCACCTCGTCGGCATCGCCGAAGCGGCCGAGCGGGATGCGCGCTACCAGCCGCTCCAGCACGTGCTCGGGCACGCCCCGCAGCATGTCCGTGTCGATGAACCCGGGGCAGACGCAGTTGACCGTGACGCCGTGCCGGGCCACCTCGAGCGCCAGCGTCTTCGTCCACCCGATCAGCCCCGCCTTCGTCGCCGCGTAGTTGCTCTGGCCGAAGTTGCCGAGCTGCCCGACGAAGCTCGAGACCGTGATGATGCGGCCGAAGCCGCGATCGCACATGCCGTCGATCACCGCCCTGGTGACGCGGTGGGTGCCGATCAGGTTCGTCTGCACCACCTCGGTGAACTGCTCGTCGGTCATGCGGCGGAGCGTCGCGTCGTCCGTGATCCCGGCGTTGTTGACGAGCACGTCCACCCGCCCGAACCGCTCCTCCGCCGCGTGCGCGACCGCGGCGCCGGTCGCGGGCTCGGCGATGGATCCGGGCACGACGATCGCCGCGCCGCCGGCTGCCTCGAGCTCTGCTGCCAGCGCCTCGGCCTCGCCAACCGCGCTGCGGCAGTTGATGACCATCCGGCAGCCTGCCGCGCCCAGGCGCATGACGACCGCGCGGCCGATGCCGCGGCTTCCGCCGGTGACCACGCAGACCAGCTGCTCCATCTCGGCCATGGCCGATTGTGCCCCACCGGGGCGCCCGCGTGACTGAGGAAGGTGCTATCGACGGTTAAGCGTTCGCCTCCTCAATCATGTGCATTTTCGGACGATTGACAGGGAGCGTTCCCCCCGCACCTGCAGCGCCCGCCTGCCAATGACTCTGCCCGGACGTGACACGGCCTCGCCCGACCGCCTGACCCAGGGGGTGGCGTCCGGGCGCATCGTGATCGGCGTCGCGCTCGCGCTGTTCCCCTTCGGATGGGCCGGGAGCACGCCCGCGCAGTACGCGATCATCCTCGCGCTCGCATCCACCGTCGTCGGCACGGGCGTGCTGCAGTGGCTGCGTCCGCAGTCCGCACGGCTGCCCGGCCTCGCCGCGAAGCTGGACGCTCCCATCGCCGTGGCCGCGATGGCCGCCTATCCCGACGATCACAACCGGCTGCTGTTCGGGCTGGTGGCGATCTCGATGCTCGAGGCGGCAGCCCTTCTCAGCGGCGGCTGGTTGCTTGCCGCATGGCTGGTCGACATCGTCGGCTACGCGGCCCTCGAGGCCTATCACCCGGCCGGCGACGGCGTATCGATCATCGCCCGCATCTTCATCGCCACCACGCTGTCGGTCGGCGTGCACGTTGCCGTCGGCCGCTTCGACGCGCAGCGCCAGCGCTTCGCGCGCCTCAGCACCGACCTTCAGGCCGTGATCTGGGAGATCGACCGGCGGGGCGCGCTGACCTATGTGAACGACCACGCGCAGCGCCTGTTCGGCCAGGTCGAGGGCATCAACGAGCTGTTCCAGCTGCCGGACGACGCGTTCGTGAGCCGGATGCTCGCCGAGGGGGCGGCCGATCTGCAGGTGCAGGTGCACACGCTGGACGGTCACGAGCTCTGGCTGCACGTCACCGGCAGCGTGTCGCACGACAAGCGCGGACAGCCGGTCGGCGCCCACGGCGTGGCCCACGACATCACCGAGATCCGCCAGGCCGAGCAGCGCTTCCGTTCGCTCGCGGAGCATGCCCCGATCGGCATCTTCCGCAGCGACCCGGCAGGCTGGGTGACGTACGTGAACCCGCGCGTCTACCAGATCGCCGGGATCGCGCCCGATGATCTCGACGAGGCAGGCTGGATCGCGCACGTGCATCCGGACGACCGCCAGCTGGTGCAGCAGGTGTGGGACAGCGCGGCCGCGCGCCCGCGCCCGTTCCAGGTCGCCTGCCGGCTGGTGCGCCCGACCGGCGAGGTGCGGTCGATCGTCCAGCTCGCCGTGCCGGTGTGGGACGGCCACGGCCGGCTGGTGGGTTTCGAGGGCACGTGCGACGACGTCACCGAGCGGCTCGCGGCCGAGCGCGCGCTGCGCGAGTCCGAGCAGCGGCTGCGCGACGTGTTCGACAACGTCGACCTGCTGGCCACGATCACCGACGTGGAGGGGCGCATCCTCTACCTCAACCATGCGCTCGCCGCCGCGTCCGGACGCACCCCGTCGGAGCTGATCGGCCACGACTGGATCGAGACGCTGAGCGCCGACGCCGACGCCGAGGTGGTCGAGCACTTCTACGGCGAGCTGCGGGCAGGCCGGATCGTCCGCCAGGACGAGAACTCGATCGCGACGCCCGACGGCCGCGTGCGGCTGATCGCGTGGAGCAACACGATCCTGCGAAACGGCGACGGCACGGTGTTCGGCGCGGCCAGCATCGGCCAGGACATCACCGATCGCCGCACGGCGGAGGCAAACCTGCGGGCGAGCGAGGAGCGGTTCCGGACGCTGTCCCAGCACGCCCCGGTGGGGATCTTCCAGACCGACGCGGCGGGGGGATGCACCTATGTGAACGAGCGCTGGACGGAGATGACCGGCATGACTGGCGACGAGGCGGCCGGCACGGGGTGGGGCACGGCGATCCATCCTGACGACCGGCCGCGTGTCTCGGCCGACTGGCGCGCGGCGCGCGAGGCGGGCGAGCAGTTCTCCGGCGAGTTCCGGTTCCAGCGTCCGGACGGCAGCGTCGTGTGGGCGCACGCGATCGGCGTGCCGATGCGCGATTGGGACGGTGCGGTGACCGGGTTCATCGGCACCTGCGCCGACATCACCGAGCGCCGCCAGGCGGAGGCCGCTGTGGTCGAGTCGGAGCGCCGGCTGCGGACGATCACCGACAACATGACCGACGTCATCTTCGTGTATGGCATGGACCATCGGCTGCTGTGGGTGACGCCGTCGGTCGAAGGACTGACCGGCTACACAGTGGCCGAGCTGTTCGAGCAGAACACGCTGGACGACGTGCACCCCGCGGACGCGCCGCGCATGCTGGAGCTGTGGCGGGCGCTGTTCGAGGGGCAGGGCTACACCGGCGCGGAGTTCCGGATCATCAACCGCGACGGCACCGAGAAGTGGTGCTGGAGCGCGGGCAGCCCGCTGCACGACGAGGACGGCGTGCAGATCGGCGTGCAGATCCGCGATGCGGACATCAGCCTGCGAAAGCAGGCGGAGCTGCGGCTGCGGGAGAGCGAGCACCGATCGCGCGCGATCATCGAGACGACCAGCGATGCGTTCCTCTCGGCCGACGGCGACGGCGTCATCCAGGAGTGGAACCGGGCCGCCGAGCAGATCTTCGGCGTGCCGCGGAACGAGGCGGTCGGCGCGAACGTGTTCGAGCTGGTCGTGACCGATTCCGGACGCGAGATCCTCGAACGCGGACTCGGCTCGCTCGGCACCGACGGAGAGGCCACGGTCGAGCTGGTCGCGCGAAACGCGGCGCGTGGGGACTTCGCCGCCGAGATGCGGCTGTGGCCGATGCTGGTCGACGGGTCGCTGACGCTGAACGCCTTCGTGCGCGACATCACCGAGCGCAAGCAGCGGGAGGAGCAGGTCACGTTCATGGCCTATCACGACCCGCTCACGGGCCTGCCCAACCGCGCGATGCTCGAGCAGCATCTGGAGCTGGTGCTCGTCCGGGCACGGCACGACGGGAGCGCGGCCGCGCTGCTCTACCTCGACGTCGACCGCTTCAAGAGCGTGAACGACACCTACGGGCACGAGGCGGGCGACGTGTTCCTGTGCGACGTCGCGGCTCGGCTGCGCTCCGCCGCCCGTGCCGGCGACCTGGTGGTGCGGCTGGGCGGCGACGAGTTCGTGATCGTGCTCGGCGACCTGCCGGCCGAGGCGGCGGCGAACGTCGCGTCGGCGGTAGCGGACCGGGTGCACGAGGGCCTCGCGCAACCGTTCGAGGGTGCGGGCATGGCCTTCCAGACCACCGCCAGCGTCGGCATCGCCTTGTTCCCCGACGACGGCTCGGATCCGGCGTCGCTGCTGACCGCCGCCGACACCGGGATGTACGCCAGCAAGCGGGCGGGGCGGGGGAGGACCTCGTTCCCGCTCGGCAGCCGGCGCGCCGCCTAGCGACCCGACCGGCCCCCCGTCCGGATAGACTCCGCGCTCGACGGACGACGACGAGAGGGGCTCGGGGTGAACGAATCGTATTCGCGGTGGTGGGTGCTGCTGACCTTCGCAGTGCTGCTCCTGACGCTCGCGTTCGTCGTCCACGTCTCGAAGTAGCGCCGGCCGCGGTGAGCGCTGCCGAGATCGTCAGCCGCAACCCGGCGAACCCCGACGACGTCGTGGCCGCCGTGGCGCCCTCCGGCGGCATCGAGGTCGACCGGGCGGTCGCGGCCGCCCGCGCAGCCGCCGGTGCGTACGGGCTCCTACCTGCGGCCGCCCGTGGTGAGGCGCTCCGCGCGGCCGCCGATACGCTCGCCGCACGCGCAGACGAGTTTGCCGCCCTGATCGTCCGCGAGGTCGGAAAGCCGATCACCGAATCGCGCGGCGAGGTCGCCCGCGCCGTGGCCATCCTCCGCTTCTACGCTGGCGTCGTGCTCGACCCCGAGGGCGAGTCGTACCCGCCCGCCGACGGTCGCTCCCTGCTCGTCACCCGGCGCGCGCCGCGCGGCGTGGTGGGGCTGATCACGCCATGGAACTTCCCGGTCGCCATTCCCGTCTGGAAGCTCGCTCCCGCCCTGGCCTACGGCAACGCCTGCGTCTGGAAGCCGAGCGAGCACGCGCCCGCATGCGCAGCCGCCCTCAGCGGCCTCCTCGAGCCGCACCTGCCCGACGGCGTGCTCCAGCTCGCCCAGGGCGGCGGCGAAGCCGGTGCCGCGCTGGTCGCCCATGGCGACGTCTCGGCGGTGTCCTTCACCGGCTCGGACCGCGTGGGCCGTGGCGTCGCGGTCGCCCTCGCCGAGCGCGGGGCTGCGGCGCAGTGCGAGATGGGTGGACAGAACGCGTCGATCGTCCTGGCCGACGCCGACGTCGAGGCGGCCGCCGCCATGATCGCATCCGCCGCCATGGGCTACGCGGGCCAGAAGTGCACCGCCACTGGCCGTGTCGTCTGCGAGGCGGCGGTGCTGCCCGCGATGCGCGAGGCGCTGGTGGCCGCCGTCGAGGTGATGCCGGTGGAGCACCCCGAGGATCCCGGCTGCCAGGTCGGCCCGCTGATCAGCTCCGAGGCGCGCTCCGCGGCCACGGCGGCCGTCGGCCGTGCGGTCGAGGCCGGCGGCCGGCTCCTCACCGGCGGCCGCGAGCTCGATGCGCCCGGCCACTACCTCGCGCCGACGCTGATCGAGGTCGACGACCCGGGAGCGGAGGTCGCGCAGAAGGAGGTGTTCGCCCCGGTCTGTGCCGTGCTCGGGGCGCGCGACTCAAACCATGCCGCCGAGATCACGCGCAGCGTGCGCTACGGCCTGTCGACCGCGGTCTACACGCGCGATCTCGACCGCGCCCTCGAGCTTGTCCGTGGGCTCGACACGGGCCTCATCCGCATCAACCAGCCCACCGCCGGCGTCGACTTCCACGTGCCCTTCGGGGGCGAGAAGGCCTCCGGTTACGGGCCCCGCGAGCAGGGGCGGGCCGCACGCGACTTCTACACGTCGACGCGGACCGTGCTCGTCTCGCCGTCGCGCTGAGGCTCGCGCCACCCGCTACTATCGGTCACGAGGTCTATAAGTGGCCAACGGCTCAACCGTGAAGGTGGCCGCCGATGTGGCGGCGTTCGCGTTCCTCGACGGGGCGATGCAGGTGCTGCTGGTGCGCCGTCGCTACGACCCGTACGAGAGCTACTGGGCGCTGCCCGGAGGAGGCCTCGACACGGGCGAGACCCTGGAGCAGGCCGCCGTCCGCGAGCTCCGCGAGGAGACCGGCGTATCCGACGTCTTCATGGAGCAGCTGGCGACGTTCTCGGAGCTCGATCGCGACCCGCGCGGCCGCGTCATCTCCTGCTGCTACCTGGCGCTGGTGGACGGCGCGCGGGTGACCCTCCGTCCGGGCTCCGACGCGCGCGAGGCGGCATGGCGCCCGCTCGAGGAGCTGCTCGGCGAGATCGAGGGCGGGCCGGTGCTCGCGTTTGACCACGACCGCATCCTTCAGTACGCCCGCCAGCGGCTGGCCTACAAGCTCGAATACCAGAACGTGGCCTGGAGCATGCTGCCCGACCGGTTCACCATGAGCGAGCTGCGCCACGTCTACGAGGCGGGCATCGGGCGCGCGTTCGAGCCGAACAACTTCCGGCGGATCGCGCTCGGCTGGGGCGTGCTCGCCGAGGCCGGAGAACGACCGACCGGGGGGCGGCCGGCGACGCTCTACAGGTTCGCCGAGCGCCGCCCGCTGATCCTGGCCGAGAGTGCGCGCTACCGGAGGGCGACATGAGGCCCTGCGTCCCACCCGAGCTGCTCACAGACCGCTACCAGCTGGCCATGGCCGCCTCGTATCTGGCGCAGGGCCGGGCCGACGACCGCGTGGCGTTCGAGCTGTTCGTCCGGGAGCTGCCGGAGCAGCGCGGCTATCTGCTCACGGCGGGGCTCGAGACCGCGCTTCGCTACCTGGAGGATCTGCACTTCGACGGGGACTCGCTTGAGTACCTGGAGCGGTCGCACACCTGCGAACGGCCGCTGCTCGACGTGCTCGCCGGCGTGCGGTTCGAGGGCGACATCGACGCGATGCCCGAGGGCACGGTCGCTTTCGCCAACGAGCCGATCCTGCGCATCGAGGGCCCGCGCCTGGTCTGCCAGCTGGCCGAGTCGTTCCTGCTCAACCTCATCAACTTCCAGACGCTGATCGCGACGAAGGCGGCCCGCATCGTGCAGGCCGCGGCCGGCCGTCCGGTGGTCGACTTCGGCTTCCGGCGCGCGCACGGGGGCGAGGCGGGCGTGCTGGCCGCGCGCAGCTCGTACATCGGCGGCGTGATCGCCACGGCGACGGTGGCAGCCGGCTACGAGTGGGGGATTCCGACGACGGGGACGATGTCCCACAGCTACGTGATGGGGTTCCCGTCCGAGCTCGACGCCTACTGCGCGTTCCTGCGTGACCAGCCGGTGCGCCCGACCCTGCTGATCGACACCTACGAGACCATCCACGGCGCTCGTCTGGCGGCTCAGGCGGCGTCCACCACCGGCATCGCACCGGCCGCGGTTCGGCTCGACTCGGGCGACGTCGACGAGCTGTCGCGGGAGGTCCGCGCGGTGCTCGACGAGGCGGGTCTCGATGCGACCGGCATCTTCTGCTCGGGCGATCTCGACGAGTACCGGATCGCGGAGCTGGTCGGACGCGGTGCCCCGATCGACGGGTTCGGCGCGGGCACGCGGCTGGTCACCGGCGGAGACGTCTCGGCGCTGGGCGGCGTCTACAAGCTGGTGGAGAGCGCCGGCCGTCCGGTGATGAAGCGCTCGTCCCGCAAGGCGACGCTGCCCGGCCGGCACCAGGTCTTCCGGTCTGAGGCCGGCGACGTGATCGGGCTGGCCGGCGAGCCGCTTGACGGAACGCCGCTCCTGCAGCCCGTCATGCGCGACGGCGGGAGGCCGGCGGAGGCGCCGCCGCTGGACGACATCCGCGACCGCGCGCGCACCGAGGTAGCGGCCCAGCCGGAGCGGGTGCGTGCGCTGCGCGATCCGGCTACCGTGCGGCCGTCGCTCTCGGCGGCCGTCGAGGCGTTGCGGAGCGAGCTGACACATGCCTGACGGACATGCTGACATCGGGAACCTCCTGCGCGGCCGGGAGCAGCTCGAGCCGCTGCTCGCCGACAAGGTCGAGCGGCTGCGCGACACGGTCACCGGCGCCGGGTTCTCGCGGGCGGTGATCGGGCTGTCGGGAGGAGTCGACTCGGCGCTCTCGCTGGCCATCGCCGCAGAGGCGCTCGGGTCCGAGAACATCACCGCCATCACGCTGCCTTCGCGGCACACCGACCAGGTGCACGTCGACGACGCCCGCGCCTGCGCCGAGGCGGCCGGCCTGCCGGAGGAGAACTTCCTGACCGCCTCGATCGAGCCGATCCTGGATGGCATCGTGACGGCCCGGCCGACGGTACCCGACGCGCCGATGCGCTTTGGCAACGCGAGCGCCCGGGCTCGGATGATCATGATCTACGACCTCGGCCAGGAGCGGGGCGGGCTGGTGCTCGGCACAGAGAACCGCAGCGAGTACTACCTCGGCTACTTTACCCGGTTCGGGGACGCCGCCTCGGACGTCGAGCCGATCTGGGATCTCTACAAGACCGAGGTGAAGGTCGCCGCCGAGTTGATGGGGCAGCCCGAGTCCGTGCTCGTCAAGCACCCGACTGCGGGGCTCTGGGGCGGGCAGACCGACGAGGACGAGCTCGGGTTCACCTACCGCGATGCCGACCTGGCTATCGTCTGCCTCGAGGAGCTGAAGCTCGACGTCGACGCGGCCGCGGAGCGAAGCGGCGTCGAACGCGAGGTGGTCGCCCGGGTCAAGGCGCGGGTCGACTCGGTGGCGTGGAAGCACCGGGTCCCCTACGTGCTGTGAGGCTCGACCTCGACCACACGGTCGTCACGATCTCCGACTGGGAGCGGTCGAACGCCTTCTACCGCGACGTGCTGGGCGCCGAGATCGTGCCGCGCGGGCCGGTGTTCGCCTACCGGTTCGGCAACGCCCAGCTGAACGTGCACGGGCCGGGATTCGACGCCTACCCGGTGCCCGACGGGCCGACGCCGGCGGGAGGCAGCGACCTCTGCTTCGTCTGGCCGGGGACGCCCGAGTCGGCGGTCGAGCACCTGCGCTCGCACGGCGTCGAGATCATCGAGGGCCCGGTAGCGCGCGACGGCGCGCGCGGCACGGGGACGAGCGTCTACTTCCACGATCCGGACGGCACCCTGCTCGAGCTGATCAGCTATGCGACGGGCGGAGAACCGGGTCCGGCCTGAGGCCGGCCGGAGAACGATCGAGGGCCCTCCGTGGAGGGCCCTCGATGTGGCTTCGTACCTGTGACTGCTACGCGGCGCGCAGCGGCTGCATGTCGGCGGACGCGGCCAGCTCGCGCAGCGCCTCGGCCTCCAGCTGGCGCACCCGCTCGCGGGTGAGCCCGACGATCCGCCCGATCTCCTCGAGGTTGCGCGGGTCGTTGCCGTCGAGGCCGAACCGCAGCTCCAGGATCAGGCGCTTGCGCTCGCCCAGGCGGGCCAGCCCCTCGCGCAGCTTCTCGTGCCGCAGCTGCGCCTCGGCCAGCTCCTCCGGGTTGCCGGCGTCCGGATCGGCGATCATGTCGCCCAGCTCGGAGTCGCCGTCCTCGCCCACCGGCTCGTGCATCGAGACGGTCTTGCGGGCCAGGCTGAGCGTCTCGGCCACCGCGTCGACGGTCAGCTCAGCCGCCTTCGCGATCTCCTCGTCGGTCGGCTCGCGTCCGAGGCTCGCCTCCAGCGACCGGCGCGAGCGCTCGATCGCGCGCAGGCGGTCGGAGACGTGGACGGGCAGGCGGATCGTGCGACCGCTGTTGGCGATCGACCGCTGCACCGCCTGGCGGATCCACCACGTCGCGTAGGTGGAGAACTTGAGGTCGCGCCGCCAGTCGAACTTCTCGACCGCTCGGTTCAGCCCCAGCACGCCCTCCTGGATCAGGTCGAGGAACGGCACGCCCTGGCCGCGGTACTGCTTCGCGATCGACACCACAAGGCGCAGGTTGGACTCGATCATCCGGCGCTTGGCGATTAGGTCGCCGCTCTCGATGGCCTTGGCCAGCTGCACCTCTTCGTCCTTGGTCAGCAGCGGGTAGCGGCCGGCCTGGCGCAGGAACAGATCAAGGCTGTTGGTCGTCGCGATCTCGACGTCGACCACCTCGACGCGCTCCTCCGGCGCCGGCGGCTCGACGATGTCGACCCCGAGGCTCGCCAGCTCGTCGCGAAGCGCCTGGATGTCGTCCGCATCGAGGTCGATCTCCTGGGCCAGCCCGAGCAGCTCGTCCTCGTACAGCACTCCGCGCTCCTGGCCGAGCTCGACAAGGAGCCGGGCTTCCGGCTCGATGACGACCTGGTCAGTCATTCGAATCTCCTCGCTCACGTGTTCAAGGCAAGCCGTGCCCCGGCCGCCGTGTTCTCTGAAACGTTCGTGCTTGGGACGCTATTCCCGTCCGCGGCCGGTTCAGGTTCTACGCCGGACCGGTTGAGGCCGGATTAAGCGTCGCTGTTCATCATCGACCACTCTTCGGATAGACCCCGCTCCCATCCCGGGCCCGTCTTCACCGTACGCTCTACGACGAATCCGAGGAATCCCCGGTTTGAGGTGATCGTAGGCCCAATATATCCCCCTCAGCCCGCGGTGAATAGGGGGTTCGAACGGCCCGAACGCAGTTCTTACGCCGTCTTAACCTGAGATTCGCACGGCGCCGTCGTAGGCCGACGAGTACCAGGGATCGTTCAGGTTCCCATACTGGACAACGGTGCCGGTGTGCGGCGCGTGGATGAAGACGCCCCCGCCGATGTAGATGCCGACGTGGTCGAGGTTGTAGAAGAAGACCAGGTCGCCGGGCGCGAGGTCGCTGCGCGATACGTGGGCGCCGGAGCTCCAGAGGGAGACGGTGTAGTGGGGCAGCGGCACGCCGAGCTGGCCGTACACGTAGACCACCAGTCCGGAGCAGTCGAACCCCGACGGGGACGCGCCTCCCCAGACGTAGGGCACGCCCAGGTACTGCTGCGCGAGCGCGGCCGCCTGCTGGCCGAGCGTCCCCGCCGGCGGTGGGTTGTAGCTGCCACCGCCGCTCCCGCCGCTGCTACCGCCGCCGCCACCGCTGTCACCCGTACTGCCGCCGCCGCCACCGCTCGACTCCTGCTGCTGTTGCTGCTGAGCGACCGCAGCCGCCTGGCGGGCGGCCGCAGCGGCGCGTGCGGCGTCACGGCGCGCGATCTCCCGGCGGAGGCTGCCCTTCACGCTTGCGAGCAGCTGCTGGCGCTGGTTGAGCTGCGACTCGATCGCGGCCTTCTGGGCCC
>DASSEV010000054.1:0-45779 GCA_035695105.1 Gaiellales bacterium
GCGGCCGCGAGCACCTCGGTGCCGGTGCCGCCCAGCTGGGAGGCGATCAGCACCGCCGCGGCGCCCTTCGCGATGTCGAGCAGGAGCGCCGGCACGCCGACCCGGGGGCCGAGCACGCGGATGGCGTTCGTGCCGCCGATGTTGCCGCTGCCCTGCGTGCGCAGGTCGACGCCCTTCAGACGCCCGGCCCAGTAGCCGAACGGGCAGGAGCCGAGCACGTATCCGATGGCGATCGCCAGCAACGCGTCGGTCACGCGGGGCTCCGGAGCAGGTCGCGCGCCGAGATGAAGTACTCCATGCCCGACCAGATGGTGGCCGCCACCGCCACCGCGACCAGCACGGTGGTGACGGTGTGGGGCGGGTCGTCGACGATCAGGGCGATGATCGCGGCCACCTGCACGGT
Source organism: Gaiellales bacterium (assembly GCA_035695105.1). Lineage (GTDB taxonomy): Bacteria > Actinomycetota > Thermoleophilia > Gaiellales > JAICJC01 > JAICYJ01. The sequence continues at coordinate 404 of DASSEV010000054.1, forward strand.
GGTCTTGATCTTGCCCCAGGGCGAGGCGGCGATGACGACGTGCTCGGCGGCGGCGATCAGCCGCAGGCCGGTCACGGCGAACTCGCGGGCGATGATCACCATCGCCACCCACGCGGCCACCCGGTCGAGCTCGACCAGCGAGATCAGCGCGGCCGAGATCAGGAGCTTGTCTGCAAGCGGATCGAGCAGCTTCCCGACCGTGGTCACCTGCCGGCGGGAGCGCGCGAGATATCCGTCGAGGGAGTCGCTGGCCGCGGCCAGGCTGAACACGACCACGGCGATCACATCGCCGTACTGGATGTTGCCCAGAAGGGCAACCATGAACACGGGGATGAGCAGGATCCGGCCGAGCGAGATCCAGTTCGGGAGGCTCACGGGCGCAACCCTACCCTGGGGCTCGCCTCATGGCGCTCCCGCTCCACATCGTCGCGCACGCAGCACCCGGCGAGGTGGTCGTTGACCACGCCGCACGCCTGCATCGTGGAGTAGACCGTCGTCGGCCCGACGAACCGGAAGCCGCGGCGCTTCAGCTCGCGCGCGAGCGTGCGTGACTCCGGCGTCTCGGCGGCGATCTCGCCCGGCTCGGGCGCGCGGGCCGGCGCCGCCGGCGCGTGCGACCAGACCAGCTCCGCGAGCGATTCACCCGCGTCCTCCATCGCCGAGGCGGCGACGGCGTTCGCGATCGCGGCGTCGATCTTCGCCCGGTTGCGGACGATGCCGGCGTCCGCCATCAGCCTCGCCCGGTCGCCGTCGTCGAACCGTGCGACGCGACGGACCTCGAACCCGGCGAATGCCGACCGGAAGTTCTCCCGTTTGCGCAGGATCGTCAGCCAGGACAGCCCCGACTGGAACGCCTCGAGGGTGAGGCGCTCATACATCCCACGGTCGTCTCGCACCGGGCGGCCCCACTCGCCGTCGTGGTACTCGAGGTAGTCGGGCGCCGAGACGCCCCACCAGCAGCGGGGCCGGCCGTCGGGACCGGGTGCGATCCCGGTCAAATCGGATGCCTCCGCCACAGCTCGGCGGCAAGCAGCTCGGCGACGACCGTGCCGGCGATGGAGGCGACGACCGGGTCGTCCGCTCCCGGAAACGCGACCGCCCCGGTCGAACCGGCCACCGGCGCGCCGATGCTGATCAGCTCGAAGTCCCGCTCCGAGCGCCACCCGGCCACCTCCCCGTCGTAGGGCGAACCGCTGTGCAGGAGCAGCATGTAGGAGGGCCGCTTGGTCAGGTACACGTCGACGTGCAGCCAGTCGCCGGTCTCGCACGCGTCGGCGACGATCCTCGGGCCCTCGCGCAGCATCAGCGCCGACTGCTCGGCGGTGCCGATCCGCTCGGCGGGCGCCGCCACCCACACCCCACGCGCCTCCTCGGCGAGCGCGGCGAGGTCGTCGAGCCAGACGCGCCGCTCCTCGATCACGCTCTGCACCGCGTCCGCGGCACGGCGGACGCGGTCGGCGGCGACGCCCCGCATCAGTGCCAGCACCGCCTGCGTGCACGCGAAGCTGCGGCAGGCGACGCCGCCCTTCTCGGGGCCTGCCAGGACGTCGACCGACATGTCGGCGAGCGCCGACAGCTCGCCGAGCGGGGCGTTGGTCACGGCGACCACCGTGCTTCGCCGGCGGTGGCGGCGCAGCGCGGCCACCGTCTCGGCCGACGAGCCGGAGGCGGAGATCGCGACGCAGACCGTGCCCTGAGAGGGCGGCTGGGGCAGGCCCGTCGAGGCCAGCTCCGCGTGGGCGTCGACGCCGCGCGAGCGCAGGTCAGCGACCGCCGTGAGGGCCGCGAAGCGTGAGCTGCCCATGCCGATGAACAGCACCCGCGGGCGGTCGAGCAGGCGCTCGAGGCGCGCCGCGCCGTGATGCTCCGCCACGCGACGCAGCGCGTCCGGCTCGGCCAGGATGTCGGCGAGGAACCCCTCGGCGTTCACTCCGCGCGCGCCCCCATCAGCCAGCGCATGCCTCCGACGGCGGCGTACATCCACTCGGGGAGGAAGGTGGCCGCATAGATGAACTCGTAGGTCTCCTTCTCCATCTCCAGCGCGCGCAGCAGGCGGGCGTCGTGATCGCCGTAGGTGTCGAGGAACGCCTCGCGAGCGTCGACGATCCAGCGCTCGATGTCGCGCGTGCGGCCGGGCATCAGATCGCGGTCGACATGACGCGCGAGGTGGTCGAACGAGCGGAGCATCGCGGCGACGTCACGCAGCGGCGTGCCGAGCGCGCTTCGCTCGGCGAGGCCCTTCGTCGGCTCACCCTCGAAGTCGACGACGCGGAGGCCGTCGGCCGATCGCAGGATCTGGCCGATGTGGTAGTCGCCGTGGACGCGGGTGAGCAGCGGCGGCTCCGCGGGCCGGAGCGCCTCGAACTCCTCGCGCAGCCGTGGCGCGTAGCCGGCCAGCTCGTGGCCTGCATCGCCGCCGACCAGCTCGAGCGCCGTGTCCAGCTGGTGCCCCGCTGACCGCGTCCATCCCTCGACCTCCTCTGGGGTGGCCGGCCGGGAGGCCATCTGCGCCAGCGCGGCGTGCAGCGTCGCGGTGTTCGCACCCAGGCGCCCGATGTCGGCGACGTCGCCCTCCTGCACCGCCCGCGCCGCCCACGTCCAGCCGTCCTCGGCGCCGGACACGTAGGCCTGCAGCAGCGCGATCGCGTGGCCGCGCCAGCGGACGCAGCCGGCATAGGCCGGCACGAACGCCACGCTCGCCTGCTCGGTCAGGTAGCGGCCGATCTCGATGTCCGGGTGCGAGCCGCGCTCGAGCCGCCGGTACAGCTTGAGTGCGAGGCGCTCGCCGATCACGAGCGTGGTGTTCGACTGGTCGAGCCCGATCGGCCGCTGGACGGGCTCGCGAGGCAGAAGGCCGGGCAGCACGACGCCCGGCTCGAACGACCAGTCGCCGGCGGTGCGGCCGTGGACGATTGCGTCGAGCACCGGGGGGGCGAGCCGGTCCTCGCCGGTCAGGAACAGGTAGCGCTCGGGCGGGCGCAGCTCGGCCTCGACGCGCAGCACGTGCAGGGCCGCGCCCCCGTCCAGCTCCAGGCGGTCCTCCTCCTCCACGCCGGCGATGCGGGCGCCCTTCCCGCCGTACCATCGAGCGGCCGCGATCTCGGCCGCCAGCGCGGCGGGCTCAGGAAGCGAGACGCTCAATCAGCCCGGCCGCTGCGGCGGTGCCCGGATTCGCCTGCAGGCGACGCGCCGTCCCGGCCATGCGGCCGTGGAGCGACCGGTCGGCCAGCAGCCGGTCGATCGCGCCGGTCAGCTGCTCCGGCTCGAAGGTGTAGGTCGGCAGCCGCACGCCGAACCCGGTCTCGTCAACGCGCTGGGCGTTGTCGTACTGATCCCAGAACACCGGCATGGCGATCATCGGCTTGCCGTGGTGGAAGCACTCGGTGGTGGTGTTGTTGCCGCCGTGGGTGATGACCAGGTCGACCATCGGCAGGATCGCCGGCTGCGGCAGGAACTCCTCGCCCCACATGTTGGGGGCCAGCTCGTACTGGTCGTGCTGCGGACCCTTCGAGACGATGAACCGGTGCGGCGTCTGGCCCAGCACCTCGACCAGGCGCTCCATCAGCGCGACGTCGGCCGACGCCAGCGAGCCGAGCGACAGGTAGATGAGCGCGCCGTCGCCGTGGCGGAGCTGGTCGGGGAGCTCGAACACGTTGTCACTGGCGCGAACGCACGACTCCAGGCGATGCCACGAGCCGTCCAGCGGCAGCGGCCGGCGGTAGTCGATCTCCTCCGGATACACGTACAGGTTGAGGTCGGCCGTGTGGATGAACTCGAGGTCATCCAGGGGCGGGGCGCCCTGCTCCTGCACCCACGCATTGAACGACTCCCACATCTCACGGTGGGTGCGGTCGTACTCGGCCGTGAACTCGTCCCAGCCGCTCCGGTCGGCCACCGGGTAGCCGGAGAAGGCGGGCGGAAGCCCGGCGTCCTTGATCTCGAGCGGGTTGCAGGAGACGATGCGCACCCAGGGCGCGTCAGCGGTGACAACAGCGGGGAAGGCCGGGACGTTGTCCTCAACGATCACGTCGGGGCGAAGCTCGGCGAAGATCTCGCGGAGGCGCGGTTCGACGTAGCGGGAGCCGTCGAGCAGGGCTTGCCAGGTCGGCCGGATGAACTCGCCGAGCTGCTCGATGGTGGGCTTGCGGAAGACCGGAGCGGTGTCGCGGATGAAGTCCTTCCAGAACTGGCCCGGCGCCTCCTCCACTTCCGGAGGCGGGCCCAGGCGCATGAGGCGCTCCTCGAACCCGCGCGCCTCCAGCGCGCCGGCGAAGGACTCCTCGACGATGAAGACGACCCGATGCCCGCGCGCCTTCAGCTGCTCGCCGATGCCGACGCAGTTGTTGGTCGGGCCGAACGCACCCTCGGGAAAGAACACCACGGTCTTACCGCTCACGTCGCTCCCCTCGTCGCGGCGCGCGACGGCCGGCCGAGGCGTCGCGCCCCGGCCGGTCGCACTGCGCGAATGGCTGGTTCAGGCGGCTCAGACCGCTGCAGCCGCCGAGCGCGCCTGCGCGTAGCGCTCCGCGACGGCGTTCCAGTCGACCACGTTCCAGATCGCGGCCAGGTAGTCGGGGCGGCGGTTCTGGTACTTCAGGTAGTAGGCGTGCTCCCACACGTCGATCCCGAGGATCGGCGTCTGGCCGTCCGAGAGCGGCGAGTCCTGGTTGGCCGTGCTCGTCACCTTGAGGCCGCCGTTGTCGACCACGAGCCACGACCAGCCCGAGCCGAAGCGGTTGACGCCGGCGTCGGTCATCTGCTGCTTGAGCGCGTCCAGGCCGCCGAACGCCTGGTTGATCGCGTCGCCCAGCTCGCCGGAGGGCTCACCGCCGCCGTTCGGGCCGAGCACGGTCCAGAACAGCGAGTGGTTGGCGTGGCCGCCGGCGTTGTTGCGCACCGGGCCCTGCTTGTCCGCGGGGAGCGAGGACAGGTTCTTCAGCACCTCCTCGACGGGCTTGTCCGCCCACTCGGTGCCCTCGAGGGCCGCGTTCGCCTTGTCCACGTAGGCCTGATGGTGCTTGTCGTGGTGGATGCGCATCGTCTGCTCGTCGATGTGCGGCTCGAGCGCGTTGTAGTCGTAGGGAAGCGCGGGGACCTCGTAGGCCATGTCACTCACTCCTTCGTTCCGATACCGGCTGGGTAGCATACTCGCCGATGGCAGCCTCCCGAGTCGCATTCCTGGGCCTCGGCGCGATGGGAAGCCGCATGGCGCGCCGCCTGCTGCAGCAGGGCGTGGAGGTGACCGTGTGGAACCGGACGCCCGAGCGGGCGGAGGGGTTTCCGGCGATCGCGGCGACGCCCGAGCGGGCGGCCGAGGGCGCCGGCGCGGCGATCGTGATGGTCGCCGACGGCGAGGCGGTGGACGAGGTCACTGCCGGGCTGCCTCGGGAGCTGCCGGTGATCGACATGTCGACCAGCGGGCCGGACTGCGCGCTTCGGCTGGACGAGCGGTTCGACGCTGTATGCGACGCGCCGGTGGGCGGCAGCCTGAGCGAGGCGGAGTCCGGGACGCTCGCGATCTATGCGGGCGGGGAGGATGACGTGGTCGACCGGGCGGAGCCGCTGCTCGCGAAGATGGGGACGGTGTTCCGGACGGGGCCGTTGGGGAGCGGCCAGGCGATCAAGCTGGCCGGGAACATGCTGATGCTGGCGAACACGGCGGCGCTGGCCGAGGTGCTGAAGATGGTGGATGACAACGGCATCGATCCCGACCTGGCGCTGGAAGCGCTCGCGGCAGGCCCGGGGGCGTCGCGGGCGATCACGCACAAGGGCCCCGTGATGGTGAGCGGCGAGTTCGGCCCGCCGGCCCGGTTCACGCTCGCGCTCGCAGCCAAGGACGCGGAGCTGGCGAAGCAGATGATGGGTACGCCGACCTCGCGGCTGGTCGCCCAGACCTACCGCCGGGCCCTCGAGATGGGTCTGGGCGAAATGGACTACAGCGCGGTGGCGGCGCTCCCGTGAGGCTCGAGGGGGCACGGGTGCTGGTCGCCGGCGGGGCGCACCGGGTCGGCCGGGCGGTGGCACTCGACCTGGCAGCCGGGGGCGCCTCGGTCGCGATCAGCTACCACAGCTCCGCCGACCAGGCGCGGATGACGGGCGACGAGATCGCGGCGCTCGGAGTTCGGTCGGCCGTGCTCCAGGCCGACGCCACCCAGCCGGAGCAGATGCGCCAGCTCGTGGGCGAGGCGGCGGACGCGCTGGGCGGGCTCGACGTGTACGTGCACGCACCGTCGGGCGGGTTCGTCCCGACCGACCCGGCGGCCGTCGACGAGGCGCTCTGGGATTGGGCGGTGGATACGACCGCGAAGGGGTTCATGTTCGGCGCGCAGGCCGCCCACGCCGCGATGCGGGAAAGCGAGGGAGGCGGCGTCATCGTCGCCATCACCGACGTGGCCGGCGTCCAGCCGTGGCCGAAGTTCGCGCCGCACGGCGCAGCGAAGGCGGCACAGATGTATCTCGTCAAGGCGCTCGCCGCGGCGTGGGGACGCGACGGCGTGCGGGTCTGCGGCGTAGCGCCCGGGCCGGTGCTGATGCCGGCGGGCGTGTCGGGCGACAGCGAGGAGACGGCGCTGGGCAGGCTGGGCGACCCGGCCGACGTGGCGCTCGCGATCCGCTACTGCATCGAAGCGGACTTCTTTACCGGCCAGAGCCTGATCATCGACGGCGGCCGCGTGCTGCGACCCTGAGCAGACCCGGCCGGGGGTCAATACCGCAAGTCGGCGACCCAATTATTGGTGTCAAAGCCCCACCGGACCGGCGATGCATGATTGGAACGCAATCGTGACAGGTCGGCGGCCTGGTTGAGCCGAGTTGGTTCCCGGGCCAATTATTGGAGTCAAAGCCCGACGGGGGCGTTTACCGGAATCGTGACGAGATCGGCACGGGTTGTGACGGATCCGTGACGCCGGGTGCCGACCGCGCGAGGGCGTATCCTGCGATCATGGCGACGGTGGAGCATCCCGTGCAGGCATCGGATCAGATCGACGTGCTCGACCACGGCTTCGTCCGGCTCGACGCCTGCATGGCCGACGACCTCTCGGTGGTCAACTCCGCCCGCGTGTCGTTCGCCCAGCACTCCACCGAGATGACGGAGCGCGAGGAGGGGCTGATCCGTTTCCTGATCAGAGAACGGCACGGCAGCCCCACCGAGCACAACGCTTTCCGCTTTCACATCAAGTGCCCGATCTTCGTCTGCCGGGAGTGGCAGCGCCACCGCATCGGCTCCTTCAACGAGTGGTCGGCGCGCTACTCGCAGCTCGAGGCGGAGTTCTACGTGCCGGAGGCCGAGGACGTCCGCACCCAGGTCGGCAAGCCCGGTGCCTACACGTTCGAGCCGGTCGACGCCGACTTGGCGGAGCACACGCGCGAGGCGCAGCGCGCGCAGTACGAGGCGGCGTACGCGACCTACCTCGACCTGCTCGAACGCGGCGTCGCGAAGGAAATCGCGCGCAACGTCCTCCCCGTGGCCATCTACACGCAGTTCTACTGGACGGTCAACGCGCGCAGCCTGATGAACTTCGTCTCGCTCCGCAACTCCGAGACCGCGCAGCGGGAGATCCGCCGCTACGCGGAGGCGGTCGAGCACTTCTTCGCCGAGAAGATGCCCGTCACGCACGCCGCGTTCGTGGCGAACGACCGCCGCGCGCCCTGACCTCGCCGCCGCCGTAGCGTGGCCAATCCCGCCGACGGGGGATGCTGCACGCCCCCTCCCTCGGCGATGGAAGAACCATGACGCCCCTCGTGCCCGCCACGGCCCGGCCAGCCGTGCGCGACGGCGAGCGGACCTCCACCGAGATCCGCCGCTTTGCCATCCTCTGGTCCGCGGCGTCCGTCGCCGTCCTGATCTTCGTCGCGATCGCGAGCCTGCTGGCGTCCGGCTTCCGCGATGACGCCGGGCGCCGCGCCGCCGCCACCACGTCCGCCCAGCTCGCCGCCGCGCGCCTCGCGGCGGACATCCAGGGCCAGGCGTCCGACGTGCTGGCGTACCAGGTCACGGGCGACGCCCGCTACCGCGCCCAGTTCGAGGCGGCCGCACGGGCCACTCTGACGAACATCACCGCCCTGCGCAACGCGGTGGGCAGCGCGGCACGGCCGGCCGATCGCGCCGCGCTCGACGGCATCCTCACCGACGTCGGCTCATGGGAGCACGCGGCAGGCCTGTCCGTGACGGCGCACCGGGGCGGCGGCGGCCTTGGCGCCTCCGCCGATCCCGCTCCGAACGGCCGCGTCGCGACGCTCGCCCGGCGCCTGGAATCCCTACAGGGCGCGCTCACCGCAGAGTCGCACGGAGCCATCAGCACGGCGCGCTTCCGTGCTCACGTCGCCGACATCGTCCGGCAGGTCGCCACGCTGCTCGGCCTGATCATCCTCTTCGCCGGCGGTGTGCGCCTGCTCCGCCGCGCGTTCACGCTGGCCAGCGACGCCGACGGCCGACGGGAGCGAGAGGTCGCCTGGAGCAGCCAGATCGAATCCGTGCTGGGCTGGAGCGTCCGCGCCAAGGCCGCCGCCACCCGCAGCCAGCTGATCGGCTTCGCCAACATGGTGCCCAAGGATGCGATCGGCGCCACCTGCTTCATCATCAGCGAGGGCCCCGCGAACGGCCATCCGTCGCACGGCCGACCGCGGTTCGCGATGCAGGTCGACGAGGCCGGGGAGGGACTGCACGTCTCGGTCTGCTTCGACCACGGCCGCGGCGACGAGCACGACCACCACGCGCTCGACCTCCTGCTCGGCCACCTGGCCGCCCTCTGGCGCACCGTGCTGCGCCAGGAGGAGCTCGAGCGGGCCGCCGGCCACGACGCGCTGACGGGGCTCCCGAACCGCCGCGCCTTCGAGGCCGAGCTGCGCCGCCGCGTCGCGCTCTCCCGCCGCCGCGGTCTGGGCTTCACGCTGGCCATGGTCGACCTCGACCACTTCAAGCTCGTCAACGACCAGCTCGGCCACCCCGAGGGCGACACCGTCCTGCGCCGCTCCGGCGAGGCGATCCGCGGCTCCCTGCGCACCTCGGACCGCGTGTTCCGCGTAGGCGGCGAGGAGTTCGCCCTCATCCTGGAGACCGGCGATGGGAGCGGCGTGGCGGATCTGCTCGAGCGCAGCCGCGAGGCGGTCAAGGATCTCGGCGTGGAGCCGCTCGAGGGCCGCGTGCTCTCTGCCTCGATCGGCTGGGCGGTGTACCCCGACGATGCCGACGACCGCTCCGAGCTGATCGCGCTGGCAGACGCCGCCCTCTACCGCGCCAAGTCAGACGGCCGCGACCGGGTCGTGCGCGCCGGCAGCGGCGAGCTGCAAACGCTGGCCGGCTAGGTCCCTACACCCCGAGGGCGAGGCCGTCGCGCCGCGGCTCGCTGCCGCCCCGGTACACGCCGCCGTCGCGCACGATCAGGTGCGCGCTCCCGAAGTTGTGCGGGTCGTCGACGACGCTCGCGGCGCGCCCTCCGAATGCGTCGGCCAGCGACGCCAGCGGGGGCTCGAGGGAGACCGACCCGTCCTCCTCGAGCCGGTAGCGCGGGGCATCGAGCGCCTGCTGCGGCTCCATACCGTGGTCGAGCAGGTTGACCAGCACCTGAACGTGCCCCTGCGGCTGGAACTGCCCGCCGGTCACGCCGAACACCGCCCGCCAGCGGCCGTCGCCGTCGAGCAGCGCGGCCGGGATGATCGTGTGGAACGGCCTCTTGCCCGGAGCGAACGCGTTCGGGTGGCCGGCCTCGGTAACGAATCCCGATCCCCTGTTCTGCAGCATGAACCCGTGCCCGGGGACGATCACCTGCGACCCGAACCCGTAGAAGATGCTCTGGATCAACGACACGCCCATGCCCTCCCCGTCGGCGGTGCACACGTATGCGGTGCCGCCAATCGTGGCGTAGCCGCGCGCGTAGGCGGCGGCCAGCGCATCGACCTGATCCGGCAGCGACGGGGAGACCAGCGATTCGAGCGCCCAGCCGGCGATCGACCCCTGGCCGTTCGGCGGCAGTTCGAGCAGACGGTGACCGGCATACTCGAACTCCATCGGCTCGACCCAGTCGTTGCGATGCGCCTCCAGGTCGGCCTCCTCCAGCCAGCTGACAGAGGCGATCGCCTCCGCCACCGCGCCGCCGTAGAAGCGGCCGTCCGCGACCACCTCGAGGGTGCCGGCCATGTCGGGGTTCGCGAACACTGGGCCCGGCCTGAACACCTCTGCCGCCTCACCGGACAACGCTTCCCAGTCCCGGCTCCACATCACAGCGTTGCGCGGCGCCATGGCGAAGCCCTCGCGGGCGAGTCGGATCGCCGGCGCAAGCAGCTCGGGCATGGATCGCGTGGCGAAGCGTCCGGCCAGGTCCGCCCATCCCGCCACGCACCCGGGCACCGTGACGCTCCGCGGCCCGAACAGCTCGGGCAGCTCGCCGCCCGGGTCGCGCGGTGCCCGCCCGCTGGCGTTGAGCCCCGCCGGCGCCTCGCCGTCGCGCACGACGATCGCGAACAGGTCACCCCCGAGGCCGCACTGGTTCGGCTCGGCGACGGCGAGCACGCCGGCGGCGGTGAGCGCCGCGTCCATCGCGTTGCCTCCGGCCCGGAGCACCTCCGCAGCCGCGGCGGCGGCCAAGGGCTGGCTGGTCGCCACCATCCCGGCGGAGCCGGCGGCGGATGGTCGCGGCGGTGACGGCGTCCAGGTCACGCGCGGCATGCTACGCGACGGGCCCCAATCCCCCGTCGGGGTGACGCGCCGTCCCCCGGACAGGCCGACTCTGAGCAGGTGGCTCCCCACCACTCTCGCTCGGATCGCGGCCAGGCAGCGATCCTCACCATCGTTGCGCTGACCACGCTGATCGGCATGGTCGCGCTCGTGATCGACGTCGGCGTCTGGCGCACCGAGCGCGGGCACATGGTCAATGCCGCCGACGCCGCCGCGCTGGCGGGCGCCGCCAACCTCAATCAGGGCACGTCTTCCGCCGTGGCGACCGCCGTGCAGGCGGCCAAGGTGAACGGCGCCACGTCTGCGAACGCGGTGGCGTACACGAGCTCGAGCACGATCGGCCCCGACACGATCAAGGTAACGGTCACGGCCCCTGGCAAGCCGTACTTCGCACGGCTGTTCGGGATCACGGGATTCAACATCACGGCGACGGCCACCGCGCGCGTGTTCGCCTATACCGGCCTCAACGACACATCGGTCGTCCCGATCGGCGTGACGCCAAACATGCTGCCCGCGTTCGGCAACGAGATCGACCTGAAGATGTCCGGCGGTGGCTGCCCCACCAACGACTGCGGCGCCCTGCAGCTGCCGTACGAGGAGAATGGATGCAGCGCCGGGACCGGCGCAAACGCCTGGCGCGACCTGCTCGGCGGCACGACGACGCCGTGCCCGATCCAGGTTGGAGACATCCTCAGCCCCGTGAAGGGCGTCACGTCCGGACCGAGCGACCAGGGCATGGACACGCGCATCGGATCCAACAGCGACACGTTCGACCAGGTCGTTCGAACCGACCCGAACGGCGGCCTCTCGACGATCATCAACCCGGACTCGCCGCGCCTGGTGCAGGTGCCGATCATCGTCGACGCCAAGACCGGCGCCAACGCGTTCCCGCAGGGCAGCGGCGATGTGCGCGTGGTCGGTTTCGCCTACTTCTTCATCACGACCTGGGGCAACGGCGAGATCAAGGGCATCTTCATCCAGGCCACCGCCAACCTACCGACCGGCAGCACCGGGCCGGTCAGCGGGCAAACCGGCATCTACAAGATCAAGCTGATCTCGTAGCGCCCCGGCTCAGCCGATCGGGAACGGCAGCTGCCACCACGACGGCAGCGAGCTCGGCTCGATCGAGCTGACCCACTTCACCCACCAGAACCCGCGCCGCCCGGGTGCAACCAGCCGCGCCGGTGCGCCGTGCGCCGGCGCCAGCGGCGAGCCGTCGAGCTCGGTGGCGAGCAGCAGCCCGGGCACCTCTCCGATGTCGAACCGGCGGCTATAGCCCGTGTGGGAGCGGACGATCACGCTGCGGGTGCCGCTCGGCACGCGGCCCAGCAGGTCGTCGACGCCGACGCCCGTCCAGCGGTTCACGCTGTACCAGCCGCTGGTGCAGTCGAGCGCGCACGTGACCGACCTCCGGGGGAGCCCCGCCATCCGCTGCTGCCACTCGCCCGAATCGACCGGCGGCGTGGAGTCGTTCAGCCACGACGTCGGTGCCGGCTGCCCCTGACGCAGCGAGCCGGTGGCCGCCCGGGAGGAGCCGACGGTGCCCTCGAACACGGCCTTGACGGCGACCGCTGCCACCGCGACCCCGGCCACGCGGAGAAACGCCGCCCGGGTGAGATCGCCCCGGCGCGGGCGCTGCGGGTGCGACACCACATGCATGAGCACCAGCGGGACGAGGGCGACGCCGAGCGCGACGTGCAGCCCGAGCACCGTCACCGGCCCGGCATCGCCGGCGCCGAGCGCGTGGGCGATTCCCGTGACCAGCATCCCGATCGCCACGGCCGCGGCGACGAGCGACGCGCCGGCATCCGAGCCGCGGCGCGCGAGCCCACGCCGGGCCACCGGCAGCTTCCAGCGGATCAGCAGCACCACCCAGAAGCCGGCGGCGCCGTGCAGCCATGTCACCAGCCACGCGCGCCCCTCGCCCACCCACAGGCTGAGCACCCCGGACACGAGCGCCGCGGACAGCGCGGCGAGCAGCGTCAGGTTGGTACGCCGGGCCACGATCCCAGCCTAGTGCCGGGCAGGTGGGTACCGGGGGAGGGCGGTCACGCCGCCCTCCCCGGGTCGGAGTCCTAGACCTCCACCATGGCAGGCGCCGACTCGCGGTCGCCCGCCTGCTGTGCCACGATCGGCGCGTGCCGGAGCCCGAAGAAGGCCGTCATCGCCGCGGCGAACGAGAACACCGCTCCGACCAGCATGGCTCCCTGCACGCCGTGCACGAACGCGTTCAGGGCAGCCGACTCCGCCGCGCTTGCCTGCGCCAGCGACGCGCCATGGGCCAGCGCGAGGTCGTGGATCTTCGCGCCCTGCCCGCCGGTGACCAGCGGAACGGCCTGGGCCGGTCCTGTCCAGACGTCGCTGACGCGCACCGACACAACCGCGCCGAGCACGGCGACACCGAGCGCGCCACCCACCTGACGCGACGCGTTGATGACACCCGAGGCAACACCGGCCTTGGCATGGTCGACGGCGCCCATACCGGCCGCCGAGACGGCCGGCATCGTCATGGCGATGCCGATGCCGGAGACGATGTACGCGGGCCAGATCTCGTTGTAGGAGCTGTGAACCGTCAGCCGGGAGAGCTGCAGCAGGCCGGCCGTCATCATCAGCATGCCCACCGTCATCTGGTAGCGCGGCTGCACCCGGCCGCTCATCCGTCCTGCGATCGGCGCCACGAAGATCACCATCATCGTCATCGGAAGCGACCGCACGCCGGCCTCGAGCGCCGAATAGCCGAGCACGTTCTGGAAGTACAGGGTGATGAAGTAGAAGATGCCGAACATCGCGAAGCCGACGAACAGCACCACCGAGCTCGAGGCCGAGAACACCCGTGAGCGGAAGAAGCTCAGCGGCAGCATCGGCTCGGCCGTGGTGCTCTCGCGCCAGATGAAGAGGCCGAGCAGCACGACCGACAGCCCGAGGAACCCGAGCGTGTAGGCCGACGTCCACGAATGGCTGCCGGTCTTGATCAGGGCCCAGGTCAGCGAGAACAGGCCGCCCGTGACGAGCAGCACGCCCGGCAGGTCGAGCGCCCGCGTCGTCGTGTCGCGGGACTCGACGACCGCCCAGAGGGCGACGCCGGCCGCGATGATCCCGATCGGGACGTTGATCCAGAACACGGCCGACCACGAGACGTGCTCGACCAGGAACCCGCCCAGCAGCGGGCCGACCGCGAGGCCGAGCCCGGAGACGCCGGCCCAGATGCCGATCGCCGTCGGCAGCTCCTTGCGCGGGAACGCGGCGACGAGGATCGAGAGCGACAGCGGGTTCAGGAACGCGCCGCCGACGCCCTGGAGCGCGCGGAAGGCGATCAGCTGGGTGTCGCTGGTGGCCATGGCGCAGGCCGCCGAGGACAGCGTGAAGATGGCCAGGCCGACCAGGAAGATGCGCTTGCGGCCGAACCGGTCACCGAGCTTGCCGCCGAGCAGGATCAGCGCGGCGAACGTGAGGACGTACGCGTTGACCGTCCACTCGAGGTTCTCGGGGTTGGTGATATGGAGCGAGCGCTGGATGGTCGGCAGCGCGACGTTCACGACCGTGTTGTCGAGCATGATCATGAACAGGGCGAAACACATGGCGAACAGCGTCCACCACTTGTGGTTTGGATGGTCCTTGCTCATCCAGCCACCTCCTTGTCATCCGTCGTGCGCACGAGCGCGAGCAATGTCTGGGGTATCTCCGGTAGGTGATCGGCGACCTCCGGGCCCTCGAGGGCCATGCGGAAGCCGGAGGCCAGAACGAAGCCGAGCCAAAGCCAGCCGATCTGTTCAGCATCGATGTCGGTGCGGGCCGTGCCCGACGCCTGCATGGCGCGAACCGAGTCGACCACCCGGTGGCGCATCTCCGACACGCTTGCCTCCAGGGCCGAGCGGATCTCCGGCTCGTGGGCCAGCGTGATCGCCAGCATGCGCAGGCGCGAGACCTCGATCATGACCGGGTCATGGGCCAGCGGGCTGACCATCCGCACCATCTGCTCCAGGCCGCTTCCGCAGTCCTCGAGCAATGCGTGTATGCGCGTCTTCAGCTGGGTGGTGGCATCGACCAGCACCGCGGCGAACAGCGCCTGCTTCGAGGCGAAGTGCTTGTAGAGCATCGGCTCGGAGCACTCGGCCAGCCTGGCGATCTCCGCCGTGCTGGCGCCGTGGAAGCCGTGCTTCGCGAACACGGTGCGGGCGGCCGCGAGGATCATCTCGTGGCGCTCGTCGTGGGTGAGCCGCTGTCTGGCCGCAACCGCCATCGCCGCAGGTTAGTGAACTCTTACTAACCATGCAAGTCAGGAGCGTCACACGCCTCAAGACCCGCTGTCGGCGGCGAAAGGCCGTTCGTGGCGCGAGCGATGGCGGGCGTGTCCGAGTTGCGCGACCGGTCTACTCGCTAGCGTTGTCACCGATGGAAGGCAGCAGCACGCCCGAGCATCACCGCAAGCGGCCGACCGAGGAGCGGCTGATCCTGGACGAGGTCACCGATCAGCTGGCCACGACGATGCAGCTGCTGAGCGGCGATCCTGACGAGGCGGCCGCCCGGGCATTCGCGGAGATCGGCGTGGACACCCGCACCGAGGCGGCACTGCTCAGCGAGATCGGCGCCGCCGGCCCGCTGGCGCATCCCGACCGGTTCGAGCAGAGCCACCGGCTGGCGATGCGGGTGCTCGAGGTGGCTGACCGCGACGGCTGGCGGCATCCGAAGCTGCGCCCGCTCGGGCCGGCGGCGGGTCCCGCCCGGTCGGCGGTCGAGTTCGTCGCACGCACGATCGTCCGCGGGTACGTCGCGCAGGTCGTGCGATCGCTGTCGCGGTTGTACGCGCGGCGTGAGAGCCAATCCCAGACCGGCTCGCCCGAGCGGCGGATGCTGGCGCGGGCGCGAATCCAGACGGACCGGCTGACGCTCGGGTACAAGGGCGGCAACCTGCCGCTGCCGACGGTGCTGATCGGCGGCGCGGCGGTGCCGGTGCTGGCATCGATCGCGCGGTCGGCGGGAGCGCTGCAGGGCGCCGGGCGGCCGGTGCTGATCGGGATCGGCCTGTTGCTGGCGATCCTGTTCGCAGCGCTCGCGTGGGTGCTGCTGCAGGGCGCGGGCCTCGCGCACAGGCGGATCCAGGTGGCGGTAACCCCGGCGCTCGAGGCGCTGTGGGAGACGATCGGGCACGCCGGCCGGCCGCCGCGCGACCAGAGCCAGACGATCGCGGCGGCGGCGATCGCCCTGACCGCGCTGGCCTGGTTCGTCGTGCCGATCGCCATCGCGGTGCTCACAGCGGTGCTCTGACCCGTCAGCTGCGTTGCCAGACCGCGCACGCGCCCCGACGGCCGTCTTTGAGACCGCCAAGCCCCGAGCCGCGCAGCCATGCGATCAGCCGTCAGACCGCCGCCGCCCGGCCGCAGTCCGGGCGGCGCCCTGGGTCTGGTGCGAATCCACTTCAGCCGGCGCCAGAATTGTCCGATACGTGGGCCATGACGCCGCTGTCGCCGGTGGATGCAATGTCCCTGCTGTTCGCCCGCCCCGAGGCCGAGCTCGAGCTCGACGGTGGCGGGCTGCTGCGCGTCACCCGCATGTCGGTGGACGGCGAGCGCGCCGTGGTCACCGCCCCCCGCCTATCCGTCGCCACCGGCATGACGCTCACCGGCCGCGTCGTCGGCCCGGACTCCCGTCCCTGGGAGATCCATCTGCTCGTCGAGGACGCCAGCTACCACACCCCTGACCTGGCCATGGTGCGCATGCACCCAACCGCGATTCGCGTCGACGAGAGCCGCCGGGCCGCCGAGCGCGTGCCGATCGGCGGGGTTGCATGGCTCGAGGCCGTCAACTGCCAGGACGTCGTCGACGGCGACCGGGTCGAGGGCACGCTCGAGGACCTCTCCCGAACAGGCGTTGCCTTCACGACCGCGCGGCTGCTCCGCGTCGGCGACCGCCTGATCTTCCACGGCCGCTTCTTCGCCGACTCGATCAGCGGCGAGGTGCGAGTCGCCTCCGTGCGGCCGTCGTCCGCGCCCGGGCACACCATCGTCGGCGCACGGTTCCTCGAGCTCGACCGCGAGAGCGTTGCCCGCGTCGACCGCATCCTCTCGGGCGGCCGCGAGCCGGTTCCCGAGAGCCCCGGCGGCCTCTCGCTCGCCGCTCTGCGCGAGCTCGCGGCGAATGCTCCCGTCGAGGACGACGACGTGGACGAGGCCGGCGGCGGCTGGCTCAGCCGCATCCGGCGCGACCGCTAGAGCTGCTGCTCCGGCGTGTACGGCCGGCCGGGCGTGCCGCCGACACAGAGGACGAGCGTGCCGTCCTCCAGCGCGACTGCCTCGCGCCGCACCTCGTGCTCGACCCACAGCATGCCGCCCGGGCCGAGCTCGACCGCCTCACCGCCGCAGGTGAACCGCGCCCGCCCACGGATGATCACATAGAGCTCCTCCTGCTCGCCGTAGGCGGTCTCGGTGTGCGGGACGATCAGCTCACGCCCGGCGTCGGCCTCGTTGGCGTTCACGCCGAACCCTGCGATGCCGAGCTGCTCTCCGATCGAGTGCCAGCTGCGTCCGAAGTCCCGCTCCCGGGCCCATTCGTCCCAGAAGCCGGGCGCCGCGGTGCTGGGCACCTCCTCGATCTGTCCGGCGCGCCAGCTCAGCGCTGCACCTGCGACCCGCCGACGATCTGGTCGCGCCCGTCGGGGTATCGCACCCAGGCCTTGTTGGTGCCGTCGTAGTCGGGCGCCCACAGGATCAGCGTGGCGTCCTCGCCGCGTACGGTGCACGGATCGCTCCCCTCGGCGTCCAGGCCGCGCCAAATCCGGATGAACGGGTTGCGCTCCCACTCGTCGCCGATCGTCGTCGGCAGCGTGTGGCCGGGATGCACGCGCACCGAGCCGTCGAGCGCCATCAGCCTGTCGATCGACCGGCGCATGTCGGCAAAGCCCGTGGGCCCACCGCCGGACGTGCCACCGAGCGTGCCCTTGAACAGCACGTCGGCGGTGAAGACGTCGCTCCCGGAGACCAGGAAGGACAGATGGTCGAGGCAGTGCCCCGGCGTGAACAGCGCGCGGATCTCGAGGCCACCCGACTCGACGACGGCGTCGTCGCCCAGCTCCGGCCAGCGCAGCAACGGCACTCCGTACCGCTCCGCCGTCTCCTCGACCCCGACCACGTGGTCATGATGGCCGTGCGTCACGAGCACGTGCGTGATCGTGATGCCGTCGTCGCGAACGCGCTGCTCGAGCGGCTCGGTGACACCGTTGCCATCGATGAAGACGCCGCTGCCGCCCGGGCCCTCGGCGACCAGGTAGGCGTTCGATGTCCACTGCGGGTGCTCCGCGCGCTCGACGATCACGCGTCGAACCTGATCACGCTGCGGATGCCGTCCTGCGCCTCCATCAGCTCGAAGCCGCGGTTCACGTCGTCCAGCGTGATGTGGTGCGAGATGAACGGGTCGACGTCGATGTCCCCCGCCAGCCACCGGTCGACGAGGCGAGGCACGCCCTCACGCCCCTTGACGCCGCCGAAGCTGCTGCCGGCGATGCGGCGGCCGGTGATCAGGAACCGCGGGATCACGTTCAGCGTCTCGCCCTTGCCCGCGACGCCCGCCACCGTGCACAGGCCCCAGCCCATCCGCGCCGACTCCACCGCCTGGCGCATGACGTTGACGTTGCCGGTCGCCTCGAAGGTGTAGTCAGCCCCGAACCCGCCCGTCATCTCGACGATCCGCTCGACGGCGTCGTCGCCGCCGATCATCGTCTCGGTGGCACCCTGGCCGCGCGCGAGCTCGAGCCTGCCCTCGGACATGTCCACACAGATGATCCGCTCGGCGCCCTGCAGCCTGCAGCCGGCCACGGCGCCGAGGCCGACCATGCCGGCGCCGAACACGACGCACGTCGATCCGGGCTCGACCTTCGCCGTGTTCATCGCGGCGCCCAGCCCCGTCGAGAGCCCGCAGGCGAACAGGGCGGCGCCCTCGAGCGGCGCATCCGGCGAGACCTTCGCCAGCGCGATCTCCGGCATCACGGTGTACTCGGCGAACGTCGAGGTGCCCATGAAGTGCCTGATCGGCTCGCCATCGCGTGAGAGGCGGGTGGTGCCGTCGGGCAGGTAGCCCTTCCCCTGCATGTCGCGGATGGCGAGGCAGAGGTTGGTCTTCGGGCTCAGGCAGTGGATGCATTCGCCGCACTGCGGCGAGAACAGCGTCACGACGTGGTCACCCGGCGCGAGGGAGGCGACGCCCTCGCCGACCCGCTCCACGACGCCGGCCCCCTCGTGGCCGAGCACGGTCGGTGCGTAGCCGGACGGATCGGCACCGGAGGCGGTGTAGAGGTCGGTGTGGCAGACGCCGCAGGCCACGAGCCGGACGAGCACCTCGCCCGCACGCGGCTCGGCCAGATCGATCTCCTGCACCACGAGCGGCTGTCCGAACTCCTCGAGCACTGCGGCGCGGATCCTCACGGACGCGGAGTCTACAGTTCCGGCGGCATGGGATTCCAGCCGACGATGGGCGTCGAGGAGGCGATCCGCAGCCGCCGCACGCACAAGGTCTACCGCTCCGAGCCGGTGCCGCGGAGCGACCTCGACGCGCTGTTCGAGCTGGCCCGGTGGGCTCCCAACCACCACCTCACCAACCCCTGGCGGTTCCGCGTGATCGGGCCTCGGGCGCTGGCCGCGCTGAAGGAGGCTGACCCCGCAGGAGCGGCGAAGCTCGACCGTGCCCCGACCCTGGTCGCGTGCTCGGTTGTCCAGACCGACGACGAGGCGCAGAACGAGGAGGACGTGGCCGCGGGCGCCTCTGCGGTCTACGCCATCATGCTGGCCGCGCACGCCCGTGGCATCGCCACGTACTGGCGAACGCCGGTGGTGCTCCGGTCATCCGCCGGCCGCGCGGCTGCCGGGATCCCGGCCGGCGAGCACGTGCTCGGGCTGCTGCATCTCGGATATGCCGATCGCGACTGGCAAGCGCCCGACCGCAAGCCGCCGGAGCGGTTCGTCACCTATCTGGACTGATGGACCGCTCGGAGTGGTCACGCGCGGCGCACGGCGACATGGAGTTCATGGGCCCCTACGACGCGTCCAGCCTGGATGCGCTGTTCGAGGACATCGACGTCCCGGTCGGCGGCCGGGTGCTCGACCTGGGCTGCGGCAACGGCGCGCTCCTGCGCTGGCTGGCCGCCCGCGGGCCGATCGAGGGCACGGGCGTCGACCTCGATCCGAGCGGCGAGCCGGCGCCCGGCGTGCAGCTCGTCAGAGGCGACGTCGCCGCGTTCACGGCCGAGCCGGGGAGCTACGACCTCGTCGCATCCATCGCCGCGGTGACGCCGCTGTCCCGGCTGGCGGCGCTGGCACGGCCGGACGGGCTGGTGCTGCTCGGCGAGGGCTACTGGAAGCAGCCGCCCAGCGACGACTACCTCGCGGCGCTCGGCGCGAGCCGCGACGAGCTGAGGAGCTGGGACGAGACCGTCGGGATGGGGCAGGAGCACGGGCTCACGCTCCTGCGCTCGGTGACGAGCAGCGACGAGGACTGGGAGAGGTACGAGTCCACGTGGGCCGCCAACGGCGAGGCGCACGCCGCCGCGCATGCGGGCGAGCCCGGCGTCGAGCAGTTCCTCGAGTGGATCGCAGCGGGGCGCAGGCGGTACGGGGAGCTGGGTGGACGCGAGACGCTCGGCTTCGCGTTGTTGCTCTTCAACCGCGGGTGAGCTCAGTCCCGCCAGCCGACGGAGCGGGCCCACGCCTCCGCCTGCTGCCGGCGCGCCTGCGGGTCGGCCGGCGCCAGGTCGCCCTCGGCCGCCGCGGCCTCGCGGACGCTCGCCGTCTGCTCCGATAGGCTGGGCAGGCCGACCAGCGCGCGCCGCTCGTCCACCCCGTCCGGCTGCTCGATCTGCCACGACGAGAGCTCGCCCCCATCCCAGTCGAAGACCGTGCCGTAGACCTGCGGCCGCCCCTCCTGGAACCTGATGCTGTCGAGCAGCGTCGCGGGATGCCAGGCGGGAACATCGCCGCGCGCGGCGGCCTCCTCGAGCAGCGGCAGGCACCGCCGCTGGAGAGCCGGATCGCCGATCGCGTGGTGGAGCACCAGCCATGCCGCGTCGGCTCCGTCCTCGCCGACCAGCGACCGCCCCGGCCAGCCGTGAGCGTCCACCATCTCCGCGAGCCGGTCGCCGTTCCGCCGGTGGACGATCGCCATCAGCGGGTTGTAGCCGTCGAACAGCGTCCCGTCCGCGACCAGCCGCTCGCGCAGGGCGCCGTCCTCCGCCGCCATGTTCAGCAGCTCTTCACGCAGGAACAGCTCGATCACGGTCTGTAGGCTATCGGCCGTGAAGGTCTTCATCGTGAGCGATATGGAGGGCGTCGCCGGCGTCACCAACTGGTACGAGGTGGACGGCGGCGAGCCGCTCCACGCCGACCGCTCCCGGCTCTACACCGAGGAGATCAACGCGGCGGTCCGCGGCGCCTTCAACGGCGGCGCCACGGAGGTCGTCGTGATGGACTGCCACGGCGCCGGCAAGGGCTGGACGTTCAACTCGCTGATCCCGGACCTGCTCGATTCGCGCTGCGACTTCGTCGTGCAGCGCGAGTGGACCGAGTACACCGAGTTCCTCGAGCAGGGATGCGACGCCGCACTGTTCGTCGGCATGCACGCGATGGCGGGCACGCCGGACGGCGTCATGAACCACACTGTGTCGGGCACCGGATGGCGCAACCTCTCGTTCAACGGCACGCTGGTCGGCGAGACCGGGATCAACGCCGCGCTCTGCGGCACCTGGGGCTGCCCCGTGCTGATGGTGACCGGCGACCGCGCCGTCTGCCGGGAGGGCAAGGCGCTCCTCGGCGACGGTCTCACGACCGTCGAGGTGAAGCAGGGGCTGGGACGCTTCAGCGCCCGCCACATCTCCCCGCTCCGCGCTCGCGCCATGATCGAGCAGGCGGCGACCGACGCGCTGCGGAACCCGGGCGCCGTGACCCCGTACGACCCAGGCAGCCCGTGCGAGATCCGGATCGAGCTGGCGCTCAGCGAGGAGGTCGAGCGCTACCGGCAGAGCCCGATCGTCGAGGTCGCGGACGGCCGCACCCTGGTCTCACGCGCGGACGACTGGTGGACGGCGTGGAGCCAGTTCTACGCCACGTTCTTCCGCACGGTCGAGTAGTCAGTCCAGGATCAGGTCGAAGCGCTCGCGCAGGACCACGCGCCACTCCTCCTCCCCCGACAGCTCCCGTTCGCTGCTTCGCTCGCCGACCTGCTCCGTCAGCGTCAGCTCGCGAAGCGAGATGCGGCCCCCAGGAACCGCCCTGTGGGCGACACGGGTGCGGACGAAGCCCGAGTCGGGCGACGTCTGCAGCTCGTCGCACACCTGCTGGAAGTCGTCGATCGCCCGCGGCTCGGTGCTGAAGTGCACCGACAGGCCGTCGGCATGCGGGATCACGCGATCCGGCAGCTCGGCCAGGCGAACGGGCTCGAACTCCTGTCCCGCCCCGAAGCCGACATCGGCGACCCATGGCTCATCCAGGTGCACGAGGAGCAGCAGATGGGCGAGATCCTGGCTCACCCAGTCCGTGCCGTGCACCCGTGATCCCAGCAGCGTCACCTCGAACCCGAGCGTCTCGAGCAGGCCCGCGAACAGACCGTTCAGCTCGAAGCACCAGCCGCCGCGGCTCCGCTCGACGATCTTTCGGTAGTTCGCCTCCGGGTCGAGCACCAGCCGGCGCCCGAGCTGGATGTCCAGGTTCTCGAACGGCACCGCCAGCATGTGCGCGCGCTGCAGCGCCGCGAGCGTCCGAGGCGAGGGATCGCGGCCGCCCTCGTACCCGATCCGCTCCAGGTACCGGTCGGCGTCCAGGGCGTCAGGCCGTCGTCGCGGCGGCGGCCGGCTCGGGAACCGGCACGACGTCCGGCATGTGAACGCGCGAGAGGCGCGTCGCGACGTAGATGCCGACCATGTCGAGGAAGCAGTAGCCGCCGGCGATGCCGCTGGGCGGGTTGCCGAGCGTCGTCACGCCGAGGAAGTCGTGGTGCGCCCACGCCCAGGTGCCGACATGCGTCCCCACCAGCTCCAGGTACGCGGTGACCACGAACGCGCCGGCGTAGACCAGAGGAGCGCGGCCGCGCAGGATGAACGCCGCGAGGAACACGAACAGCACCGCGCCCCCCGTGTCCGGGCGCGGGCTGAGCAGGACGCCCCACGCGGCCCAGAGGCCCCCGACCACCAGCACGGCGCGTGGGAACCAGGCCGCTGCGCGCGTGCCGGCCACCGCCCCGGCGATGGTCAGGGCGGCCAGGTACACGAGGCCGTGCCCGGGCGGCACGAAGCTGGGTACGTTGTGCAGGCGGTAGGTGTAGAGCCCGAGCAGCGGCGACGCCGAGTACTCGAGCATCGTCGCCGCCACGATCACCGCCCCCACCTGGTAGCGGACCGATCGCGATTCCCCGCGTAGCAGCCCGATCAGGAGCGCCCACGTGCACAGGCCGAGGAAGCGCTGGAACCAGATTCCGGCTCCCTCGTCGGCGAGCAGCACCACCACGATCCACACCACCGAGATGGCGCAGACGAGGGCGACTCTCCGGTCGCTCCGCTCGCGAGCTGCGGCGGGGGCGTGGGAAGCGGCGGCGCGGAGCATCTCCCGCATTCGTAGCGGACCCCCCGGCGGTTCACAACCCTGACTAGATCGTTGATTCCATATCGCCGTGCGGTCTGAGCGGTCGGGGGGCAAGCAGCGCAAGGATCGAGGGAGGGCCGATATCGGGAATATCGGCCCGACCGAGGACGCCGCGATGCGCCGACCCCGACCGCAGCCGTCGAGCCGTAGGCAGCTACACAGCGCCCAGACGTTCAGGCGCGCGGGGATATGGAATCAACGATCTAGGATCTCGCGCGTGACCGAAGCCGTGTCACCCGTCCCCTACGACCACTGGCCGCGCTACGCCGCGCTGACCGAGCTGCTGCGGAGCTGGGAGCAGCAGCGGCCGCAGCTGCTGCACGTCGCGTCGATCGGCAGGTCGCACGAGGGCCGGGACATCTGGATCTGCGAGATCACGGACGCGTCGACCGGCCCCGCCCCCGAGAAGCCGGCGGTCTGGGTGGACGCGAACATCCACGCCACCGAGGTGACCGGCGGCACAGCGGCCCTGCACCTGATCCACCTGCTGATCTCCGGGCACGGAGATGACGAGGCCGTCACCCGGGCACTTGCCGGGCGGGCGTTCTACGTCGTCCCCCGGCTCAATCCGGACGGCGTCGAGCTCGCGCTGGCCGACCGGCCCCGCTACGTCCGCTCCGGCGTGCGGCCGTGGCCGCTGGCCGGCGAGCAGCCCGGCCTGCACATCTCAGACGTCGACGGGGACGGCCGCATCCTGACCATGCGCGTGCCGGACGAGACCGGGCACTGGATGCCCCACCCCGAGCACCCGCGCCTGATGGTGCCGCGACCGCTCGAGGGCGGCGGCGGGCCGGCCTACCGGCTGCTGGCGGAGGGCCATCTGGTCGGCTATGACGGCGACATCGTCAAGGTCGCCCCTGAGCTGGCCGGGCTCGACTTCAACCGCAACTTCCCCTACGACTGGCAGCCGCACGCCGACCAGGAGGGCGCAGGCGACTACCCGGCGTCGGAGCCGGAGATCCGCGCGGCGGTGCAGGCCATCGTCGACCGGCCGAACATCGCGATGGCGGTCAGCTACCACACGTTCGGCGCGGTGCACCTGCGCCCGTACGGGGCGCGTCCCGACGACGACTTCCCGCCGGGCGACCTCCGCATCTACACGCGGGTGTCAGAGGAGGCAACGCGGCGCACGGGCTATCCGAACGCCTCGGTGTATCACCACTTCCAGTACGAGCCGAAGACCTGGATGCGGGGCGCGTTCGACGACTGGATCTACGAGCACCTCGGCGTCTTCGGCTGGACGACCGAGTTCTGGAGCCCGATGCGTGCCGCCGGGGTCGACGTGGGGATGCGGTTCATCGACTGGTGGAAGGACCACCCGCTCGAGGACGACCTGAAGATGCTCGACTGGGCCGACCGCGAGCTGCCGGGCAGCGGCTACGTGGACTGGTACCCGTTCGACCACCCGCAGCTGGGCCCGGTCGAGATCGGCGGGTGGGACGAGATGTACGCCCTGGGGAACGTGCCGCTCGCTCGCCTGGAGGCCGAGGTCGCGCCGCACTCCGACTGGGCGGTGTTCCTGGCCCTGGTCACGCCCCGGCTGGAGGTGCGGTCGCTGACGAGCGAGCCGGTCGGCGAGGGCGCCCACCGCATCCGCCTGGTCGTCCAGAACACCGGCTGGCTGCCGGCCAACGTGTCGCAGAAGGCGCTCGACCGCAAGGCGGTTCGGCCGATGGAGATCGACCTCGAGCTGCCGGACGGCGTACGCCTGGCCGCGGGCGAGGCCCACGTCGAAGCGGGCCACCTGGGCGGCCGGCCCGGTGCCGGCAGCATGCTCGGCTGGGGCACCGGCAACGAGCCGAGCACGGAGCGCACGCGTCTGGAGTGGGTCGTGGAGGCGCCGGACGGCGCGGAGGTCGGCGTCACGGTGCGCCATCCGCGCGCCGGGGTTGCACGTGCACGCGTCCGGTGCGGGCAGTAGTCCGCCCGCACCGAACGCGCTGAGATCAGGCTGAGGCGAGCCCGCGGTCGGCCGCCGGCTCGAGCGCCAGGGCCAGCACCTCGTCCACCGTCATCACCGGGTGGAAGGTCATGCTCTCGCGCACGTCCTCGGGCACGTCCTCGAGGTCGGCGCGGTTCCGCTCGGGCAGGATCACGTCGGTGAGCCCGGCCGCGTGGGCGGCGAGCACCTTCTGCTTGAGGCCGCCGATCGGCAGCACCCGTCCCTGCAGCGTGACCTCGCCGGTCATGCCGACGGTGTGCTTGACCGTCCGGTGCGTGAGCAGCGACGCGAGCGCCGTGACCATCGTGATGCCCGCGCTGGGGCCGTCCTTCGGGATGGCGCCGGCCGGAACGTGGACGTGGAAGCCCGTGTCCTCGAAGGCGGACGGGTCGATGCCCAGCTCCGCGGTGTGCCCGCGGACGTAGGACAGCGCGATCCGCGCCGACTCCTTCATCACGTCGCCCAGCTGGCCGGTCAGCTCCAGACCGGAGCCGCCCGCCACCGTCGTCGCCTCGACGAACAGCACGTCGCCGCCCGTTCCGGTGACCGCCAGGCCTGTTGCCACTCCTGGCACCGACGTCCGGATCGCAGCCTCCTGGAAGAAGCGCTGCTTGCCGAGGGCCGACCGCGCCTGCTCGACCGTGACGTCGACCGGCGGCTCCGCCTTGCCGGACGCGATCTGCGTCGCGGTCTTGCGCAGCACCGTTCCGAGCTCACGCTCCAGCTGGCGAACGCCCGCCTCGCGGGTGTACTCGGTGACGATCGTCTTCAGCACGTCGTCCGAGACGCTGACCTCGTCCTCGAGCAGGCCGTTGCGCTCGCGCTGCCGCGGCCACAGGTAGCCGCGCGCGATGGCGACCTTCTCGTCGGTGGTGTATCCGTCGAACCGGATAACCTCCATGCGGTCGAGCAGCGGGCCGGGGATCGAGTCGGCCACGTTGGCGGTCGCGATGAACAGCACCTCGGACAGGTCGAGCTCGACGTCCAGGTAATGGTCGCGGAACGAGTGGTTCTGAGCGGGGTCGAGCACCTCGAGCAGCGCCGACGACGGGTCGCCGCGCCAGTCGGCGCCGACCTTGTCGACCTCGTCCAGCATGATCACCGGGTTCATCGTGCCGGCGTCGCGCAGCGCGCGCACCAGCCGCCCGGGCAGCGCGCCGATGTACGTTCGCCGGTGGCCGCGGATCTCGGCCTCGTCGCGGACGCCGCCCAGCGACATGCGCACGAACTCGCGTCCGGTCGCCCGGGCGATCGACTCGCCGATCGACGTCTTGCCGGTGCCGGGAGGCCCGATCAGCGTGAGGATGGCGCCGGAGCGCTTGTCCTCGCTGATGCCGCGATCCTGCCGCAGCTTGCGCACCGCCAGGTACTCGGTGATGCGCTCCTTGACGTCCTCGAGGCCGGCGTGGTCACGGTCGAGCACCTCGCGGGCGTAGACCGGATCCAGGCGCTCGTCGCTTCGCTTGCCCCACGGCACGGCGATCAGCCAGTCGAGATACGACCGGATCATCGACGCCTCGCCGGACTGGTCGCCCATCCGCTCGAGCCGCGCCAGCTCCCGGTCGGCCTGCTCGCGCACGGCCTCCGGCATGCCGGCCTCATCGATCTTGGTGCGGTACTCGTCGATCACCGACTCGTCGTCCTCGCCCAGCTCCTTGCGGATCGACTCCATCTGCTTGCGCAGGAAGTACTCGCGCTGCTGCTTGTTGGCTCCGGACTCGACGTCGTCGCGGATGCGCTGGCGCACCTGCGCCTGCGCCAGCGACTCACGCTGGAAATCGAGCGCCAGCTTCAAGCGCTCGACCACGTCCAGCTGCTCCAGCAGGCGCACCTTCTGCTCGAACGACAGCTCGGGCGAGTAGCCCGCGGTGTCGGCCAGCGCGGCGGCGCCCGTGATCGACCGGAGGAACGCGGTGACGCGCCCGTCATCGCCGCGCAGCTCGAGGCGCTCCTCGACCACCGCGCGGTACTCCTGCTCCAGCTCCCGGGTCTTGACCGGGGCGGGCGCCTCGTCGTCATGGCGTTCGGCCTGGACCCGCAGACGGCCCTGCGGATCGGTGTGCGCGGCGCCCAGCACCGCGCGGTGCAGCGCGGTCAGCGACACGGCGGTGACGCCGCGAGGCAGGCGCGCCTTCTCCTCGACCTCAGCGACCACGCCGACCTTGGCGTACTCGCCCTCGTGGGTCGGCACCAGCAGCACCTGCTGCTCGTCGCCCACGTCGATGGGGAGGGTGATGTTCATGTTCGGGAAGACGACCGTGTCCTCCAGCGGGATCAACAGGTAGGTATCCATGGTTTGGAGTGTACCTCGACATTTGAGGTTTTCAAATATCGTGCTTTGCGACTATTATGGTCACATGAGCAATGACGCAAGCGAAGCCTGGAGCCTGCTCTTCCGGCTGTTCGTGTCCCAGCGCGGCCGCGTACCGCAGGTCGCTGCCGAGTTCGAGCTGTCCCCCATGCAGGCGCACGTGCTGCGGCTGCTGGAGCCCGGGCAGCCGGTTCCGATGCGCTCGCTCGCGCGCAAGCTGTGCTGCGACGCGTCCAACGTGACCGGCATCGTCGACCGCCTCGAGGAGCGCGGGCTCGTCCAGCGGATCGCCGCGCCCGCCGACCGACGGGTGCGCATGCTGGTCGTCACCGACCAGGGCCTGGTCATGCGCAAGCGCATCCTCCGGCGGCTGTCGCAGGCGCCGGAGCCGATCGCACGGCTCTCGGAGCAGGACCAGCGCGCCCTGCGCGAGATCCTCTCGCGGGCGCTGGAGCACCAGGCGTGATCGCTCCCCTGACGCGCCGCATCATGGCGCTCTTCCGCCCCTACCGCACGCGGCTGGCGGGCGTGCTGGCGATGATCGCGATCTCGGCCGGCATCAGCCTGATCTCACCCTTCCTGCTCCGCGACCTGCTGGACAACGTGCTCAGCAAGGGCCAGAACCTGGACACGACCCGGCTCGCCGTGCTCGTCGGCGGCATGGTGGCGATCCCGATCATCACCGGCGCCATCGGCGTCGCGCAGACGTGGCAGTCCAACCTGATCGGCCAGCAGGTGATGCACGACCTGCGCGCCTCGGTCTACTCCCACCTGCAGCGACTGTCGCTGGCCTTCTTCACGCGGACGCGCACGGGAGAAGTGCAGTCGCGGATCGCGAACGACATCGGCGGCGTCCAGACAGTGGTGACGACGACCGCCACGTCGATCGTCTCCAACGTGACGACGGTGCTGGCGACGACCGTGGCGATGGCGCTGCTCGACTGGCAGCTGACGATCGCGTCGTTCGCGATCCTGCCGCTGTTCGTCTGGATGACGCGCCGGGTCGGTCGTGTGCGGAAGGCGCTCGCGACCACCATGCAGGGGTCGCTGGCCGACATCTCGACCCTGGTCGAGGAGTCGCTGTCGGTGTCGGGGGTGCTGCTCGCAAAGACGATGGGCCAGACCGGCGACCTCACCGACCGCTTCACGGACGAGAGCCGCAGGCTGGCCGACCTCGAGCTCCGGCAGCGCATGGCCGGCCGCTGGATGATGGCCACCGTTCAGGCGACGTTCGCGATCATGCCGGCGCTGATGTACGGAATCGCGGGCGTGACGATGGCGCGCGGCAACGGGGCGATCTCGATCGGCACCTTGGTGGCGTTCACCACCCTGCAGACGCGGCTGCTGTTCCCGATCGGCTCGCTGCTGAACGTCCAGGCCGACCTGCAGACGTCGACGGCACTGTTCGAGCGCGTGTTCGAATACCTCGACCTGCCGGTGGAGATCGAGGAGCCGGCGGACCCGGTGCTGTTCGATCCGGCGCACGCGCCCGGGCGCGTCGAGTTCCGCGACGTCGGCTTCCGGTACGAGGACGTGGGCCGGCCGACGCTGCAGGACATCAGCTTCACGGCGCCGGCCGGCAGCCGGGTGGCGGTGGTCGGGGAGACCGGTTCGGGCAAGACCACGCTCGGCTACCTGACCGCCCGCCTCTACGACGTCACCGAGGGCGCGGTGCTGATCGACGGCGTGGACATCCGCGACCTCTGCTTCGACGACCTGCGGGCGACCGTGGGCGTCGTCTCGCAGGAGACCTACCTCTTTCACGGCACGGTGCGGGACAACCTGCGGTTCGCCAAGCCCACGGCCACCGACGAGGAGCTCGAGCAGGCGGCGCGGGCGGCGCAGATCCATGAGCACCTCGCGTCGCTGCCGGACGGCTACGACACGGTCGTCGGCGAGCGCGGCTACCGCTTCTCCGGCGGGGAGAAGCAGCGCCTCGCCATCGCGCGGGCAATCCTGCGCGACGCGCCGGTGATGGTGCTCGACGAGGCGACGAGCGCGCTCGACGTCGAGACCGAGCGCGCGGTTCAGGAGGCGCTCGAGCAGCTCTCGCGCGGCCGCACCACCATCACGATCGCCCACCGGCTGTCGACCATCCGCGACTCCGACCAGATCCTGGTCCTGGACGAGGGCAGGATCGTCGAGCGCGGCACGCATGACGAGCTGGTCGCGATGGGCGGCCGCTACGCGGCGCTGGTCGAGCGCGACGCCGTCGTCGGCGTCTAGATGCCCTCACCCGGTCTACACTTTGGATCCAAACCCATGGCCGACCGTTCGTACCGCACCGCCGACCCCTATCGCGACACCGACGTGATCGACGCGCGTGGGCCGCGGGCCAACCAGCTCGTGGTCGGCCTGGTCTCGCTGGTCGGGGTGGCGACCGGTCTGTGGTGGCTGCTGGCCCTGGTGGCGCTGCAGCTGGCGCTCGGCCTGACGCTGGGCCGGCGCTGGTGCCTGGCCTGCGTCGCCTACTTCGAGCTGATCCAGCCGCGGACGGGCGAGGGGCCGCTCGAGGACGCCCGGCCGCCGCGGTTCGCAAACGCGATGGGCGTCGTCGTGCTCGGCGCGGCGAGCGTCGCATACCTGGCGGGCGCGGAGCTCGTGGGTGCGGTGCTCGGACTGCTCGTTGCGGCGCTGGCGCTGCTCTCGGCCTTCACGGGGTTCTGCACTGGGTGCCAGATCTACAAGGTCTACGCGCGGCTGCGCGGGCTGGGCCGGGGGCACGGGCACATCGAGCGCGTCGAGCCGGCGGACTTCGGCGGCGACCTGGGAGAGAACACGGTGGTGCAGTTCACGCACCCGCTGTGCTCGGACTGCCACCGGCTGGAGCGCGAGCTGCGCGAGAGCGGCCGGCGTGTGGTGGCGGTCGACGTACGGCGGAGCCCGGAGCTGGCGCGCAAGTACGGGGTCGGCGTGGTGCCGACCGCCGTGGCGGTCGACGGCAGCGGCCGCGTGCTGGCCCGCCTCGCCTGAGCCCAACGATGGCGCTCGGCCGGCCGGCCGTTTCAAGGCATGGGGTGGGCCGTCGCGACCGAACTGACGCTGGATCGTGTGCTATCGCTGCCGCCACGTGACGTGTCCGCGCGGTGCGCCGGCAGGTACAGTTCGCGCCGATGCCGCGCGACTATCCGACCGTCCTCGACCTCGTCGGCAACACACCGGTCGTGCGTCTGCAGCGCATCACCCAGGGGCTGCAGCCGACCATCCTCGCCAAGCTCGAGTACCTGAACCCGGGCGGCTCGGTCAAGGACCGCATCGGCCTGCGCATGATCGAGGCCGCCGAGCGCGAGGGCAAGCTGCGGCCCGGCGGCACCATCGTCGAGCCCACCTCGGGCAACACCGGCGTCGGGCTCGCCATCGCGGCCGCCATCCGCGGGTACCGCTGCATCTTCGTGATGCCGGACAAGATGAGCCAGGAGAAGATCTCGCTGCTGCGCGCCTACGGCGCCGAGGTCGTGATCTGCCCGACCGCCGTCGAGCCGGAGTCGCCGGAGAGCTACTACAGCGTCTCCGATCGCCTGGCCGAGGAGATCCCGGGCGGCTTCAAGCCCAACCAGTACGCCAACATGGCGAACCCGCAGGCGCACTACGAGACCACCGGCCCGGAGATCTGGGAGCAGACCGGCGGTGAGCTGGACGCCGTCGTGATCTCGCTCGGCACCGGCGGCACGGTGTCGGGCGTCGCCCGCTACCTCAAGGAGCAGAAGCCCGACCTGGTCGTCGTCGGCGCGGACCCGGAGGGCTCCATCTACTCCCAGCCCGACGACGTCCACCCCTACATGGTCGAGGGCATCGGCGAGGACTTCTATCCGGCCACCATGGATCTGTCGCTGATCGACGAGTACGTGACCGTCAGCGACCGCGACTCGTTCGTGACCGCCCGCCGGATGGCGCGCGAGGAGGGCCTGCTCGTCGGCGGCTCGGGCGGCACGGCCGTGTGGGCCACGCTCGAGACCGCCCGGAAGTACGGCCCCGATGCCACCATCCTGACGATCATCCCCGACGGCGGCCGCGCCTACCTCTCCAAGTTCTACGACGACAACTACATGCTCGAGTATGGCTTCCTCGAGCGAACGGCGCCGTCACCGACCGTGGAGGAGGTGCTGCACCACGCCCGCCGGGAGCACACCGACCTGCCCGAGCTGGTCACCATCGAGGCCAGCCACAAGGTGGGCGAGGCGATCGACCTGATGCAGCGCTACTCGATCTCGCAGCTGCCCGTCGTCCGCGCGAGCCCCGCGGAGTCGCTGTCCGACGTGGTCGGCTCGCTCCACGAGCGCGGCCTGCTCGACCGCGTGTTCAAGAACCCAGATGCGCTGAACGAGGGCGTCGCGCAGGCCATGCAGCCGCCGCTGCACGTCATCGACGCCACGGAGTCCGTCGACCGCGTGTTCGCCGACCTGACGGCCGGCAGCCCGGCGGTGGTGGTCGCACAGAACGGACGCCCGTCGGGCATGCTGACGCGCTCCGACCTGCTCGAGTACCTGGCCGACCGGCGCTCCGGCGTGTGACCGCCCCGATCACGATCGCCGAGGTGCGGCATCGCGCCGTTGCCGCCCAGGGCTACGCGTCCCGCACCCGCCGGGGTCGTGCCGCGGAGGTCGAGGAGGCGATCGACCGACTGGGCTGCGTGCAGCTCGACTCGATCTCGGCCGTGGAGCGAAGCCACCGCATTACGATCGCCGGCCGCGTCGGCGCCTACCCGCGCGGCACGGTCTCGAAGCTGCTCGGGGCGGGCCGGGTCTTCGAGTACTGGGCGCACGAGGCGTGCCTGATCCCCGCACGCGACTGGCCGGTCTGGCGGCGACGGATGGAGGCTCGCCGCGCGCACCACTGGTACGGGCCGGTGATCGACTCCGACCCCGCGCTCGCCGAGCGGGTGCTCGAGGAGATCCGTGAGCGAGGGCCGCTCGGCTCGCGGCACTTCGAGGGAGCCGGCAGCGGCGGCATGTGGAACTGGAAGCCGGCCAAGCGGATGCTCGACGCGCTGTGGACGGCCGGGATGCTCGTGATCCGCGGCCGGGTGAACTTCCAGCGGCTGTACGACCTGCCCGAGCGCGTGCTGCCGGCGGCGCTGCTCGAGGCACCGGTGCCGACCGAGGCCGAGTACCTACGGGCGCTGGCGCTGCGGGCGGTTCGCGCACGCGGCGTGCTCACCGAGTACGGCATCGTCGAGCACAACCGACTGCGCGGCGGCACGGCGCGGATCCGGCCACATGTCGACGCGCTCGTGGCCGAGGGGCTGCTCGTGCGCCGCCGGGTCGAGGACGGCGGGGCGGATGTGCTGCTTCCGGCGGGCGATCCGCCGGCCGGGTCGACCGCAGCCGTCCTGCTCTCGCCGTTCGACAACCTGCTCTGGGACCGGCCGTTCGCCGAGCGGGCGCTCGGGTTCAGCCACCTGATCGAGGTCTACAAGCGGGAACACGAGCGGCGATACGGCTACTACGTGCTGCCGTACCTGCTGGGCGACCGGCTGGTGGCCCGCCTCGACATCCGCAGCGACCGCGCGGCGGGGACGCTGCGCGTGCTGGCGACCCATCCGGAGCCGCGGGTTCGCTGGGGGAAGCGGCACGAGGAGGGGCTGGAGAAGGCGCTTGCGAGGCTGGCGGCCACCGCCGGGCTCGAAGCTGTGCAGCGCGAGGGGCCGACCGCAAGATCGTGACAGCGCTCGGCCTGCCCGCCGCCGTACCTTGGCGGCGTGCGCCGGTTGGCCTCGCTCGCGGT
Source organism: Gaiellales bacterium (assembly GCA_035695105.1). Lineage (GTDB taxonomy): Bacteria > Actinomycetota > Thermoleophilia > Gaiellales > JAICJC01 > JAICYJ01. The sequence goes on from DASSEV010000054.1 coordinate 33,667, forward strand.
GGTCTCGCTGATGGTCGCGTCGGCCTGTGGCTCGTCGGGCGCCGCACCTCGGCCGGCGACGGCCAGGATCAGCGCTCACGTCCACGCGGGCAGCGGGCCGTGTGCGCTGGCCGAGGCCGGGGGCCGCGTGTGGATCACCGGATACAACGACGGCACGCTGACGGCGCTCGACCTCGCGTCCGGCAAGGTCGTGCGCACGGTGCACGTCGGCGGCACGCCCTGCGGCGTCGCCGCCGCCGCGGGCAGGCTGTGGGTCGCGCGCCTGGGAGCACGCGACGTCGCCGAGGTCGACCCACACACGGGCGCCACGATCCGCCGGATCCCCGTGCACGGACAGGTGTGGGACGTGGAGGCGGAGGGCACGGCGGTCTGGCTGTCGAACCGCACGGGCGGAACCGTGGAGCGGCTGGATGCGACCACGGGCAGGCTCGTCGCGACGATCCCAGTGGGGTCGATGCCCGGCGGCCTCGCGATCGCGGCCGGCGCGGTCTGGGTGGCAAACAGCGGGGACGGAACCGTGTCGCGCATCGACCCATCCACCGATCGTGTGACCGGCTCCGTGCGGCTCGACCACCCCTCGCCAACATGGTTCGCCCCTGCCGGCCGGTGGCTGTGGGTCACCAACGCGGACAACACGGCGACCGAGATCGACACCACGCGGCGCGCGGTCGCGAGGACGATCCAGGCCGGGCCGGCGCCGCGCGACCCCGACTCGGACGGGCACACGCTCTGGATGCCGGACGGCGGCGACGGCCAGCTGCTCCTGCTTCGGGCCGACGACGGAGCACGGGTCGGCGCGATCCGCCTGCTGCCGGGCATCTTCGTCGCAGCGCACGTGGCGGGCGCGACGTGGGTCCTGAACTACAGCAGCGATGACGTCTGGAGGCTCGTGGCGCAGCCCTGAGCCAGTATCCTGCCGCGATGCAGTTCGATACGCGCGCCATCCACGACGGTCAGGAGCCGGATCCGTCGACCGGCGCGGTCACCGTTCCCATCTACCAGACCTCCACCTACGTGCAGGAGGAGGTCGGGAAGCTGAAGGACGGCTACGACTATTCCCGCACGGCGAACCCGACCCGCCGCGCACTCGAGCGCTGCATGGCCTCGCTCGAAGGCGGCTCGCACGGCTTCGCCTTCGCGAGCGGCATGGCGGCGACGACGACGGTCATGCACCTCGTCGATCCCGGAGACCTGGTCGTCTCGGTCAACGACGTCTACGGCGGCACATACCGGCTGTTCTCGAAGGTGTACGAGCCGAAGGGCGTCCGCTTCCGCTATCTGTCAGCCGACGACTTCGCCGGCGACGTCGGATCGCAGCTGGAGGGCGCCAAGCTGGTCTGGCTGGAGACCCCGACGAACCCGCTCCTGAACGTGATCGACATCCGCGCCGCGGCGGACGCGGCCCACGCAGCAGGCGCTCTGCTCGTCGTCGACAACACGTTCGCCTCGCCGTACCTGCAGCGTCCGCTCGAGCTCGGCGCCGACATCGTCGTCCACTCGGCCACCAAGTACCTCGGCGGGCACTCGGACCTCGTGTCCGGCATCGCCGTCACCTCCGACGACGGGGTGGCGGAACGCCTCGGCTTCCTGCAGAACTCACTGGGCGCGATCGCCGGCCCGTTCGACTCCTGGCTGGTGCTGCGCGGGCTGAAGACGCTGCCCGTTCGCATGCGCCAGCACTGCGAGAACGCGCGAGCGGTTGCCGGCTTCCTGGGCGGCCACCCGAGCGTCGAGCGCGTGCTTTTCCCCGGCATCCCGAACCATCCCGGCCACGAGATCGCCACGCAGCAGATGCGCGACTACGGCGGCATGATCTCGTTCCTCGTGGACACGCCCGAGCATGCCGTCCGTCTGGTCGCGCGAACGCGGGTGTGGTCGCTGGCCGAGAGCCTGGGCGGCGTCGAGAGCCTGATCGAGACGCCGGCGCAGATGACGCACGCCTCCACCGCCGACGCGCCGTTCGCGACGCCGCCGAACCTCGTGCGGCTTTCGGTGGGCATCGAGTCCGCCGACGACCTCGTCGACGACCTCGATCAGGCGCTGGCCTGATCCGGCCCGCGCCGGACGAGCGTCGCCGCGAGTAGCGTCGCCCCTGCCACCGCGAACAGCACGGCCGGCGTCTTCGACTGTCCCTGCGCCGCCAGCGATGACACCACGGCCAGGGCCAGCGCCAGCAGGCCGAGCCCCGTGCCGATCGTCATGCGGCCGCGCAGGACGACGGCCAGGCCGGCGAGCATGGCGGCGCCGATCAGGCCGGCGGTGAGCGAGCCGTCGCGGCCGGGCACGGCCTCGAACATGAACGGCGCGAGCACCGCGGCGGCGATCAGGAGGTTGCGCTCGACCGCGCCTCCCGCCACCCTGCCGGCGGCGGCCAGGGCGCCGATCGCTACGAGGAAGACGAGGAATCGCATCCAGCTGCCACCGCCGAGCGACACCTCGCTCCGGCCGCTCGATATCGAGAACTGCACGGCCCCGACCAGCGCCAGGGGCGCGACCAGCAGCCAGCGCGCGTGGCGACCGGCGGCGTAGAGACCGGCGGCCGCAGCTGCCAGCGCGAAAAGCGCCCGCGACGCTCCGGTGTTCGACACCTCGAAGAAGAGCACGATGGTGGCGTTCAGGCCTGCGCGTTCCCAGAGCAGGAGCACGAGGCCCGGCGCCAGCAGTGCGGCGCCATACAGGGCGGACAGCCGCGCCTCGGGCAAGGGCCTGTCCGAGGGCGAGGCCCGCATCCAGGCGACATGACCGGCGAGCATCGCGCCTGCGAGCAGCACCGCGAGCGCCCCGATCTCATGCGTGGTCAGCGCACGCTCGGCCGCGAGCAGGCTCCCCGACGCGACGAACAGCGCGGTCAGGCCTGCGATGCGCATGGCGACGAGGTGCGGCTGCATGCCCACCGATGCAGCGTTCGCCGTCAAGGACTTCCGTCCTCCCAGGTCGAAAACCGCCTGCACAGGTCGTATGATCGGCCGACCCCGGATTGGTCCCGGGCCTTACGGAAAGGGGCGCACATGCCGGAAGCATGGGATCCTGCGATCGGGCATCTCGACGACGATGCCCGCAAGCTGAAGGAGCTCGGCTACGAGCAGCAGCTGGAACGCTCGTGGGGCGGGTTCACGAACTTCGCCATCTCGTTCTCCATCATCTCGATCCTGGCGGGATGTTTCACCACCTATGGCCAGGCGTGGAACAACGGCGGCCCGATCGCCATCTCGTGGGGCTGGCTGATCCTCTCGGCACTCATCCTCATCATCGCCCTCTGCATGTCCGAGATCCTCTCGGCATTCCCGACGGCGGGCGGCATCTACTACTGGGCGCTGCGCCTCGGCGGCCCAGGATGGGGCTGGTTCACCGGCTGGTTCAACTGGATCGGGCTGATCGGTGTGGTGGCGTCCGTCGACTATGGCGCGGCGCTGTTCACGTCGTTCACGATCGGGCTGTTCGACAACAGCTACGACGCGTTCAGCTTGACCCACATCTTCATCATCTACATCATCTTCCTGGCCTGCCACACGTTCCTGAACCTGTTCCCATCGCACATCCTGCGGTGGTGGAACGATGCGTCCGCCTACTGGCACATCATCGGCCCGACCATCGTCGCGCTGATCCTGCTGTTCTGGCTGAAGGTGCCGCACCAGAGCATTTCGTTCGTCTTCACGGAGCGGATCAACAACTCCGGATTCTCAGAGAGCAAGTACTGGTTCTACGTGCTGCCGCTCGGCTTCTTGCTAACTCAGTACACGATCACCGGGTACGACGCGTGCGCCCATCTTTCCGAGGAGACGCGGAAGGCGGCCCACTCCGCCGCGCGCGGGCTGTGGCAGGCGGTGTTCTACTCCGCGGTCGGCGGCTGGATCCTTCTGCTGCTGTTCACCTTCGCGGCGCACAACACCGACTTCATCAACAACGTGAACGGCAACAACCCGTACGGCGCCGGCTCGGTGGTGGGCGTGTTCGCCTCGGCGCTGGGCCTTGCGGCGTTCAAGATCGTCATGATCATCGCCTGCGTCGGCCAGTTCTTCTGCGCCGGATCGGGCATGACCAGCCTTTCGCGGATGACGTACGCGTTCAGCCGCGACCGCGCGCTGCCCGGGTGGCGCCTGTGGTCGAAGGTGAACCGCTCGCATGCTCCCGTCAACGCCACGCTGCTCGGGGCCGTGATCTGCGTCATCGTGGCGCTCCCGGCGCTCAAGGGGAACAGCGCGAACATCCCGTTCGCGTTCTACGCCCTGACGCAGATCACCGTGATCGGCCTCTACATCGCCTACGTCATCCCGGTGTACCTGCGCTGGAGGCAGGCTGACGCCTTCCAGCCCGGACCCTGGACGCTGGGAAACCGGTACAAGTGGATGTGCCCGATCGCCGTGCTCGAGGTGGTCATCGTGTGCATCTACTTCTCGCTGCCGTTCTCCCCAGCCGGCATTCCCGGCAACGACGGGTTCGCCTGGGACAACGGATCGGTCAACTACGCACCGATACTGGTGCTGGCGGTGATCCTGTTCGCCGGCGTCTGGTGGCTGGCCTCGGCGAAGAACTGGTTCACCGGGCCGGAGATCCCCAGCGCAAGCGCGGCCGAGGCGGGACTGTCCGCGGGCGACTAACGCGATCGGACGACACGGCCCCGTCGCACGCGTGTGCGGCGGGGCCGCAGTGCGTTTGGGATCAAGAGATTCGCCGCCCCGGCTTGCCCTCTCGTACCAGCAAGAAAGACTGCCTCAGAGGCGGTATCAGCGGGCGGCACGCGGTCGTAACGAAGCAACGCGCCCGTGGGGCCGATCGTGACCAATTCCGGCTCGCAGCGTCCGATAGCGGCCCGAAAATGCCTCAGAGGCGGTGTCGGGCTGCGATGGGGCTTCGTGGCCGATTCGTGACCCGTTGGCGGTGGTTCTCGAGCAGCCTTTCAGGAGGCCGAACATCGCCCGGCCCAAGGGCTGACCCTCCGTGAGGGACCAAAGATTCGCCGCCCCGGCTTGCCTTTCGTCCACCGGCCCAACGAACGTTCGAGTCGCCTCTACGATCCGTCCGGCCGGGTTCAACCTACTCGGCTGCCCTGAGCGGCGCAGGAGCAACAGTACGGTGCGGCGGAAGCGAATGCAAGCCGGTTTTCTGCGCATTTTGCGCGTATTCACAATGGAATACACATAGACTCCTCCGCCATGACCGATCTACCACGACGGCTCGCCGTGGCCCGCGGGGACGAGCCCGCCGACCTCGTCATCCACGGCGGCCGAGTTCTGTCCGTGCACACGCGCGAATGGCTCGAGGCCGATATCGCGATCTGCGACGGATGGATCGCCGGCATCGGCCGCTACCAAGGTCGCGACCAGATCGACGCCGAGGGCCGCTACGTGGTGCCCGGGCTGATCGACGCCCACCTGCACCTGGAGTCGTCCATGCTGCTTGTCGACGAGTTCGCCAAGCTGGTGCTGCCGCTCGGGACGACGTCGGTGGTGGCCGACCCGCACGAGATCGCGAACGTGCTCGGCACGGACGGCGTGCACTGGCTCGCCGATGCGTGCGCCGACCTGCCGCTGGACGTGTTCTTCATGGCGCCGTCATGTGTTCCCGCATCCCGGTTCGAGTCCCCGCGCCGGCAGCTCACCGACGGCGACCTCGAGGGCCTGCTGCGTCGGCGCCGCGTCCTCGGCCTGGCCGAGATGATGAACTTCCCGGGCGTCATCTCCGGCGCGCCGGAGGAGCTGGCGAAGCTCGGCCTCGAGGGGGCAGCCCACGTCGACGGCCACGCGCCCGGGGTGCTCGGGCCGGAGCTGCAGGCGTATGCGGCGGCCGGCATCCGCTCCGACCACGAGGCGACGACGATCGAGGAGGGACGTGAGCGCCTGCGTGCCGGCATGTGGCTGCTGATCCGTGAGGCGTCCGGCGCCCGCAACCTCGACGCCCTGCTGCCGCTGGTGGACGAGTTCGGCCCCTCCCGCATCGCCTTCTGCACGGACGACCGGGAGCCCGCGCACATCGCCGGCGAGGGCCACATCAACTCGATGGTGCGCCGCGCCGTCGAGCGGGGCATCGATCCGCGCGACGCGCTGACCATGGCGTCGCACAATGCCGCCGCGTGGCACGGCCTCGATGACCGCGGCGCCATCGTCCCCGGCCGGCGCGCCGATCTGCTCCTGCTGCCCGACCTTGAGCGCTTCGTGCCGGACAAGGTGCTGAAGGACGGGCGCCAGCCGGCCGATCCGCCGCCCGCGCCAGTCCCCGAGTGGGCGCGCCGCACGGTGCGAATCCAGCCGATGTCGTCGAACGACCTGCACGTGCCGGGCACCGGCGCGGATATCCGCGTGATCGGGCTGATCCCCGGCCAGATCGTGACGGCGTCGCTGACCGAGCAGCCGCTGATCCGGGAGGGCCTGGCGGTCGCCGACCCCGAGCGCGATCTGGCGAAGATCACCGTGGTTGAGCGCCATCTGGGCACCGGGCGTCACGCCGTCGGCTTCGTGCGCGGGTTCGGGCTGCGTCGGGGAGCGATCGCGTCCACCGTCGCCCACGACGCGCACAACATCGTCTGCGTCGGGGTCGACGACGGCGACATGGCCCGGGCGATCACGCGCCTCGCGGAGCTCGGCGGCGGGATGGTGGCCGTCGAGGAGCGCGGCGTCCGGGCGGAGCTGCCCCTGCCCGTCGCCGGGCTGCTGAGCGATCAGCCGCTGGGCACGGTGCTCGAGCAGAGCGCCACGCTCGCCGAGGCGGTCCGGGCGCTGGGCTGCGCGATCGAGGCGCCGTTCCACGCCATGGGGTTCCTCGCCCTGTCGGTGATCCCGGCGCTGAAGGTCACCGACCGCGGGCTCGTCGACGTGAACGCGTTCGAGATCGTGCCGCTGGAGGCCTGAGCGCGGCAGAGCCCTGCGTGGGACCAAAGATTCGCCGCCCCGGCTTGCCTTTCGTCCACCGGCCCAACGAACGTTCGAGTCGCCTCTACGATCCGTCCGGCCGGGTTCAACCTACTCGGCTGCCCTGAGCGGCGCAGGAGCAACAGTACGGTGCGGCGAAAGCGAATGCAAGCCGGTTTTTCGCGCAAATTGCGCGAATCGGCCTACGGCGCCGGCTGGTAGTACGGGGTCTGGCCGGCGGCGTGATCGGTCACGTCGATCACCTGCTGGATCTCGGGCACCGCGGCCCGGATGGCGGATTCGACCCCGCGCTTCAAGGTCATGGCCGCCATCCCGCAGCCCTGGCAGCCACCGCCCAGCCGAACGTAGGCCGTATCGCCCTCCGCCGTGACCAGCTCAGCGGTGCCGCCGTGCGCGGCGATGGCCGGGTTGATCTGCAAGGTCAGCACCTGGTGCACCCGCTCGGGCAGGCTGCCGTGCAGCTCCGGCAGCGGCGGCAGGGCGAGGGCCGGACTGGTCGGGGCCGGCGTCTTCGGGTTGTCGATCACGAGTCCGCCGCCCAGCTTCCCGTCCATCGCAATCGTGGCCTGATCGAGCGCAGGGCCATCGAGCCTGGGCACGACGATGGTGAGGCCGTCATGCTCGACCACGACATCAGTCTCGTCGGTCTCGTCCATGCGCAGGAAGGCCATGTCGTACTGGTACGCGGCACCGGCGATGCCGACGATCTCGACCCAGAGCGCCAGCCCGTCAGGTTCCAGCTCGCGGGATCGAACCTCGAGCACCTTGCGCATCGCGTCGGGGGTGATGGAGATCGGCATATCCGGAAGGATAGGCGCAAGGCGGCGGACGATTACACGTTCAACCTTTACAGGTGAGAACCGCGGGGGTACGGTGGCGGCGCACAAACCGACTCCAGGAGGGGGACCTGTGAAGAGATGCGTTGTGACGCTGATGCTTGCGTTCAGCGCGTTGCTGATTTCGGCAACGACGGCCTCCGCTGCCACGTGGAACGTGTGGCCGGGCCATTCCATCCAGCGTGCCATCCGGCACGCGTCGCCCGGTGACACGATCATCGTGCACCGCGGCGTGTACCACGAGAGCGTGACGATCCGAAAGAGCCACCTGACGATCATCGGGCTCCACGCGACGCTGCGGCAGCCCGCGCATCCGCGCGGCCTGTGCGCACAGGCGACGGCTCCCGAGGTCGACGGCCTCTGCGTGGTCGGCGGGGTCGACTTCCAGACCGGAGCGCCCACCGGCGCGCCGGTGCGGGGGACGACGATCCGCGGTCTCCGCATCGCCGGCTTCAAGGGCGACGGCCTGTTCATGTTCCACGTCGCGAACACCCACATCGAGCACGTCCGCTCGGTCGGCAACACGGGCTACGGCATCGCCGGGTTCGTCCAGCACGGCGGGGCGTACCTGTGGAACGTCGCCCGCAACAACGGTGAGCCCGGGTTCTATCTCGGCGACTCGCCGCACGCCGACTACGTGATCGCGCACAACCGCTCGTCCGGCAACCAGTACGGGATCTTCATCCGGCACTCGGCGTACGGGCTCGTGCACGACAACAAGGTGTGGGGCAACTGCGTCGGGGCGTTCCTGCTCGACGACGGCCAGCCCGGCGGCATCCACGACATGGATCTGTGGGACAACATGTCGTGGGCCAACGACAAGGCCTGCCCGGCCGACCCGGAGGGCGCACCGCCGCTGTCGGGCATCGGCGTGCTCCTGCTCGGCGCGCGGCACACCGTGCTGCACGACAACACGATCACGGACAACGTGCCGGGTGGCGACAGCTTCATCTCCGGCGGCCTGGTGCTGATGTCGGCCAAGCCCTTCGGCGGGACGCCGGTCCGCAACGACCACATCCGGAACAACACGATCACCGGGAACAAGGCCTTCGACATCTTCTACGACGGCTCCGGGTTCAACAACACGTTCACGGGCAACACCTGCAACACCTCGCAGCCCAGCTCGATCTGCAGCTGAGCTGACGGAGCGCACTCGGGTGGGTGGCCGCGGCCGCCCACCCGGGGCGTCATTCCCCGGGGCTAGGCCGCCTCGCGGCGCGCGTCGTAGAGCCCCCTGATCTCGGCGGCGGGCACGGCCTTCGAGAACAGGAAGCCCTGTCCCAGCGGGCAGCCGTGCTCGAGCAGGAAGCGTCGCTGCCCCTCGGTCTCGATGCCCTCGGCGAGCGGATGGAGGCCGAGGTTGCGGGCGAGCTGGATGATCGTCGACACCAGCACCGCGGCGCTCGCGTCCTCCGGCAGATCGGCGATGAACGACCGGTCGATCTTGAGCGTGGTGACGAGCATCTGGTTCAGGCGCGAGAGCGACGAGTGGCCGGTGCCGAAATCGTCGATGGCGAGCCGCAGGCCGCGCTCGTGCAGCTCGGCGATGATCGGCTCGGAGCGCAGGGTGTCGGCCATCACGGTCGACTCGGTGATCTCGACCATCATCCGGTCGGCCGACAGCCCGAACCGCTCGATGGTCGCGAGCACCTGCCGCATCGCGGTCGGCTGCCAGAAGACCGCCGGCAGGTTGACCGAGACGTAGAGATCCAGGCCCTGCGAGCGCCACTCCGCGCTCTGGCGGCAGGCTTCCTCGATCACCCACTCCGAGATCGGCCCGATCAGCCCCGTGCGCTCGGCGAGCGGAATGAAGTCGCCCGGCATCACAAGGCCGCGGTCCTCGTCGAACCACCGCAGCAGCGCCTCGGCCCCGATGATGGCACCCGACTCGAGTGCGACCAGCGGCTGGTAGTGAAGCGTCAGCTGCTGGCGCTCCACGGCGCGGCGCAGACGGCCCGCCATCGAGAGCTGTGCGCGCGGATCGTGTCCGGAGGCGGAGAACAGCTGGTAGCCGTCACGGCCCGACTCCTTGGCCTTGTACATCGCGATGTCGGCGTGCTTGAGCAGGCTCTCGGCGTCCTCGGCGTCGACCGGGTAGAGGCTGATGCCGAGGCTCGCACTCGTGTAGATCTCGGTGTCGGCCAGCATCAGCGGCCGCTGCAGGGCCGCGCGTACGTGCTCGGCCACCCTTCGGGCGGCGTCCGAGACGTCGGCGTCTTCGGCGTCCTCGACGCCGTCCACGTCGGCGATCAGGATCAGGAACTCGTCGCCGCCCTGGCGGGCAACCACGTCGGTGGCCCGCGTCGAGCCCGCAAGGCGCTGTGCCACCTCGCGCAGGAGCTCATCTCCTGCGCCGTGGCCAAAGCTGTCGTTGACGAGCTTGAAGTCGTCCAGATCGACGTAGAGCACGGCCACCCCGCGGCCGGCGCGCTGCGCCCGCGCGAGGGCGACCTCCAGGTGCTCCTGAAAGAGGATCCGGTTCGGGAGCCCAGTCAGCGGATCGTGATAGGCCAGCCGCTCCAGCTCCTCCTCGGCCCTGCGGCGGTCGGTGATGTCCTCGCCCAGCGACGCCTGACCGAAGATGTTGCCATCGGCGTCGCGAAGCAGGGTGTTGTTCCAGGAGAACAGCCGCCGTTCGCCGGTGCGCGTCACGATCGCGCTCTCATAGTGCGCCATCACGGTGCCACGGTCGATCGCCTGCGAGGCACGCACCTCGAGGTCGCGGTCCTCCGGGGGCGTGAACGTGTCGATCCACGGCCGACCGATCAGCTCGTCCGTCCACCATCCGGAGAGCTCGGCGAAGTAGTCGTTGCAGAACACGATCACGCCCGACGGATCGGTGATCACCGCGGCCAGGCGCACGTTCTCGAGCATCTCGCGGAACCGCGCCTCGGACGCCAGCAGGGCGTTCTCGGCATCCTTCTGCTCCGTCACGTCGAAGATCACACCCTGGATCACCTGCGGCGCGCCCTGCTCGTCGCGCACGGCGACGGCGTCGTCGCGGAACCAGCGCGTGCGCCCGTCGAGGCCGCGCATCCGGTACTGGGCGCTGTAGGGTTCGCCGGTCTGCACCGTCCGGCGGTAGGCCTCGATGGTGTGACGGTCGTCGGCATGCATGCGCCGCTCCCACCCGTCGAAGCCGTCCAGCCACTCCTCCGCGGGCACGCCCATCAGGTCGTGGATCTGCGGGCTGACGTAGACCGGGTTGCCGCTGCCGGCCTCGTCGATGTACGTGATCGCGGGCAGGTTCTCGACAAGGGCCCGATAGCGGGACTCCGCCTGGCGGTGCTCCGCGTGCAGCACCGCGTTGTGCACGGCGACGCCCAGCACGTCGGTGAGGGCGCGGTAGAACTCGAGATCGTCGTCCCACGACCGGTCACGGACGTCGGCGATCTCCATCAGTCCGATCGCCTCGCCGCGGGAGAGCAGCGGCAGCATCAGCATCGATGCGTAGCCGTGTCGCGCCAGCATGTCGCGCTCGTTGGGATCGCAGTCCGAGTCGGCGACCCGGATCACCCGCGGCGCGCGATCGACCATGACCGCCCGCGACTCCGGGTACTCATCCAGTGGATACTCCATGTCCACGGCGGCAATCTCCGCCGTGACGCGGTTCTGGTAATCGGTCAGCGTGACCAGGTAGTCGCGCTCGCGATCCCAGAGCGACACCGCCGTCGCGGACGCGCCGGTGACCGCGGTCGCGTGGGCTGTGAACCGGCGCAGCACCTCGTCCAGCTCGAAGCTGGACGCGAGCGTGCGGGAGAGGTCCACGAGCGCGCGCAGTCGGTCCGAGGATGCCACGTACTCGACATCGGCCGCGCGGCCCCACTGCTTGAGCCGCACAACCGGTCGCGTCGAGCTGCCGGGAGCGCTACAACAGGCCGCACATGGCGGCGGTGCTCGGCCAGGAGCCGAACCCGATGTGCCTGGCAGCGCGGCTGGCTACGGCCAGCTGGTCGCGGGGCGACCAGTACCGGGCGTCCGCGCCCCCGTACTTGCGAAGCTTGTCGGCACCCCAGCTGGCCATGAAGCCGGCATCCATCTGGAAGCCGCCGTAGTACGGCCCGGCGGGGTTGTAGGCATCCCATGCACCCTCGTAGTGGTGGATGCAGAGCAGCTTGGGGAACAGCCAGTGCCGCATCGCCAGATACTGGCGATTGCGGTGCCTGAGCCGCCGCGCGACGTACCGCAGGTAGCCGAGGTCGGTGTGTCCCGCCTCCACTCGATGCGGCCGGTAGCGGATGCCGAGGCTACCGGCAAGCCGTACGGCCCGATGGCGCCGGCGGTGGATGAGGAGCTTGACGTGGTGGACGGCCCTCGCGTGCGCCAGCAGCTGCGCGTCGGTGGGGGTCGTGGTTGTCGTGGTGGTATCAGCCGATGCCGTGTGTGTGGTAGCCGCCAGCATCGAAACGGC
>DASSEV010000055.1:0-7061 GCA_035695105.1 Gaiellales bacterium
GTGCATCGCGGCGACGCGCCCGCCGGGCGCGGCTGCGTGCCGGACCGCGGGCCCGCCGGCCGCACGCTTCGGCGCCGGAGCCGCCGGGAGGGCGGGCGCCGGCGCGGCCACCGCTGTCGCGGGGGCGGGCATCGGGGTGAGCGTGGTCTGGCTGTCCGTGTGGCCGGAGGAGTCGCCTTCGGCCGGGGTGCCCTCCGCATGTGCGGTCCGGGCTGGTGTCGGCGCGTGTCCCGGGGGCCCTGCGGCCGTCGTGGCCGCCCCCAGGAGCGCGGTGAAGAGGCCGGGCGGCGCGCCGTCCTTCACGGGGTGGGCGCCTGCTCCCGCCTCCTTCGCCGGCGCCTTGGCTGCCGGTGTTACCTGGGGTGTCATGCCCGCCCCTTCAGCGAGAGGTACGTCTGCATCACGTTTCGGACATACGCCTGCGTCTCGGCGTAGGGCGGGATGCCGCCGTACTTGGTGACGGCGCCCGCGCCGGCGTTGTAGGCCGCAAGCGCCAGCTCGGTGTTGCCACCGAAGCGCTGCAGCTGGATCGAAAGCTCGTGTGCGCCGGCGTCGATCGACTGCGCCGGGTCGTACGGATTGGTGACGCCCAGGCCACGTGCGGTGGCCGGCATCAGCTGCATCAGGCCGGCGGCTCCGGCCGGGCTGGTGGCATTCGGGTCGAAGCCCGACTCGTGCTGACAGACGGCGCTGATCAGCGCCGGATCGACGTGCCAGCGGCTGCCGGCCGCTGCCATCAGGTCGGCGTACCTGCCGCCCGTGCCCTGCGCCTTCTCCAGCTGGCCGGCGAAGGCGTTCGGCGTCGACGCCGCCGCGGTCGATGCCGGCTGCGATGCCGGCGCCTGGGGCTCCAGCATGGCCGTCAGCTGCTCGACGCGCGAGATCGCGGCGGCAAGGCTCATGCCGCCTCCTCCGCGACGCGGCGGCGATGCGCCGCCAGCGCCACCTCACCGAGAGCCGCCTCGTCGCGCCGGGCCGCCTCACGCTCGTGGGCGGTCAGGCGCCGGGCGCGCAGCCGTTCGAGCACCTCGCGCTCGCGCGAGGCCATCTGCAGCCGCTCGCGGCCGGCCGCAACCTGCGTCTCCTGCAGGGCGAGACCGTCGCGCGCCGTGTCCTGCTCGCGCTGTACCCGCTCCACCCACGCCTGCCGCGCGGCCAGCTGCTGGGCCGTCGTGGTCGCCCCGGCTGCCGGGGCGGCGTCGGTCAGCGCGCGGTCGACGCGGAGCGACGCATCCTCCAGCTCGCGGGCGCGCTGCTCGCGCAGCTGCAGCTCGGAGGCCAGCTCCTGCTGGGCCTGCTGCTGGCGCTGCTCGCGGAGCGAGCGGACGGCCTCCAGGCGGAAGACGAACCGCTGCATCAGCGTGTGGTCGGGGTCGACATCAGTCTCGGTAATCGGTCGGATTCACTTGCGATTTAGGCGGGGTGCTATGAAAGCGCCTTGCCGATCGCGTCGACCACCCGGTCGGGCTGGAACGGCTTCACCACGAAGTCCTTGGCCCCTGACTTGATCGCTTCGAGCACCTTCGACTCCTGGCCGAGCGCGGAGCACATGACCACCCGCGCGCCGGCGTCGATGGAGAGGATCTCCTTCAGCGCCGCCAGGCCGTCCTTCTCGGGCATGGTGATGTCCAGCGTCATGATGTCGGGCCGCAGGCTCTGGAACTGGGCGATCGCCTCGTTCCCGTTCGCGCCCTCGCCGACCACCTCGTGGCCGGCCTTGCCGAGCACGTCGGTAAGCATCTTCCGCATGAATGCGGCATCGTCTACAACAAGCACACGCGCCATCAGGTGGCTCCTCCTTGGTCGGTCGTGGCTGGCCCGGGGGCCAGCACGTGGTCGATTCGCACGGCCCACTCCTGCTCGACGAGCAGCAGCCGGCCGGAGGCGAAGTGGCGTCCGTTGACGTACAGCTGCACCGGGTCGTCCGGCGCGCTTCGCAGGTCGACCACCGCGCCCGGCGGCAGGCCGACGGCCTGGCCGACCGGCATGCGCGTGCGGCCGAGCTCGGCCCAGACGCGCACCGGCACCGCGCGGATCGCCTCGCCGGGGATGCCGGTGCCCGACACCCCTCCGCCGGCCGCGACCGTCTCGGCCTCCAGCTCGGACAGCGCGCGCGTCATGCGCACGATGAAGGCGTTCGGGATCAGCTGCACCAGCCGACAGGGCTCGCCGAGCATGGTGAACCCCACCGAGGTCATGTGCGGCGTCAGCTCGTAGACGTCTGCGGCGTCGTCGGGTGACGAGAAGAACCGCGTCTCGGGCGGTCCGATCTCGACCTCCTGGCCGAGCACCGCCCCGGTGGCGCTGGCAGCGGCGGCCATCATCTGGTTCATCGCCTCGCCGGCCGCCGAGAGCTCGAGCTCCGACAGCTCATCGGTCTCCTCGACGGAGCCCGCGTCCATGCCCATCATGGCGGCAGCCAGGCGCTGCACGCCGGTGCGCGTCATCACGAAGATGTTGCCGCCGGTGACGCCGTCGACGTACGACACGGACGCCGCCACGGCGGGCAACGGGATCTGGCGCAGCGGTTCGGTGCCCTGCGGGAGCACCGTCGGCTGGCTGCGCTCGACGCCGTCCGGGCAGAACATCGTCAGCACCTCCACCACGGCGTCCGCGGTGGAGCCGGTCAGCTTGAGCAGCGCCTCCTCGGTGGTCATTCCTCACCTCGCAGCCGCTCGACGATCTGCACCGCGCGCCAGTTGCCGTTGCGGCCCGGACGCGCGCGGTGCGCCGGCACGTGGCCGGCGAACAGGGTGACGCCCTCCGACGCGGGAACCCGGAAGCGGAGCACGTCGCCGGCCTTCAGGGCCAGCACCTGCTCGATCGGAAGCGCGGTCGAGGCCACCTCTGCCCGCAGCTCGACCTCCACGCCGGCAACCCCGGCCCGCACGGCGCCGGCGGTCGACGGGTCGACCTGCACCTCGCCGTACTGGCTGCCGGACAGCTGCGGGAGCACCTGCTCGATGGCGCGGTAGGGGAACGCGAGCGACAGCGTCGAGGAGGTCTTGTCGACCTTGACCTCGATGGTCAGCACCAGCGTCGGCTCGCTGGGAGGAGCGAGATGGATCGTGGAGATCTGCGATTCGAGCTCGAGCAGCCCGAAGCTGACACCGACCAGCTCCTCCCATGTCACGGTGAGCTGCTCGAGCAGCGAGGTGAGCACCCGCCGCACCAGCGCGATCTCGATCTCGGTCAGCTCGCGCGGCCGCACCATGGCGGTGCCGGTGCCGCCCATCAGCCGCTCGACGAGCCGCAGAAGCAGCGACAGCTCGGTGCTCATGAGCACCTGGGTGCCGAGCGGCCGGACGTCGACGATGGCGTTCAGCGAGGGCTGCGGCACCTGCGCGACGGCCGTTGACCACGTCAGCTGGTCGACGCCCAGCACGTCCATCTCGATGTCGGTCAGCAGCTCTGCCGAGAGCTGCTGCGATGCCAGGCGGCAGAAGGAGTCGTGCGCGCGCTCGAGCCGCCGCTGCTGATCCTGCGCGAACTTGCTCGGGCGGGAGAAGTCGATCTCACGCACCCGCTTGGCCCGGCGCGGCCGCACAGGCGCCTCCGGGCGTCCGCCGGTCTGGCCCTGCTTGGCCGCCTGCACCAGCGCCTCGACCTGGTCGTTCGAGAGCACGTCGCCGCTCATGCCGCCACCTCCTCCATCGCCGCCAGCAGGTTGACCTCGGGCCCACCCGCCTCCTTGTACGAGACATACCGGTCGCCGACGCGCACCCGGATCGTCCGGCCGACCGAACCTCCGGTCTGGGCCGCGATCACCGGGATGCGGGCGCTGCGCAGCGCGTCGCGGACGGCGGCCTCGTTCCGTGATCCGATGTCCATGCCGCCTCCCATCGAGAACATCTGGGCACCGCCGACGATGACCGCAGAGAGCGAGTGCCGCCTGACCCCCAGCCGCTCCATGTCCTGCACCAGCGCCGGCACGGCGGTGTCGGCGAACTTCGCCGCCGCCGCGGCCCCGTGGCGGGACGCGGCCGGAAGCACGATGTGCGCGAGCGCGGCGGCGCGATGCCCGCCGTCGACCAGCGCCAGCCCGATGCACGACCCCAGCCCGAGGCCGACCAGCACGTCGCCATCGGTGCGCGACGCGACCATCTCGGCCATCCGTGCCATCAGCTGGCTCACGCCGCGTGGCCCCACAATCCCAGCCGGCCGAGGACGGTGGCGACACCCTCCTCATCGGGAACGAAGAGGAAGCCGAACCGGCACTCGCTGCCCTCGACCAGCATCGCCGAGTCGAGCAGCAGCGCCATGTCGCTGTATGCCGCGACCGGGGCGAGCACGGACGACACGATCGCCCCGAGCATGTCCGACGCGGCCAGCGGCGGCGCCGGCTCCAGCTCGAGGCCGCACATCGAGCCCATCGCGTTGATGTAGGCCGAGCCGAGGATGTTGCCGATCTCCTGCAGCGCGGACAGCTCCATCTCGGGATCGCCGGCAGCGCCCAGGAACCCGCACAGCGTCGCCGCGTGGTCGGGCTGGAAGGTCAGCAGCACCGTGGCGCCGAGGTCGCCGACGACCGGGATGCCGACCGCCGTGATCAGCTCGTCCACGTGGCCGACCGCCTCGACCGCGTCGGCCAGCGGCAGCGCCTTGGCAGACGGCACCGAGAGGTCGACCGGGCGGCCGAGCATGGCGGCGAGCGCCGTCGCGGCGTTGCCCGATCCGATGTTGGCCATCTCTCGCAGGGCGTCGAGCTGCAGTTCGGTCAGATCCATGGGAGCCGGTTCCTCCTAGGCGGCGTGGGCGAAGGTCTGGGTGATGCGGGTGTCCGCCGCGCGCGGCGCGCGCGCCATCTGCTCGGCGAGCGCGTCGCAGTCGACGATCAGGGCGATGGAGCCGTCGGCGAGGACCGCGCCGCCCGAGAGCGCGAGGTCGTCGCCGACCGCTGCGGGCAACGGCCTCGTCACCAGCTCGCGCTGGCCGATCAGCTGGTCGACCACGAGCGCGATGCGACGCTCCGCGCCCCGGACGAGCACGACGTGGTCACCGCCGGCGTGCGGCGGATATCCGAGCGCGTCGGCCAGGTCGATGAGTGGCAGCACGCCGTCGCCGAGCACCAGCATGCGCCGGCCGGTGACGGAACGCACCGTCTGCTGGGCCAGGCTGAGCGTGCGCTCGACGCGCTCGAGCGGGACGGCGAAGGGCGTGCCGCCCGACTGCGTGAGCAGCGCCGGCATGATGGCGAGCGTCAGCGGCAGGCGGATCTGCACCGACGTGCCGCCGCCCTGCTCCGAGGTCATCATGACGGCGCCCCCGAGCTCCCGGATCTGCGTGCGCACCGCGTCCATGCCGACGCCGCGGCCGGAGATGTCGCTCGTCTGCTCCGCCGTCGAGAAGCCGGCGGTGAACAGCAGGTCGATGGCCCACTGCATGTCGACCGAGCCGGCCTGCTCCTGCGCGATCAGCCCGCGGGCCACCGCCTTTCGGGCGACGCGCTCGGGATCGACGCCGCGGCCGTCGTCGCGCACGGTGATCACCACGTTTCCGCCGGCGTGGCGGGCGCTGATCTCGATCCTTCCGGTCTCCGGCTTCCCGGCCGCGCGGCGCTCGTCCGGCGGCTCCAGCGCGTGGTCGAGGGAGTTGCGGACGAGATGCACGAGCGGGTCCCCGAGCGCGTCCACGACCGTGCGGTCGAGCTCCGTCTCGGTGCCGGTGAGCGCGAGCTCGACGTGCTTCCCGAGCTTCGTGGAGAGATCGCGCACCAGCCGGGGGAAGCGCATGAACACCGCCTCGACGGGGATCATCCGCACCTGCATGACCAGCGCCTGCAATGCCTGGGAGCTGCGGGTGAGGCCGGCCACCGCCTCGGTCAGCGCGGGCAGGTGGGCGTCCTGGGCGAGGCTCTCGACCGCGGTGCGGTCGACCACGAGCTCGCCCATCAGATGCATCAGGGCGTCCAGCCGGTCGGCATCGACCCGCACGGTGCTGGACGTCCGCTTCGGCGGCGCCGGGCCGTCGTCGGTGCGGCGCCGCTCGGCGGGCTGCGCCGGATCCTCCTGAGGTGCGCCGGCCGCCAGCTCCTCGACCGCCGCAGCGGCCACGTCCGGGACGGCGGCGAGGGCCGTCCGCAGCACGTCCGTCTCGTGGTCGCTGGTGACCCATGCGGTGACGGTGCGCCCGTCGAACGCGTCGACATGCTCCTGCGCGGGGACGGCGTCGATGACGGCGCCGTGGTCGCCGGCGGCGGCGAGCACCATGTAGGCACGCACCGAGGGCATCATCACGTCCGGCGCGAGCGTGGCGGTGACCTGCAGCACCCGTCCCTCGCGGGCCGCGGCGAGGACGGCCGCGGGCGGCTCGACGGCGGCCGCGACGGGCGCCGCCGGCTCCTGCGTCGAGATCGCCGGCTGCTCGACGATCAGGCCGGTCAGCCGTGCGATCAGTCCGCTCGGATCGAGCTGCTCGGCGCCGGTCGCGTCGATCGAGTCGATCGCCGCGCTGAGCGCGTCGAGGCACTGGAACAGCACGTCGGTGCCCTCGCGTGGAAGCCCCTCCGGCCGCCCGCGCAGCACCTCGAAGACGTCCTCCATGCGGTGCGTCAGCGCCGCCACGCGCTCAAAGCCCATCGTGGCGCTCATGCCCTTGAGCGAGTGCGCCGCGCGGAAGATCTCGTCCAGCGTCTCCCGGTCGTCCGGCTGCTCCTCGATCCGCAGCACCGCCTGGTTCAGCGTATCCAGGTGCTCGCGGCTCTCGGCCAGGAACATGCTCAGGTACTCGGAGGTGTCCATCAGGCTTTCCGGTAGATGAAGGGGTGGACGGTGCTGAGGCCGAGGTCGGGCGGCGACGCGACCCGCTCGCTCGAGCCGATCATCAGGTAGCCGCCGGGCCGGATCGCCTCGACCAGCCGTGCGTGCAGGCGGTCGCGGACGTCTTCGGTGAAGTAGATGACGACGTTGCGGCAGAGGACGAGGTCGTAGCGAGCGTGCAAGAACCGGTCGCGCAGGAGATCGCCCGGCTCGAACCGGGTGACCGCGCGCAGCTCGGGCCGCGCGCGGAAGCGGCCGTCCTCCAGGCGCTCGAACCAGCGTTCCAGCTGGTCG
The DNA here is from genome assembly GCA_035695105.1 of Gaiellales bacterium. GTDB lineage: Bacteria > Actinomycetota > Thermoleophilia > Gaiellales > JAICJC01 > JAICYJ01. The sequence continues at coordinate 7,053 of DASSEV010000055.1, forward strand.
CGCGGCACG
>DASSEV010000056.1:0-30656 GCA_035695105.1 Gaiellales bacterium
ACGCCGAAGCGTGGCCCCACGCGCATCTGCGAACGGGGTCAGGCCAGAGGCCTGACCCCAATCAGCGGGTGCGATCCTGCGGAGCGACCACCGACCGCCCGGTGATGTCCCCGTACAGCGCCCGGATGAAGAGCGCCGAGACCGGCCACGCGATCGGCGCGCTCAGCGCCAGAGCGAGCAGCGTCGCCTTCACCGATCCGGCCAGCGACGTCAGCATCAGGAACATCGCGATCACGATCGGCGCGCAGAACAGGATGGTCACCGTCCACATCGTCCAGGTGCGTGTGAAGTTGGCGAACGAGAGACGCGGCCCGGCGACGAACGAGCCGATCGTCGTCGCATCCCCCGCGGCCACGGCCGGCACGATCAGCAGCAGGGCCGGCAGCGGCACCACCGCGTAGGGCTGCAGCACGAGCAGCAGCAGCCCGGCGACCAGGCCCGTGACCGCGGCCACCGCGTAGGTGCCCACGACCTGCCTGCGAGGCGCCGGAGCCGGCAGCCCGCGCAGGACGACGAACCCGACGAGGGCGAAGTACGCGACACCGAAGCTGAAGCAGCTGGCGACGAACACGTCGCTGGGGCTGCCCGACGAGCTCACCGCGAGCACCGGGACGAACCCGATGGCCACGACGACCGCGGTCGCGACCACCAGGTCGGCCCAGGCGTTGCCGAACCGGTGAACGGCCGTCGCGAACAGGTCGGACATCGGCGCCGGTTCCCGCTGAAGCGGGTCGGCCTCGCTCATACGGCCGCCTCGGCCGGTGCGGCCGAGCGGACGGCGAGGCTGATCTCGCCGTCCGCCGCGTCGACCACCGCGACGTCGCCCTCGCCCAGCTCCCCGGAGAGCACCTTCAGCGCGAGCGGGTTCTCCACCTCGCGCTGAAGCGTGCGCTTGAGCGGCCGGGCGCCGTACGCCGCGTCGTACCCGTGCTCGACCAGCAGCGCCTTCGCTGCGTCGCTGATCTCGAGGCCGATCCGCCGCTCGGCCAGCCGGCGGGTGAGGCCGGCGGCCTGCAGCATGACGATCTCGGCCAGCTGCTCCTCGGTCAGGCTCCGGAACGTCACGATCTCGTCCACCCGGTTCAGGAACTCCGGCCGGAACGTCGACTCCAGGTCGCGCGCGTTCGACGTCATGATCACGATCGTGTTCTTGAAGTCGACCGTGCGGCCCTGGCCGTCGGTCAGCCGGCCGTCGTCGAGCAGCTGCAGCAGGATGTTGAAGACGTCGGGGTGCGCCTTCTCGATCTCGTCCAGCAGCAGCACGGAGTACGGGCGACGGCGCACGGCCTCGGTCAGCTGGCCGCCCTCGTCGTATCCGACGTACCCCGGGGGCGCACCGACCAGCCGCGACACGGAGTGCTTCTCCATGTACTCGGACATGTCGATCCGCACCATCGCCTTCTCGGTGTCGAACAGGAACTCGGCCAGCGCCTTTGCCAGCTCCGTCTTGCCGACGCCGGTCGGGCCGAGGAAGATGAACGAGCCGATCGGCCGGTCGGGATCGGCCAGCCCCGCCCGCGAGCGCCTGATGGCGTTCGCGACCGCGGCAACTGCCTCGTCCTGTCCGACGACCCGCTCGTGCAGGCGCGACTCCATCTGCACCAGCTTCTCCATCTCACCCTCGAGCAGCCGGCTGACGGGGATGCCTGTCCAGCTCCCGACCACCTCGGCGACGTCGCTCGATCCGACCTCCTCCTTCAGGAGCGGCGAGCGGGACTGCACCTCCTCGAGCCGGGCCATGGCGTCCTCGAGCTGCTTCTCGAGCTTCGGCAGGTCGCCGTACGTCAGCTCGGCGGCGCGCTGCAGGTCCTGGTCGCGCTGGGCCCGCTCGGCCTCGGCCCTGCTCTCCTCGATCAGCGCCTTCAGGTTGCGCACGGCCTCGATCGCCTCCTTCTCGGCCTGCCACTCGGCGCGCATGCCGTCGGCCTGCTCGCGCAGGTCGGCCAGCTCACGCCCGATCGCCTCACGGCGCTCGACGGCCGTCTCGGCCGTCTCGTGCTCGAGCGCCGCCTGCTCGATCTCGAGCTGGATGATGCGCCGGTCGACCGTGTCGATCTCGACGGGAACGGAGTCGATCTCGATCTTGAGCCGCGAGGCCGCCTCGTCGATCAGGTCGATAGCCTTGTCGGGCAGGAAGCGGTCGGCGATATAGCGGTCTGAGAGCAGCGCCGCCGCGACGATCGCGTCGTCGGCGATGCGCACGCCGTGGTGCACCTCGTAGCGCTCCTTCAGGCCGCGCAGGATGGCGATGGTGTCGGGAACGGTCGGCTCGCCCACCAGCACCGGCTGGAACCGGCGCTCGAGCGCCGCGTCCTTCTCGATGTGCTTGCGGTACTCGTCCAGCGTGGTGGCGCCGACCGCACGCAGCTCCCCGCGCGCCAGCATCGGCTTCAGCAAGTTGGCCGCGTCGACCGCGCCCTCCGCCGCCCCGGCGCCGACGATCGTGTGCAGCTCGTCGATGAAGAGGATGATGCGGCCGTCCGACTGCCGGATCTCGGCCAGCACGGCCTTGATCCGCTCCTCGAACTCGCCACGGTACTTCGAGCCGGCCAGCAGCGCGCCCACGTCGAGCGCCCACACGCGGCGGTCCTTGAGGCCCTCCGGAACGTCCCCGGAGGTGATGCGCTGGGCCAGGCCCTCGACGATGGCGGTCTTGCCGACGCCGGGCTCGCCGATCAGCACCGGGTTGTTCTTCGTCCGGCGCGACAGCACCTGGATGACGCGGCGCACCTCCTCGTCGCGGCCGATCACCGGGTCGAGCTTGCCGCGCTCGGCGATCTCGGTCAGGTCACGGCCGAACTTCTCGAGCGCCGCGTACGTGCCCTCGGCGTCCGGCGACGTCACACGCTGGCCGCCGCGCACGTCGACCAGCGCCTTCAGGATCGCCTGGCGGTCGACGCCGGCGGTCTCGGCCAGCGCCAGCAGCAGGTGCTCGCTGGCGACGTACTCGTCCTTCAGCGCCTCGGCCTCGGCGAACGCCGACTCGAGCACGCTTCGCAGCGCGCGGCCGGCCTGCGGCTGGGCGTTCGCGCCCTCCATCCGCGGGAGCGCGGAGAGCCGCTGCTCGGCCGCGCTGCGCACGGCCGTCGCGCTCTCGCCCGCCTTCTCGAGCACGCGGGCGGAGACGCTTTCCGGCTGGTCGATCAGTGCCAGCAGCAGATGATCCGGAGTCAGCTCCGGGTTTCCCCGGGCGATCGCGTCGCCCTGGGCGGAGGCGAACGCCTCCTGTGCCTTTATCGTCAGTTTCTGGAAGTCCATCTCTCTGGGTGTTTCGGTGGTGTGTAGGGAATCAGATCCCGGCGGTAGCGCCGGTGCACGGCCGACACCTCCTGGTGCAGCCGCTCGGTCTCACGGTCGAGCTGCGCCTCCAGCGCGCGCACCCGGCGGTGCAGCTCCTCGACCGTTCCCTCCAGCATCAGCACGTGGATGGCGCCGGAGAGGGTGAGGCCCAGCTCGCCTGTGAGCTGGGCGATCTTGCGAAGCCGCTCGATGTCGGAGTCGGAGTACCGCCGGGTCCCCCCGGGCGTGCGGCGCGGGCTGACCAGCCCCTTGGCGTCGTACATGCGCAGCGTCTGGGGGTGCATGCCGGCCAGCTCCGCGGCGACCGAGATCGAATAGCGGGGATGCTCCGCCGGGTGCATCACGCGAACAGCCTGTCACGCGGGTTGCCGTGGCTCGAGCGCTGCAGCTCGTCGAGCTTCTGCAGCGTCTCCTTCTCCTGCTTGGACAGCTTCGAGGGCACCGCAATGCGCAGGCGCACGAGCAGGTCGCCGCTGCCGCCCCCGTTCAGCCTGGGGGCGCCGCGGCCCTTGACCCGCAGCGTCTTGCCGTCGGTCGATCCGGACGGCACCTTCACCTTCACGCGCTGGCCGTCCGGCGTCGGCAGCTCCACCTCGGCGCCCATCGACGCCTCGGCGAAGGTGACCGGCACGTCGACCACCAGGTCGTCGCCGCGGCGCTGGAAGAGGCCGCTCTCCTCGACCTGCGTGATCACGTAGAGGTCGCCCGGCTCACCGCCGCGCGGGGCCGCCTCGCCCTTGCCCTTGACCTTGATGCGCGTGCCGTCCTTGACGCCGGCCGGGATCCGCACCTGGTAGGTCTTGGTCGAGCGCACCCGGCCGCTGCCGCCGCAGACGCCGCACGGGTGCTCGATGATCGTGCCGGCGCCGTGGCAGGTGCGGCAGGTGTTGCTCAGCGAGAAGAAGCCCTGGCTCTCGGATGTGACGCCCCGGCCCTTGCAGTCCGGGCAGATCGTGGGAGCGGTACCGGGAGCCGCGCCGCTGCCGCTGCAGTTCGAGCAGGTGTTGGCCTTGACGACGGGCACCTTGACGGTGGCGCCGTGCAGCGCGTCCTCGAAGGACACCCGCACCGACACCTCGACGTCGGCGCCGCGCAACGACCGCGGCTGCTGCCCGCGGCCGCGCGTGAACAGCCCGCCGAACAGGTCGCCCAGGTCGAAGCCCTCGGTCGCGTTACGCATGTCGAAGCCCTCGAAGCCGGTGAACCCGCCGGTCGGGCCCTGGCCCGGCCGGAAGCTCTGGCCGAAGGTGTCGTACTGCTTGCGCTTCTCCGGATCCGACAGCACGTCGTGGGCCTCGTTGATCTGCTTGAACCTCTCCTCGGCAGCCGTGTCACCCGGATTAGCGTCCGGGTGGTACTGGCGGGCCAGCTTACGGTAGGCCTTCTTGATGTCGTCGGCCGAGGCGTTCTTGGGAACGCCCAGGGTCTCGTAGTGCGACGCCAACTACTGCTCCTCTGCAGGTGTGCCGCTCGAGACCACCACACGGGCGGGCCGCACGACGCGGTCGCCCAGGCGGTAGCCGCGCTGCCAGACCTCGGCGATGGCGCCCTCGGGGTGCGCCGACGGCTGCTGGCTGAGCGCCTCGTGGACGTGCGGATCGAACTCGCCGCCCACCTCCGCCGCGATCTCCTCGAGGCCGCGGCGCTGCAGCAGGTCGATCAGCTGCTGCTTGACCAGCTGCACGCCCTCCGCGACCTTGACCTCCTCGTGATGCTCGGAGGCGTCGAGCGCACGCTCGAGGTTGTCGAGCACCGGCAGCAGCTCAGACACGAGCGACTCGGTCGCCCGCGAGGCCTGCGCCGCCTGGTCGCGGGCGACGCGCTTGCGGTAGTTGTCGAAGTCGGCAGCGAGGCGCCGCAGGTCGCCGAGGTACTCCTCGGCGGCCCGCCGTGCCTCGTCCAGCTCGGACTCGACCTGGTCGGCCTCGTCCACGCCGGTATCGGGGCCCGACCCCGCCGCAGCGGGATCGGGCTCCGTGAAGCGTCGCTGCTCGGTCACGCGCGATCGCCCGCCTCGTCGACCACCTCGGCGTCGACGATCTCCTCGTCGCCCTCGGCGGACGTCTCCGCAGTACCGTTGCCGGCACCGTCACCGGCCTGCGTGCGCGCCTGCTCGTAGACGAGCTTGCCCAGCTCGTAGCTGGCCTCCTGCAGGGCCTGCAGCTTGGCGCGGATCTCGGCCGCGTCCTCGGACTCGAGCGAGCCCTTCACGGCGTCGATCTTGGCGCGGATGTCGCTGCGGGTCGCCTCGTCGAGGCGCTCCTCGTTCTCCTTCAGTGACTTCTCGACCGAGAAGGCGTAGCCCTCGGCCTCGTTGCGGGCCTCGGCCAGATCCTTCATGCGGCGGTCCTCGTCGGCGTGCGACTCGGCGTCGCGCACCATCTGCTGCACCTCGTCGTCCGACAGGCCGGAGCCGCCCTGGATCTGGATCTTCTGCTCGTTGGCGGTGCCGAGATCCTTCGCCGACACGTGGATGATGCCGTTGGCATCGATGTCGAACGCGACCTCGATCTGGGGCACGCCGCGCGGTGCCGGCGGGATGCCGACCAGCTGGAACTTGCCGAGCGTCTTGTTGTAGGCGGCCATCTCGCGCTCACCCTGCAGCACGTGGATCTCAACGGAGGGCTGCCCGTCCTCGGCGGTCGAGAAGATCTCGGCCTTGCGCGTGGGGATGGTGGTGTTGCGGTCGATCAGCTTGGTCATCACGCCGCCCTTGGTCTCGATGCCGAGCGACAGCGGGGTGACGTCCAGCAGCAGGACGTCCTTCACCTCGCCCTTCAGCACGCCGGCCTGGATGGCGGCGCCGATGGCCACGACCTCGTCCGGATTGACGCCGCGGTGCGGCTCCTTGCCGATCAGCTCCTTGACCTTGTCCTGCACGGCCGGCATGCGGGTCATGCCGCCGACCAGGATCACCTGGTCGATCTGCGAGGCCGAGAGGCCGGCGTCCGACAGCGCCTGCTTGGTGGGGCTGACGGTGCGCTCGATAAGGTCGTGGGTGAGCTCACCCAGCTTGGCGCGGGTGAGTGTGGTGTCGAGGTGCTTGGGGCCGTCCGCATCGGCCGTGATGAACGGCAGGTTGATGTTCGTGGACTGCGTGGTCGACAGCTCGATCTTGGCCTTCTCGGCCGCCTCGTACAGCCGCTGCAGCGCCATCGGGTCCTTGGACAGGTCGATGCCCTGGTCGCGCTTGAACTCCGCGGCCAGCCAGTCGACGATGGCCTTGTCGAAGTTGTCGCCGCCCAGGTGGTTGTCACCGGAGGTGGCCTTCACCTCGAACACGCCGTCGCCCAGCTCGAGCACGGACACGTCGAACGTGCCTCCGCCCAGGTCGAAGACGAGGATGGTCTGGTCGTGCTCCTTGTCGAGCCCGTAGGCCAGGGAGGCGGCCGTCGGCTCGTTGATGATGCGCAGCACCTCGAGGCCGGCGATCTTGCCGGCATCCTTGGTGGCGTTGCGCTGGGCGTCGTTGAAGTAGGCGGGCACCGTGATGACCGCCTCGGTCACCGGCTCGCCCAGGTAGGACTCGGCGTCGGCCTTCAGCTTCTGCAGGATCATCGCGGAGATCTCCTGCGGCGGGAAGGTCTTGTCGCCCGCCTTGACGCGCGCGTCGCCGTTGGGACCGCTCGTCACCTCGTAGGGGACGATGGTCTGCTCCTCGGACACCTCGGCGGCCTTGCGGCCCATGAAGCGCTTGATCGAGAAGATGGTGTTCTGCGGGTTGGTGACGGCCTGGCGCTTGGCCGGCGTGCCGACCAGCCGCTGGCCGTCCTTGGTGAACGCGACCACCGACGGGGTCGTGCGGCCGCCCTCGGCGTTGGGGATGACGGTCGGCTCGCCGCCCTCCATGACCGCCATGCACGAGTTGGTCGTGCCCAGATCGATGCCGATCACTTTGCTCATACGGGAATCTGCTCCTTGTACGGGTACATCAGTCGTTGCTCGATAGAAAATCTCAGTCGATTTATAGCAAGTTCTGATGGCCGACGCCAGGCTTGACATGGGCACGGGCCATACCTAGACTGTCGAGGTATGAAGCTCTCCACCGACGCACGTGGACAGCTCGACCTGCTGCTGCTGTCCGCGCTGGCGCAGCGCCCGGCGCACGGCTACAGGGTGATCGAGCAGCTGCGCGAGTCGAGCGGCGGCGCGTTCGACCTGCCCGAGGGCACCGTCTACCCCGCGCTGCACCGGATGGAGCGCGCCGGGCTGCTCGAGAGCAGTTGGTCGGAGGAGTCGGCGCGCCGGCGCCGGGTGTACGCGATCACCGATCGCGGCCGCGGAGCGCTCGAGGGCAAGCGTCGGGAGTGGTCGGCCTTCATGGGCGCGATGCAGGCGGTGGTAGCGCGGTGACCGAGCGGTGGCTGGAGCGGTTCGCGGCGGCCCTGCGCGTGCACGGGCGGCGACGGCGGCGGATCCTCGAGGAGCTGGAGGCGCACCTGCGCGAGAGCTCGGCGGCGCACGGCGAGCGGGCGGCGGTGGAGCGGATGGGAGCACCGGAGGCGGTGGCCGCATCGTTCACGCCGCGCCCGGCCGACCGGCTGTTCGAGCAGCGCGACCGCGCGGCGGCGTGCGTGCTGCTGGCGGCGATGGCGGCGTCGATCCCGCTCGCGCTCGACCTGGCCCGGCTCGGCCGCGACGCAGGTTCATGGGCCTGGCTCGGATTCCTCGCCTTCCTGGCCCCGACCGCGGTTGTGGCAGCCGTCTCCGCCGTGGCCGTGCTGCGGCGGCGGCCGCTGGGAGCGCGGCTGGCGCGGCCGCTGGCCGTGATGGTGGCGGTCACCGCGGCGGTCGTGGTGCTCGGGCTGCCTCCCGCGGGCGGCGAGTTCGCGCAGTACCGCGCGTCCGTGCGGGCCGGCCATGACACCGGTGGATGCAGCGGACGCTCGCTCGCCGCGTGTGCCGACGACCATGCGGCGGAGATCCGGCTGAACTACAGCGGCGGAGCGCTGCTGCTGGCGGGCGCCTACCTGTGGGCGGTGACCGGGTGGACGCCGCGGCGGCCGCGCCGATTGCAGACCGCCTGATATCTGACTAGGGTCGGACGATGGACAGCGAGGGCGTGGCGTCCATCGTCGAGATCGGGCAGGCCGATCCCGGCGACCCCGACGCGCGATGGTGCGTCGCGCGCTACGTCGAGGAGCTGGCCGAGCGGTTCGAGGACGGCTTCGATCCCGCGCGCAGCCTGCCGGCGGACGACGCCGACCTGCGGCCGCCGCGGGGCGTCCTGCTCGTTGCCCGGCTCCGGGGAGGGCCGGTGGGCTGCGGGGCGGTGAAGCTGCACGGCGACGCGCCGGCCGAGCTGAAGCGGATGTGGGTGTCACCGGCGGCGCGTGGCATCGGGCTGGGCCGGCGGATGCTGCACGAGCTGGAGGCGTTCGCGGAGGCGGCGGGCGCGCCGGCGGTCAGGCTCGAGACCAATCGTGCGCTGACGCAGGCGATCGCGCTCTACCGCTCAGCCGGCTACGAGGAGGTGCCGGCGTTCAACGACGAGCGCTACGCGCACCACTGGTTCGAGAAGCGCCTGACGCCGCCGAGCAACGCCTGAGACGCGCCGATTCCGCAACGATCCCGCGCCACGCCCGTTGATCCGAGTCTGACACCCGTGCCCGTGCTCAGGTAGGCGCCCCGGCTGCCGCCAGGCCCGTCGGGCACAGGTCGAGCAGCACGCACTCGCCGCAGAGCGGGCGCCGTGCCTTGCACGTCCTTCTGCCATGCTCGATCAGCAGCAGGTGCGCCTCCAGCATGCGGTGCGGCGGCGTCATCGCCGTCAGGATCGGATGCGCAGCCTCCGCCGACACCCGTGCGTCGATCAGCCCCAGCCTCAGCGCGATGCGGTGGATGTGCGTGTCCACCGGCATGACGGGCATCCCGAACGAGAACAGCAGCACGCAGCTCGCCGTCTTCGCCCCCACGCCCGGCAGCGCAGTCAGATGGGCCAGCGCGCCATCCGGCTCGAGCCCGGCCAGCCACTCCAGGTCGAGCCCGTGCTCCGATCCGTCCAGCTCGCGCAGGATTCGCTGGATCCTCGGCGCCTTCTGGTTGGCCAGGCCGCCCGGCCGCAGGGCATCGACCAGCTCAGCCGCCTCCGCCTCCATCACCGACCGCCACGTCGGGAACCGCTCCCGCATCGCACGGTACGCCCGGCCCGTGTTGATGTCGCTCGTGTTCTGCGACAACACGGTCAGCACCAGCTCGTCCACCGCCGGCAGGCGCCGGTGCGTCGGCTCGCCCAGCTGCCGGCGGAGCCGGTCGAGGATGGTCGCGAAACGGGTCATGGGTACTCTTCCGGTGGGATGGCACCGCTCACCGACACTCTTGCACGGCCGATCCGCGACCTGCGCATCTCGGTCACCGACCGCTGCAACTTCCGCTGCACGTACTGCATGCCGCGCGAGGTGTTCGGGCACGATTTCCAGTTCCTCGCCCGCGAGGAGCTGCTCTCGTTCGAGGAGATCCAGCGGCTCGCCCGCCTCTTCGTCCGCGCCGGCGTGACCAAGATCCGCGTCACCGGCGGGGAGCCGCTCGTCCGCCGCGACGTCGAGCGGCTGATCGCGATGCTCTCCGAGCTCCGGGCCGACGGCCTGGCCGACCTCACGCTCACCACGAACGGCTCGCTGCTGCCGGCGAAGGCCGGCCGCCTGCGCGAGGCCGGGCTCGACCGCGTCACCGTCAGCCTCGACTCGCTCGACGACGCGGTCTTCCAGGCGATGAACGACGTCCGCTTCCCGGTCGCGCGGGTGCTCGCCGGCATCGACGCCGCACAGGCAGCGGGGCTCCCGGTCAAGGTCAACACCGTCGTCCAGCGCGGCGTCAACGAGCACTCCGTCGCCGGCATCGCGGGGCACTTCCGCGGCAGCGGCATCATCGTGCGCTTCATCGAGTACATGGACGTCGGCACCACCAACGGGTGGCGCCTCGACGACGTCGTCCCCGCCGGCGAGATCCTCGAGCGGATCGGCGAGCGCTGGCCGCTCGAGCCGCTTTCCCCGAACTACCCCGGCGAGGTCGCGACCCGGTACCGCTACGCCGACGGAGCCGGCGAGGTGGGCGTCATCGCGTCGGTCACCCGGCCGTTCTGCGGCGCGTGCACGCGCGCGCGGCTGTCGGCCGAGGGCGAGCTCTACACCTGCCTCTTCGCCGGCCGCGGCACCGACCTGCGCGCACCGCTTCGGGCCGGCGAGACGGACGACGAGCTGGCCGGCCGCCTGGCCGCCGTCTGGGGGCGCCGCACCGACCGCTACTCGGAGATCCGCGGTGCCGCCACACGGAACCGGCCGCGCGTCGAGATGTCGCACATCGGCGGTTAACACTCGGGGGCTTCACGATCCGTGACGTCGGGTACGATGGGTGGATGGCGACTCTCGCCTCCGCACGGACCCGCACGCGCGAACGGCCGAGGATCCTTCCCAAGGGCTGGCCGGACTTCCTGCTGCAGCTCGGCCTGTTCGCGGCCGTCGACGTGCTCTACGAGCTGTCCCGCACCTTCGCCGAGGGTGACCTGGGCGCGGCCTTCGTGCACGCCCGCGACGTCGTCTCGATCGAGCAGACGCTCGGGGTCTTCACGGAGATGGACGTCCAGCACTTCGCGCTGCGGCATTCCTGGGTGCTCGACGTCGCCAACCTGACGTACTTCCACGCGCACTTCGCGGTGACCACGCTGTTCATGTTCTGGCTCTACCTGCGGCGCAACGACTTCTACTACTTTGTCCGCAACGTCGTGTTCGCGGCCATGGGCGTCGCTCTCATCGGCTACTTCTTCTTCCCGACCGCGCCGCCGCGGATGCTGACGGACCTCGGGTTCATCGACACGCTTGAGAAGACCGCCAGCGTCAACTTCAGCTCAGGGCCGATCGCCTCGCTGTCGAATCCGTTCGCGGCCGTCCCCAGCGTCCACACCTGCTTCTCGCTGATCATCGGGACGAGCTGCTTCCTGCTCGTCCGGCACACGGCGCTGCGGATCCTGTGGCTGTTCTATCCGGTGCTGATCGTGTTCTCGATCGTGGCGACGGGCAACCACTTCTGGTTCGACGCCTTCCTGGGCGCGCTGCTCGCGCTGGCCGCGCTCGGCATCGCCTGGGTCGTCGAGCGCGCCCACCCGACGCTGCCCGTATCGGCACGCCGCCGGCTGCGCATCGAACCGGCCTGATCCGGCTCGGTGAGCGGGCTCACGGCCGCCCCATGCACGAGATAGCGCGCGTGGTATAGTACGCGCGATGACCACCTCGCTCGCCCGGCTCAAGGACGGCTACACGAACGGCGGGCGCTCAGTGGCCCTGCGGTTCATGCAGCGGTTCCGGAGCGTTCCCCTCACGCCCAACCAGCTGACGACCACCGGCTTCCTGCTGAACGTCGTCGCCGGCGTCCTGATCTACCAGGAGCACTGGGTGTGGGCGGCCGTCGTGTTCGTTGTCGGCAGCGTGATCGACGCCCTGGACGGCGCGCTCGCCCGCGCCCACGGCAAGATGACGCCGTTCGGCGGGTTCCTCGACTCGACGCTCGACCGCATGAGCGAGGGCGTCATCCTGGGCGCGATCGGCCTCGTGCTGGCGTCCCAGGGGCACGCCGTGGCGCTCGCCTGCGTGTTCGTGTCGCTGGTCGGGTCGTTCCTGGTCAGCTACACCCGTGCCAAGGCCGAGGCGCTCGGCCTCAAGGGCGACGTCGGGCTGATGGCGCGCGCGGAGCGGATCGTCCTGCTGGCTGTGGCGCTGCCCTTCGCGGGCCTCGGCGTCCTGCCCTACGTGATCTATGTCCTGGCCGTGCTGACCACCATCACGGTGATCCAGCGCATGGTCTTCGTCCGAGCACAACTGCAGTCGAACGTGGAGGAGTAAGCATGGCCGACTCGGCCTCTCAGAACGGACACCGCAGCGCGAACGGAAAGGTGCGCGTCGCCATCGTCGGCGTCGGCAACTGTGCCTCCTCCTTCGTGCAGGGTGTCGAGTACTACAAGAATGCGAAGCCGGGCGAGCGCGTCCCGGGCCTGATGCACGTCGACCTCGGCGGCTACCACATCTCGGACATCGAGTTCTCGGCCGCGTTCGACATCGATGCCGACAAGGTCGGCAAGGACCTGTCCGAGGCAATCTTCAGCGGGCAGAACAACACCGTCAAGTTCTCCGACGTCCCGAACCTGGGCGTCGAGGTGCACCGCGGCATGACCCACGACGGCATCGGCAAGTACCTGTCGCAGGTGATCACCAAGGCGCCCGGCGAAACGGCCGACGTCGTCCGCATCCTGCAGGAGACCAAGACCGACGTGGTCGTCAGCTATCTCCCGGTCGGCTCCGAGGAGGCGACCAAGTGGTACGTCGAGCAGGTGCTGGCCGCCGGCTGCGGGTTCGTCAACTGCATCCCGGTGTTCATCGCCCGAGAGCCTTACTGGCGGCGCCGGTTCGAGGAGAAGAACCTGCCCATCGTCGGCGATGACATCAAGTCGCAGGTCGGCGCCACGATCGTTCACCGCAAGCTCGCCCGCCTGTTCCAGGAGCGCGGCGTGCTGCTCGAGCGGACGCACCAGCTGAACGTCGGCGGCAACACCGACTTCCTGAACATGCTCGAGCGCGAGCGCCTGGAGAGCAAGAAGATCTCCAAGACCAACGCGGTCACCTCGCAGCTCGACCACGACCTCGGCGCGAAGAACGTGCACATCGGCCCGTCCGACCACGTCGCGTGGCTGGAGGACCGCAAGTGGGCCTACATCCGGCTCGAGGGGCGGTCGTTCGGCGACGTCCCGCTGAACATCGAGCTGAAGCTCGAGGTGGTCGACTCGCCCAACTCGGCGGGGATCGTCATCGACGCCGTGCGCTGCGCCAAGCTCGCGCTCGACAACGGCATGGGCGGCGCCCTCGAGTGGCCGTCGGCCTACTTCATGAAGTCGCCGCCGGTGCAGCACCCGGACGACGAATGCCACACCCAGGTGGAGACCTTCATCGAGCAGTACGGCCGCAAGGCGGCGCCGAAGAAGGAGAAGGCGGGCGCATCCAGCTGAGCGGACGGGAGCACCCGTCATGGCCGAGACGCTGACGATCTGCCTGGTCTCGCCGTACGCGCTGGCCGGATCGCATCCGGTGGCAGAGTACGTGCGGAACGAGGCGACGGGGCTCGCAGAGCGCGGGCATCGCGTGACGGTGCTCGCGCCCAGCTCGTCCACGCGGTCGCTGAGAAGCGGCCGCGAGCGGCTGCGGGCGCTCGCCGGCGGTGACCGCGAGGCGGTGCACGCGCTCGCCGGCGAGCCGCTGGCGATCGCCGTCGCACCCGCCGTGCCCCAGGGCTCTCGGGGCCGCGGCCGCGGCGCCGGCATCCCGGTTGCGGCGTCGGCCAACGTCGCGCTGGCCGTGGGCGAGGGCGTCTTCGACATCGTGCATGCGCACGACCCGACGGTGCCCGGCCTGGCGACCTCGGCGCTCCGGCACACCCGCGGCCTGACCGTGGCGACCTTCCATGCGGAGGCCGAGCGCGCGCTCGCCTACCCGCTGCGCGGCGGGAGCCGCAAGCGGTTCGGCGCTCGCATCGACGCGCTGATCGCCGCATCGCCGCAGGCCGAGCAGCTGGCGGCAGCGCTCTACCCCGGCGACTACCTGATCGAGCCCGATCCGATCGCGCCGGCCTTCGCCCCCGGTGAGAAGGCCGGCAGACAGGTCGTCGCGGAGTGGACTGGCGAGGCCAGGCAGACCGTCCGCGCGCTCCTCAGGATGGCCGCCGACACGCCCGAAACCGAGCTGATCCTGGCATGGGACCGACGCGGCAGGCGGCCGATGCGGCCATACATCCCACCCCGGGCGCGTGGGCGCGTCCGCATCGAGGGCATGGAGAACGAGGAGGCGCGAGCAGGGGTGCTGCGCGACGCCGACGTGTTCGTCGCAGCACCGGAGGGCAGCGCCCGGCTGGCATGGGAGGCACGGGCGGCCGGCGCCGTCGTCGTCTCACCGGACGACGGGCCCGGCCTGCGCTACGCGCCGGATCAGCCACCGCTGGCAGCCGCTGCGGCCGTGCGGGCGCTGGAGGACGGCGATCTTCGCGTCCGCCTGTCGGCAGAGGGCCGGGAGGCGGCGGCGAGCCGCACCGCCGGCGCGCTCGCGGGCCGCCTCGAAGCGCTGTACGAGTCGCTTCGCCGGCGCCGGCGCGCGCGGACATCGCCATCGCCGGCGCGCCGCCCGCTGATCGACGTCGACCTGCACATGCACACCAGCCACTCGCACGACTGCGCGACCGATCCCGAGGCGCTGGTCGACCACTGCATCGAGCAGGGCCTCGGCGCCATCGCGATCACCGATCACAACGAGATCTCCGGGGCGGTCGAGGCGGCCGCGCTGGGCAAGCCGATCACGGTGATCGTGGGCGAAGAGGTGAAGACCTCGCAGGGCGAGGTGATCGGCCTGTTCCTGACCGAGCGCATCGCGAAGGGCATGCCGATGGCCGAGACGATCGCCGCCATCCAGGCGCAGGGCGGCCTCGTGCTCATGCCCCATCCGTTCGACCGGCTGCACACCATCCCGGACTCGGCGACGCTGCTCCGCCACCTCGACGAGATCGACGTGTTCGAGGTCTACAACTCGCGCCTGCTGTTCGACGCGTTCAACGACGACGCCCTGCGGTTCGCCACCAAGTACAACCTCGTGCAGTCGGCGGGCTCGGACGCGCACGTGCTGCAGGGCATCGGCACCGCGATCAACCGGATCCCCGCATTCGACGGGCCGGAGGAGTTCCTGGTCGCGATGCGGCACAACGAGATCATCCGCCGGCCGAAGAACCTGCTCTACCTGCAGGGCCTCAAGTGGGTGCAGCAGGTCGGGAAGACGGGAAGCTAGGCCGGGGGCCAGGTCTCGGCCGTCGCCGGCCGCGGTGCAAGCGTCCGGCGAAGCACGGTGACCCGTGTGTCGGCGCCCGCGATCAGCTCGGTCAGCGCGGCCACGCAGGCGGGGTCGAAGGTCGTGCCCGACTCGGTGACGATCTGCTCCAGCGCCCGCTCCTGCGTCCACGGCTCGCGATAGGCGCGCGTGCTCGTCAGCGCGTCGTAGACGTCGCAGATGGTCAGGATGCGTACCTCGACCGGCAGCGTCTCGGCGGCCACGCCGGTCGGGTACCCGCCGCCCGTGAACTTCTCGTGGTGGTGCCGCACCAGACCGAGCTCGCGCGTGAACCCGCCGATGTGGGCCAGCAGATCCGCTCCACGGTCGGGATGCGTGGTGATCACCGCGAACTCCTCGTCGGTCAGCCGGCCGGGCTTGTTGAGGATGTGCTCGGGCACCTGCAGCTTGCCGATGTCGTGCAGCAGCCCGGCGATCGCCAGCGTCCGCACCGACGTCTCGGGCAGCCCCATGTGCATCCCCAGGCGCACCGCCAGCGCGGCGACGCGCCGTGAGTGCTCCCGCGTGCTGGGGTCGCGCAGCTCCATGGTCGCGGTGAGGCTGCGGACGTAGCCGCCGAGCAGCTCCTCCTCGGCCTCGAGCAGGTCGCTGCCCTCGATGCGCCGGTAGAGGTGGTGTGACGGCACCTGCCGTGACAGGTCAACGGCAACCGCGCCGGCGACGGCGGCGAAGCCGATCGCCTCGAGTAGATGGGCGGCCCAGAACTGGAACGACCAGACATCGGCGAGCAGGTAGAAGACGATGGAAGCACCCAGCCAGACCAGACCGACGGCCACCGTCAGATCGGCGCGCCTGCCGGTCAGCTGGTGGGTGCGGTACGCGCGCCAGGCCAGCCAGGCGTAGACGGCGGCGACCGGGAACAGCACGACGTACACCCACGGCTCGATCTGCAGAGGGATCAGCGGGATCAGCGCGGGGTGCACCAGGCCGACGGCCCCGAAGGCCACCAGCGCTGCGAGCACACCCAGCTGGCAGGCAAGGACGACGCGCCGAGCCCCAGCGGCGGCCGGGGGCGCAAGCGTGGCGGCCGCGAGCAGGATGCCGCCGGCGGGGACGGCCAGCACGCCGGCCAGGCCGACGGTGGCGTTGCGGCCGTACTCCTCGAGCAGGAAGCCGGGCGTGGCCAGGCCATGCACCGTCATCAGCCCGGCGACGGTCGTGAACGCGACGCCGACCAGGCCGGCGCGCGTGTCGTTCCTGCGCAGCGCGGCGATCGTCATCAGCACGGACACAGCGGCTGCGAGCGACGCTGTGCCGGTGACCGCGATGACGTGCAGGGTCGGCAGCTCGAACTCGCCGTGCACCGCGAGCGATCCGGCCGCGACCAGCAGCAGGGGGATCAGCGCCGCCGAGCAGGCGAGCGCGAGCAGGCGCGAGGAGCGAGGCATCTGATCGTGTGATCGGCCACGAGCACCGCAGGCTTGACCCCTCGCCGCGGCCGCCCGAGGTGGAGGTTTCGGTCGCGGATGCGCCAATATGACGGGGTGAGCGTTCCCGACGACCAGATCTACGAGCGCTACCAGGCGCGGGCGATCGCCGAGACCAACCAGCTCAGCCACGAGATCGCCACCTGGATCGGCGACCACCACCCCGCCCAGGCGCCCGTGATCGGCACGGGACACCCGCTGGCGGACATCTTCCTGCTCAAGTACCGGCCGATGCCGGCGGAGGTGCAGGAGGGCGTGGCCTTCTTCGGACGGGCCGGCCAGGCGGTGCTGAAGAGCATCGAGCGGCTGCGCATCGATCCGCTCAAGCTCTACGGCAGCGTGTGTCTGAAGGTGGACATCGAGCCGGACGACGGCGACCTGGCACAGTCGCGCGCCTGGCTGACACGCGAGCTGCACATCACCCAGCCTGGCATCGTGGTGGCCATGGGCGAGGAGGCCCTGGAGTTCCTCAACGAGCTGCAGTTCCCGCTCGCCGCCCCGGTGGAGTACGAGCCGGGACGGCTTCAGAGCTTCACGCCCACGATCGAGGTGCTGCCGGTGCCGGACATCGACGGATCGCTGAACGACTCCAAGGCGAAGCGGGAGTTCTGGTCGGCCTTCAAGGTGCTCGGCGAGTGGTACGAGAACCTGCCGCCGTATTGATCGCGCGGCGCACCGCCGCGGCGCTGGCGGCGCTCGGCCTGTTCGACCTGGCGGCGCCGCACATCGACCGCGGGGCGAGCACGGCCGCACAGATCGCGGGACTGGCGCTGATCTCGATTCCGGTGGCGGCGCTGACGCCGCTCGCGCTGGCGCCGCTGGCTCGCCTCGGCCCTCGACTGCTGCCCGGCGCGGCCGTCGCGATCGCGCTGACGGCGCTGCTGATCTGGGCGGGGTACCCGGGCACCGGCGCCACCCTCTCCAAGCTGGTGGCCGCCTCGCTGATCGGCCTGGCGCTGGGGTCGCTGCTGCAGACCCCGCTCGAGATCGTGGGCATCGCCATCCTGATCGCGCTGGTGGACACCTACAGCGTGGCCGCCGGGCCGACCAAGGTCATCGTCGAGCATCACGAGCAGGTGCTGAACGCGTTCACGCTCGCCTTCCATCCGCTCGGCAGCGAGTCCGTCGCGCAGATCGGGGCGAGCGACTTCGTGTTCTTCACCGTGTTCCTGGCCGCCGCGCGGCGTTTCCGGCTGCGGCCGGGGCTGACCTGGGCGGCGATGACGGCGTCGTTCGGGCTCACGCTCTACCTGTCCTACGAGTTCAACCGTGCGCTGCCGGCGCTGCCACTGCTGTCGCTCGCATTCCTGGCGGCGAACGGCGATGAGCTGACCGGTCGCATCAGGGGGAGGGCGGGTTCCCCCGAAGGGGACTCCTCGGCCTGACCCGGCCGGTCGATGGTGGAGGGATGGCTCCCCTCGGGCTGCTCCGCCGCACCTGCCTTCCCGCGCTGATCGGGGCTGCGCTGCTGGCGTGCGCGTCCCCGGCGCATGCCGACCGCCACTCGCAGGACCGGGTGCCGGGGACGAAGCCGGACTGGGCGAACCGCTCCAACCGGACGGGTGACGCGTCGTCGAGCGGCACGGTCGTCTTCTCCGTGTGGCTGAACTGGCGCAACCAGGGGCAGCTCGACGATCTGCTGGCCGGCCAGCAGGATCCGGCCAGTCCGGACTACCACCGGTGGCTGTCGCCGCAGCAGTTCCGCAGCAGGTTCGCGCCCAGCGAGTCGGACGTGAAACGGGTGTCGGGCTGGCTGAAGGATCAGCGCTTCGACCTGGTCACGGTGCCGGCCAACCGGCTGTTCGTGACGGCGTCCGGGTCGGTGGCGCAGGTGGAGCAGGCGTTCCACGTCAACGAGGGGCTGTACGAGGTGAACGGGCAGACGGTCAGGGCCCCCGACGCCGATCCGGTGATCCCGGCAGGACTGGAGCCGGCGGTGACGGCCGTGACCGGGCTGGACAGCGCATACGCGCTTGCCGAGCCCCGCACGAAGACTGCACCGCCCCCGCCGCCAACGGGGAAGTCGCTCGGGCCCTGCTCGCACTACTGGGGCGAGAAGACGAGCAGCCGGTTCCCGAACCCGTTCTCGCCTGGACGGCCGCTGCCGTGGCTGATCTGCGGCTACACGCCGTCGCAGATCGCCTCCGCCTACGGCATCGACCAGCTGCATGCGCGTGGGCTCGACGGCCGCGGCGAGACGATCGCGATCACGGGTGCCTTCTTCTCCCCCACCATCCGGTCGGACATTCAGAGCTTTTCGCGGTCGTTCGGGCTGCCGCCGGTGCGGTACAGCGAGGTAGTGGCACCGGGCACCCTGAAGTACCCGAAGGATCCCTCGGACACGCAGAACTGGTACATCGAGCAGGCCCTCGACGTCGAGTGGACGCACGCGATCGCCCCCCGCGCGCGGATCGTGTACGTGGGCGCGGCCAACACCACCCGGGGTCTCGACCAGGCGCTCAACGAGGTGGTCGACAAGCGGATGGCGGACGTCGTCAGCAACAGCTGGGGCATGGCCGAGAGCGATGCGTCGAAGGGCGAGGTGCGCGCGCTGAACTCCGTGTTCGAGCAGGCGCAGGCGCAGGGGATGGAGATCGTGTTTGCCTCCGGTGACGACGGCGACAACGTCGCGGCCACCGGGCAGGCGTCGGGCGGATTCCCGGACTCCAGCCCGCTCGTGACGTCGGTCGGCGGGACGAGCCTGGCGATCGGATCGTCGGGGCAGCGTCTGTGGGAGACGGGCTGGGGCACGACCGAGTCGACGTGGAACGGCCTGCGGTGGGCGCCGTCCTTCCCGGGCTCGTTCCTGTACGGGGCGGGCGGCGGGGCGAGCGCGCTCTACACCAAGCCGGCCTATCAGGACGGGATCGTCCCGGGGACGCAGCGCGCGGAGCCGGACGTCTCGATGGTGGCCGATCCACAGACGGGCGTGCTGTTCACGCAGACCTTCTCGAAGCCGAACGGCGGGACGGAGCAGAAGCAGAGCTGGATCGGCGGCACGAGCCTCTCGGCGCCGCTGATGGCGGCGCTGGCAACGCTGGCCAACCAGGCGTCGGGGCGGTCGAACGGGTTCCTCAACCCGCAGCTGTACGCACTGGCGGGCAGCGGCGTGTTCAACGACGTCACGCCCAGCGGCGGCACGCTGGCGGTGCTCCGGCACCGCCTGAACCCCGACGGCACGGTGTCCACGTTGCTGCGGTCGCTCGACCGCGACTCGTCGCTGCGCACGGCGGCGGGTTGGGATGACGTGACGGGGCTGGGCACGCCCCGCGCGGTGCAGCTGGTCGACGCGCTGCGCTGAGGGCTCGAGCCGGCGGGTCTAGGCTTCGGCCATGCGGATCGTCTCGCTGCTGCCGAGCGCCACGGAGATCGTCGCAGGTCTGGGGCTGGCCGACCTGCTGGTCGGACGATCGGCGGAGTGCGACTTCCCGGCAGAGGTGCTGGCGCTGCCGGTGGTGACGGCGGCGCGGGTCGACACCTCCGCGATGGACGAGCGGCGGATCGACGAGGCGGTGCGGGCGGCCGTGCTCGAGGGTAGGTCGCTCTATGCCGTGGACGAGCAGGTGCTCGCGGCGCTCGAGCCGGATCTGATCATCACGCAGGATCTCTGCCGGGTGTGCGCGGTGTCGTCGGGCGAGGTGGCCGAGCTGCGCTCGGTGGACGCGGAGGTGATATCGCTCGACCCGCGGACGATCGGCGAGGTGGAGGCCAGCGTGCGGCTGCTCGCCGACCGCCTGGACGTGTGCCGGTCGGGCAGCTGCGAGCGAGGGGCCGACCTGGTCGGGGGCATGCGCCGCGCGATCGTGTCGGCGATGGACGCGGTGGCCGGGATGCCGCAGCGCCCCGTGTTCGTGGCGGAGTGGCTCGATCCGCCGTTCGCCTCGGGCCACTGGGTGCCCGAGATGGTCGACCTGGCCGGCGGCCGGGACGTGCTGGGACGGCCCGGCGAGCCATCGTACCCGACGACATGGGAGGCGGTGGCCGAGGCGGAGCCGGAGCTGATCATCGCGGCGCCCTGCGGGTTCGATCGGGAACGGGCGGAGTCGGACGCCTCGGCGATCGAGCTGCCGGCACCCCACGTTGCCGTCGACGCCAACGCGTACTTCTCGCGGCCCTCGCCGCGAATCGCCGAAGGGGTGCGCCAGCTGGCGGCGATCATGCACGGCGTTCCGGCGGGCGCCTGACAGCCTCGCCCAGCTGTCAATACCGCAAAGCGGCGACCCAATTATTGGAGTCAAAGCCCCAGGAGATGGGCGTTGCTGGTTTGGCACACAATCGTGACAGGTCTGCCGCCTGGTTGAGCGACCGCTCGCTCGAGCCCAATTATTGGAGTCAAAGCCCGACCGGACCGGTGTGACGGTGCCGTGACGGAATTGTGACGATCAGACGCGGGTGAACTGGGCGACGCACTCGATGTGGTGCGTGTGCGGGAACATGTCCACGGAGCGCACCCAGTCCAGCGAGTACCCGCCGTCGGCAAGCTGCCGCGCGTTCGGTGCGAGCGTCGTCGGGTTGCACGACACGTAGGCGAGCCGCTCCGGCGCGATCTCGAGCAGCCGCCGCACCGCCCGCGGCGTCAGCCCGGCTCGCGGCGGATCGACGAAGACCACGTCCGGCCGCGGCACGCGCTCGAGCAGCGGACGCAGCTCCTTCGCCACGTCGCCCAGCACGAACTCCGCGTTGCCGATGCCGTTGCGATCGGCGTTGCCGCGCGCCCGCTCGACGGACTCCGCCGAGATCTCGATGCCCACCACACGACTCACCCGCGCGGCGGCCGACAGGCCGATGGCGCCGGCGCCGCAGTAGAGATCCCACGCGACGTCGTCCGGCCGCAGGCGCGCCGCCTCCAGGGCATGCCCGTAGAGCACGTCGCACATCTCCGTGTTCGTCTGCATGAACGCGCCGGCGGAGAGCCGAAGCGTCAGCCCGAGCACGCACTCCTCGAACTCCTCCTCGCCGAACAGCGGCACCGCCTCCAGCCCGCCGGTCACCTCGGCCACGCCGTCGTTGACCGCGTGGACGACGCCGACCACGAGATGCTCCACCAGCTCCCGCAGCCGCTCCAACCCGGGCACCGCGCCGGGCGCCGTCACCAGCATCGGCAACACCTGCCCGGTGCGCGTACCCTCGCGCACCACGAGGTGCCGGAGGAACCCCGCTCCGCTTCGCTGGTCGTACGCCTCGAGTCGCTGCTCGCGCGCCCACCGCTCGAACGCTCGCCGCACCTCGTTCGACGCCTCGGAGGCGATGTGGCACGTCTCCACCGCCATCAGCCTGTCCCACCGGCCGGACACGTGGAAGCCGAGCGACGGCCCCTCGGCGCCCTGTGACCACGAGTACTCCAGCTTGTTCCGGTAGCCCCAGATCGACCGCGCCGGCTCGATCGGCCGCAGCTCGACGTCCGCGAACCGCCCCAGCCTCCCGATCGCGTCCGCCACCTGCGCCTGCTTGTGTCGAAGCTGCAGCTCGTAGTCCAGGTCCTGCCAGGAGCACCCGCCGCAGACGCCGAAGTGCCGGCATCGCGCCTCGACCCGGCCCGGCCCCGGCTCGAGCAGTTCCACCGCCCGCGCCTCCGCATAGCGCCGCTTGTACTTCGTGACCCGCGCGCGCACGCGGTCACCGGGCAGCGCGCGGGCCACGAACACGACCAGCTCCCCGTGGCGGGCGACCCCGCGCCCCCCGTAGGCGAGGCTGTCGATTGTCAGCTCGAGCTCCTGGTTCCGGGCAACCGCCGCCATCGCGCCGGTAGTGTAGGTGCGTGTCAGTCGACCTCGAGACCTACCGCGACGAGCTCGAGGAGATGACCGCCGAGACGCTGACCGAGTACTACGAGCACAACTCGGGCCGCAAGCGCACGATGGAGATGGCGCGCATCTACGAGCGCTACGGGCACCTGACCACCCGCGACAGCGCCGTCGAGCTGGCCGAGATGGGCGCGCCCGCCCAGCTCCAGCGCTTCGCCGCCGAGGCCTACATCGGCGACGGCAGCTCCAGCCTGACCGACGACGTCGCCAACCGGGAGGCCACGCTGACGGTGCCGTTCGACGGGGCCGAGGTTCCCTACCGCGAGGTGCAGCCGCGGCTCCTGAACGAGCCCGACCGCGACCGCCGGTCGGAGCTCTACCGGCGCCGGTGCGAGGCCACGGAGGCGGAGCTGAACCCGCTGCTCACGGCCGTCGCGCTCCGCGAGCGGGAGCTGACCGCGGAGCTCGGCGCGGCGTCCGTGCTCGAGCTGTACGAGCGGTTCGGATTCGATCCGGTCGGCCTCAGGGCCGCCACCGACGCCTTCCTCGAGGCGACCGAGCCGCTCTACCTCGACGAGCTCGAGTGGCAGCTCCGCGGGCGGCTCGGCGTCGCCATCGAGGATGCCCGCTCACCCGACCTCACGCGGCTGTTCCGCGCCCCCGAGTTCGACCCCGCCTTCCCGCTCGACCGGGCCGTGCCCGCGCTCCGCGCCACGCTGGCCGGAATGGGCATCGACATCGACCGGCAGCCGAACGTCGAGCTGGATATCGAGCCGCGCCGGGGCAAGCAGCCGCGCGCGTTCTGTGCGCCCATCCGCGTCCCCGACCGCGTCGTGCTCGTGACGCTGCCCCAGGGCGGCCAGGACGACTACGTCGCCCTCTTCCACGAGGCAGGCCACACCGAGCACTTCGCCCACACCCAGCGCTCCCTCCCCGCCGAGCAGCGGCTGCTCGGCGACAACGCCGTGACCGAGGGCTTCGCCTTCCTGCTCGAGCACCTGGTGTCGAACCCCCAGTGGCTGTCGGCCCGGCTGGACATGCCCCGCAGCGAGGAGTTCGTTCGCTTCTACGCCTTCTTCAAGCTGCTCAGGATCCGCCGCTACGCCGGGAAGCTCGCCTACGAGCTCGAGCTGCACAGCGGCGCGGATCTGGAGTCGCTCCCGGAGCGCTACGCCGAGCTGCAGTCCGCGGCCGTCGGCGTCCCCTTCCCCGCCTCCGACTACCTCGAGGACGTCGACGGCGGCTTCTACTGCACGTGCTACCTGCGAGCCTGGGCGTTCGAGTCGCAGCTGGCGGCGTGGCTGCGGGAGCGCTGGGGCGGCAGCTGGTTCCGCAGGCGCGAGGCCGGCATGCTGCTCCGCGAGGTGTGGGAGCTCGGCCAGTCGCTCGACGCGGACGACCTGCTCCAGGAGATCACCGGCGAGCGCATCGAGTTCTCGGTGCTCGCCGACGAGGCACGCGCCGCGCTCGCCTAATCGGCGGGCCGGCAGACGCCGGCGCGCGCCTCGCCCCGGGCCAGGCGGTAGATGCCGGCCAGCCTGGCGAAGTCCGTCGTCCCCGGGCTGAGCAGGCCGGACACGCGGTAGGCGCGCACCCCCGCCTTGAGCGCGGCAGCGGTCCTCTGCCTCGCCAGCGGATGGCGCGCCACGACGAACGGCCCGAACACGGCCACGTCGTCGAACCCGGTCGCCTGCAACCGCACCGCCAGCGTCTCCGGGTCGGGCGACCGCAGCACCACCCACGCATGCTCGGGTGCGGGCACCTGGCTCTCGAGGCGCTGCACGAGGTTGCACCCGGTGTCCTTGCCGACGTCCTGCCACCGCGACAGCGGATCCTGGTCGCGCGCCTCGAGCACCATGTACGCGCCGTACAGCCGCGAGTCGACCGCAGGCTCGGGCACCCCGCCGGTCGAGAGCAGCACGTCGGAGTCGCGGAACCGCGCGCCGAGGTACAGGCTCGCGTTCCGCAGGTCGGGCGTGAAGTTCCCGATGTCGCGGCTGAGCGCCGTGACCCCGGGCGCGACCAGCAGCAGCGTCGCCGCGATGGCCACGGGGACGCCGTAGCGGCCGGCCCGCCTGCCGAGCTCCACCAGGAACACCGCCAGCGCCGCCGCGTACGCCGGGATCAGGAACGAGAGGTGCCGCTCGGGCGCGAAGTCGCCGGAGGTCGCCGTCAGCACCGAGAGCAGCGCGACCGGCTGCACGATCCAGACGGCGAGGATGAAGGCCGCGCGGCGGTCGTAACGCCACAGCATCACCAGGCCGGCCATCGCCGCGGCCGCGAGCGCGATCCAGACCACCGGCTGCGATGAGCCCGTCCAGGCATCACCCAGCCGGCGCCAGAAGTCGCCGGAGGTGAGGTCGATCACGGCGCCGCCCTGCCCCACTCCGTACTTCGGCTGCAGCTGCGAATACACGCGATAGAGCAGCACGAGCGCGATCACCCCAGCGGCGACGGCGATGCTCAGCACGACCACGTTTCGCCGCTGCGCACGCCAGCCCCGCCGGAGCGGCGCCAGGCCGAGCAGCACGAGCAGCGTCATCTCGGAGGCAAGCGCGAACAGGCCGAACGGGTGCGCCGCCGCCAGCAGCAGCGCCGACAGCGCATACGGGGCCAGATACCGGGCCCGTCTGGTGCGCACCAGCAGCAGCAGCAGCCAGAGGCTGCCGAAGGACGCCGCCAGCATCGCCGTGTACCCGCGGGCGAACTGGGCCAGGTGCACCACCTCCGGCAGCGTCGCCACGATCACCGCCAGCACAGCCCCGCAGGCGCGTCCGAGCAGCTCGCGACCAAAGCCGTACGCCAGGGCGACGGCAAGGATGCCGAACAGGGCCGACGGCGCCCGCAGGCCGAGCATGTCGTCGCGGACCGCCAGCGAGGCGTGTACGGCCAGGTAGTGGAGCGGCGGCCCGTGGCGCTGGTCGATCGCCGTGTCCAGGACGTCCCGCACCGACGGCTGCGAGGCCACCGCCAGGGTCACGCCCTCGTCGTTGTGCAGCGGCCGGAAGACCAGCCCGAATCCGACCACGGCGACGGCGTACCCCACCGTGGCCAGCACCGCCGTGGCGGGCGCCCAGCGGTCGGTCAGGAAGTCGCGCATCGCGCGGGATTATGACCAAGCGGCGGGCGGTCGCGGCCGCACCGGCACGTCCGGATCCGCACGAACCGGTACGCTTCCACCATGGCAACCGAAGCCGCTCCGCAGACCGCCGAGCGCGGCCTGCACACGCCCGAGGTGACCATCGTCATCCCGCTCCTGAACGAGCAGGCCACCGTCGAGCGGCTGTGGGAGGGGATCGACCGGACGCTGGCCGAGTCCGGCATCGCGGCGGAGGTGATCTTCGTCGACGACGGCTCCACCGACGCCACCATGTCGCTGCTCGAGCGCATCCACGACCGCGACCCGCGCGTGCGCGTGATCTCGTTCAAGCGGAACTTCGGGCAGCATCCCGCCATGCACGCAGGCATCGCCCGCGCCCGCGGCCGCATCGTCGTGACGATGGACGGCGACCTGCAGAACCAGCCGAGCGACATCCCGAAGCTGGTCGCGGCCATCCGCGACGGCGCCGACGTCGCCAGCGGGCGGCGCGCCGTGCGGCAGGACGCATTCTTCCTGCGGCGGCTGCCGTCGCGCGTGATCAATGGGCTGCTCGCCCGGCTGACCGGCGCGCCGATCTCGGACTTCGGGTGCGCGTTCAACGCCTACCGGCGAGATGCGATCGAGCCGGTCATGCACCGCATCGGCCGCCAGAAGTTCACCAAGGCGCTGGTCTGCACGACCGGCGCCAGCGTCACCGAGGTGGAGCTGCAGCACGAGGCGCGAGAGGACCGCAGCCGCTACGGCCTGCTCAAGCTGATCCGCCTGGCGCTGCACGTGCTGACCGGCTTCTGGGCGCAGATGGTGCAGTGGGTGGGCGCCATCCTCGCCATCGGAGGTATCCTGACGTCGCTCGTGGTGGGCGTGTGGGGACTCGCGTACTGGATCCGCCACGGCAACTTCCCCGGTCCGCTGCTGCTCGGCGGGCTGGTGCTGTTCGTGCTGGGCCTGCAGGGATTCCTGATGGCCGTGGTCGGGGAGTACCTCGCCCGCATCCAGCGAGACGTCGAGCAGCGCCCCATCTACTACATCGACCGCGAACTCGGATAACAGGCACATGAAGCGCATCCTCGTCACCGGCGGCGCCGGCTTCATCTCGAGCAACATGATCCGCTACCTGCTTCAGCGCACGGATCACGAGGTCGTGACCATGGATGCCCTCACCTACGCCGGCAACCTCGACAACCTCGACGACGTGATGGGCCACGAGCGCCTGCGGTTCATCAAGGGCGACATCCGCGACGTGCACGACGTGACCGAGGCGCTGGACGGCGTCGACGTGATCGTGAACGCGGCGGCGGAATCCCACGTCTCCAAGTCGATCGAGCAGGGCGGAGCCGAGTTCGTGACCACCAACGTGGTCGGAACGCAGGTGCTGCTGGACGCGATCCGCGAGCGCCCGGTGGAGCGCTTCATCCTGATCTCGTCGTCCGAGGTGTATGGCACCGCGGAGAGCGACCCGATGAGCGAGGACCACCCGCTCAACCCCCGCTCGCCCTACGCGGGCACCAAGGCCGGCGGCGACCGGCTCGCCTACTCGTACTGGTGCACGTACGACCTGCCTGTCGTCGTCATCCGCCCGTTCAACAACTACGGGCCCTACCAGCACCCGGAGAAGGTGATCCCGCGGTTCATCATCCAGGCGCTCACCGACCGGCCGCTGACCATCCACGGTGGCGGCCAGGCGAGCCGCGACTGGCTGCACGTGTTCGACACGGCGGAGGCGATCACCCGGGCGTGCGAGGTGCCGCTCGAGCAGGTGAAGGGCGAGACGATCAACGTCGCCACCGGGGTGGACGAGTCCGTCGAGCAGATCGCGGACATGATCCTGGAGCAGCTGGGCAAGCCGGCCAGCCTCAAGCAGCACATCGACGACCGCCCCGGACAGGTCGACCGGCACATCGGCTCGACCGACAAGGCGGCCCGGCTGCTCGAGTGGCGCTCGAACATCGCGTTCGCCGACGGCCTCGCGGAGACGATTGCCTGGTACCGGGAGAACCCGGAGTGGTGGCAGAAGGTCCTCGCGGCCGAGCAGACGGCCCAGACGGTCTGACCCTGATCGTCCTCGGCGGCGCCCCCGCGCAGCGCCAGGCGGTCGACGCGGCGCACCGGCTCGGCGTGCACACCGTGGTCTGCGACAGCCGTCCGGGCGCCGGCGACGTCACCGTCTCGACCGAGGACACGGGCGCCGTTCTGCGGGTTGCGAGGGATGAGCGGGCCGATGGGCTGATCGCGCCTGGCACCGACTGGCCGGTGCGCATCGCGGCCTACGTCGCCGAGGATCTCGCCCTTCCCCATCCGCTGGACGTAGCCACCGCGGTGCGCTGCACCAACAAGCTCGAGCAGCGGGAGGCCCTCGACGCGGCCGGCGTCCAGCAGCCGGCATGGTCTCCCGACGGGCCGCCGTCGTTTCCGTGCGTGGTAAAGGCGCCCGACCGCCAGGGGCAGCGGGCCATGTCGGTGATCTCCCGCCCGGAGGAGATGGAGACGGCCGCATCGCTGGCGCGGCGCGGGTCGCGCAGCGGGCGGGTGGTGTTCGAGTCCTTCGTGCCGGGGCCGGAGGTGACGGTGAACGGCTTCTCCGTCAACGGTCGCTTCGTCCCCGTCGCCGTGACGGCCCGCGAGCACTTCGCCGGGGTGCCGGGCGTGGCCCAGCGGCACGTCTACCCGAGCGGCCTCGACGACGGCGCCGCCGTTCGCGCCGCGGAGGCTGCGGCCGGCGCGCTCGGCATCCGTCACGGCCCGAGCTACACGCAGCTGATCCTCTCGCCGGAGGGGCCCCGGATCATGGAGGTCGCCGCCCGGCTGGGAGGCGGCCACGATTCGGAGATCTGCCGGCGCGCCGCGGGCGTCGACCTGGCCGCCGCCGCGGTGCGGGCTGCACTCGGCCTGGAGGTCGAGCCGGCCGGGCTGCAGCCGGATCCGCACGGCGCCTGTGTGATCGAGTTCCTGCGCGCGCCGGAGGGGGAGCTGCGGTCGGCGACGGGCCCACCCGAGGCCACCTTCTATCATCCCCCCGGCCACCGGTACGGCCCTCTGCGCACCGCCACCGACCGGGCCGGCTACGTCATCACCCAGGGAGCGACCCGGGAGGAGGCGCTCGATCGGGCACGAACCGCCGTCCAGGCGGTCCGGTTCGAGGTCGTATGAGCAGCACAACGCCATCAACACCCGCCATCGACGGCGGCAGCCCCGTGCGCGACAGCCTGCTCGAGTTCTCGCCTCCCGTGCTGGGCGACGAGGAGATCGCCTCGGTCGTCGATACGCTGCGCTCCGGCTGGCTGACGAGCGGCCCACGCGCCGTCGAGCTCGAGCAGCGATTTGCGGCACGTGCGGGCGCGGCCCACGCCGTGGCCACGTCCTCCTGCACGGCGGCGCTGCACCTCGCGCTGGTCGCGGCCGGTATGGGGCCCGGCGACGAGGTGATCACCTCATCGTTCACCTGGCCGGCGACGACCAATGCCATCATCCACACCGGCGCGCGGCCCGTGTTCGCCGATGTCGACCCCCGGACGCTCAACATCGATCCGGATGCGGTGCGCGCGGCCGTCGGGCCGGCGACCCGCGCCATCGTCCCCGTGCACTTCGCCGGCGGGGCGTGCGACATGGACGCGATCACGGCGATCGCGAAGGAGCACTCGCTGGTCGTCGTCGAGGACGCCGCCCACGCGGTCGAGACCACCGTCGGCGACCGGCCGGTCGGATCGATCGGCGACTTCACGTGCTTCTCGCTGTACGCGACCAAGAGCCTTGCGGGCGGCGAGGGCGGCGTCGTCACCACCTCCTCGGACGAGGCCGCCGCGCAGCTGCGCCTGTTGCGGGCGCAGGGCATCACCCGCGACCCATGGCGCCGGCAGCAGTCGCGCAGCCTCGGCCACTACGACGTGGTCACGCCGGGCTTCAAGGCGAACCTCGCGGACCTGCAGGCGGCGGTGGCGCTGCCGAAGTTCGAGCGGCTCGACCAGCTGTTCGCCAACCGGCTGCGGCTGGTCGAGCGGTACGACCGCGGGCTCGATGGGCTCGCCGGGATCGAGCCGATCGGCCGGCCGCCGTTCGGGCGCCACGCGCACCACCTCTACGTCGTGCGGGTCGACCCCGAGCGGGCGGGCGGCGACCGCGATCGCTACGCCGCGGGCCTGATGGCCGAGAACATCGCCACGGGGCTCCACTTCCTGCCCGTGCACACGCTCAGCTGGTACCGCGAGAACCTGCCGCGCGCCACGCTGCCCGCGACGGAGGCGGCCGGAGCCACCGTGCTGTCGCTGCCGCTGGCGGGCGCGCACACCACCGGCGACGTCGACGACGTGCTGGCGGCGCTGCAGAAGCTGCACGCCGCGTTCACGCGATGAGCCGCCGCACCAGGGTGGTGGCGGGCACCGCGGTCTCGGCCCTGGTGCTGGCGGCACTCCTCTGGTTCACGGATCCGCGCGAGATCTGGCGCAGCCTCTCCGGGGCGGACCTGGCGTGGGTGCTGCTCGCCGTCGCGGTCAACATCGCCACCGTCCCGGTGATGGCCTGGCGCTGGCAGCTGCTGCTGGCGGCCAAGCGGCTCGAGGTTCCGCTGGGCTGGCTGACGCGCACGTACTTCGTCGCGCTGTTCATCGGCCAGTTCCTCCCGGCCGCCGTGGGCGGCGATGCGGTGCGCGCCGTCGAGCTCGGACGCCGCACGCACGAGGCGCCCGAGGCCGTGGCGTCCGTCCTCATCGACCGGCTGGTCGGGATGGTGTCGCTGGTCGCCCTGGCCGTGGTCGCGTACGCGGCCGGCGGACACTCCGCCGGCGGCCCCGAGGTGATCGCGGCCGAGGCGATGTTCGGCGTCGCCGCCATCGTCGTGCTCGCGCTGCTCTTCTCCGCCCGGCTGCGTGGGCTGGCCGCGCGCTACCTGGAGCCGCGCGTCTCGGGACGGCAGCTCGCGGCCGGGGGACGGTTCTACGAGGCGCTGCACGGCTACCGCGAGCACCGTGGGACGCTGGCCGCCGTCTGCGGGCTCGCGCTGATCGTGCAGATGGTGCGGGTGGGGACGATCTGGATGCTGGTGCAGTCGCTCAACCTGCACGTGCCGGTTGCAGAGATCTACGCCGCCGGCCCGGTGCTGTTCGCGGCGCTGATCCTGCCCGTCTCGCTGAACGGTATCGGTGTCCGCGAGGCGGTGTTCGTGTCGTTCCTGAGGGATTCCACGACGCCGGAGCAGGCGATCGCCCTGGGAGTGCTGTTCTTC
>DASSEV010000057.1:0-48217 GCA_035695105.1 Gaiellales bacterium
AGGAGCAGGGCCTGTTCCGCACCGGCGACGAGCAGGCGCCCGCGTTCTCCGAGACCATCGACTTCGACCTCGCCGAGGTCGAGCCGAGCCTCGCCGGCCCGCGCCGCCCGCAGGACCGCGTGCCGCTCGGGAGCGTCCCCGCCAGCTTCTCGGACGCGTTCCCCGTCCAGCACGCCAACGGCGCGCAGCTCGGCGACGGTTCGGTTGCCATCGCCGCCATCACCAGCTGCACCAACACCTCCAACCCGATGCTGATGGTGGCCGCGGGCCTGCTCGCGAAGAAGGCGGTCGAGCGGGGCATGCAGACCAAGCCCTGGGTGAAGACGAGCCTTGCCCCCGGGTCGCGCGTGGTCAAGGACTACCTCGACCGTGCCGGGCTGACCCAGTACCTCGACGCCCTTCGCTTCAACCTGGTCGGCTACGGCTGCACCACCTGCATCGGCAACTCCGGCCCGCTGCCGGACGAGGTCAGCGCCGAGATCACGCAGCGCGACCTCTCGGTCGCCGCCGTGCTGTCCGGGAACCGCAACTTCGAGGCCCGCATTCATCCGCAGGTGCGTGCGAACTACCTGGCGTCGCCGCCCCTGGTCGTCGCCTTCGCCCTGGCCGGCAGCGTCACTGCCGACCTCACCTCCGAGCCCGTTGGCAGCGATGGCGACGGCAATCCGGTGATGTTGGAGGAGATCTGGCCAACCGCCGCGGAGGTGGCTGACGCTGTTCGCAGCGCCGTCTCGGCGAGCCTGTTCGAGCAGGAGTACGGCCGCATCTTCGAGGGCGACGACCGCTGGCGCGACCTACCGGTGCCGACCGGCGAGCTGTTCCAGTGGGATCCGGACTCGACCTACGTGCGCGAGGCGAGCTTCTTCGAGCGCCCCGCCGACCTCTCCGACATCGTCGATGCGCACGTCCTGGCCCTGCTCGGCGACTCGGTCACCACCGACCACATCTCACCCGCCGGCTCGATCCCGTCGTCCACGCCCGCGGGCGCCTACCTGATGGAGCACGGCGTCGAGCCGCGCGACTTCAACAGCTACGGAGCCCGGCGCGGCAACCACGAGGTGATGGTGCGCGGCACCTTCGCCAACATCCGGCTCAAGAACCGCATCGTCGAGGGAGTCGAGGGCGGCTTCACGCGCCACTTCCCCGACGGCGAGCAGCTCTCGATCTACGACGCGTCGATGCGCTACCAGGCCGACGGCGTCCCGCTGATCGTGATCGCCGGCCGGGAGTACGGCTCGGGCAGCTCCCGCGACTGGGCGGCGAAGGGCAGCGCGCTGCTTGGGGTGCGCGCCGTGATCGCGGAGAGCTACGAGCGGATCCACCGGTCGAACCTGGTCGCCCTGGGAGTCATCCCGCTGCAGTTCCTCGAGGGTGAGTCCGCGGCCTCGCTCGGCATCTCCGGTGACGAGACCTTCACCGTTCGCGGCCTGGGCGCGGTCGGCGTCGGCGACACCGTCACGGTCGAGGTGAACGGCGGCGAGCGCAGCTTCCAGGCGCTGGCCCGGCTCGACGCCGAGGCCGACGTCCGCATCTACCGAGCGGGCGGCCTGCTGCAGATGATGCTGGCCGAGCTGGCCGGCTGAGGTTCCCCGTTCGGCCGGCGCGGCTGTGCCCGTCGCTGTCGGGTTGCGATCTACCGCTACACCGGCACGGTCCCGATCGGTGGCCGATGCGCGTGCGCGCCTCCTGGGTGGGGAACAGCAGCGACCTCGGCAGCCGCTCCGCCTGGAGGCACTTCCGCCTCACGAGCTGACCGGACGGATGCGGGCGGTAGGCTGCCCCGTGTGAGCCTGACCGCCGACCTCGGCCGCATCGTCGGCACGGCCAACGTCATCACCGACCCCGTCGCGCTGCGCACCTACGAGTCCGACGGGCTGACCGGATACCGCGCACAGCCGCTCGCCGTCGCGCTTCCCGACAGCACCGAGCAGGTCGTCCGCACCGTCAAGGCCTGCGCGGCGCACGGCGTCCCGTTCGTCGCCCGCGGCGCGGGCACCGGCCTGTCCGGCGGCGCCGTCCCGGTCGCCGATGGGATCGTGATCGGCCTCTCGCGCATGCGGCGCATCCTCGAGGTCGACGTGCCCAACCGGCGCGTGCGGCTGCAGCCGGGCGTGACCAACCTCGAGGTCACGCAGGCGGTGTCACCGCACGGCCTGTACTACGCCCCGGACCCGTCCAGCCAGCAGGTCTGCACGATCGGTGGCAACGTGGCCGAGAACTCGGGCGGGGCGCACTGCCTGAAGTACGGCTTCACCACGAACCACGTGCTCGCGGCGGAGCTGGTGCTCGCCGACGGGACCGTCGTCAGGCTTGACGACGGTGACGCGCTCGACCTGCTGGGAGCGGTGGTCGGGTCGGAGGGGACGCTCGGCGTCGTCACCGAGGTGGTCGTCCGCGTGCTGCCGCGGCCGCAGAGCGTGGAGACGCTGCTGGCGGCCTTCGCGTCCACCGACGACGCCGGCGAGGCCGTCTCGGCCATCATCGCCGCCGGCATCATCCCCGCAGCCATCGAGATGATGGACGCCCTGACGATCCAGGCGGCGGAGGACGCCGTGCACGCTGGGCTGCCGCGCGATGCCGGCGCGGTGCTGCTGGTCGAGCTGGACGGCCCCTCGCTCGAGGTCGAGCCGCTGGTGGGTGAGGCGGAGAGGCTGTGCCGCGACGCCGGCGCGCGCGACGTGCGCCGGGCGGCCGACGACGATGAGCGCGCGGGGTTCTGGCGCGGCCGCAAGGCCGCCTTCGCGGCCATGGGCCGCGTCAGCCCCCACTACTACGTGCAGGACGGCGTCGTCCCGCGTACGCGGCTCCCCGAGACGCTGCGCCGGATCGCGGAGCTGTCGGAGCGCTACGGGCTCCGCGTCGGAAACGTCTTCCATGCAGGCGACGGCAACCTGCATCCGCTCGTGCTCTACGACGGCGGCATCGAGGGCCAGGCCGAGCGCGCCGAGCAGCTTGCCTCCGAGATCCTGGTCGCATGCGTCGAGGCGGGCGGCTCGCTCACCGGGGAGCACGGCATCGGGCTCGACAAGGCCCGCTACATGCCGGCGATGTTCGGCGAGGCCGACCTCGACGCGATGCACCGGCTGCGCTGCGGCTTCGATCCGGATGGGCGGTGCAACCCGGGCAAGGTGTTCCCGACGCCGCGGCTCTGCGGCGAGGTGCCGGGCGCCTACCGCGCCCACCCGCTCGAGCGGGAGGGGGTGGCGGAGCGATGGTGATCGAGTACGAGGCCGGCGACCTCACCTGCACGGTCGAGGCGGAAACCCCCCTGCCCGAGCTGCAGCGCGACCTGGCGGCCCGCGGCCAGATGCTCGCGCTCGACCCGCCGGGCCGGAACCTCACGGTGGGCGAGGTGTTCGACCGCGCGCTGTTCGGCCCCCGCGCCCACCGCTACGGCCGCCCGCGTGACGTCGTCCTCGGCGTGCGCGCACAGCTGCCCGGCGGCGCCGAGATCCGGGCCGGGGGCAAGGTGGTCAAGAACGTGGCCGGCTACGACCTGCCGAAGCTGTTCACCGGCGCCCGGGGCCGCCTGGGCACGCTGCTCGAGCTGACGCTGCGCCTGCACCCGCTTCCGGCCGCCACGTGCACCCTGGTGACCGACACGTGCGACGTCACCTGCTTCGAGCCGCTGGCGCCGGCATGCGTGGACTACCGCTGGCCCGACGGCCGGCTGCTCGTGCGGTTCGAAAGCCCGGTCGCCGGGCGGCTCGCCGAGGCGGCCGCGGAGGTCGCGGGCGGCGAGCTGGTCGATGACGACGAGCCGCTGTGGGAGCGCCAGCGCGAGCTGCAGGAGGGCCTGCATCCCCACCGCTGCCTGCCCGCCGCGTGCGCAGATCGAGCCGACCAGCTGCGTTCGCAGGGCGCGTCCGCTGTCGTCGGCCGGTGGGCGCGCGGGTGGCTGTTCGCCGATGTCGAGGCTCCGGAGCGGCCGCTCAGCGAGCTGGAGCAGCGCGTGATCGCCAGGTTCGGCGCGTGACGCAGACGACGCGTGAGCTGCTCGACGCATGCGTCCACTGCGGCTTCTGCCTCCCGGCCTGCCCGACCTACGCGCTGTGGGGAGAGGAGATGGATTCGCCGCGCGGTCGCATCCACCTGATGAACCTGGTCGAGAGCGGACAGGCCGCGATGGACGGAAGCGTCGCCACCCATCTCGACCGGTGCCTCGGTTGCCTGGCATGTGTCCCCGCCTGTCCCAGCGGCGTCCGCTACGACCTCCTGATCGAGCGGGCTCGGGGGGAGCGGCGCCGGGAGGCGCCGCTCGGTCTGCGCGCGCGGGCGGTCGACGCCGCCGTGTTCGCGGTCGTGCCCCGGCCGCGCCTGCTGCGGGCGCTGTCCTGGCCGCTCGCCCTCGGCGTGCGGCCGTCGGCGCTGGCGCCGCGCGTCTCGGCCGCCGATCTGCGCGCCTCGCCGCCCCCGTTCACCGCAGCGTCCGCAGGGGCCGCACGCATGCGGGTGGCCCTGCTCAGCGGCTGCGCGCAGCGCGTCTTCTTCGGCCGGGTCAACGCCGCGGCGGTCGCCGCCCTGTCCGCCGCTGGGTGTGACGTGTCCGTGCCGGCCGGCCAGGGGTGCTGCG
Organism: Gaiellales bacterium; assembly: GCA_035695105.1. GTDB lineage: Bacteria > Actinomycetota > Thermoleophilia > Gaiellales > JAICJC01 > JAICYJ01. The sequence goes on from DASSEV010000057.1 coordinate 4,574, forward strand.
GGGCGCTGGATCTGCACGCGGGCCGCGACCGGGAGGCGAGGCGGCGCGCCGCCCAGACGGCGAAGGCGCTCGCCGGGTACGACCGCGTCGTGGTCACCGCAGCCGGCTGCGGGTCGGCGATGAAGGGGTACGGCGAGCTGCTCGGGACTGCGGACGCCGAGGCGTTCGCGGGCCGCGTGTGCGACGTGACCGAGCTGCTTGCGGAGCTGGGCGGGGTGCCCGCGCCACCGCCGGCGGCCCGGCCGCTGCGCGTCGTCTATCAGGACGCATGCCATCTGCGCCACGGCCAGGGTGTCGTCGGCCAGCCACGCACGCTGCTGCGCTCGGTTCCGGGCGTCGAGCTCGTCGAGATCGCCGATCCGGGCATGTGCTGCGGCTCGGCCGGGACCTACAACCTGATGCAGCCCGCCGCCGCCCGCCGGCTTGGCGAGCGCAAGGCGCGGGCGATCCTGGACGCCGAGCCGGACGTCGTCGCGACCGCCAACCCGGGCTGCGCCCTGCAGCTGGCCGCGTCGCTCCGCCGGCTCGGCCGGGGCGACCTGCGGATCGTGCATCCGGTCGAGCTGCTCGTCAGCGAGCCCGCGTGAGGTAGACCTCCGTGCGGAGGTGGAGCGCGAGCTGATCAGTCCCGATCCGGTCGGTGATGATCCGCGTCAGGTCGTCGGCCAGCCGCTCCCGTGCCTCGTCTGGCAACGCCGCGACGAAGCTCCATGTCGACACCATCAGCACGAATCCCTCGACGTCGGTGTGCACGACGTGGGGAAAGCTCTCCATCTGCAGCGGGTCGAACAGCGGCGTGTCCTCGAAGAACCGGCGCCAGAGGCCGGTCCACGGCCGGTTCTCGGGCCGGACGTCTGGCTTCGGCTCGCGGTCGATGCGGTCGAACACCTCCTCGGACCACGGCTGATCGTGCCACTCGCCGGTGTTCCAGATCATCACCAGGCCGCCGCGGGAGCGGAGCACGCGGTGGATCTCGGGCAGCGCCCGGTCGCCGTCGAACCAGTGGAACGCCTCGCCGACAAACACAGCGTCGACAGCGCCGTCGGGCAGCGGCATCCGCTCCGCGGTGCCGTCGATCACCTCCGCCTCGGGCGCCTGCCGGGAGAGCACCCGACGCATCCCGTCGAGCGGCTCCACGGCGATCAGCCGGCCGGCGCGGCCCGCGAGCTGGACGGCCAGCTTGCCCGTGCCCGCTGCGAGGTCGACCACCGTTGCGTCCGCGCCCAGCCCGAGCGTCTCCCACGCCCAGTCGATCGGCTCTGGCAGATACGCCAGGCGGCCACGGTCGTAGCGGTCGGCCGCGCCGGAGAAGGCCTCCGCCAGCGGGTCGATGCGTCGCTCCGTCATGCCGGGAGCCTAATCGCCGCGATACTTCCGCCATGCCCTCCCGGGTGCTGATCGTCGACGACGATGCCGCAATCGTGCGCATGCTGCGGCGCACGCTCGAGGCGGAGGGGTTCGAGACCGCGACCGCCGGGGACGGTGGAGCGGCGCTTGCCCGAGCTGAGCGGTTCGTGCCCGACGTGATCGTCCTCGACCGCGTCATGCCGGGCCTGGACGGCCTGGCGGTGGCCCGCCGCCTGCGGTCGAAGGGCGACGGCACGCCGATCCTGATGCTGACGGCGCGGGACGCCGTCAGCGACCGCGTCGACGGGCTCGAGGCCGGCGCCGACGACTACCTCGTCAAGCCGTTCGAGACGGTCGAGCTGGTGGCGCGCATCCGTGCCCTGCTGCGCCGGTCGCAGCCGCCTCGCGTCGTCACGCTCGGCGAGCTGCGCGTCGACCCGGACGCCCTCACGGCCGAGCGCGCCGGCCGCCGGATCGACCTGACCCCACGCGAGGCCGAGCTGCTGGCGCTGCTCGTCCGCTCGGCCGGCCGTGCGGTCAGCCGCGACGAGGCGCTGGCCGAGGTGTGGCACGACGGGCCGCGCCCGACCGGGAACGCGGTCGACCAGCACATCACCTACCTTCGCGCCAAGCTGGGCGACCCGCCCCTGATCGAGACGGTGCGCGGAGTCGGGTTCGTGATCCGCCGGTGAAGCGCTGGACGCTGCGTACGCAGATCGCGCTTGCCGCAGCGGGCAGCATCCTGCTCGGCGTGATCCTGCTGGGGGCCGCGCTGCAGGTGTTGCTGGCCCGCGATCTGCACCGCCAGCTCGACCGCACGCTGCGGCAGCGCGCGACCGACGTCGCCACCCTGGGGGCGACCACGCCGGCGCTGCTCCGCTCGCCCGGGTCGCTCGACTCCACCGCGACATCCGGGACGATCCTGATCCAGGTCTACGACGGCCGCGGCCGCATCTACGCGCGCAGCCAGTCCCTCGGCGCGGGCGTGCTGCCCGAGTCGGCGCTCGCCCACCGCGTGATCCGCGACGGACACCCGCGCTACGCGGATGCGAGCTTCGGCACCGAGGCGCTGCGTGTGTACGCCGCCCCGCTCTCGAGCCTGGGTGGCGGCACCGCCTCCGGCGGAGCGGTCGTGGTCGCATCGTCGACGGCGCAGGTCGACCACACATTGGCCGAGCTGCGCACGCTGACGGTGCTCGCCGGGCTGGTGGCCGCGCTCCTGGCGGTGCCGGCGGCGATGCTGCTCACGCGCCGCGTGCTGCGGCCGCTGGACCGCCTCTCGCACGACGCCGCGGATATCCAGCGCACGGGCGACCCGGCCCAGCGGGTGTCGCACCCCGAGGGCCCGCAGGAGATCGCGGCCCTTGCGTCTGCCCTGAACGGGATGCTGGCCGCGCTGCAGCGCGCGCGCGACAGCGAGCGCCGGTTCCTCGCGGACGCGTCCCACGAGCTGCGGACGCCGCTCACGGCACTGCGTGGTAACGCCGCCTACCTGGCGCGTCACTCGGCCGACGGCGAGGTGTTCGCCGACCTCGAGGCGGACATCGCCCGGCTCGCCCGGCTCGTCGACTCGCTGCTCGCGGTGGCGCGTGAGGACGCCGCGACGCCGCCTGGCGGCATCGTCGACCTGGCGGGGGTGCTCCGCGGCTTCGGGCCGGACGACCGGCTCGAGATCGACGCCGAGGAGGGGCTGCGGGTGCGCGGCGACGGACCGGCGATCGAGCGCGCCGTCTCGAACCTGGTCACCAACGCGCGCCTCTACGGGCCCCCCGGCGAGCCGATCGAGCTGCGCGCCGTCAGGCGGGGCAACGATGCCGTGATCTCGGTGCGCGATCGCGGTGGCGGCATCCCGGCAGAGCTGGCGGAGCAGGCGGCGACCCGGTTCTGGCGCGGGCCGAACAGCGCTGGCAGCGAGGGCTCCGGGCTGGGGCTTGCGCTGGTGGCAGCGACCGCCGAGCGGCACGGCGGCCGGCTCGAGATCGACGGTGCGACGTTCTCGATCGTCCTTCCCCTGCTCAGAGATTCCTCAGAGACCCTGGCCTATACAGCGGATGTACCGTCCGAGGAAGGCCGTTCATGAACCTGTTTCGCCGCATGTCTACCGTCCGTCTGCTCGCCGTCCTGGGCGCGCTCGCCGCCGTCGTCCTGGTGGCGGGCATCGCCGTGGCGCGTGAGCGAAGCGCCCCCAAGCCGCCGCCGCGGCCGCTGGCGCAGGCGCTGCACGACGCCCTGAAGGCGAAGCCGGTGCAGGGGATCAGCGCGCGCGTGACGTTCACGAACCATCTCTTCCCGACCGGGTCGATCGGGTCGGGCAGCGGCTCGGCGCTCCTCAGCGGCGCCACCGGGCGGCTCTGGCTGAGCAACGACGGCCGCTTCCGCCTGGAGCTGCAGTCGGACACCGGCGACACCCAGGTGATGGGCGACCGCAGCTCGCTGCGGGTCTACGACGCCTCGCGCAACCAGGAGTACGTGCTGCCGCTGACGCATTCGGGATCGGCCGATTCGCATGCCGGGCACGGGCACCATGCCCTCCCCACCGTCGCGGCGATCCGCTCGGCGCTGACCCGCTTGGCCGGCGCCGCCAACGTCACCGGTGCGATCCCGGGCGACATCGCGGGGCGGCCGGTCTACTCGGTGCGGATCTCGCCGAAGCACGACGGCGGCCTGCTCGGCGGCCTGCAGCTGGCGTGGGACTCGCAGCGCGGCATCCCGCTGAAGGTGGCCATCTACAGCCGTGGCGACACCTCGCCGGTGCTCGCCCTGACGGCGACCGACGTCCACTACGGACCGGTTTCCGGGTCGGACCTCACCGTGCACCCGGCGCCCGGGACGAAGGTGACGCGTGTGACCCTCCCGACCACGCCGGCAGGCGTGACCCATGGCCGCCATCAGCATGCCTCCGTGTCGGGCGTCGCCGCTGTCGCGAAGCGGCTGCCGTTCCGGCTGTCGGCACCGGCGGCGCTGGTTGGCCTGCCGCGGCAGTCGGTGCGGCTGGTCGACGCCGGCGGCGAGCGCGCCGCGCTGGTGATCTACGGCAAGGGCCTGGGCGCGATCGTCGTGCTCCAGCAGCAGGTGTCCGGCGGGAGCGACCCGCTGGCCGGCCTGCCGCAGGTGTCGATCAACGGCGCGTCCGGTCGTGAGCTCGCGACCGCGCTTGGCACCGTGCTGCGCTTCCAGCGGGGCGGCGTCGCATACACGCTGCTCGGATCGGTGCCCCCCGTGGCCGCGGAGGCGGCGGCGCGCGGTCTCTCGTGAGCGATGCCCGGCCGATCGAGGCCCGTGGACTGACCAAGCTCTACGGCGAGCGGCGCGCGGTCGACGGGGTCGACGTCACCGTGCAGCAGGGTGACGTCTACGGCTACCTCGGGCCGAACGGGGCCGGGAAGACGACATCGCTGCGCATGATGCTCGGCCTGATCACGCCGACGGCGGGACAGGCGCTGCTGTTCGGGAAGGACCCGATGACGGCCGGCGCGCGTGCGCTGGACGGGGTGGCCGGGTTCGTCGAGGCGCCCCGGTTCTACCCATACCTGACGGCGCGCAAGAACCTCGAGCTGCTGGCCGCGTTCGACGGCGGTGATGGACGGACGCTGATCGGCGAGGTGCTGGACGCGGTCGACCTGGCCGACCGCGCGGGCGACCGCGTCGGCGGCTACTCGCACGGCATGAAGCAGCGGCTCGGCATCGCGGCGGCGCTGCTGCGGCGGCCGAAGCTGCTCATCCTCGACGAGCCGACGACCGGCCTCGACCCGGCGGGCATGCGCGACATGCGCGACCTGGTCAGGCGGCTGGCGTCCGACGGGCTGACGGTGCTGCTCTCGAGCCACCTGATGGCCGAGGTCGAGGAGCTGTGCAACCGCGTGGCGATCATCCGCACGGGGACGATCCTCTACGAGGGGCAGCTGGATGCGCTGCTGCGAAGCCACGGCCAGTCCCGGCGCCTGCGGGTGACCGATCCGCAGCGCGCGCTCCAGCTGGGCCGGGAGCGCGGGCTGACGCTGCGGCGCACGGAGGGGGACGGCCTCGAGCTCGAGGCCGACGACGAGGACGTGACGGCCTTCACCGTGGCGCTGGGGGCAGCAGGGGTGGGCATCCGCGAGCTGACCACCGGCCGGGCGTCGCTCGAGCACCTGTTCTTCGAGCTGACCGAGGGCGGGGTGGACGGCCAGGGCGAGCAGGTGCCGGCAGCGGAGGTGGCGGTCGCGTGAGTCGCCCGAGCGTACTGACCGTGTACCGCTGGGAGCTGCGCAAGCTGGTCGCGCAGAAGCGGACATATCTCGGGCTCGGCGCGGCGCTGGCGGTGCCGCTGATCTTCGTGACGGCGCTGCACCTGCAGAGCGGGTCGCCCAACGACGTGGCGTTCGGCCGGTACGTGCGTGAGTCCGGGCTGGCCGTGCCTCTGGTGCTGCTGCTGTTCGGGTCGATCTGGCTGTTTCCGCTGATCACGGCGCTGGTGGCCGGCGACATCATCGCCTCGGAGGATCACAACGGCACGCTGAAGACGATCCTGACGCGGTCGCTCGACCGCGGGCAGATCTTCTCCGGCAAGGCGTTGGCGGCAGGCACGTACGCCGCGCTGGCGCTCGCCGTGATGGGCGTCGTCGCGGTGATCGCGGGCAGCCTGGAGTCGGGGTTCAATCCGCTGGTCGACCTGTCCGGGCAGCCGGTGTCGGCGCGCAGGGCGCTGGTGCTGGTGGGGGCGAGCTTCCTCGTCTACCTGGTGCCGATCCTGGCGATCGCGTGCGTGGGGCTGTGTCTCTCGGCGGTGACGCGGAACAGCGCAGCGGCGGTGGTGGGCACGCTGATGTTCGCGCTGCTGATGCAGCTGATCGGCATCCTGCCCGGCCTCTCCGGCGCGGATCCCTACCTGCTCAGCACCCAGCTGTCCGCGTGGCAGGGGTTCTTCCGCGTGCCCACCGACTGGACGCCGATCGTGCGCGGGCTGTGGGTCAGCGCGGCGTACGCGGTGCCGGCGCTGGTCGCGGCGTACCTCGTCTTCCTGCGGCGCGACGTGACGGGCGGGTAGCGGCTACTCGTACAGCCCGAGGGCGAACGAGATGACCACGAAGGAGGCGGCGACCACGAGGCCGACCCAGTGGCCGGGGACGCCGTCGTAGCCGGGCCCGGCGAGCACGGCGATCGTCGCCACGACGATCAGCCCGCTGATCAGCCACATCGCGATACGGCCCGCACTCATCGCGGCTGAATCTACCAGAGGGCAGCGCCGAGCCGTTGCGTCACAGGTTGCAGCGGCCTCCGTGGCATCCACGGCGACCCTGCTCGCAACGATCTCGTCGCGACCGTTCACGCCCTGCACTCGAAGGTCCGCGCGGGCCTCACAGGTCTCCGACCCTGTGCGGCCGCGACGGGCGTCACATGCTCGTCACGGCCGGTGTGATCGCTCAGCCGAGATCGGCGTAGCGCCGCCCGCCGAAGCGGCCGGCCAGCACGTCGTCCTGCGAGTCCGCCGTGTCCGCGACCACCTCGATCGCCGACTCCAGCTCGACCCGATCCAGGTCGTCGCCGAGGATCGCGTGCTGGAACCAGACTTCCCGCCGGCTCGGGATGTACGTGTACCCGCCGAACGGCCGCTCGGTGCTCAGCCGCAGCAGTTCCAGCGCCATCGCGTCCGACAGCTCGACGTCCGAGAGCACCGGCGACGACGCACGCACCGCCGTCGAGTCCTCGAGCACCGGCAGCACGTCCACGAACACCCGCGCGCTGCCGAACCCGCCGTGGTAGCCCCAGCTGGGGTCGTGGTCGAACCCCCCGAACCGCTCGTCGAGGAACCGCTTGACCCGGCGGTCGGTGATGACCACGTGCTCGGCGGCGTCCCTGCGAAGGGCGGCCGGCGGCTGCGGCGGTGGGGGCGGTGGGGTCGCCTCGCGCAGCAGCGCGTCGATCCTGCTCTTGAACGCTTCCGCCGCCCACCCGACCGTCCACACCGACGATTGCACCTCGACGGCGGCCATGGTCGTCCCTGCCAGGATCGCGTGCTCGACGCGCACCTGCCCGCCGCTGTGCATGAAGCGGCCGAACACGAGCTCGCCGTTCTCGATCACGAGCAGGCGAGCGGTGCGCCCGTCGAGCTCCGCGGCCGTCACCGTGGCACCGACGTGCACATACGGCCGGCCGTCCTGCGATGTCAGCACGTCCACGATCACCTGCACGTCGCCGATCCCGACGCCGCCCATCCACGCATGGTCGCCGCCCTGGTGGCCGGAGAACGACCGCGCCAGCGCGCGGCGCACCTCGATGGCGTTGACCTCGATCTGGTGGTCGTCCACGGTGGCGAAGTCTAGAGCCGGCCCGTCACGTCGCCGTGACGGGGGTGACCTGCGACGTGCAGTGCGGGCAACGCCGGGCCGCGCCCGGGATCACGCTCAGGCACTCCGGGCACTCCCGGGTCACCGGCTCCTCGTCGGCCGGCCGCGATCGCGCGGTCAGCGCATTCATCGGCTTGACGACGAGGAAGAAGATCACCAGCGCCACTGTGAAGAACGTGAACAGCGCGTTCAGGAAGCTGCCGTACAGGAACGTGCTCCCGTTGATGTGAAAGCTCAGCGAGGAGAAGTCGGGCTTCCCGAAGATCGCCGCCACGATCGGCGTCAGGATGTCCGCGATGAAGGCGTTCACCAGCGCCACGAAGGCGGTGCCGATGACCACCGCGACTGCCAGGTCGACGATGTTTCCGCGGAACAGGAACTGCCGGAACTCTCTGATCATGCCGCCTCCGTGGATCGTGTGCGGCTGATGCTATGCCGCCGCGCCGCTGCGAGCAACGCCGCCGAGCGCGAACGGCCGCAGCACCCGCCACGCCACGGACGGGCCCGCGCGCAGCGCCGCGGACACCATCCGCGGATCGAGGATGTCGCCGCGCAGCATCGGCGTGGCGACCTCCACCGGAAGCCGGCCGAGCAGCTCCACGGCGCGGTCCCAGTCGTCGTCGTCCATCCGGGCAACGTAGCGGTTGGCTCGCATCGCAAGTCCCCACGAGGTTCCCCGCGCCCGGCGCCCGGCGCGCTCCCAGGCGCGCAGGCGCTCCACCGGCACGACGCCCTGCCGGCTGAGCGCCGCGACCGCGATCGGGGCCGCCGTCCTCGCCGCCCGGATGACGTGTCTGATGCCCTCGCCCAGTAGGGGATTGGACTGGCCGCCCGCATCGCCGACCACCATCAGCGCATCCCCCGTCAGCCTGGCCGGAGCCTCCTCGCTGGGAATGCGCCCCGAGTGCAGCTCAAGCACCTCCGCACCGGCCAGCCGCTCGCCCAGCACGCGCTCGACCGGCTCGTACATCGCGCGGGGGTTCACATCGGTGTCCGGCTGGATCACCCCGACCCCCACGCGCACCCTCGTCCCGCCGCGCGGGAACGCCCACGCATAGCCGGCGGGGGCGACTCCGCCGACGATCACGACCGCCTCGTCCTGACCGAACGCCGGGGCGGCCAGCTCCCGCTCGTAGCCGACGCCGACCCGCCGGAAGCCCTCGTGAACGCCCGACCGGCGGGCCAGCAGCGCGCTCGTCCCGGTCGCGTCCACCGCCAGCCTGCAGCGCACCACGCGTTGGACGTCTCCCGTGCGCAGGGTCAGCCTGCCCGTGCGCTCGAGCCGCGCCAGCGTCCCCGTGACCACCTCGGCGCCCGCCCGGCGCGCCTCCGCCGCGAGGTACCGCCACGTCGCCGTGACGTCCAGCGAGCACCCGGTCGGGCCGCCCCAGTCGATCGTGCAGGCGTGGTGTCGCGAGCGGAAGCTGAGCCGGTGGATGGGGTGCCATAGGTGGTCGGGCAGACCCAGCCGCCGGAGGTCATCGGGCCACGAGCCGCCGGACGTGCGGACCGGCACGCCGATCTCGGCGTTTCGCTCGCACACCAGTACCGCGAACCCCGCCTGGGCGAGCGGGGCGGCCAGCGCGAGGCCGGCGGGGCCGCCTCCGGCGATGACGACGTCGTACTCCTCCATCGCCGCAAGGGTACCGGCGGGCGGACGGCGCCCCGGCCGGTGGGTACGATGGAGGCATGCGATCGAAGGACCTGGAGCGGCTGCTCGAGGCGGCCGACGAGCTGGTGGCCGCCCGGGCGCGCCGGGCGCGCATGCAGGCGCTCGCCGACGAGATCAGCAGCGACTCCGAGACCGTCGCGCGAGCGCCCGAGGTGGTTGCAGCCGTCGACCGGCACCGCCCTCCGATCGAGCAGCTGGCCCGCGAGCTCGAGCGCCAATGGGTCGCTCAGGGGCCGCTGGTGTCACTGTGGCAGCGCGCCGTGGAGCTGACGCAGCTGGCCGACGGCGCGGGCGCCGATACCACCGAGTACCGGGCCGACGCGGACCGGGCGAGGCACCAGGTCGAGTCCGCCCGCCTGCAGACCCGTGAGGCGCTCGACCGGCTGTGCGGCGAGCGGGAGGCGCTGGTCGACGCCATCGCAACGGCGCCGTTCCCGCTCCCCGCCCCACCGCCGGTCCGCGATGACGGCCGTCCCGAGGCGGCGCGGCGCGATGCCCTGGCGCTGCTCGAGGTGGCGGGCGAGGCGATCGACGCCTCCGAGCACGAGCGTGAGCAGGCGGAGCAGCGGCTCGCCACGGCCCGGGCCGAGCTGGCCGGGTTCGGTGACCCCCGCGAGCTCGCCGAGCAAATCGCAGAGCTCGAGCGGGTGCTTCCTGAAGCCGTGGAGATGCCGAGGTCGGCACCGCCGTCGAGCGCGCTTCGGCTCGAGCGCGCCGGTGTGCGAGTCACCGGCCGGCGCGTGTGACATCGCCGCTTCGGGCCGTCGACCTCGGCCCCCTCGACCCCGCAGCCGCCCTTGCCCACGATGAGGCGCTCGGGCGCGATCCCGGCCGGCCGCCGACGCTGCTGCTCTGGCGAGCCGCCCGGCCGGCGGTGGTGATCGGCCGGTTCCAGCGTGCGGACTGGGAGGTCGATCCGGCGGCATGCGCCGAGCGCGGCGTCGGCGTCTGGCGGCGCTTCACCGGCGGCGGCGCCGTCTACCTCGACCAGGGCACGCTCTGCGTCGGCCTCGCCGCGCCATCCGGCCACCCCTGGGCGCAGCTTGGAGTGCCGGAGATGTACGCGCCGCTGCTCGACGGCATCGTGCGCGCGTGCCGGCTGCGTGGTGTGGAGGCGGAGCGGGACGAGCGCACGGTGCGGGTGGGTGGGCGCAAGGTGACGGGGATCGCGGCGCACCGCGGCCGGGGCGGGATGCTCGTGCACGGGACGCTGCTGGTCCGCGCCGATCTCGACGCTCTGCGCGCCTGCCTGGCCGGGCCGCGGGCGGGCGATCTGGGGGGTGCTCCGCGGCCGGCGCCGAGCCGGCCGGATCACGTCGCGAACACGGCGGGAGACGGCTGGGAGGCGGCGATGACGGAAGCGTTCGACGCGGAGCCAGGCTCGCTCAGGGCCGCCGAGTGGGAGGCGGCCGGCCGGCTCGCCGAGCAGAAATACCACGACCCGGCGTGGCACGCCGGGCCTTGGTCAGAGCTCACACCGCCCGCCGTGCGGGCGCTCTTCGTCGCCTAGATGACCGTGACGACGGTGTTGAGCACGTTCGTGACGCTCGTGCTGAGCAGAGCCAGCGACGCGACGACCGCGACCGTGATCACCGTCAGCAACACCGCGTATTCCGCCATCGTCTGGCCGCGCTCCTCGCGCACCAGGTTCCCCAGGTAGTCCATTGCTCCTCCAGCCTCCTGTACGAGGCGGCTGCCCAGAAGAGAACGAGAGTACGTGGTAGCAGAGCCGGTCGGGCAGACGCCTCGTACCAAGTATCGTCCGGCCCCGGGCCGGTTTGAGATACCCCAATGGGGGAATCGGAGTTCGCCAGTACCGAGCTGATCGGACCCAGAGTGCCGCTGGAATCGAGGACATTTCGCTACGACACCGAGCTGACCTGGCGCGGCGGGCGCAGCTGTGAGGTGACCGCGGGCGACCGGCCGGCCGTGCTGGTGGTTCCACCCGCCGAGTTTCCGGGTGGAGAGGATCGGGACTGGAGCCCCGAGCACCTGTTCCTGGCGTCGCTGCAGTCGTGCACGATGCTCTCGTTCCTCGCACACTGCGCCCACAACGGCGTCGAGGTGGTGAGCTACCGGTCGCAGGCCAGCGGCGACCTCTCCCGGCGGGAGGAGGACCGCCGGTACGCCTTTCAGCGGATCGCGCTGATCATCAACGTGGTCGTGGCCGGCGGGCATGCGCCGCTGGCGCAGAGCCTGACCGACAAGGCCCACCGCGACTGCTTCATCACGGCCTCGACCACCGCCGAGGTCGAGGCGGCCTGGCGCATCACGGAGTAGGCAGGTGAACGAAAAGTGCCAGGCACTGTTGGTTCACCTGCCGATCAGGCGAGGCCCTGGCGCGCCTCGCTCACCAGCGTCACGGCCTCGGGGAACAGCAGCCGGATCGCGTCGCGCACCTGCATCGCCTGCTCGTCCGGGGTGCCGGTCAGCTCCAGCCGGCCGATCGCGGCCACCGTCATGCTGACGGCGAGGTTGATCGCCTGATCCGCGAACGCGACCTTCTGCTGCTGCTGTGCCTGCTCCATGAAGCCGGCCAGCTGCCGCTGGATCTCCTCCGGGTCGCCGCCGCCGAACATGCCGAACGGGAACTCGCTCATCTCACACCTCCGTGGGATCTGCGTAGACGCCGTCGAGCACCGTTGCCGGGTCGGGCAGCGGGCTCGCCTCGGCCTCGGCGACGCCCCGCTCGATGGTCTCGTGCACCTCGGCGGCGATCGCCTCGAACTGCTCGTCTCCCACTTCCAGGTTCACCTCGAGCCACGCCCGGAAGCGGGCCAGCGGATCTCGCGCCTCGAACTCCTCGAACAGCTGCTTGGGCACATAGGAGGCGTCGTCGTGGACGGCGTGGCCCTCCATGCGCAGCGTGATCAGCTCGAGCAGGGTCGGGCCGCCGCCCTCGCGGGCCTTCTCGATCGCGCGCGAAGCCTCGCGGTAGACGGTCAGCACGTCGGTGCCGTCGACCACGATGCCCTCGAACCCGTAGGCGGGCCCACGGTCGGCCAGGTGCTCGACCGCGTACGACAGCCGGTTCGGCGTCGAGTACGCGTACTGGTTGTTGTCGATGATGTAGACGATCGGCAGCCGGCGCACGCCGGCGAGGTTCATCGCCTCGTGCATGTCACCCCGCGCCGCGGCGCCGTCACCGCACCAGCCGACGGCGACGCGCGCCTCGCGCTTCAGCTGGAACGCGAGGGCGATGCCGGTGATCACGGGGATCATGGCGGGCAGGTGGCTGACGCCGGCGAGCAGCCCCTTGCCTGACGAGAAGTCGTTCGTCCGCAGGTTCGAGTCGCGGCCGCCGGTGGCCCCGCCGGAGCGGCCCATGTACTGGCAGAAGATCGCCGCGGGGTTGACGCCGCGCGTGACGTGCACGCCCATGTTGCGGTGGAGGGGGGAGGCGATGTCGTCCTGCCCCATGGCGCTCGCCACGCCGACCGACGCGGCCTCGTTGCCGCGGCCGGTGTAGTAGCTGCCCGGAAGGCGGCCCGCCTTGAACAGCAGGTTGCCGCGCTCCTCGATCGCGCGGGTGGCGGCCATGTTGCGATAGATGTGCAGCAGGGCCTCGCGGTCGAGGCCGAGCTCCGACGCCTCGGCTGCCGAGATCAGCGGCTCGGCCTGGCGAATTGCGGACATGCGGGCAGGATACCGGCGCCCGGCTGCTACGCGGTGCGATCCCCGCCCACGTAGGCGCCCAGCCGCGCCAGCCTGTCGTCCCACTCGCCGCCCGCCTGCACGATCCAGGCAACGGCGTCCTCGAGCGGCTCGGGCGTGATCCGGTAGCGGGTCTCGCGCCCCTGACGGGTGGGCGCGACCAGGCCGGCCGAGGCCAGCTGCGACAGATGCTTCGCCACCGCCTGCCGGGTGATCGGCAGCTCCCGCGCCAGCTCGGTGGCGGTCGCCCCCGAGCCGCCCATGAGGCTGAGCATTCGGCGCCGGCTGGGATCGGCGAGCGCCGCGAACGTTGCGCCGACGGGGTCGGTCACGCCGCGAGGGCGAGCAGGTCGCCGGGCGAGGCGATGTGCTCCACGGTGAGTGGGCCGACCGCGTCGATGGTGACGAGCTCGCGCTCTGTCACTGAGATTCGCGAGCCGCCGGCGTCGGGAGCGACCTCGATCTCGACGGACGACGGTGGGCCGTCGGGCGGGGCGTACCAGGTGAACCGGAGCCGCCGCGGCGCGTCGACCTCCTCGACGATGCCGTGGCGCTCGCCGCCGTCGCCGTCGACCACGCGCACCGGAGCGCCGGGCGTCGGGTCGAGCTCGACGTGGTCGGCGAACCACCGCTCAAGGTGCTCCGGGTCGGTGACCAGCTCCCAGGCGTGCTCGGGCTCGACCGGAACCGTGATCTCTCGCTCAACCGCCGTGTCGTCCGCCATCGCTCCTCCTCAACGCGCAACCTTGAGGTTGCGGATCGTCGTTCTCCGGGCTAGCATGCGCAACTCAACGGTTGCACTATACAGGAGGCGCATGATGTCACCACTGATTCCGATGGTCGTCGAGCAGACGGGCCGCGGCGAGCGCTCGTTCGACATCTACTCGCGGCTCCTCAACGACCGCATCATCTTCCTGGGCACGCCCGTCACGTCCGAGATCGCGAACCTGATCGTGGCCCAGATGATCCACCTCGAGTCCGACGACCCCGAGAAGGACATCAGCCTCTACATCAACTCGCCGGGCGGCGACGTCTACGCCGGGCTGGCCATCTACGACACGATGCGGTACGTCCGATCGGACGTGCAGACGATCTGCTTCGGGATGGCGATGTCGATGGGGGCGACCCTGCTGGCCGGCGGAACCAAGGGCAAACGGATCGCGCTGCCGAACTCGAAGATCATGATCCATCAGGGCCACACCTCGGGGTTCGAGGGCCAGGCCACCGACGTCGAGATCCGTGCGCGCGAGATCCTGGCGCTGCAGCGGCGGATGGAGGAGCTGATGGCCGAGGACACGGGCCACACGCCGGAGCGCATCCACGAGGACACCCAGCGCGACAACTTCATGACCCCGGAACAGGCGAAGGAGTACGGCCTGATCGACAGGGTCATGGACATCCGCGTGCCGGTGAACGGGAAGCGGGTGGCGGGGCTCGCGGGGTAGGCCCGACCGGCACCGGCGATGTACCGTGGTCGTGTGGTTTCGCTCCAGTCGATCGAAGAGGCAAATCGCAGCGCGATCGAGGCGCTCCGAGTCTCGCCGGCGCAGGAAGGGTTCGTCGCCGGCGTTGCCGAGTCCCTGGTCGAGGCGACCGAGGATCCGGGGGGTCGCGCGATCTACTGGGCCGTCTACGCGGATGAGATTCCCGTCGGTTTCGTGATGATCAGCGACGAGGTCGCCGGGCCTGGCTACATCCCGCAGTATCTCTGGAGGCTGCTGATCGACGAGCGCTACCAGCGGCGGGGGTATGGCACAGCGGTGCTCGACCTCGTCGCCGAGTATTTCCGGAGCCGTTCGGGAGTCGAGGTGATGTGGACCAGCTGCGGCGAGGGGGAGGGTGGCCCGCTTCGGTTCTACGAACGGTATGGATTCGAGCAGACCGGCGACCGCGTGTTCGACAACGAAATCCTGCTGCGCCTCTCGCTTGGAAGGGCTCGCGGTGCGGGCTTGCCCGCACGCGCCGCAGGGGCGTCGCCGGTGAGCGCGCCTAGCCGTCGTAGCGCCGCAGGATGACGCAGCCGTTGTGGCCGCCGAGGCCCATCGAGTTCGACAGCGCGACCCGCACGTCCGCCTCGCGCGCCTCGTTGGGCACGTAGTCGAGGTCGCACGCCGGATCCGGGTGGCGGTAGTTGATCGTCGGGGGGATCACGCCGTGGTGGATCGTCAGCGCGGTGGACAGGGCCTCGATCGCCCCGGCCGCGCCGAACAGATGCCCGACCATCGACTTGATCGACGACACCGCCAGCCGGTACGCGTGGTCGCCGAACACCGTCTTGATCGCCAGCGTCTCGGCCGAGTCGTTGTACGGCGTGGACGTCCCGTGCGCGTTGACGTAGTCGACCTCCTCGGGCCGCACGCCCGACGCGTCCAGCGCCGCCCGCATCATCTCGATCACGCCGATCGACTCGGGGTGCGGCGTTGCCACGTGGAACGCGTCGTTCGACGCTCCGTACCCGGCCACCTCGCAGTAGATCCGCGCGCCACGCCGCTGCGCGTGCTCCAGCTCCTCCACCATCACCACCGCCGCGCCCTCGGCCATCACGAAGCCCGACCGCGTCGCGTCGAACGGCCGTGACGCGCCCGCCGGGTCGTCGCCGCCGTCCGCGAGCGCGCGCATCGAGCAGAACCCGGCAAGGATCAGCGGCACGATCGCCGACTCCGTCCCGCCGGCCAGGATCGCGTCGGCCTGCCCGCGCTTGATCACCTCGGCCGCATCGCCGATCGCGTGCGAGCCGCTCGCGCATGCCGAGACGATCGCGTAGTTGACGCCCCGCCAGCCGAGCAGCGTTGCGACGTGGCTCGTGGTCGTGTCCACCAGCATGTTCGGCAGCCAGTGCGGCGACACGCGCTCGCGTCCCCGCTCCTCCAGCACCCTCTGCTGATCGAGCACCTGGGGCAGGCCACCGACCGCGCTGCCGATGATCACACCCGCGCGCGACGGCTCCACCTCCCCGATCCCCGAGTCGCGCGCCGCCTCCATCGCCGCGGCCACCCCGTAGTGGACGTCGAGGCCGGTCTTGCGCACCTCCTTCGCCGGCATCGCCAGCGCCGGATCGAAGCCCTTCACCTCAGCCGCGATGCTGACCGGGTACTCGCTCGCGTCGAACCTGGTGATCTCGACGACGCCGCTGTTCCCCGCGACGAGGTTCGACCAGGTCGTGGGCACGTCGTTCCCGACCGGGGTGACTGCGCCCAGGCCGGTTATCACTGCACGCCGCATCAAGCCTGAGACGGGGGATGCGCGCCGCGGGTTGCGACTATGCGATCGCAGCTATCTGATCTGCCCGTCGCCGACGACGACGTACTTCGTGGTCGTCAGCTCCTCGAGCCCCAGCGGCCCGCGTGCATGCAGCCGGTTCGTGGATATCCCGATCTCCGCGCCCATCCCGTACACGGCGCCGTCGGTGAAGCGCGTCGACGCGTTCACGTACACCGCCGCGGCGTCCACCTCGCGCGTGAACCGCTCCGCCGCCGCGGCGTCCTCGGTCACGATCGCCTCCGAGTGCCCCGTGCCGTACCTGGTGATGTGCTCGAGCGCCGCGTCGAGGTCGTCCACCACGCGCAGGCCCATCTTCATGTCGAGGAACTCGGTGGCCCACGCCTGCTCGTCCTCGAGCACCTCCACGCCCTCGGCCTCGAGCGCCGCCACGATCGGCTCGACCAGCTCCGCCCGGTCACGGTGGATCAGCACCGTCTCCGCGGCGTTGCAGACGCCGGGCCGCTGCACCTTGGCGTTCACCGTAATCGCAACGGCCTTCGCCGGATCGGCCGCGGCGTCGACGTAGACGTGGCAGTTGCCGCCGGCCGCGGCCAGCACCGGGATGCGCGACGTCTCGAGCAGAAACCGCTTCAGCTCCTCGCCGCCGCGAGGGATGACGACGTCCGCCGCCGACGGGTCGGCGAGGAGCGTGCCCAACTCCGCCCGGTCGGTGGAGAGCAGCTGAACCGCATCCGCGGGCAGCCCGGCTCCGCTCAGCGCCTCTCGCATCAGCCCGGCGAGCGCCCGGTTGGTGTGCTCGGCCAGGCGTGAGCCGCGAAGCATGCACGCGTTCCCGGCCTTGAGGCACAGCATCGCGGCGTCCACCGTGACGTTCGGTCGCGCCTCGTAGACGATCAGCACGACGCCCAGCGGGACGCTCAGCTTCGACAGCCGCAGGCCGTTGTCGAGCGTCTGCTCCCGCAGAACGCGGCCCACGGGATCGGGCAGCGCGGCGATGTCGCGGACGGCGTCTGCGAGCGCCGCGCAGCGCGCCTCGTCGAGCGTCAGCCGGTCGCGGATGGCGGGCCGCTCGCCGGCGGCCCGCTCCAGATCCTGCCGGTTGGCCGAGACCAGTGTCTCGTGCGCACCGTCGATGGCGTCGGCGACGGCCAGCAGACCAGCGTTCCGGGACTCGCTGTCGAGGAATGCCAGCTCCCGGGCGGCAGCCCGTGCTCGCTCCGAAACGGTGGGTGTGGCGGTGGCGCTCACAGCACCACAAGGTTATCGCGGTGCACCGCCTCGTCGACCCCCCGCACGCCCGCCAGCCGGCGCAGATCCGCGGCCGGATAGCGCGTGATCCCGACCGCGAACGGCGTACCGTCGAGGCAGACGTGCACGGCGTCGCCGGCGGCGAAGCTCCCGTCGACGCCGCGCAGGCCGACCGCCAGCAGGCTCGTCCCCTTCTCGACCACGGCGTCACGGGCGCCGGCGTCGACCTCCAGCCGCCCCCGCACGGGCTTGCCGTAGCGGATCCACAGCTTGTAGGCGGGCATCGGGCGCGGGTCGGCGCGAAACCGCGTGCCGCCCGCCTCGCCCTTCGCCGCCGCGAGCAGCGCACCCGGCCGGTGGCCGGAGGCGATCACCGCGCCGACGCCGCCGGTGCTCGCCATCTCCGCCGCCACCACCTTCGACCGCATGCCGCCCGATCCCCAGGAGCTGGAGGTGCCGCCGACGTCGAGATCGGCGAGCAGGCTGTGGTCGCCCACCTCGGCGATCTGCCGCGCGTGCGGCGTGCGCGGGTCGCGGTCGTACAGCCCGTCGATGTCGGTCAGCAGCACCAGCAGCCGGGCGCGCAGCAGCACGGCCACCTGGGCCGCCAGGGCGTCGTTGTCGCCGAAGGTGATCTCGTCGGTCGCGGTGGAGTCGTTCTCGTTGACGATCGGGACGGTGTCCCAGCGCAGCAGCGTCTCCAGCGTGTGGCGGGCGTTCACGTACCCGTCGCGGCGGTGGATGTCGCCGGCGGTGAGGAGCACCTGCGCGCAGGGCAGGCCATGCCTGCGAAGCGCGGTCTCCCACCTGCGCACGAGCAGCGACTGGCCGATCGCCGAGGCGGCCTGCAGGTCGGCGACCCGCCGCGGCCGGGCGGTCTGTCCGCGCGCTCCCAGCCCGAGCGCGATCGCCCCCGAGCTGACCACGGCGACCGGTGTGCCCGCTCCGGCCAGCGACGCCAGGTCGTCGGCCACCTGGCGGAACACGCGCTGCCGGGCGCGGCCGCGGGCGTCGACCAGGGTGCTCGACCCCAGCTTGACCACGACGGCGCGGCGGCTCATGCGCTGAATCGTGACAGGCGGGCGCCCGCCACCTGGCGCGATAGCGCCTGTGCGATACACTGTGCCCATGTCGAGCCAGTCGAACGTCCAGCGCCAGCGGCTGACCGCGCAGACCCTCGAGCGCATGCGCGACGGCATCCGCAAGCGCTCGGAGGCGCTCGGCCGGGACCACGAGCGGCGTTTCGCCGACGTCGGCCGCATGGTCGCCCAGAACCGCCAGGCCCGCGGGATGAGCCAGCAGGAGCTGGCCATCCTCTGCGGCACCACCCAGTCCGCCATCGCCCGCCTGGAACGCGGTGGACGGCCCCCGAAGCTTGACACGCTGATGCGCATCGCGGACGCTCTCGACGCCGAGCTGCTGCTCGACATGCGGCTCCGGGATCAATCGACCGACGAGGAGGTCTGAGCTTCGATGGCAGTCACGCTGCGCGACTTCATGACCAGCGAGGACGTGCTCACCATCCCGGCCGATACCACGCTTGGCCAGGCCGCCCGGCTGATGCGAGGGCGCAACGTGGGCGCCGCCGTGGTCACGGAGGGCGAGCGGATCGTCGGCATCTTCACCGAGCGCGACCTGCTCCGGGCGATCGCCGACAGCAGGCACCCCGACCAGGGCCAGGTGCAGTCCTACATGACGCCGGACCCGTTGACGCTTCCGTCGGATCACAGCCCGAGCGAGGCGGCGAGCATCATGACCGAGCGGAAGTTCCGGCACATCCCCGTGGTGGACGGCGGCAGGCTGGTGGGCATCGTCAGCATCCGCGATCTGGTCGGGGCCGGGCTGCAGATGGTGTCCGACGACGCGCACGTCGGCAGCGACTTCCCCTGATCCCAGCAGGCCGCTCCCCCGCTTTCGGGGGATCGCGCGCCGGTGCACCGGGCCGCATCCTGTGAGCACGTGCTCCCCGCCCGGCTCCACGGACGCTCCTGACGCACCGGCCATGCCGGGCGTGGACGCCGTATCCGAGCGGTGGGCATTACCAGGATTCGGGCGGCGCCGCCCACCCGCAGACGCTCCATTGCGTTCTGGGACGACGCCGTGCAGCCACAGCCGGGTGTGGGCGCAGGCCCCGCCTTCTCCGGCGGCGCCGCCCGACTCCACCAATCCGTTCGCAGGCGGGCGCCGTACGTGGTGGGATGGAATCGATCGCCCTCACCGAGGTGTGCACCCAACCCGTCGCGGCTCGCCCGGCTAGGCTGGTCGCCGTGGACCTGTCGTCACTCAGCGACGAGGATCTGCTGGAGCTGGTCGCGCAGCGCCGCGACGCAGAGGCGTTCGAGGTGCTCTACCAGCGCTACGCGCGAGCCGTGTTCTCGGTGGTGCGACGCGCGCTCGGCGATCGGGGCCGCAGCGAGGATGTCGTGCAGGAGGCGTTCGCGTCGGTGTGGCGGGCCGCGAAGGGCTATCGCCGGGAGCGGGGATCCGCCGCCGGCTGGCTGTTCGCCATCTCCCGCAACGCCGCCGCAGACGTGCTCCGAGCGCGCACGCCGGTCGCCATCGGGGAGCTGCCCGAGCACGCCGATCCGGGCGCCGGCCCCGACGAACGGGCGGCGGCGGGCCTCGAGGCCTTCGCCGTCCACGCCGCGGTCGACGCCCTCCCCGAGCGCGAGCGCGAGGTGATCGAGCTGGCATATTTCAGCGGGCTGTCCCAGAGCGAGGTGGCTGATCGGCTTTCGTTGCCGCTGGGTACCGTGAAGACGCGTACACGAAGCGGGCTCGCGCGGCTGGCCGCGCGGCTGGCAGACCAGCGGGTGGTGTCATGAACGACGAGCGTCGCATCAACGAGATCGAGGACATGCTCCGCGAGGCGGGCACGCCGGACGCTCCGCCCGCCCACTTCCACGCCGCCGCGCGCTCCGCGGCGCTGGGCGAGCACGAGGTGGTGGAGCTGCGGACGCGCCGGCGGATGCGCGCGCGCGGAGGGCGCTTCGCCCTCGCCGCCGCGGTGCTGGTTGCTTCGACCGCCGCGGCGCTGGTGATCGGCGTGGGCGGAAGCCGCATGCAGGTCGACCGCTCGGTGCACCTGACGGCGGCCGGGCCGGTGCAGTCGGCCAGCGCGGTGATGGACATCGGCGCCGCCAGCGACAACGTCCGCGATGTGGTTGTCCACATACAGGGCCTGAAGCCGGCGCCCGCGGGCGGCTACTACGAGCTGTGGATGCAGAACGGCGGCGATGAGCCGACCGGGATCGTCGCCTTCGACACGGGCAGCAACGGTCATGTCGACGCGCGGACGACGCTGCCCGCGGGGATGACCTGGACGCGATGCTGGGTCACGCTCGAGCGGGCGGACGGCAGCCGCACGACCGTGCTCACCTCCACATAGCTCCGCGCGCTGCCCGGGTGGCTGCGAGCCCACCACAGACCGGGGAACCGGTCTACCCAAAAGGGTGTGGCCGGGGGAGCAGTTCGTGCCCCATATGAGACATGCGGTGTACCCCTCCCCCAAGGAGACGTACATGAAGTACCGACTGACACGGTCGGCCTACCTGCTGGCTCTGCTCGCGGCCTTCGTCGTGGCATCCGGCGCCGGTCACAAGCTGACCGGACCGTAGGTTCCTTCTGGTAACGAGGCTCATCCGGCGACAGCCGGGTGGGCCTCGTTCCACATCTGGGCACGTTTGTGCCCTCGCAAGTACGGATTTCCGCCGGAAATGCCGATAGATAGGGCACTCCGCCGCTTCGCCCCACGCCCCGTCCCGTGAACCGCCCACTTCGGATCTACATCGCGATCGTTGCCGCTGCCTTCTGGCCGGCGTTGATCGCTGCCATCGCGACGGGATCCCTGTCGGGGATCCACGACCTGGCGCTTCTGGCCCCGCTGTTCGGACTTGCCGTCGCGGTGGAGGCGATGGGCGTCCGCAAGCAGGAGAACACGATCGGCTTCTCGGCCGTCGCGCACCTCGCGACGGCTGTGCTGTTCGGCCCCGTGGCGGCTGCCGCGATCGCCGCCTTCGCCGTGGTGCTCGTGGACGGCATCCGCACCAGGCAGACCATGTTCATCCTGATGAACTCGTCGATGTTCGGCATCGCGGCCTGGGCGGCCGGCAGCGTGTTCATCGGCACCGGCGGCACGGTGGGGGCGGTGACGCCGGCGGAGGCGCTGCCGCTGATGGCGCTCGTGGCGACGCGCCTGATCGTGAACGAGGCGATCTTCTCCGGCGCGCTTGCCACCATGGGCGCGTCCTTCCCGCGCGTGCTGCGCGACAACCTGCGCGACTCGTTCGGCCAGAGCATCGGCGAGGGCTGCCTGGGCGTGCTGCTGGCGTTCGGCTACACCGGCGAGCGGTGGGTGATCCTGCCCTTCCTGCTGCCGCTGCTCGCGGCGCTCTACCAGGCGCAGGCCAGCTTCGAGCGCCTGAAGCGCGAGACGAAGGCGGCACTGGACGCCTTCGCCGGGGTGATCGATGAGCGCGATCCGCTCACCACACAGCACTCCGAGCGCGTGGCGGCGCTGGTCGAGCAGTTTGTCGCCGCGATCCAGCTGCCCGAGCGCGAGGCACAGCGGCTGGTCGACGCCGCGCGGTTCCACGACCTCGGGAAGGTCGCCGTGGATGTGGCGACGCTGTCGAAGGAGGGGCGCCTTACCGAGGAGGAGCTCCGCGCCATCCGCAGCCACCCGCGGCTCTCGGCCCGGCTGCTCGCACCGTTCGGGTTCGCGGAGCAGATCTCGGTCTACGCGGAGCTGCACCACGAGCGCTACGACGGACGTGGCTACTACGCCGTCTCGCAGCGCGAGATCCCGGTCGAGGCGCACGTGTTGATCGCGGCGGACAGCTACGACGCCATGACCTCGAAGCGCGCATACCGCCCGGCGCTGACGCCGCAGGAGGCGGTGGCCGAGCTGCGCGACAAGGCGGGCAGCCAGTTCCATCCGCTGGTCGCGCAGGCGTTCGCAGCGATGATCGAGGGTGCCGACGTGCCCGAGGCCATGGGCAAGAAGCAGCTGTATGCGCTCCGGGCGGAGTTCTCGCGCATCCCGACGGTGCCGCGTCCGAACCTCGCGACGCTCCTCACCCCGGGCCACCTGGCGGTCAACCTCGCAGCGCTCGCGCTGGTGGCGTTCGGGATTCCGGGAATGCCCGTGTGGGCCGCCGGGGTGCTGGCGGGTGCCGCCGTGGTCATGGCCGGCTGGTCGATCGCATCCGACATCTCAGCACGGCGCCGGCGGTCGCTGGCGCTTGCCGCTCTGGACAGCGGCGCCAGCCCCGCCGATGCGCTCGCAGCGGCCGGCCTGCGCTGCTGGGCCGTCTGGCTCCGGTTCCGGCGGGAGTCCTTCCAGTACGACGCCGTGCATCCGTCAGGGTCGCTCGGCTCGGAGGAGGCGATCGCCGAGATCTGCAAGCGGGCGCTGCGGCCCGGCGCACGGGGCGAGCGCGGGCAGCTGTCGACCGGCGAGTGGATCGAGGTCACACCCGGCGACATGGACACGCTTCGCCTCGCGATCGCCACCGACCGGCGGCCCTCGCCGTTCGAGGCCGCACTGGTGTCCGAGGTCGCGGAGCACGCTCGCGCCAGGATGACCTCCGCGCAGCCGGTCGAGCTGACGGTGCTCGAGGGCGACCAGCGCAAGCAGAGCGGTGCCTGGCAGGCGGCGGCGATCGTGGTCGATCTGAACGCCTTCGAGAACGTCCGTGTCGTCTCCGGCCAGCTGTCCGCAGAGCGCGTGGTCGCCGAGGCACGCATCCGGCTGAAGGCGCTGCTCCGCGACGGCGACGTGATCTCCCACCTGGGAGAGGACAGGTTCGGGATCGTCATCGGCGTGACCGAGCGTTCGCAGGTCGATGCGGTGATCCGCCGCATGGATGCCTCCCTGCGCGAGGTGCCGGTGCCGCACCGGGCCGACCCGATCCGCCCGTCGCTGCGGGTGCCGACCGATGCCGAGCTGCGTGCCGACGCCGAGCTGCGGGCGCTGCTCGCCCAGTACGCCCCTGCCCGGGCCCGGAAGGCCGGCTAGTGGTTGTCGCCCTGTCCCTCGTCCTGGGGCTCGCGGTCGCCTGGATGCTCGGCGCCAGCCCCGTGCGCCTTGCCGACGTCAGGTTCCGCGGCTCGTTCCTGGTGTTCGGCGCGCTCGCGATCCAGCTCGGCATCTACACGACCTTCACGTCGCACATCCCGGCCACTTGGGACCGGCCGCTTCACGTCGCCAGCTACCTGATGCTGGTCGGGTTCTTCCTGATCAACATCCGCGTCCCGGCGTTCTGGCTGGTCGGGTTCGGCCTGCTGTCGAACGTGACGGCGATCTTCGCGAACGGCGGCCACATGCCCGTCTCGGCGGAGGCGTGGACGGCGGCCGGGGGCAGGCTGTCGGAGTTCCACAAGGGCATCTCGACGAACAACGTGCTCGCGAACGGCCACACCCGCCTGGGCTGGCTCGGCGACGTCTTCGTGCTGCCGTTCCGCGTGCCGTTCGCGAGCATCCTGTCGATCGGCGACCTGCTGATCGTGCTCGGCACGGTGGCCTTCGTCTACCGCAGCTGTGCGCCGAGCGGCGGGCCGCGGTCGACCAACGTGTTCGCGCCGCTGCGGTCGGCGGCGTTCCGCCGGGTGATTGCGGGCCGGCTCGTGTCCTCGGTCGGCGACAACCTGACGCAGGCGGCGGTCGTAACGTGGATCTACTGGTCGTCGCGGTCGGTGACGCTCGTCAGTGCGTTCCTCGTCGTGCGGATGCTGACGCTGGCGTTCGGCGGCCTCGCCTCGGCGCCGCTGCTCGACCGCATCCCGGCGTTCACGACGCTGTCGCTGGTGGAGACGCTGCGAGGATTCGTGGCGCTGCTGATGATCCCGTTCGCCGCCGCGGGGCACGTGTGGCCGGTGATCGGGCTCGCCGCGGTGTCGTCGTTCCTCGCGGCCGCCACCAGCCCGACGGCGCAGGGGCTGATCCCCGACGTGCTGCCGAGCGAGCAGCTGCAGGCGGGCAACGCGATCCACCAGATGGCGCGGAGTATGACGGCGGTGGTGGGATCGCTCGTGGGCGGCCTTGCGGTAGCGCAGTTCAGCATCCAGGTGGCCCTGGCGGTCGACCTCGCCACGTTCCTGCTCGCGGCCCTGCTGTACCGGCGGTTCGCGGGGCACGGCTCCCCGGTCGCCGTGCATGCGCCGGCGAGCGACGCCCCACGCATCTCGCGGCGCGAGCTGCTGCGGGCGATCCTGTTCAACCGCGTGGTGTTCGGGCTCGCGGCGTCGTTCACGCTGGTCACGGGGGCGATCGGCATCCTCAACTCGGCGTCGTCGAAGGTGTTCGACAAGCAGCTCGGCAACGCGCATGCGTACGGCTACATCCTGGCGGTGATCAGCGTCGGCTACGTCTGCAGCGAGATCCTGACCGGCTACATGCGGCGCCAGAGCGTGGCGCGGCGCTCGGTCGGGCTGTCGTTCATCGCCACGGCGGGCGCGATGTACATCCTCTCGGACGCGACGACGGCGCCGATCGCCTACCTGGTGCTGTTCCTGTTCGGGGCGAGCGACGGCATCACCGAGGTGGTGCGTGACAGCCTGATCCAGCTGAACACCGAGCGGCGATTGCGCATGGGCGTGTTCGCGCTCGTCAACTCGGTGCAGACGATCGGCATGGTGGTCGGTCTGGCAATCGCGCCGGTGATTGCGGATCACTTCACGACGGGCAAGACGATGCGGATCGTGGCGGCCGGGTGCCTGGTCAGCGGCATTGTCGCGGCGGTCTGCCTGGTCGGCGGCGACGCGAACGCGACGCTCGACGAGGAGGTGCCGGCGGACACGACCCCGGCCGCGGGCGGTGAGCTGGGAGCGCCCGTGCCGTCGTTCGAGCTCCTCGACGGCGACGGCCGAGCGCTGGGCGTGCCGCAGCTCGCGCCCGCCGGGCCGGCGGTGCTCGTGCTCGCGGGCCGTCGCGCGGACGAGGGCTGCGTGACGATGCTGCGCGAGCTGGCCGAGCAGCTGCCGCAGGGATGCAGCCTGTGGGTGGTCTCGCGGCGCGACTCCCAGGTGGGCAGGCACGCGGAGGCGGTGCGGCTGGCGAGCTGGCTTCGCGATGCATCCGGGGCCTGCTTCAAGGCGCTGCGTGTCGCGGACGGACGGCGGAGCCGGGCGGGCGGGGTGTTCGTCGTCGACGGCGAGGGAGTGCTGCGGTTCGCCTTCCGCCTGGAGCGCGACGGCGACTGGATCCCGGCCAGCTTCGTGCTGTCCCGGCTGCGCCGCCTGGCCCCCGCGGAGCCCGAGGTGCGCATCGTCCGCACCGAGCTCAGCGCCGCGCTCGAGGCCATCCGCCCGGCCTCGGAAGCCGCCTGACGCCGATATACTGCCGCTTCGCGGGGCTATAGCTCAGTTGGGAGAGCGCCTGGATCGCACCCAGGAGGTCAGCGGTTCGAATCCGCTTAGCTCCATAGGGCTGAGGAGACCCTGTATGGGTCTCCTCAGCCCTATGTTGTTGGGTGGTTTGGTCGCTGGCGTCCTGGGTGCGATCCAGGCGGCCTGGATTAGGTGGCTGCTAGTTCAGCAGCCACCGGCGCGACGAGGTCAAGGGAGCGGAGCGACCTTGACGAGGAGCCCAGGAGGTCAGCGGTTCGAATCCGCTTAGCTCCACTTTGCCGCTCAACCAAGCCGCTTCTGAGGCGGTCAACCGGATTCGAACATACTTCGACTTGCTGCCGTTCGCAACCGGGCTCACGCGTGTGTGCGGATGGAGAGTTGACGGTGAGCCGGGCGATGTCAGAACATCCGCTCTAGGGTGTCATTCGTGACGGTGGAACGCCGGTGAGCGCGGCTCGCTATGGCAAGCGGTCGGATCTGATCGTGCACGAGCAGGAGCCGCTCAATGCCGAGACGCCGCGCGCGGCTCTTGCGGCAGGCCCCCTGACGGCCACCGACGCGTTCTACGTGAGAGACCACGGCCCAGTGCCGGAGATCGACCCTGCCGCCTGGCGGCTGAAGGTCCACGGGCTCGTGCAGCGCGAGCTCGACCTGTCGCTCGAGACCCTGCGCGAGGCGTTCCCGCTGCGCGAGGTGGTCGCGACGCTGCAGTGCGCCGGCAACCGCCGACAGGGGCTGTTGGCCATCCGCGACATCCCGGGCGAGGCGCCATGGGGTCCTGGCGCGACCGGCACTGCGACGTGGACCGGTGTCTCGCTCGGCGACGTGCTGTCGCTGGCCGGCTCGCTGAAGGAGGCTGCGCATGTCGGCTTCGTTGGCGTGGATATCTGCCCGGACTCGGATCCCGTCCAGCAGTTTGCGGGATCGATCCCGCTCGACAAGGCATGCCGGCCGGAGGTCCTGCTCGCGTGGGGGATGAACGGCGAACCGCTTCCGCCGGTCCACGGCGCGCCGCTGCGCGTCGTCGTGCCTGGCTACATCGGCGCCCGCAGCGTCAAATGGGTCGAGCGGATCGAGGTCCGCGCGGCGCCGTGGGACGGGTATTACCAGCACGTGGTTTACCGGCTGGTCCCCCAGGACCGTCGCCCAGGCCCCGGGGTGGGCATGCCGCTCGGCCTGGTCGCGCTCAACGCAGATGTGCTGTCTCCGGCGGATGGTGAGACGGTCGCCGCCGGACCGGTCGAGGTTCGTGGGTACGCATTCGCCGGCGGTGAGCGACATGTCGCGCGCGTCGACGTCTCCCTCGACGGCGGTGTCCGGTGGTCGCAGGCAGAGCTTCTGGACGACCTGGGCCGGTGGGCCTGGCGTCAGTGGCAGATCACCCTTCAGCTTACACCGGGTGAGCATGAGATCATGGTGCGCGCCTGGGATTCGTCTGCCGCGACCCAGCCGGAGGACGAGGCCGCGCTATGGAATCCGAAGGGCTACGTCAACAATGCCCGTCCGCGCGTCCGCATCCGCGCCGTTCGGTAGACCCGTGCCCGCCGGCCGGCACAGGCCACAGCGGCCGGGCCGATGTCGATGCGTCACCCAGGTGGGCCTCCGAGCAACAGCGGTTCGAATCCGCGTAGCTCGATGGCCGCCCTCGGCGGCGCCGCTACTGTCTGGTAGCGTCGCCGTGATGGAGCGGACCGCGGACATCGCATCCTTCCCGGACGCGCACTCGGCGAACCAGGTCGCGACGTTGTTGCGGGCGAACGGCATCGAGTGTGCGGTCGAGCCGGTGCTGCAGGAGAACCTCGGGCCGATCGCCTCGCCGGACGACGGCGGCGTGGTGTACCACGTTCGCGTCGCGCACGACGACGGCGCTCGGGCCCGAGACGTCACTGCCGACATGTTCACCGCCGAGTGGTTCCTCTGCACGCCGCAGGGCCACCGCTACCACCCCTTCCACACCGCCACCGTCGCCGTGCTGCGTGCCCACGTGGCCACCCACGGCGAGAGCGATCCGAAGGCTCGCGAGGCCGGCCACCTGGCGGACCTGATGCAGCAGCACGGCTGGCGCACGGTGAACGACGCGTTTCACGAGGGACACCTGTGGAACCGTCACGAGCGTGACGTGGAGGGCGCCGGCCTGGCGGACTGGGCGCACCGCTGCGGCTGCGTGCACGCCCACCCGCATCCGCCAGGCCGCTAGCGGGTAGGCCGCTCACCTCCGGGCCGCATCAGCCGCCCTCGCCAGCCGCGTCAGCGTTGCGAAGAACTCGGCCGGCTGTCCGATGAACAGCCCGTCCGCGGTCAGGGCCCTGACCGCCCCCATCGCCGCCCCGAGCGTCTCCGTGGGCCGGATGATGGACACCGCCGGGAACCGCCGGTCCAGGAACTTCGTCGGCTCGGGCATGATCAGGTTCGTCTGGGTCAGATCGCCGTCGGCGTTGAGATCCGGGAATCGCAGCCCCGTCACCGGGTCGGTCAGCGCCGGCGCGTTCCCGGCCTTGTCCTGCCAGGTCTGGAAATGCATCACCTCCGAGCCGCCGATGCTGAGCAGGATCCGCAGCACCTCGGGGCTCGAGACCCGCTGTGCGAGGGAGGCGTAGAGGCTCGTCCCTCCCTGCTCCACCCACGCGAAGTGGAAGCCGGCGGTGTTCGCGATCGCCTGCAGGTGGTTCTTCGGCGACAGGTCGGCGTCCGACCGCGGGATCGCCGGGTGCTGTCCCTTCGCGAGGCCGGGGACGGCCGGTGGGAAGCTGTCTCCCAGGTCCGGGTTCCGCGAGCTGCTGCGATACCGCGTCCAGAAGCTGGTGTCCACCGTCAGCTGCATCAGGTTCGTCAGCCGCCCGACCTGCCGTGCTCCCGTCGCCTTGCTGCTCGGCAGGGTTCGGAACCTGTCCAGGTTGACCGGCCGCGCGCCGTGCGCTCGCAGGTACGCGTTGATGAACTCGACGTGGCT
The DNA here is from genome assembly GCA_035695105.1 of Gaiellales bacterium. Lineage (GTDB taxonomy): Bacteria > Actinomycetota > Thermoleophilia > Gaiellales > JAICJC01 > JAICYJ01. The sequence continues at coordinate 33,342 of DASSEV010000057.1, forward strand.
GCGCTCGTCCTCGGTGTTGTCGTGGATGTACTGCGCCATGTCCTCGTCCAGCACGGCAACGGCGGCGGCGTACTTCGGGTTGCCGCTCCCACCGGGCACCTCGCCGTTCTGGATGCCGGCCAGCTCGTTGTACTGCTGCCACAGGTCGGTCTCGAGGATCTCCGCGGCCGCCAGGAATCGGAGGATCGCCGCGTCGCCGCGGGTCAGTCCGCCGCTTGCCTCCGCTTCGGGAAGGTCTGCGATGAGCTTCGCGCCGAGGGCTCCCGCTCCCACGGCGGCCCCCTTCAGCAGGAAGGTGCGGCGGTTGTTCGACTCTGCGGTGCGTTCCATGACCCCTCCAGTTCGTCGGATACCGAATGCGGCGTGATACGGGAGGTCACGCGCAGCCGGTTTCCGCAACGGTCAGGGCGGTCACATTTCGCCGAGGCGGCTACTGGCCGATGGCGTAGAGCGTGGAGTCGTTGATCGCGTAGACCGTGCCGTCCGGCCCGACCACCGTGGGGGTGTAGGCCTCCGGGCGCGGCGGGTTCAGCTGGATCTGCTCGGTCAGGGTGTTCGTGGCCAGATCCCAGCGGTAGAGCACACCGTCCTCGCTGTTGGCCATCACCGACCCGTCGGCGGCGTCAACGGCCGCCGAGTTGATGCACCACTCATAGCGCGACCCCACCGGCTGGCCGGGGAACTGCACCGGCGAGAGGACGGTCTGGACGGCCTTCATGACGGTCGTGGCGGCGTACGGGTCGGTCTGGGTCGCCCGCGGATCGAGCACGGCCACCCGGTTGCGCCCGTCCCCGTGCGGGCCGATGCCGTAGTAGTTGTTGTACTTGGAGACCAGCAGGTACGGCGAGGTCCCCTGGTAGTTCGCGACGGCGCCGGCCGGGATCACCGACACCGTGTTGTCCCAGCCGAACGACCCCGGCGTCTTCCTCACCGTGAGGGTGGCGTTGTAGTGCAGGAGCCACCCGCGGTCGTCGTGGCTCGGGAACGGGTTCTCGAGCACGCCGTAGTACACGTCGCCGTCCGGCCCCACGGTCGGGGACGCCGAGGAGTCGTCGGAGATTCGCGCGGGGAGGTTGCTGACCGGATCCCGCAGCACGGCGTGATAGAGCGGCTTCAGCGTCGCGGCATCGAGCCCGACCAGCATGCCTCTCCCGGAGCCCTTCACCGCGATGTAGAGCGTCTTGCCGGAGGTCGACAGCGCCGGCGCGCAGTTGATCGCCACGCCGGTGTACGCGGTGTTGGCGGCGGCCGCGGGTGCGCTGATCCACGTGCCGTGGCCGCTGGGATCGATCCGTGCGATGCCGCTCGAGAGGTGGGCCGGCGTCGAGCCGGTGACGGTGAATCCGAAGTACAGCGAGCCGTCCGCTCCGGCGGTGATTGGCGTCGTGATGCTCACCGTGTTGGTGTAGGCGGACCGGTCGGCGCGCCACTGCGCGGCCCCGTAGAACACCCGCCGCTGCACCGTCCCGGTCGCGGCGTCCGCGTTCGTGCGCACGAGCACGGTGCCCCCGGCGCCTGCGACCGCCAGCGCCGCGTTCGGCGTGAGCGCGGCGGGCAGCGGCGGCGTCCACGCGTTCTGCTGTGCGATGAAGGCAGGGGTGTGGTAGTCCGTCGCGAGCGACCAGCGCTTGGCGCCCGAGGCCCCGGAGTACGCGGTCACGCGGAACGCGTTCTGGGCACTTACCCGCGTCGGCACGAGCACCGTGTTGGCCGCGGTGATCATGGGGGAGCCGTAGTGGATCAGCAGCTCCCCCGAGGAGAGATCCGGCGCCAGATCGACCGCCGCCTTCCAGCGGATCCGGTCGAGCGGCTGCGCCGGCGTCCCGACCGTCGCCGTGTGCTGGGCGTTCTCGCCGAACCCTGCCCACTCGACCGCCGCGGACGGAGCGGCCGCGGCGGCCGAGCCGGCGGCCAGCAGGCCGGCGAGCGCGGCCGCAATGCCCCACATGTAGCGCCCACTCATGGGCGCGAGTATCCCGCCAACGCGTACACCGGTCAACGGCGCCGATGAGGTTCGCCGCGCCGCTCGGTCTCACAACCATGACGAACTTCACCTCGAGCACCATCACCCCGATCCTCGTCGCCGACCTCTTCGCCGGGGGAGAGCGCATGCCCGTCTACGTGCACGTCATCGAGCACCCCGATGCGCACGTGCTCGTCGACACCGGCATGACGGCTCTCCACCCGGCTGTCGCGGATATGGACCCCCGCCTCCACCCGCTCGGGGAAAGCGGTTTCGATGCGGCCTCGATCGACGTGGTGGTCAACACCCACCTCCACTTCGACCACTGCGGCGGCAACCACCTGTTCGCGGGCAAACCGATCCACGTGCAGCGCCAGGAGCTCGACGATGCGCGAGAGGAGGGGTACACCATCCGCGAGTGGGTCGACGCGCCCGGCGTGATCTACCAGCCGGTCGACGGCGAGCGGGAGCTGCTACCCGGGCTGCGGCTGGTACCGGCGCCGGGCCACACAGGCGGGATGCAGGTGGTCGTCCTCGAGACGGGCTCACGCCCGGTCGTGGTCGGCGGCGACGTGGCCGTGTCCGGTGCGGAGCTGGACGATCCAAGCACCGAGGGCCAGCTGCGGGTGCGCGCGCTCGAGCCGGAGCTGGTCTGGCTCACGCACACCCACGAGCCGTGGCGCGGCTGATCGGCTCCGTGTGCCGGTGCCTTACCGCCCGCTCAGCCGCGCGAGATCCCCTGAGCCGACCAGCGACACGAGCGGCTCCAGGTCTGGCGTCGGCCCGCCCTCGGCCTGACGCGGCGCGGCGACGCGCACGGCGCGGTGCGCCGCCGCCGTGCCCCGGCCCAGCGTCCCGGCGCGCAGGTCGCAGGCCTGCGCCGAGACGAGCAGCCCGACCGCGGCGATCCTCCGGCCGAGGATCACCATCTCGCCGAGGCGGCGCGCGGCGAGCGGGGCCAGCGTCATGCGGTCCTCGATGCCCTCGGCGCCGGTGGTCGAGACGAGGTCGTACGACACCGGGGCCGCCAGCGCGCGTGCCTCCGCCACCAGTGGCTGCAGGCTGATCGCGTGCTCGCCGAGCCCGCTCTCGGCGGTACCGCTCCGGGCGGCGAGCCCGGCCGGGAGTCCCGTCTTCGAGCTCTGGAGCAGCTTCAGCGTCCGCTCGCCGGCGCAGGTCAGCACCGGCGCGAGCGCGATCCGCATGAGATCGAGCGCGGTCGCCAGCGGCTGCACGTCCCAGTTGCCCACCGAGACAATACGGCCGGCCGTCGTGTCGACGTAGGGATTCGACTGGTGGGCGTTCAGCTCGACCGCGAGCCGGTCGAGCGCGACGTCCAGGGCGTCACGCGCTGCGCCGTGCACCAGCGGCGCGCTGCGGAAGGATGCCGGATCCTGCAGGGCGGCGGCCGGCTCGTCGCCGCCATCGAGCAGCGCGCGCAGGCGCGGGAGCGTCGATCGCACGCCCGGATACGGCCGGGCCCGCTCGATCAGCGGGTCGAGCACGCTGCGGTTCGCGGGCAGCGCCTCGAGGTCGAGGGCGAGCACCACATCGAGCGAGTCGAGCAGGTCGCGAGCGTCCGCCAGGGCGGTCGCGGCGAGTGCGACCGTGACCGCGGCCTGGTTGATGAGGGCGATCATCTCGCCGCTCGCCAGCGGCATGTCGCCGAGCACGCCAACCGCCAGCTCGGCGAGCGGCGACAGGTCGCCCACGCCGATCATGCCGCCGATCGATATCCGAGGGAGCTCGTCGTCGTTGAGCGCCGAGACGAAGCGGTCGACCAACTCCGGGCGCACCGCGGCCGCGCCTCCGGCCAGCGCGTTGACCAGCCGCAGCGCTGCGGCGCGCGTCACGTCGGCGGGCGCTGCCGGCGGGTGCGGCGTGACGTGCTGGCGCAGCAGCATGGCGTCGTGATCCCGCGCCGCCACGTCCTTGCGGACGCCGACGCCCGTCGAGATCCCGTAGGCCGGCTCGCCCCTCGCGATCCAGTCGTCCGCGAGGCGCCGGGCGGCGGCCATCGCGTCTCGTGCGGAAGGCGCCAGCTCGACCTGCTCGCCATTCCTGGCAACGCGCAGCAGGTCGTCGAGCGTCAGATCCTCGCCGGTGACAACGATCGGCACGCCGGGATCATGCCGGAATATCGGCGTCCCGCTAGCATCACGCCCATGGATCCGGCGGCGAGATAGCGGCTCGTCGCGGCCCGCGGCCGCGCCCCTTTCGCAGCGTGGCGGTGCCCGCCCCGCCGGCCGCCGCGTGCAACCGCAATCCCCGGAGGATCACCGATGACACGGCAGAACCTGTACTCCGACCAGTGGGACGGAGACTTCGACGAGCATCGAACGCGGCGCCAGATGTTCTGGCGGCCCGACGACGCGCGCATGGGAGCCACGCTCTACGAGCTCGCTCCCGGCGCGCCCGAGACCCCCATGCACATGCACTTCGGCGCCGAGGAGCTGTTCTTCGTCCTGGCCGGCACGCCGCGTCTGCGCACCCCGCGGGGCGAGGAGCTGCTGGCACCGGGCGACGTCGTCCCCTGCCCGGAGGGACGGGCCGGCGCGCACACCTTCAGCAACCCCGGCGATCAGCCGGCCAGGCTGCTCGCCATCAGCGCCGGCAGCTTCCCGGACGTGGTCGCCTACCCGGAGGACGGCTATGCCTGGGTGGCCACCCGCGACCCCGATCCGGCGCTGCTCGCGAAGGGAGGCGACCCGGGCATCATCGCCCGCTTCGACATCCCGGTGGAGTAGCTCAGGGGCGGGTGGATCTGGCGTTCGCGGAAGGCCGCGTGCGATATCGTCCCGCCGGGCTCTTGGCCCGTGCAAAGGTCAATCGTCTAGGAGCCCATGTCAGTGCGTGACGTCGTCCGATACAGGTCGGCCTAGGGATGGCATCCCGGCCGCTTCGAGTGCTGGTGACCGCCAGCGGATCGCCCGGTGGCGGGAGGCTCGTTCGTTCCCTGCGTGAGGACCGCGAGCGCCCGATGTTCGTCGTCGGCACGGACATGAGCGAGCGCCGCGGCGGCCGCATGCTCTGCGACCGGTTCCACGTCGTGCCGCCCGGTTCGTCCGACGAGTTCGCGCCAACGCTGATCGAGCTGGCCGAGCGTGAGGAGGTCGACGTCGTCTTCCCGCTGTCGTCGTTCGAGGTGTCCGCCGTGGCGAAGGTCGCCGACCGGTTCGGACGCCCGGTGCTCGTCTCGTCGCCCGAGTCGATCGCGGCCTGCAACGACAAGTCCCGCACGACGGCGCTCGCCGAGCAGCTGGGCGTGCCCGTGCCCCGCTCGATCCTGGCGACGAGCCCCGACGAGCTGCGCGACGCCGCCCACGAGCTCGGCTATCCCGACGTCGCCGTCTGCATGAAGCCGACCGGGCTCAAGGGATCGCGCGGCTTCCTGGTCATCTCCCCGGACACGAACCGCCGCTGGCACATCCTCGAGGCGAGGCCCGGCCCGCTGCCGCTCACGCTCGAGGAGACGCTCCAGGCGATCGGCGAGGAGGACTTCCCGTCGCTGCTGGTGATGGAGTACCTGCAGGGCGAGGAGCACACCGTCGACGCGATCTGCCGCAACGGCCGCCTCGTCGTCGGCCATCCCAAGACCCGCGAGGCCGTTCGGGCCGGCCTGGCCATGTTCTTCCAGACGGTCGAGAACGAGCGCCTGATGGACGCCTCGCGGGCGCTCGTGGAGGGCCTCGGCCTCGACTGGTTCGTCAACGTCCAGTTCCTCGACGGCCGGCTGCTCGAGATCAACCCCCGCATCTCGACGATCGTGTACCAGGAGGACTTCAACATGCCGCACCTCGCCGTGCTGCATGCGGCCGGCGAGCTGGACGAGGAGCAGCTGGCCGCGACGGCGTCGCGCATCCGCCCGACCCGGCGCGCGATCCGGTACTACGACCAGGTCGAGTACGACGAGACATGACTCGCGGCCGCGTCCTGATCGTCGCCTACTACTTCCCGCCCGCCGGCGGCAGCGGCGTCCACCGCGTGCTGAAGCTCTGCAAGTACCTGCCAGAGTTCGGCTGGGACGTGGACGTGCTGGCGCCCGACGACCCGAAGTGGGTCGCCCACGACCCCAGCCTCGACAGCAAGGTGCCGGCGGACGTGGTCGTGCACCGGGCCAGGTACGTCGGCCCGGACCAGGCACAGAGCGGCACCGAGCGGATCGCGGCCGCGGAGGGGTGGCACGCTCTCACGGCGCGCGCATCGCTGGCCGGCCGCCGGTTGCTGCTGCCCGACCCCGCTGCCCCGTGGATTCCCTTCGCCGCCCGCACCGGCATCCGCGCCGTGCGCGAGCGGGGGATCGACGTGGTGCTGACGTCGTCGCCGCCGACGTCGTCGCACGTCGTCGGCAACATCATCAGCCGGCGCACCGGCGTGCCGTGGGTTGCCGACTTCCGCGACTCCTGGCTCGCGAACCCGCACCGCCGCTACGAGCGCCGCAGCGTGCGCTACAAGCGCTCGCTGCTCGCCCAGATCGCCGAGCGGACGATGGCCCCCGCGACGGCGCTGACGGCGGTCACGGACGTCATCCGCGAGGAGGCCGAGGGCTACACGAAGCAGCCGGTCATCTCCCGGACGATCTCGAACGGATGTGACTTCGACGACTTCGCCGCATACCAGCACCGGGGCTCCGCGAAGCTGCGCCTGCTCCATGCCGGCTACTTCTTCGGCGCTCGCAGCCCCCGCCCGCTGCTGCAGGCGGTGCGGGCGCTGCTCGACCGGCGCCCGGCGCTGCGCGACGTGCTCGAGGTGCGCTTCGTCGGCGGGTTCCGCTCCGTCGACCGCGAGTGGGCCGAGGGCCTCCAGCTCGGTCCGGTGATCGATGTCGAGGGCACGCTGCCCCACGAGCAGACGCTGCGCGAGATGAAGGAGTCTGATGCGCTCGTGCTGCTGATCCCGAGCGCCGGCGGCATCGGCAGGACCGTGCTGTCCGGGAAGGTGTTCGAGTACCTCGCCGCCGAGCGGCCGATCCTGGGCCTCGTCCCGCCGGATGGCGCCGCCGCCGAGCTGCTGCGCTCGGCGGGCCACGACTGGATCGCCGACCCCGACGACGTGGGCGCCATCACGGCGACCGTCGAGCGGCTGGTCGACGCCTGGATCGCGAACCGGCTGCCCGACGTGGTGATACCGGCGGAGCTGCGGGCCACGCTCGACCGCCGCGCGCGGGTCGAGGAGATGGCCGGCGTGCTGGCCGGCGTCACCGGCCGGACGCCGGCGGGCCCCGTTCCGATGGGAGCCGAGCTGTGAGCGAGCAGCCCGTCCGCCTCGCGCTCGTCGGCTGCGGCTACTGGGGGCCGAAGGTTGCGCGTGCCGCCGCGTCGGTGCCCGGCGTCTCCGTCGCGGCGCTCGTCGACCGGCAGGAGGATCTCGCCAAGCGGCTGCAGGTGGCGCATCCCGCCGCCCGGGTGGCGACCGCGCTCGATCAGGTGCTCGATTCGGTCGACGCGGTGATCGTCGCGACCAACCCGGCCACCCACACCGAGGTCGCCGGCGAGGCGATCGCCGCGGGCAAGCACGTGCTGGTCGAGAAGCCGCTGGCCCTCAGCTCCGCGGACTGCCGCTCGCTTGGCCAGCAGGCCGAGGCTGCCGGCGTGGTGCTGATGGCCGGGCACACGTTCCTCTTCAGCCCGGCCGTGCAGCTGATCCACGGCATGATCACTGCGGGCGACCTGGGCGAGATCTACTACGTCGATTCGCAGCGGCTCAACCTGGGCAAGGTCCGCCAGGATGTCGACGCGATCTGGAACTTCGCGCCACACGACGTCTCGATCACCAACTACTGGATGGGCGGGGCCCCGGCAACCGTTGCCTGCCACGCATACGAGTACCTCCAGGAAGGCATCGCGGACGTGGCCACCATGAACCTCGAGTACGGCTCCGTGGCGGCCCTGATCCAGATCAGCTGGCTCAGCCCGAGTAAGGTGCGGCGGATGACCGTGGTGGGCAGCGAGAAGATGGTCGTGTACGACGACGTCGCCGACACGGTGCTCGTCCACGATGCGGGCATCGACCGGCAGCGCGTCGACCGCTCGTTCGCGGATTTCGACTCCTTCGCCGAGTTCCGGCTGATCCACCGGCTGGGCGACGTCCACATGCCGCGCCTGGCCTCGACCGAGCCGCTGGCGGCGCAGTGCAGCCACTTCGCCGACTGCATCCGCACGGGCGCGCGTCCGGTCGCCGGTGCGCAGGAGGCGATCGATGTGGTGGGCGTGCTCGAGGCCGCGACGGCGTCGCACCAGGCCGGGGGCGCGCGCGTGGATCTGCCCGGCAGCTCTCGACCCGCGTTGACCAAATGACCGAGACCCGCATCCCACTCGTCGATCTGAAGGCGCAGTACGCCACCCTGTCGGACGACATCCAGGCGGCGTTCATGCGCGTCGAGGAGCGGCAGTACTTCATCGGCGGCCCCGAGACGAAGGCGTTCGAGCAGGAGTACGCGGCGGCGTGCGAGGCCGCGCAGTGCGTCGCCGTCTCGAGCGGCACGTCGGCGCTCGAGCTGACGCTGCAGGCGCTCGGCGTCGGCCCGGGCGACGAGGTGATCACCGTCTCGCACACCTTCTTCGCGACCGTCGGAGCGATCCTGCGGTGCGGGGCGACCCCCGTGTTCGTCGACGTCGATCCGGAGACGTGGACGATGTCGCCGGACGCGGTGGCCGAGGCGGTGGGGCCGAGCACGCGGGCGATCGTCGCCGTCCACCTGTATGGCAATCCGGTCGACATGGCCGGCATCGCGGCCGCGGCACCCGGCATCCCGATCGTCGAGGACGCCGCACAGGCGCACGGCGCCCGCTACGACGGCGGCCCGGTCGGCCGCGCGGCCGCCGCCGCCTGCTACAGCTTCTACCCCGGCAAGACGCTCGGTGCGCACGGCGACGCCGGCGCGGTGACGACCAACGACGACGCGATCGCGCAGCGGATCCGCGAGCTGCGCGACCACGGACGGGCCGGCGGCAAGTACGAGCACATCCACCTCGGCACGAACGCCAGGGTCTCGGAGATCCAGGCTGCGGTGCTGCGGGCGAAGCTGCCGCACCTCGGCGGGTGGGTGAGGCGGCGGCAGGAGCTCTCGGCCGTGTACGAGCAGGCACTCATCCCCGCCGGATTCGCCGTGCAGCGCGTGGCCGCGTCCGCGGAGAACGGGCGGCACCTATTCGTCGTCCTCCACGACGAGCGGGATGCCGCGCGCGAGGCGCTCTCCGCGTCCGGCATCGCCACAGGCGTGCACTACCCGATCCCGTGCCACCGCCAGCCGGTGATGGACGAGCAGCCGTCGCGCATGGTGGGGACGCTCGAGGTGACCGACGACCTCGCCGCGCGCTGCCTGTCGCTGCCGCTCTACCCCGAGCTGGCAGACGGTGACGCCGCCCGCATCGCCCGGCTGCTGATCGAGGCATCGCAGCCGGCCGGGGCGGCCACGCGCTAGGCGAGCACGTCCAGCACGCGCTCGGGCTGGCCGAACGGCGCCACCAGGTAGGCGCCTGAGGCGATTGGCCTGGCGCCGTCGAGCACCTCGCGCGCGACGGCAACGCCGGCCTCCGCCGCCCGCGGACCGGCATCGGCCAGGCGCGTCAGGATCGCGTCGGGGACGGTGATCCCGGGCACCTCGTTCTGCAGGCGCAGGCCCAGCGCCAGGCTGGTCAGCGGCCACACGCCGACCAGCACGGGGACCGGCCAGCGCCCCCCGACCTGCTCGAGCAGCCGCTCGAGCGGCTCGAGGTCGAACAGCACCTGAGTCATCGCGAAGGTCGCACCGGCGTCGATCTTGCGCCGCAGCCGATCGAGCTCGAGCGGCAGGTCGTCGGCGGTCGGATTCAGCGCGACGCCGACCGCGAGGTCGGTGGGGGCATCGAGCATGCGCCCGGCGCGATCCCGTCCCTCGTTGAGGCATCCGATCAGCTCGACCAGATCGATCGAGTCCATCCGGCGCGGCACGTCCGCGAGGCCGCCGTCGCCCGGCGGGGGCTGGTCGCCGGTCACGGCGAGGATGTTCCGGATCCCGGCTGCGTAGGCCCCCAGCAGCTGGGACTCCAGCCCGCTCTGCGTCGCGTCGCGGGGCGTCAGGTGGGGGATGGTCTCGACGCCGGTCTGCCGTTCGATCAGCGCGGCGGCCGCGAGGGAGCTCATCCGTGCCCGCGCCATCGGGTTGTCGTTGACGTCGACGATGTCGATGCCGCTCTCCGCCAGACGGGCGACCACGTCGAGCAGCCGCTCCAGGTTGGCGCCCTTCGGCGGGTCGACCTCGATCGACGTCACCCACTCGCCGGAGCGCAGCCGGCCCGCGAGACGGCTCGACGCCTGCGCGCCGGACGGGGGCCTGGACGGCGCCGGCTCCCGCGCCCCGAGCGAGTAGCGTGGCGCCCGCCCCGCATCCACGGCTGACCGGATCGCCGCGATGTGGTGCGGCTGGCATCCGCAGCAGCCCCCGATCAGCGACGCCCCCAGCGCCCGCGCCTCCGCGGCGAACTCGGCCATGTACGCGTCCGACCCGTCCGGGTAGAGCACGCGGCCGTCCTGGTAGAAGGGGAGCCCGATGTTGGGCTGCACCGTCATCGGCAGCGAGGTCGTCTGCCGTAGGCGCGCCAGCCCGGCCAGCGCGGACTGGGGCCCGAGGCTGCAGTTGATGCCGATCGCCGCGACGCCGGAGGAGGCGAGCGCCTCGCCCAGCTGCTCGGGCGCCGCGCCCGTCATGGTGCGACCGTCCTCCTGCACGGTCACCTGCGCGATCACCGGCAGCGAGCACGCGGCCCGCACGGCGGCCACCGCCGTCAGCAGCTCGTCGAGCGACGTGAACGTTTCGAGCACGATCAGGTCGACGCCGCGCCCCTCCAGCACGCCGGCCTGATCGGCGTACAGCCGCGCGCCGCCCGAGGTGGCGCCGCCGATCAGCTCCACCGACGTGCCCAGCGGCCCGACGGAGCCGGCGATCAGCACGTCCCTGCCCGCGACGTCGCGCGCCTCGCGGGCGATCTTGGCGCCGGCGGCGTTGACGTCGGCCACGTCCTGGGCGATGTTTTGGAGGCCGAACTTGACCGGGTTGGCGCCGTACGTGTTGGTCTGGATGACGTCGGCGCCCGCGCGGATGAACTCCAGGTGCGCCGCCAGCACCGCCTCGGGAGCGGTCAGGTTGGCCTGCTCCGGCAGCCGCACGTCCGGCACGCGCAGCTTGAGCAGGGAGCCCATGCCGCCGTCGCCGACGAGCACCGACCCGGCCAGGCGTTCTTCCAGCGGCGAGCGGCCCACGACCGGAGTCTGCCGCAGACGGCCATGCGGTCGAGGCACCGGCCCCGCGTGACCGACCGCCGGATGGGTGCGAACACCCATTCCGCGCACGCCCGTCCGCGGGCAAGCTGTGACGGGTTCCGTCAACCAGGTCGAAACCGGAGGGTGTGCAATGGATACGGTTGCCGAGACGATCGAGGCCGCGCGCGAGGCGCTCGGACACGGCCGCGACAAGCGGGCCGCGGATCTGCTCACCAGCGCGGCGGTCGAGTGCCGCGATCCGGTGAAGGCGGCCATGATCCTGAACATGGCGACCGACGCGCGCAGGCGCGCAGGGTGGCTGACGCGGCGGCGGTGGGACGACGTGATCCGCATCTCCCAGCAGCGCCAGACGCCGCAGACGGCCGAGTAGGCGCGTGGCCGGACTCGTGTGGCCCGGATCGGAGGTGCTGTCGGCGGCTGACCGGCAGCGCACCGCGCTGCGGCAGGCCGGCGCGCTGGCGGCGTTCACGGCCACGGGTCTGGGCTGGGTAGCGGTCGCACGGGCGGACTCCCTGGCCCTCGTGGTCACGATCCTGGCCGCGGCGGCGCTCGTCGTCGAGCTGGCCTGGGCGCTGGTCGCCCGGGAGCGGCTGCTGCGCGGGGCGGACGAGCTGATCCTGGCCGGCTTCCGGCCGGGCGACCGCGACGACCGCATCTCGGCCGCGGTGCGCCGCCGCACCGCGCAGCTCTGCGGCTCGAGGCGGCGAGACCTGGTCGCGCAGATCCGGTACCAGGCGACCCTGGCGGGTGCGCCGCACGCCCCGCTGCGTGCTCCGGTCGCCCGCCACCCGGCGCTGCTCGAGCGGATCGCGGCGGGGATGGGCGATGCGCAGGTCGATCCCCGCGCCGTGATCCTGCTCTGCCGGCTGGTCACCGAGCCGGCGCCGGAGACGATCGGACGGCTGCGGACGGGGCGGACGCTGGAGCAGCGGCTGCTCGAGGTGCTGTCGCTGCTCCACGGCGGCCCGGCATGACGGTCTGAGCCGACTGCGCCGAACCGGCAGCCGCGGCGGCGTGCGAGACTCCGCTCGTGGACGAATCGTGCGGGATATGACCGCGGCGCGCGCGACGGACCGCCGGGCGCACGGGGGCAGCGGGTGGCGCCGCATCGCCGAGATCTCCCTGTTCTGGCGCGTGTTCCTGATCAACGCCGGTCTGCTGAGCGCCGCGGCGGTGATCCTCGCGTGGACGCCGGTCACGATCAGCAGCCCCGTCTCGAACGCACAGCTGATCGGCATCGGGGTCGGCCTCGCCCTCGTGCTCATCGTCGACTACGTCCTGCTGCGCCGGTCGTTCCAGGCGCTCGAGCGTGTGTCGGCAAGCATGCGCGAGGCCGACCTGCTGCAGCCGGGGCGCCGGGTGCCCGAGGTCGGATCGAGCGAGGTCGTGTCGGTCGTCCGCTCCTACAACCGGATGCTCGACCGTCTCGAGTCGGAGCGCCGCGAGACCGGCCGCCGCGCCGTCCAGGCACAGGAGGGCGAGCGCGCCCGCATATCGAGCGAGCTCCACGACGAGGTCGGCCAGTCCCTGACCGGGATCCTGCTGCTGCTCGAGCGCATGCAGCACGAGGTCGGCCTGGAGCAGCGGGCCGCGCTCGAGAGCGCCCAGGCCTCGGTGCGGGAGACGCTGGAGGAGGTGCGCCGCATCGCCCAGGAGCTGCGGCCCGGCGTGCTCGACCAGCTCGGTCTGGCCAGCGCCCTGCGGGCGCTGCTGCGCCGGTTCTCGGAGCGGTCCGGGATCGAGATCGAGTGGCAGCTCGAGGAGCCGCTGCCGGCGCTCGACCCGGAGGTCGAGGTGGCGTGCTACCGGATCGTGCAGGAGAGCCTGACCAACGTCGCGCGCCACTCGGGTGCCTCGCGCGTGAACGTGCGGGTCTCCCATGCCGGATCGGATCTGGTCCTCACCGTTCACGACGACGGCCGCGGCATGCGCGGCGTGTCACAGCCGGGCGGCGGCATCCGCGGGATGCGGGAGCGAGCGGTGATCATCGGCGGAGAGCTGGTCGTCTCGGATCCGGACAGCGGCGGCCTGATGGTGCAGCTGCGGGCACCGCTGGCCGCGAGGTCGTAGCGTCGTGCCGGCGATGGCGTGGCGGGTGCTGGTGGCGGACGATCACGAGATCGTGCGGCGCGGCGTCCGCCTGGTGCTGGACGCGCAGCCCGACTTCCGGGTCGTGGCCGACGTTGCGGACGGTGCGGAGGCCGTCGTGCGGGCCGTCCGTGACGACGTCGACCTCGCGGTGCTCGACGTGCGGATGCCGAAGATGAGCGGGCTCCAGGTGACCGCGGAGCTGGCGCGCAGGCGGCCGTCGCTTCGGATCGTGATCCTGTCGATGTACGACGACGAGCAGTTCCTGTTCGAGGCGCTGAAGGCGGGAGCCTCGGGCTACGTGCTGAAGAGCGCCGTGGACAAGGACATCGTCGAGGCCTGCCGTGCCGCCATGCGCGGCGAGACGTTCCTCTATCCGTCCGTGCTCGCGAGCCTCGTCCGCGACCGTATCGACGGCGACCGCCTGCCGGACGGGGTCGAGCCGCTGACCGCACGCGAGGTGGAGGTGTTGAAGCTGATCGCCGAGGGCAACTCCGCGAAGGAGATCGCCCGGATGCTGGTGATCAGCGTGAAGACGGTGGAGCGTCACCGCTCGAACATCCTCGAGAAGCTCGGCCTGCGCGACCGGGTGGAGCTGACCCGGTTCGCCATCCGCCGCGGCCTGGTGCAGCCCTGAATCCGTGAGACGGCTGACGTGCGAGGTGGCGGTGATCGGCGGCGGGGTGTTCGGGCTGGCGTCCGCGCTCGAGCTCGCCCGGCGCGGCCACGAGGTGGTCGTGGTCGACCGCCTCGGCCCGGGTCACCCGGCCACGTCGTCGACCGGGGTGTCCCGCAGCATCCGGGTGGCCTACGGCGAGCCGTTCTATGCCGCGCTCGCCCGGGACGCGCTCGAGCGCTGGCGGGCGCTCGAGGCGTCGGCCGGCGTTCGCATCCTCCACCTGACGGGTCAGATCGACCTGGGATGGGATCCGGCGCTGACCGCGATCCTCGATGCCGTCACGTCCGCCGGCGGGACGATCGAGCGCCGGACGAACGCCCGGCTGCGAGAGGCGTTCCCGGAGCTCGAGACCGGCGCGGGAGACGGGCTGTTCCACCGCGATGCGGGCACGGTGCTCGCCGATGCCGGGCTGCGCGCGTTGCAGGCTGGCGCCGTCGCGGCCGGGGTACGGCTGCTGGCCCCAGTGCGTGTGATCGGCATCGAGACGGATGGGCGCGCCGTCGTGACGGCCGGCGACCACACGGTCGAGGCCGGCGCGGTCGTCATCGCCGCAGGCCCGTGGTCGGGTGAGCTGCTCCAGATGGTCGGCCTCCGGCTTCCGCTCGCTCCCGCGCTCGCCCAGGTGACGTTCCTGAACGCGCCGTCGATGGTCTCGCGGCCGGGCATCGCCGAGTGGCCCGAGCCCGGCGAGGCCGGCGTGTACGGGCATCCGGTGCCCGGCGTCGGCTACAAGATCGCCTTCGACGCCGGCAGCGAGGAGTGGTCGCCCGATGTCGAGGAGTGGCACGCCGACCCCGCGGAGGAGCGCCGCATCCTGTCGTGGCTGGCACGTCGGGCCCCCGAGGTGCCCCGCCGGGTCGCCTACAGCCAGCGCCACCCCTGGAC
>DASSEV010000058.1:0-59014 GCA_035695105.1 Gaiellales bacterium
GCGCTTGACCCGGTAGTTCCAGTAGTCGCCGACGAGGATCGTGTTGTCGGACGCATCCCAGTCCATGCCGTACGCGTACAGGCCGGCCGGTCCCGGGAAGCCGATGGTCTTGACCAGCGTGGCCGCAGAGGCGCTGGACGGGGCCATCCCCGCCGCGAGCGCGAGCACGGCCATCGCCAGCGATGCGCGGAGCCGCCGTCCACGGCGGCCGAAGAACGATCGGAGCACAGCCCACCCTCCCTGTTGGTGTGTTCCCCCTGCCTGGAGAACCCCGACAGCATGAAAGCGGACGGTCGACTTGTCAAGCGATGAGGAATGAACCCGTTGCCAGCGGGGTAGGGACGGTGCATGACCGAGGCGGCGATCCCCGACGGCGACGGCACCACCGAGATCACCGGCGCGCCCGGCTGGCGCTACCGCCCGTTCGAACAGCAGGGCGGTGACGCGGTGGCCGTCACCGTCGTCCGCGAGGAGGACGGGTGCGAGCTGCGGTTCGTCGTTCCGACCGTCGTCCAGCGCGGCACGGAGCTGGGGCAGATCGCGAAGATCGTGATCGGGGCACAGGAGCGGGTCGACCGCTCGGAGGGCCTCGGCGCCTGACCGGCCGGGTCAGCCGCGCCGCAGGTGGCGCGTCTTGGCCTGACGCGACATGATCGCGGTCCACGGTCGCACGGGCACTAGTCGCACGGTCTTCATGGCCAGCATCATCGGCAGCGGGAAGACGATCTCGGCCTTGTCCTTCTCGAGCCCGCTCGCGATCCTGCGGGCGGCGTCGTCGGCCTCGAGCATCCATGGCATGCGAAAGGTGTTCTCCGACGTCAGGTCGGTACGGACGAACCCCGGGCAGACTGTCGACACGCGCACGCCGAGCGGCAGCAGGTCGATCCGCAGCGATTCGAGCAGGTTGATCTGCGCCGCCTTGGTCGACCCGTACGCCTCCGAGGACGGGAAGCCGCGGTAGCCGGCGACGCTGGCGACGCCGACGATCCGACCGGACCGGGAGCGCCGCATCGCGGGCAGCACGGCCTCGACGCCGTGGACGAGCCCCATCAGGTTGACGTCGACGTGCGCGCGATAGGCCGCGGTGTCCCACGCCGTGACGTCCATCTGCCGGTAGGTGCCGGCGTTGAGGATGGCCATGTCGATCCCGCCCAGCTCGCCGCGCACGGTGCGCTCGGCCGCGAGCACCGACTCGCGGTCGCTGACGTCGACGGTGACGGGCACCATGTCCGTGCCCGCCGCGACCTGCTCCAACCGGTCGGGCCGGCGCGCGCTGATCGCGACGCGCGCGCCCCGGCCCGCGATCTCCCGCGCCAGCGCCTCGCCGATCCCGCTCGAGGCTCCCGTGATCCAGACGCGGCTGCCGTCGAACCTCATGGCCGCTCCAGCGCCAGCTGGACGTCCCCCAGCGCGCCCGCCCGGAACCCGGCCTCGCAGTAGGCGAGGTAGAACTCCCACGTCCGGCGGAACGTGTCGTCGAACCCGAGCGCGCGGACGTCGTCCCAGTGGGCCAGGAACCGCTCCCGCCATGCCTGCAGCGTCGGGCCGTAGTGCTGCCCGATCTGGCGACGCTCGACCGCGCGCAGCCGTGATGCCTTGCGCAGCGCCCCGTCGATCGCCTGCTCGGATGGGATCAGACCGCCGGGGAAGATGTACTTGTGCATCCAGGTGTAGCTCCGCCGCGAGGCCCGGTAGCGGTCGTGGGGCATCGTGATCGTCTGCAGCGCCATCCGGCCGCCCGGGGCCAGCAGGCGATCGCAGGCCGCAAAGAACACCGGCCAGTACTCCTCGCCGAGCGCCTCGAACATCTCGATCGACACGATCCGGTCGAACCGGCCCTCCATCTCCCGGTAGTCGCGCAGGAGCACCTCGACCCGGCCGGCCAGCCCGGCCTCGGCGACGCGGTGCCGCGCGAAGGCATGCTGCTCCTCCGAGATCGTGATCGTCGTCACCCGGCAGCCGATCTCCGACGCCGCGTGGATTGCCATGCCTCCCCAGCCGGTGCCGATCTCGAGCACGTGGTGGTCGCGCTCGAGCGCGGCCATCTCCGCGATTGCCCGGTACTTGCGCCGCTGGGCGTCGGCAAGCGTGTCGCCCGGCTCGAATACGGCGCAGGAGTACGTCATCGTCTCGTCGAGGAACAGCGCAAAGAGGTCGTTCGAGAGGTCGTAGTGGCGCTGGATGTTGCGGCGCGCTCCGGCCTCGGTGTTGGCCTCGCGTGCGGGGCGTGACGGCTCGTAGAGGGCACGCAGTCGCTGGAACGGGGCGGGGATGAGCGAGGTCAGGCCACGGGCGAACGCGAGCAGCACGCCGGGGAGGTCGCCGGTGCGCCAGTCGCCCGCCATGTATGCCTCGCCGAAGCCGATCTTCCCGTCGACGCCGAGCCGATCGAAGAACCGCTCGGACACGATCTCCATCCGCGGTGCACCCGGGTCGGAGCGCAGCACGGAGCCGTCCGGCGCGATCACCTCCAGGTCGCGGAGCCTGGCGAGGGCCCGCTCGAACAGGGCCCGGGCGACCCGCGAACGCACCGGAGCGCGGCGGGGTGGCGCCGCGGTGAGGGTCAGCCCACCCATCGCTGCGGGGTACGTGCCGGGCGCGGCACGCGCGGCACCCGGCGGAGCCAGAGCCGGATGCCGTGGTAGCGGATGAGCGCGCTGACGCGGGCGGTCATGAAGGGATACCTACCCGCCATGCGCAGGAGCATGCCCGCCGTGAGCGGGCGCCTCCGGCCGGTGAGGGATGCCTGGAAGACGCGGCGGCCGCCCTGGATCAGCTCCATCTGGATCGAGAGCCGGTCGCCGGGCGCCGAGAACGCCATGCGGTAGCTGCCATCGACGCTCAGGAAGGGCGACACGTAGAACTCCTTGCCGGTCTCCGCACGGCCGCGGTCGCCGGGCTCGAGCAGGTAGCAGTGCCGCTCGCCGTACGTGTTGTGCACCTCCGCAACGATGCAGCGCAGGTCCCCGCCCGCGCCGTAGCACCAGTGGACGGAGAGCGGGTTGAAGACGTGCCCGAACGCGCGCGCGTTGGCCAGCATCAGCACACGGCCCCCGGCGAGGTCGATGCCGTGCCCGGCCAGGAACGCGTCGACGTTCTGGCGGATCGAGCGCGCCGGGTCGCCGAGGTGGTCGCGGCTGCGGATGCGGCCGAGCGGCCGCAGCGGCAGCGGCAGGCGCGGCAGCCGGTCGAGATCGACGAGCCACATGTAGACGCCGTAGCGGAACAGGTACGGCGCCGTCGCGTCGCCGGCCCTGGGCCGCGTATGCATCACCTGGCCCTCGTAGAGCGCCGCGCCGGTGCCGTCGGTCACCAGGCGCACCCCAGCGCGAGGGCGGCGCGGACGCCGGACACGCAGCCGTCCTCGTGGAAGCCCCAGCCGTGGTAGGCGCCGCAGTATGCGGTGTTGTGGACCCCGGAGAGCGTCGGCAGGCGGCGCTGCGCCTCGAGCGAGTCGAGCGTGTAGATCGGGTGCTCGTAGACCATCCGGGAGATCTCCGTGCCAGGGGTGATGCGGGTGCTCTGGTTCAGCGTGACGCAGTACTCGGTGGGCTCGTCGAGCGCCTGCAGGCGGTTCAGGTGGTAGGTCACCGCCACCATCGGCCGGGTGGTGGAGCACGCCTCCAGCAGGTAGTTCCACGACGCCCGCGCGCCGCGGGAGCGGGGCAGCAGCGAGCCGTCCGTGTGCAGCACCGTCTCGTTGGACGAGTAGCTGAAGCTGCCCAGCACCCGCTGCTCGGCCGGCGTGGGATCGGCGAGCAGCCGCAGCGCCTGGTCCGGGTGGGTTGCCAGCACGACCCGGTCGAAGCGCCGCGCCGCTCCGGACACGTCCGTGACGGTGACGCCGGTCGCATCGCGCTCGATCGCGATCACGCCCGTCTCCGCGAGCGCATCGGCGAGCCGCGCAACCACCGCGTTCACGTACACGCGGCTGCCGCCCGTCACGGTCTTCCAGGTGGGGGAGTGCTTCACGGTCAGCATGCCGTGGTTCGCGAAGAAGCGGATCAGGTAGCGCGCCGGGAACTCGCGCATCTGGCCGGCGGCGCACGACCAGATCGCTCCGGTGAGCGGGAGCATGAAGTGGTCGTGGAAGTAGGCTGAGTAGCTCCCGCGGTCGAGGAACTCGCCCAGCGTCATCCGGTCGGCGGCCGGGTCGCGCAGGAGGTTGCGGGCGTGGCGGTGGAACCGCTTCACCTCGACCAGCATGCGCAGGTACTCCGGCTGCATCAGCTTGCGCGGCGTGGCCGCGACGCCGGCCAGCCCGCGCGCGCCCGCGTACTCGAGCCCGCACTGCTCGCAGCGGACGCCGAAGGACATGTCGCTGCTCTGCGTCGAGACGCCGAGCTCGCGGAACAGCCGCAGCAGGTGGGGGTACGTGCGCTCGTTGTGCACGATAAAGCCGGTGTCCAGGCCGACCTCGCCGGCCGCGCCGGGCACGGCGACGGTGTTGGCGTGGCCACCGAATCGGCCGTCCTTCTCATACAGCGTCACGTGGTGGCGCCGTGAGATCACGTACGCCGCCGTGAGGCCCGAGACGCCGCTGCCGACCACCGCGACGCGCATCAGCCGCCTGCTCCCAGCATCGACAGCGCCGCCACGGCGGCCCATCCGATGGCGATCGCGGCAACCTTCCGCCGGGCGCGAGCGGTGGGAAGAAGGCGACCGAAGGCGATCGCATCGCCGGTGTCGATGGCCACCCTGGCGCCGAGCGTCCCCAGCAGCACGCCGCCGGCCGGCGCGACCAGGATGGCTGCGCCGGACACGACGTCGCGGATGCCTAGGATCGCCGACAGGAGGTGCACGCCGCTGCGGCGGTCCTCGGGCGGAGCCAGCTCACCGTGCCGCGAGATCACATCCGGGCGCACCAGCGCCGACACGCCGTAGATCGCGGTCAGCAGGCCGACGATGCGCGGGAACCAGATCACAGCGGCACCCGGCAGGCCTCGGGGGCGGGAAGCGAGAAGGCGCGGGCGAGGCCCTCGTCCCAGGAGCCGATGCCGAGCGCGGGCAGCACCGTCCGGCGGACGAGCCGCTGCCAGGCGACGACGCGCTCGAGCATCGCGTGCCCCGAGCGGGCCACCTCGAACCTGCACAGGCGCTCGGCCAGGTCATGGGCGGCCAGCGCGTAGGCGAGCGATCCGGCGGGGCTGGTGACGCGGTCGCGGGTGCCGTGCGCGATCACCACCGTGCGGCCGTCCAGCTGCCGCACCGGCTCCCCCGGAGGCAGCCACGGCGCCAGCGCGGCAACCGCCCGCACCTGCGTTCCGCCGGCGGCGCGCAGGACGGAGCGCCCGCCCATCGAGTGGCCGACCAGGCACACCGGCACGTCGCCGTGGCGGTGTGCGATCTCGCGCAGCGCCCATTCGACGTCCTGCACGGGGTCGCCGTCGTTGTAGCCTGCCACTCGGTAGCGGAGCTGGCAGGCGGCGAGGCCGCTGCGCCGCCCGGCCCGGTGCAGGTCGAGCAGGAACGGATACATGCGAAGCGCGGCGGGCTGGGCTGCTCGGGTCGGTGCGGTGCTCCTGCTTCGACCACCGTGAGCGAGCAACGCGACGCAACGGACGTCTCCGCGCGGTTGCAGCGTCAGCAGCGCCGGTTCGGCGCCGGGTTCGGTCTTCACGGTCGCGGTGATGCTATCGATTCGCCGCGGAAGCGAAAACGGTTCGGCGTCAATCGCCCCGGCGGGGGTGGCGGGGCGGCGGGTTTGTTCGTACGGTGGGAGGGCATCACCCGACCGCAATGGCCCCCGACTCTCATCCGGCCTCCGAACCGCTCCTCCTGCCCACGCTGATCCGCGCGCACCGCGACAACGCGGCGGGGGACGGCAGCATCACGCGCATCGTGCGCGGGCTGATGCGTTCCCCTGTGACGGATGCCGAGCGTGCCGGCGAGCGGCTGCGGGTGTTCGGGTGGGAGCTTCCGGCCCAGCCGGGCCGGCTGCGGTGGTGCTACCGGGTGGTGGGTGAGGAGACGGGGCGGACGCACGTCACGTTCACCCTGTCCGTGCCGGGCGCGACCAGCGACCTGCCCTGCCGCGTGCTGGGGCTGCAGCTGCAGATCACGCTGAACGGCGTAGAGGCGACCTCGCCGGACGAGCTGGACGCGTACGTCGAGCTGGCCGAGACCGCCCGCCGAGCCGGGTAGCCGACGCCCCCGGGCGTATGCTCGGGCCATGCGCGCGACACCCGCACCGCTTTCGGAGCGGAACTTCCGCCTGCTGTTCACGGCCCAGGCGGTGTGGCTGCTCGGCTCGTGGATGACGCCCGTCGCGCTCGCATTCGCGGTGCTCGAGCAGACCACGTCGCCGACCGCGCTCGGGCTCGTGCTGGGCGCCGAGACGGTGCCGCTGGCGCTGCTTCTGTTGGTCGGCGGGGTCTGGGCCGACCGGCTGTCACGCGTGCGGGTGATGGTCGTGGCGGATCTCGTCAGCTTCGCGTCGCAGGGAGTGCTCGCGGCGCTCATCATCAGCGGCCGGGCGGAGATCTGGCAGATGGCGGTGCTGAGTGCGGTGGGCGGCGCCGCCGATGCCTTCCACACGCCCGCCTGGGCGGGGCTGCTGCCGCAGACGGTGCCGGCCTCGTTGCTGCAGCAGGCCAATGCGCTGCGGCATCTCGAGTCGAACGCCGCCAGGGTCGTGAGTCCGCTGGTTGCGGGCGTCATCGTCAGCACGGCCGGCGCCGGCTATGCGATCGCCGCCGACGCGGTGTCGTTCCTCGTCGCGGCGGCGATCCTGGTGCGTATCAGGGTCGAGGATGTTCGCGGGGCGACCCGAGCGGCCGGACGCTTCCGGGTTCAGCTCGCGGAGGGGTGGGAGGTCGTGCGCTCGCGCAGCTGGCTGCTGGCGATGATGGTCGACACCGGGCTGTGGATGCTGATGGTGTACGCGCCCTACGAGGTGCTGGGCCCGCTGGTCGCCAAGCAGCACCTGGGTGGCGCGACGGCATGGGCGCTGGTGGCGGCCGGCTACGGGGTGGGCACGATCGGCGGTGGTGTGCTCGGCCTGCGGCTTCGCCCGCGAAGACCGCTGCTGGTCGCCGTGCTCATCAACGCGGCGTTCGTGCCCGTGCTCGGGCTGCTGGCCGAGGCCGCACCGGCATGGGTGATCGCCGGAGCTGCGGTGCCGGCCGGGATCGCCACGTCGCTGTACCTGGTGCTGTGGGAGACGACGCTGCAGGAGCGGGTGCCGGGCGAGGCGATGGCGCGGGTGGCGAGCTTCGAGCGGCTCGCGGTCTATGCGCCGCTGCCGCTGGGGATGGCGGTGACTGGACCGGTGGCGGGTGCAATCGGGGTGTCGTCGACGCTCTGGCTGGCTGCGGGGTGGCTCGGGGTCTCGACCGT
Source organism: Gaiellales bacterium (assembly GCA_035695105.1). Taxonomy (GTDB): domain Bacteria; phylum Actinomycetota; class Thermoleophilia; order Gaiellales; family JAICJC01; genus JAICYJ01. The sequence continues at coordinate 7,339 of DASSEV010000058.1, forward strand.
GTTCCTGCTGGCGATCCCGAGCGTGCGGGCGCTCGAGCGGCTCGACGCTGCCCCGGCCTGACGTGTCCCAGGCAGCCGAGCGTCCGGTATCGGCCAGAAACCGCCTCAGAGGCTGTGACGGGCCGCGGCGGGGCGCCGTGACCGATCCGCGCGGCAGTCCACACCCTCGTAACCCGTCGACACGCGCGGCGTCCGATAGCGGCCCGAAAACGCCTCAGAGGCGGTGTCGGCCGGCGTTGGGCGTCTGTTACGGGGGTGGCGCAGGCTGTGACGCGTGGAACTCCAGCGAGCGCGACACTGGGTCGGCGCGCACCAGCTCCGCCTCGACTGCATCGCCGGGGGTCGGCGGTGGGTCGGCGTGCATCCGCGCCCGCACCGGCGGGTCGGCGATGCGGATCACCGTGCCCCGCCGGTCATTCTCCATCGCCACCGCCGCGAACGTCTCGCCGACCCGGTGCTCGAGCAGCCGCGCCTCCATGTCGTCGACCACCGCGGCCTCGACGCGCGCCGAACGACCGCCGGCCTCGGCCATCACCTCCGGCAGCTTCTGCAGCGCCTCCCGGTCACCGCCGCCCGCCACCAGCTCCAGCACGTAGCGGTCGGCCAGCCTGCGCAGCGGCGCCGTCGTATGCGCGTAGTGGGCGGCGATGCCGGCATGGACGGCGTCCGCCGGCAGCGCGCCCTCGAAGTACCGGTAGCCGGCATGGCCCATCGCGTCTCGCGCCTCCTCGATCAGCGCCGCCTCGCGCGGCACGGCCGGATCGAGGCGCATCGCGAAGTGCTCGAACGTCTCGTCGTCAGGCCAGGAGACGCCGAGCGCGGGAGCCGCCGAGCGGAGCCGGCGCACGCGGTAGTCATCGGCGCCGCCCATGGTGCGCAGCAGGCCGAACCCGCGCCGGCCCATGATGCCGGCTGCCGCCATGCCCGCGAGCAGCGAGATCTCGGCATTCCAGTCCTCGTCGGGGCGGCGCTGCTCGAGCCGCAGGCGGTATCCGTACGGCTCGGAGGCGTCCGGCACCACCTCCTGCGCCGGTGCGTCGAGCGACACGGCGCCGCGCTGCCGGGCCAGCGCGATGCGCAGCTCGCCGATCTCCTGCAGCAGCGGGATCGTCCCCTCGCCGTATGCCAGCCTCCGGTGGCTGCGCACCACTGCGCGATCGACACGGGCGCCGCGCTGCCTGCCGTCCGCGCCCAGCTCGATCCGGTAGACCAGGGCCGGGCGCTCCTGGTCCGGCAGCAGGCTGGCCGCCCCCTCCGAGATCGCGGGCGGGTACAGGCTGACCCGCATGTCGGGCAGGTAGACGGTCTGTCCCCGCACCCAGGCCTCCCGCTCGACCGCGCCGCCGGGCGGGACGATGGCGCCCACGTCCGCAATCGCGTAGTGGACGACGTAGCCGTCGCCGTCACGCTCGAGCTGCATCGCCTGGTCGAGGTCCATGCTGCCCGGCGGGTCGATGGTGACGAACGGCTGCTCCCGCAGGTCGAGCCGGCCGTCGCGCGGCCATTCCACGGCCGCCGCCCGCTCGGCCTCGGCCAGGACATCGTCCGGGAACCGCTCGGGCAGCTCGAACTCCGCCCGGATCCGGGCGAAGTCCTCCCGCAGCACCGCCGGCGCATCGCCCGCCGGCCGGACGATCCTCGGCGGTCCGGGCGTCACACTCCCGGCTTCACGGCCGCCTTGTCACCGATCCACGGCATCATCGACCGCAGCCTGCGGCCGACGACCTCGATCTGGTGGTCGGCATCCTGCTCGCGCAGCCTCGTGAAGTTGGGACGTCCCGCCTCTTCCTCGGCCATCATCTCGCGCGCGAAGGTGCCGTCCTGGATCTCGGTCAGCAGCGTCCGCATCGTCTCGCGGACGTGATCGTCGATCACCCGCGGGCCGCGCGTGAGGTCGCCGTACTCGGCCGTGTCCGAGATCGAGTAGCGCATGCCGGCGAGCCCGCCCTCCCACATCAGGTCGACGATCAGCTTCAGCTCGTGCAGGCACTCGAAGTAGGCGATCTCGGGCTGGTAGCCGGCCGCGACGAGGGTCTCGAAGCCGGCCTTGACCAGCTGCGTGGTGCCGCCGCAGAGCACCGCCTGCTCGCCGAACAGGTCGGTCTCGGTCTCCTCCGTGAACGTCGTCTCGATCAGCCCGCCGCGGGCGCAGCCGATGCCGTGCCCGTAGGCCAGCGCGAGCGCCTGTGCGTTGCCGGTCGCGTCCTGGTGCACGGCGATCAGCCCCGGCACGCCGATGCCCTCGACGTACTGCCGACGCACGAGATGGCCGGGCCCCTTGGGCGCGATCATGGCCACGTCGACCTCGGGTGAGGGCGTGATCGCCCCGTAGCGGATGTTGAACCCGTGCGCGAACATCAGCATCGCCCCGGGGCGCAGGTTCGGCGCGATCTCGTCGCGGTAGAGGCCGGCCTGGATGTGGTCGGGCACGAGCACCATCACGATGTCGGCCTGCGCGGTCGCGTCGGCGACCGTCTCCACCGAGAGGCCGTCGGCCGTGGCCGCGGCCCAGGCGCGCGAGTCGGGCCGGGCGCCGACCACGACGCTGTTTCCCGAGTCGTGGTTGTTCAGTGCGTGGGCATGGCCCTGGCTGCCGTAGCCGATGACGGCGATGCGCTTGCCGTCGAGCAGCGAGGGGTCACAGTCGGACTCGTAGTAGATCGTTGCCACGGTTCGGTCTCCTTACGCGACGACGCGCATTCGCTTTCGTGTACCGAGCTCGCCGTCCCGGTCGAGCGCGATCCTTCCTGTTCGCACCAGCTCCCTGATGCCGTACGGCTCGAGCAGCTGCTCGAGCGCCTGCAGCCGGTCGGGACCCGCGACGCATGAGAACGTCAGCGCCTCCGGGCCCACGTCCACCACCTTGGCGTCGAACACCTCCGCCAGGTTGATGATCTCAGACCGGCGCTCGGGCGTGCTCGTCACCTTGATCATCAGCAGCTCGAGCTCGACGGCGGAGGCGTCCAGCTCCTGCACCTTGAGCACGTCCACCAGCTTGTAGAGCTGCTTGATCACCTGCTCGACGGAGTGCTGCGAGCAGTCGACGCGGATGGTGATGCGGCTGCGGGTCGGGTCCTGCGTCGTTCCGACCGCAAGCGAGTCGATGTTGAACCCGCGCCGGGCGAACAGGCCCGCGCAGCGGGTGAGCACGCCGGGGCGGTTCTCCACGAGCACGGAGAGGGTGTGGTGTGTCATACGCCTTCCTCCACCCACGCGTTGTCGTCCTCGGCCCACTCGACGTCGATCATCTCCGCCGCGGGGGCTCCGGCCGGAACCATCGGATACACCTTCTCCTCATGGTCGACCCGTGCATCGATCACGCACGGCCCGCCGCACTCGAGCGCCGCCGTGATCGCCGCGTCCACCTCGTCCACCGTCTCGCAGCGGAAGCCCGGCAGCCCGAAGCTCTCGGCCAGCTTGACGTAGTCGGGGCTGCTCGACTCGAGCAGCGTCTCCGAGTACCGCTCGCCGTGGAACAGCTCCTGCCACTGGCGCACCATCCCCAGCCAGCCGTTGTTCACGACCACGTGGATCGCGCCGATCCCGTACATCTTCGCCGTGGCCAGCTCCTGCATCGTCATCTGGAAGCAGCCGTCCCCGTCGATGTTGATCACCGTCGCGTCCGAACGTCCCACCTTCGCGCCGATCGCCGCCGGCACGCCGAAGCCCATGGTGCCGAGGCCGCCTGACGTGAGCCACCGCCGCGGCAGGTCGATCTGCAGGTACTGCGCCGCCCACATCTGGTGCTGGCCGACACCCGTCGTCCAGATCACGTCGCGGTCGGCGGTCAGGTCGCGCAGCCGCTCGATCACGAACTCGGGCTTCAGCGGTGCGGTGTTGCGGTAGCGGAAGGGGTGCTGCTGCTTCCAGCCCTGCACCGTCTGCAGCCACTCCGCGGCCTTCGGCGGGCCGCCGTTCATGCGCGACTGCAGCGCCTCCGCCAGCTTCGGCACCACCAGCTCGAGCGTGCCCACGATGGGGATCTGCGCCGTCCGGTTCTTGTCGATCTCGGCCGGGTCGACGTCCATGTGGATCACGCGGGCGCCCGGGGCGAACACGTCCAGCTTGCCCGTCACCCGGTCGTCGAAGCGCGACCCGCAGGCCACCAGCAGGTCGGCCTGGTTCATCGCCCAGTTCGCCGCCTTCGAGCCATGCATGCCGGGCAGCCCGATGCAGAGCGGGTGCGAATCCGGGAAGACGCCCTTCGCCATCAGCGTCGTGATCACCGGCATCTGCACCGACTCCGCGACGCGGATCAGGTCGGCCGGGTCGACGTTGGCGGACACCGCACCGCCGCCGACGTAGAACACCGGCCGCTCCGCGGCCAGGATCGCCTCCGCGGCGGTGATCACCTGCTTGGGATGGCCATGGCGTGACGGCTTGTAGCCCGGGATGTCGACCTGCTTGGGGTACGTGAACTCGAGCTCGGCCAGCTGCAGGTCCTTCGGGATGTCGATCAGCACCGGCCCGGGACGCCCGCTGCGCGCTATGTGGAACGCCTCCTTGATCACGCGCGGGATGTCCTCCACCCGGTCGACCAGCCAGGAGTGCTTCACCACCGGCATCGTGATGCCGGTGATGTCGGCCTCCTGGAACGCGTCCGTGCCGATCAGGTGCGTCGGCACCTGGCCGGTGATGCACACGATCGGGGTGGAGTCGAGGTAGGCGTCGGCGATGGGGGTGACCAGGTTCGTGGCACCCGGCCCGGACGTGGCGATGGCGACGCCCACCTTGCCGGTGGCCCGGGCGTAGCCCTGCGCCATGTGCCCGGCTCCCTGCTCGTGGCGCACCAGGTAGTGACGGATGGTGTGCTCGCATGCCGCCCAGGCGTCGTAGAGCGGCAGGATGGCGCCGCCGGGCAGGCCGAAGACGTCGGTGACGCCCTCCGCCTCGAGCGACCGGATCACGGCTTCCGCGCCGGTCATCCTGGGCCGTTCGCTATCCACGGGCGATCGCCTCACGATAGGGGTTTCCGGCGAACTCTCCGGAGCCGTGAGCGTGGTCTGCGAGCGCGCGGCACACCGCCTGGCCCACCTCCCAGGTGGCGTAGGCCCGCCCGCCGGACACCTGGTCGGCCGTCGCCGTGCCCTCCGCCAGCACCTGGTCGACCGCGGCGGTGACCGCCCGGCCGATGTCGCGCCGGCCGAGGCCGTAGGTGAACATCATGCCGACCGAGAGGATCATCGCGATCGGGTTGGCCGCGCCCTGGCCGGCGATGTCGGGCGCGGAGCCGTGCACGGGCTCGAAGATGCCGGGCGGCTCGCTGCCGATCGACGCCGAGGGCGCGAGGCCGAGGCCGCCGCCGACCGCCGCCGCCAGGTCGGAGAGGATGTCGCCGAACAGGTTCTCGGTGAGGATCACGTCGTAGGCCTGGGGCTTGGTGGCCAGGTTCATCGCGAACGAGTCGACCAGCTCGTGCGTGAGCCGGATCTCCTCGAACTCGGATGCCTGCAGCTCGGTGACCACCCGTCGCCACAGCTTCGACGTCGACAGCACGTTCGCCTTGTCCACCGAGACAACCCGCCCGTCACGCCGGCGTGCCAGCTTGAACGCCCACCGGGCCACCCGCTCGACCTGCTCGCGCGTGTAACGGCACTCGTCGCTGGCCGAATCCTCCTCGAGCGACTTCTTGCCGAAGTAGAGGCCGCCGGTCAGCTCGCGCACGACGATCAGGTCGATATCGGCGTGGCGGACGGGCCGCAGGTTGGCGTAGGCATCGAGCTCCTTGCGCAGGCCGAGCAGCCCCTCCTCGGGGCGGCGGACGGCGCCGTCCCAGCGCGGGCCGCCGACGGCGCCGAGCAGGACGGCGTCGGACGCCTTGACGGCCGCCCGCACGTGCGCCGGGAAGGGGTCGCCGTGCTTGTCGATCGCATCGCCGCCGAACGGCAGGTGCACCTGCCGCACGCGGATGCCGAACAGCTCCGAGGCGGCGTCGATCACGCGGCCCGCCTCGGCCATCACCTCTGGGCCGATCCCATCGCCCGAGAGACAGGCGACGATCGGCAATGGTCGTGTGGTCGGGCTCATGACGTCCTCGGTTTCGCTGGGAAGGGGTATCTCATCAGACTCCGGCGAGCTCCTGCTCCGGTTCGGCTGCCGTCTTGGCATGGGCGCAGGCGCGCAGGTAGGCCTCCGCCGATGCCTCGGTGATGTCGGTCGACACCGCCTGGGCGGAGAAGGTGCGTCCGCCCGACTCGACCACGACGCGCACCTCGCCGAGCGCGTCCGCGCCGCCGGACACGGCGCCGATCGTGTACTCGACGAGCGTCACGGGCACGCGCAGCACCTGATCGATGGCGTTGAACGCGGCGTCCACCGGGCCGTCGCCCTCGGCCGTGCCCGTCTCCTCGCCGTCGCCGGCGCTGACCGTCACCTCGGCGCGCGCCGGCTGCCCGGTGCGGGTTGAGATGGCGAGCGACAGCAGGTGGTGGTCGTCCTCGCGCTCGCGCAGCGAGTCGGAGGCGATCGCCTCGAGGTCGAGCGAGCTGATCCGCTGCTTGCGGTCGGCGATCTCCTTGAACCGCTCGAAGGCGCGCTTCAGCTCGTCGCCCTCGATCGTGAACCCGAGCTCGACGAACGCCTGGCGCAGCGCGTGGCGGCCGGAGTGCTTGCCGAGCACGATGTCCGACCCGGCCAGGCCGACCGATTCCGCGTCCATGATCTCGTAGGTGCGGCGGTCGGCCAGCACGCCGTGCTGGTGGATGCCCGCCTCGTGGGCGAACGCGTTGCGGCCGACCACGGCCTTGTTCGGCTGCACGCTGTAGCCGGTCAGGCGCGACACCATGCGCGAGGTGCGCACGATCTCGCGTGTGTTGATGCCGGTGTCGAGCCCGAAGCGCGGCTTGCGCGTGCGCAGCAGCATCACGATCTCCTCCAGCGAGGCGTTGCCCGCGCGCTCGCCGATGCCGTTGATGGTGCACTCGACCTGGCGTGCGCCCGCCATCACGCCCGCCATCGAGTTGGCGACGGCCATGCCCAGGTCGTTGTGGCAGTGGACGGAGAGCGTGACGCCGTCCAGCTCCGGCACGCGCTCGCGCAGGCCGGTGAGGATCTCGATGTACTCCTCGGGCACCGTGTAGCCGACCGTGTCCGGGATGTTGATGGTGGTCGCGCCCGCCGCGATCGCCACCCGCACCACCCGGGCCATGAAGTCGATGTCGGTGCGCGTCGCATCCTCGCAGGAGAACTCGACGTCGGCGGTGAAGGCTTTCGCCCGAGCGACGGCGCGGTCGGCGGCCTCGACCACCTGCTCGCGCGTCATCCGCAGCTTGTGCTCGAGGTGGATGTCGGACGTCGCGATGAAGGTGTGGATGCGCGGGTTGCTTGCCTGGTCGAGCGACTCGATGGCCGCGTCGATGTCCTCGTCGTTGGTGCGCGCCAGCGAGGCGACGACGCAGTCGACGGCCGCCGAGACGGCGCGGATGCCCTCGACCTCACCGGGCGAGGAGATGGCGAAGCCGGCCTCGATGATGTCGACGCCGAGCCGCTCCAGCTGGCGGGCGATCTCGACCTTCTCCGCGGCGTTCAGCGCGATGCCCGGCGATTGCTCGCCGTCGCGCAACGTCGTATCGAATATCCGGACGGTGTCCGTTGGCATTGCGGGTGTCCTCCTGCGTGGGCGGGAGAGGACGCACCTCTCCCGGTGGCTTCCTGTGCGTGTGCGCCGGCGGGCGGCGCGTGAGCAGAAGTCCGTCGCCCTAGCGGGCGAGGAGCAGGAGAAGGCCGAGAAGGGAAATCGCGAACGCGGACAGGAGCCAGACAGGACGCCCGCTCAGCGTGGAGCGGGCAGTGGTCTCCTTGAGGTTCGCGGTGCTCGGCATGGTGCGCACAGGATAGGGATGGAATGTTGCGAAGTCAAACGTGGGGTGGGCGGTTCACGAGCTTTTCACAGGCTTGGCGGCGACTGGTCACAGAACCGATTGGCAGTTCGAGTGATGGCCATTTGGCCGTGTGACGCCCGGGCGGTCGTCCGGTCGGGCGCCCGTGCTCAGAGGTCGAGCGACACCCGCCACTCGCTGCGAAGCACGGCGGCGTAGGTCGCGCCAGGCGCGGCGCGACCCCCGGTGGCATCTGCCACCGCCTTGGCACGTGCCCGGCGGGCGGTAAGCCCCGGCGTCCGTGGCACCTCGCCGATCAGGCGCCAGAAATCGTCCCCCTCCTGCCGGAAGACAACGAAGCCGGGTGGTCGGCGTTGCTCCTGCATGGGCCGCGAGTGTACCGGCGGGTGCGGAGGACAGCCTGTTCGACGATGGGCCGGTGTCCCGCCGGCCCGCTGCCGGCCGGTGCAGTGCGTGTACCGTGTGGCGCATGGCGCCGCCCCTCCGCGAGACCCGGGCCTGGAAGGCCCTCGAGCAGCACCATGCCGAGATCGCACCGCGACACCTCCGTGACCTGTTCGCCGAGGACCCGGACCGGGCGGAGCGGATGACGGCGCGCGGGGCCGGTCTGCTGCTCGATCACTCGAAGCACCGCGCCACGGAGGAGACGCTCGGCCTGCTGATCGACCTCGCCGAGGACCGTGGCCTTCCCGGCCGCATCGAGGCCATGTTCACGGGCGAGCGGATCAACGTCACGGAGAACCGGTCCGTGCTGCACGTCGCCCTGCGCGCGCCGGCCGGGGACTCGATCGTGGTCGACGGCGTCGACGTGGTGAAGGAGGTGCACGAGGTGCTCGGCCGAATGGCCGCCTTCGCCGGCCGCATCCGATCCGGCGAGTGGCGTGGCCACACCGGCCGGCCGATACGCAACGTTGTCAACATCGGCATCGGTGGGTCCGACCTCGGTCCGGTGATGGCATACGAGGCACTCCGTCAGTACTCGGATCGCAAGCTCACCGTCCGGTTTGTATCGAATATCGACGGCACCGACCTGATCGAGGCAACGCGCGACCTCGATCCGGCGGAGACGCTCTTCATCATCTCCTCGAAGACGTTCACAACGCTGGAGACGATGACCAACGCCGCCAGCGCCCGTGACTGGATCGTTTCCTCACTGGGCGACGACGCCGCGGTCGCGCGACATTTCGTCGCCGTCTCCACCGCCGCCGACGAGGTGCGTGCGTTCGGCATCGACACGGACAACATGTTCGGATTCTGGGACTGGGTGGGCGGTCGCTACTCGATGGATGCCGCCATCGGGCTCTCCACGATGATCGCCGTGGGGCCGGAGCGGTTCCGGGAGATGCTCGACGGGTTCCACGCCATGGACGTCCACTTCCGAACGGCACCGCTCCGTCAGAACCTGCCGGCGCTGATGGGCATGCTCGCCGTGTGGTACGGCGACTTCTTCGGCGCCGAGACCGTCGCCGTGCTGCCGTACGAGCAGTACCTCAAGCGGTTCCCCGCCTATCTCCAGCAGCTGACCATGGAGAGCAACGGCAAGCACGTCACCCTGGAGGGCGCCGAGGTCGACTACCAGACCGGCGCGGTGTACTGGGGCGAACCGGGCACGAACGGGCAGCACTCGTTCTACCAGCTGATCCATCAGGGGACGAAGCTGATCCCCTGCGACTTCATAGGGTTCCTGCACACCCTGAACCCACTCGGGCCCCACCACGACCTGCTGATGGCGAACGTGTTCGCGCAGACCGAGGCGCTCGCATTCGGCAAGACGGCCGACCAGGTGCGGGCCGAGGGCACCGACCCGAAGCTCGTTCCGCATCGCGTGTTCACCGGCAACCGGCCGAGCAGCACGATCCTCGCCGAGAAGCTGACGCCACAAACGCTCGGCAGCCTCGTTGCACTATACGAACACAGCGTCTTCACCCAGGGCGTGATCTGGGACATCAATTCGTTCGATCAATGGGGCGTCGAGCTGGGAAAGGTGCTCGCCAAACGAATAGCATCCGAAATTGCATGTCAGGACGAGCCTGATTTGACACACGATGCATCGACGAACGCCTTGATCCGTCTCTATAGACGCGGCTCGTTGAACACATGACATAACAACCTGCGCTACAGTCTCACGCGTTCCTTCCCCCCAAACGTGAGGAGAGATATGCCGCGCTCAGGTGAGATCGGCGAGCAGATCTACGATCAGGTCGAGAAGCTGGTGGCGGACGGCATGAACCGCACCGAGGCGTTCGCGAAGATCTCCGCGGATTCCGGCCGCCGGGCCGGCACCGTGGCTGCCAACTACTACCGGGTCGCCCGCAAGCGCGCCGGCGGCTCGCTGCGCCCGCGGGCGAAGCGGGGCCGACCGGCCCGGCGCACGGCGGCGGCCTCGTCGTCGACCGCTCGGCGCGGGCGCGCGCGCAGCCGCGCGGCATCAGGCGACATCGACTCGCTCGCGAACGCACTCGTCCGCGACGTGCAGGCGCTGGCCAACGCGATCAAGGCGCAGGCCGACGAGGTCGCCGAGATGCGCAAGAAGCTGGACGGCGTCAAGAAGCTCCTCGACTGACACGACGCAGTCGTCGGACGAGGGGGTCAGGCCTTGGGCCACCGTAGGCCTGACCCCCCTCGCCGATAACGCCAGGACCGGGCTTCAGCCCGGCCCCGCTCCGGATCGCCGCTGTTCTACGAGTCGCGGACGCTGACGCCGTAGCGCTCGAGCCGCTCGAACAGCGCGCCGTACGGCACGATCTGCTCGGACGGGAACACCCCGCGCCGCTCGATCTCGCCGCGGCAGATCATGTCGGCCACCACCGCCGGCGGGCATGCGGTGGAGATGACGCCGCCGCCGAACGGCAGACGGTCGACCGACCGGGTGACGCACTCGGTGACAGCCGTCCCGTTCTCGCCGTACACCTCGACCCGATGGATGCCAAATGCCTCGCGCGAGGGGGACGCCTTCGGCAGCCGCGCGAGCAGCGCCATCAGCACGTGCCGGGGCACCACCGGCACGCCGCGGATGTCCACGGGATCCGTGCCCGCGAGACCGAGGTCGGTGAGCAGCCGGATCTTCTCGAGGAAGGCGGGGTTGAGCGACAGCTGGAAGCTGACCTCCTTCGCGCCGAAGCTGTCGGCGAAGGTGGCCTGCTCGGAGTGGATCGTGTAGATGGTCTGCGCCGGACCGACGGGCTCACCGAACTCGACCGTGCCGGCGTCTGTCATCGGGTCGAGGAACACCGGCTCGCCGTCGCGGATCACCGGCGTCGGCATGGACAGCTCGTCGAGGATCGTCTCGACGGCGTAGGGTGCGATGAGCGGACCGGCCGGGGGGCTCGGGTCGCGGCCGGCCGCTGCCACCACGACCCGGTCGATGCGGCCGCCCAGCCGCGATACGGCGTGCGCCGCCATCACGTTGGTCTTGCCGGGCGTGGAGCCCATGCCCAGCACCGCGACCAGGCCCGCCTCCCGGAACCAGAGGTCGAGCTTCACCTGCTCGCGCGTCACGTGGTAGAGGCCACCGAGGTCGAGGTAGTGGGAGCCGGCGGCCAGCGCCACCTCCATCGCCGCCAGGTTGATCCGGTAGGCGGCGGTGTTCACGAGCAGGGTCGAGCCGGCGACGGCCTCGCGCGCGGCCTCGAGGTCGGTGATGTCGACCGCCGCGCCGGTGGCCTTGCCGGCTCCGTGCTCCTCCGCGACCGCCTGCGCGCCGTCGGCGTTGACGTCGAGGCAGCGGATCTCGGTGACGGAGTCGTGCTCGGCCAGCGTGGCGACGATCGCGGGGCCGATGATGCCCGCCGCGCCGACGACGGAGACGGTGCTCATGCGTGCTCCAGAGACGGCTGGGGGTTTCGCAGCTGATGGGCGCGCAGCGCCAGCCACAGCTCGAGCCGGTCACCGGCGTCGGAAAGGTCCCGCCCGGTCAGCTCGGCGATCTTCCGCATCCGGTAGCGGAGCGTGTGGCGGTGCACGTCCAGCTCGGCGGCCGCGTCCGCCCAGCGGCCGTTCGCCTCGATGTAGGCGCGCAGCGATTCGAGCAGCGCCGACCCGTGCGTGGCGTCGTGCTCGACCAGCGGGCCGAGCAGCGAGTCGCAGTAGAGCTCAACGCCGCGCTCGTCCTGCAGCGCAAGCAGCAGCTGGATCGAGCCCAGGTCGCGGAACGTCGCCATCACGGGATGCCCATTCGCCGGCCGCGCCTCGCAGGCGTAGAGCGCCTCGTCGTAGCTCCGCCGCAGCTCGGCCGGGTCGCGCCGCACGCGTCCCACGCCGCCCGATCCGGCGCCCGTCTCGTCGAGCAGCGCGGTTGCCCGCCGCCGCGCCTGCTCGTCGTCGGCCGCCTCCAGCAGCACGGCGACCCCGCCGTCGCGCACCACGCAGGGGGCGTTCTCCGACAGCCGGCCGGCAAGCTCGGCCAGCGCTCGCGTGCCGCGCTCGGCGGGGCGCAGGAGCGCGAAGGCCATCGGCTGCTCGCCCTCCAGCCCGAATGCCGCGGCCTTGCGCCGCAGCTCCGACGTGCCCACCTCGCCGGCCAGGATCGACTCGACCAGATCCTCCGACAGCCGCCGCTCGGCGTTCGACACGGCCCTGCGCTTCAGCAGCTCGACCGCGAGCACGGTCTGCAGATGGTGCAGCAGCTGGGGGTCGCACCGGTCACCGGGGCGCGCAACCAGCTCGGCCTCGACCTCGCTTCCCGTCACCACCGGCAGCACCGTCGCCGCGGGGTCGCCGTCCTCCATGTCGTCCGTGCGCGCGAGCACGCGGCCGGACGGCTCTCGCAGGCACAGGGCGCAGTCGGAGAGGCGCCCCATCTCGGCGAGCATCGCGTCCAGGTCGCGCCCGTCGAGCATCAGCGACGTCACCCGCTCGAGCGTCTGCACCCGGGCGTCGCTCTGTGCGCGGAAGACCGCCTCGGTGATCGCGATGAACGGGACGTGGTACGGGGTGGTCATCACGGGGAAGCCGAGCCGGTCGGCCGCTTCGATCGCCTCGTCGGGCATCGCCTCGAACCCGAAGCCGAGGCCCAGGCACAGGCCCGCCAGCCCGTGGGCCGCGAGCAGCTCGACGAAGTCCCCCGGCCGATCGCGGAGCGGACGCCCGGTCGTGAGCAGCAGCTCGCGACCCCGCAGCCACGGCGTCGGATCGTCCAGCTCGCTCGTGTGGGCCCAGCGCACGTGGCGGCCAATCCCGGCCATGCCTCCGGCCAGCTCCAGTTCGAGCCGGTCGAGCTCGAGCACCTGTGCGACGGTGAGCATCGCGCTCCGCCGGGCCGCTGCTACTCCCCGACCACCTGCCGTGCGCCTGGGAGCACGTCGTGGTGCTCGCGGTGCCCGTGGTGGCGCTGCATCTCGGCCCAGGCCTCGTCCAGCACCGTGTCCAGCACATCGTGGATGTAGTCCAGGTCCTCACGCGTGGCCACCAGCGGCGGGGAGAGCTGGATCACCGGGTCGCCGCGGTCGTCCGCGCGGCAGATCAGCCCGGCCTCGAACAGCCGGCCCGAGAGGAAGCCGCGCAGCAGGTGCTCGGACTCGTCGTCGGAGAACGTCGCCTTCGTCTCCTTGTCCTTCACGAGCTCGAGCGAGTGGAAGTAGCCCTCGCCGCGGACATCTCCCACGATCGGCTTCTCCGCGAGCTTGTCCAGCATCTCCTGGAAGTACGGAGCGTTGCGCTGCACGTTGCCGATCACGTCCTCGCGCTCCATCACCTCGAGGTTCTTCAGGCCGACGGCGGTCGCGACGGGATGGCCGCCGTAGGTGATGCCGTGGTTGAGCAGCGTGTGGCCCTCGAGGAACGGCGCCGCGATGCGGTCGGTCATGAGCACGCCGCCCAGCGGCACGTGCGCCGAGCCGATGCCCTTCGCGAACGTGACGATGTCGGGGCGGATGTCGTAGAGCGTCGAGCCGAACCACTCGCCCAGCCGCCCGAAGCCGCAGATCACCTCGTCGGCGACCAGCAGCACGCCGTACTCGTCGCAGATCTCGCGCACGCCCTGGAAGTAGCCGGCCGGCGGCGTGAACGTCCCACCGGCGTTCTGCACCGGCTCCATGAACACGGCGGCCACCGACTCGGGGCCCTCGTGCTCGATCACGTCGCGCAGCTCGTCCAGCAGGAACTGCGTGAACTGCTGCTCGGTCTCGCCCTCGGGGCGGCGGTAGCGGTTCGTGTTGGAGACGTGGCGGACGCCCGGCATCAGCGGCTCGAACGGCGTCTTCAACGGGTAGATGCCGGTCAGCGAGAGCGCGCCCAGCGTGGTGCCGTGGTAGGCGATCCGGCGGGCGATCATCTTGTAGCGGTGGTGATGGCCGTTCAGCTGGTGGAACTGCCGGACGAGCTTGATGATCGCCTCGTTGGCCTCCGACCCACCGCTGACGAAGAACACGCGGTTGAGGTCGCCGGGAGCCAGCTCGGCCACCTTCGCAGCGAGCTCGATGGCGCGCGGGTGGGCGTAGCTCCAGTTCGTGTAGAAGGGCAGCTCGGCCATCTGCTTTGCCGCCGCCTCGCCCAGCTCGGCGCCGAAGCTGTAGCCGATCTGGGTGCAGAACAGGCCGGCCAGCCCGTCGAAGTACTTCTTGCCGTTGGAGTCGTACAGCCAGCACCCCTCACCGTGGCTGATGATCGGCACGTCCTCGTTGCGGTACGACGAGTGACGCGTGAAGTGCATCATCAGATGCCGCTTCGCAAGTTCCTGCAGCTGATCGTTGGACAGCGAGGGCTGCGAGCCGTTGCTGGTCATACGGAATCCTTCTGTGCGGGGTTGGACAGACTGGCCAATGCTACCAGCACCGGATGCAGGAACGGCGCCGCCGGTCTTATACTCGCTGGCGCAAAAGAACCAACCAGACGGGGGCCTCCATGGCAGTGCACGCGACCGGAACCAAGACGCAGGAGCTGATGGCCAAGCGCGACGAGTACGTCGCCCGCGGCGTCTCGCTGGCGCCGATCGTCGCCGACCACGCCCACGGCGCCCGCCTCACAGACGTCGACGGCAAGGAGTACATCGACTTCGCCGGCGGGATCGGCGTGCTCAACCTCGGGCACACGCCGGAGGCCGTGGTGGATGCCATCAAGCGCCAGGCCGAGACCATGCTCCACGCCTGCTTTCCGGTGGCTGCCTACGAGCCCTACCTCGAGGTGGCGCGGCTGCTCTGCGAGCACGCACCCGGCACGCACGCGAAGAAGGCCGTGCTGGTCAACTCCGGCGCCGAGGCCGTCGAGAACGCCGTCAAGATCGCCCGCTACCACACCGGCCGCGACGGCGTGATCACGTTCGACCGTGGCTTCCACGGCCGCACGCTGCTGACCATGACGCTGACGTCCAAGCTGGTCTACAAGCGCGGCATGGGCCCGTTCGCTCCCGAGGTGTACCGCGCGCCGGCGCCGTATCCCTATCGCGGAGTGAGCACGAAGGACGCGCTGAAGGGGCTCGAGTTCACGTTCAAGGCGCACGTCGACCCCGAGTCCGTGGCCTGCGTCATCCTCGAGCCGGTGCAGGGCGAGGGCGGGTTCACCGTGATGCCGCCCGAGTTCATCCAGGGCGTGTACGAGCTGTGCCAGAAGTACGGCATCGTCTACATCGACGACGAGGTGCAGGCCGGCATGGGCCGCACCGGCACGCTGTGGGGGATCGAGCACTCCGGCGTGACGCCCGACCTGGTCACGGTCGGCAAGTCGCTCGCGGCCGGCATGCCGCTTGCCGGCGTGGTCGGCCGGGCCGAGATCATCGACTCGGTGCACCCCGGCGGGCTCGGCTCGACCTACGGCGGCAACCCGGTGGCCTGCGCGGCCGCCATCGAGAGCATCAACGCGATCGCCGCGCCGGAGTTCCTCGACCGCGCCAGGGCCTTCGGCGAGGAGATCATGGCGCGGCTGCGGGCGATGGCGGAGCGCCATCCGGTGATCGGCGAGGTGCGCGGCATCGGGCCGATGGCGGCGATCGAGCTGGTCACCGACCGCGAGAGCAAGGAGCCGGCCGCCGACGTGGCCGCTGCGACCGTGGCCGGGGCGCTCGAGCGCGGCTTGCTCCTGCTGAAGACCGGCATCTACGACAACGTGCTGCGGATCCTTGTGCCGATCACGGCCAGCGATGAGGATCTCAGCCTTGGCCTCGACCGACTCGAGGAGTCGCTTGCAGCAGCAGCCTGACGCGTCATCGGCCGCGCCGGCCGTCAGCCTGCACGGCGTGCGCAAGACGTATGGGGAGGTCGATGCCGTGGCGGGGATCGACCTCGACGTCGCCGACGGCGAGTTCTTCACGCTGCTCGGTCCATCCGGCTCGGGCAAGACGACGACGCTGCGGATGATCGCCGGGTTCGAGCTCCCGACGGAGGGGGTGGTGCTGCTGCACGGCAGCGACGTGTCGCGGCTGCCGCCCTACGCACGGGACGTCAACACGGTGTTCCAGGACTACGCGCTGTTCCCGCACATGAGCGTGGGCGACAACGTCGCCTACGGACTGATGGTGAAGCGGGTGCGCAAGGCGGACCGCCGGGAGCGGGCCCGCGAGGCGCTGCGCATGGTGCGGCTCGAGGGCTTCGAGAAGCGCAAGCCGTCGCAGCTGTCGGGCGGCCAGCGCCAGCGCGTGGCACTCGCCCGAGCGCTGGTCAACCGGCCGCGCGTGCTGCTGCTGGACGAGCCGCTGGGTGCGCTCGACCTGAAGCTGCGTGAGGAGATGCAGATCGAGCTGAAGACGATCCAGCGCGACGTCGGGATCACGTTCATCTTCGTCACCCACGACCAGGATGAGGCGCTCACGATGAGCGACCGGATCGCGGTGTTCAACCAGGGCAGGATCGAGCAGATCGGCACCCCGGCGGAGGTCTACGAGCATCCGGCCAGCGCGTTCATCGCCGGATTCGTCGGCACGTCGAACGTGCTCGACGGCCCGGTGGCCGAGGCGATCACCGGATCGAGCGAGCGGTTCACGATCCGGCCGGAGAAGATCCGCATGGATCCGCCGGGGGCCGCCGTCGGGCCGGATGAGTGCTCGGCAGACGGCACCGTGCGCGACGTCGTCTACCTCGGCGTCGTCACGCGCTACATCGTCAGGCTCGATCAGGGCGGCGAGCTGGTCGTCGTGCAGCAGAACCTGAGCACCTCCTCGATGGAGGCGCTCGAGGCAAAGGGCCGGTCGGTCCGGCTGGTGTGGAGCAGGCAGTTCACCCGTCCGCTCGAGGGCGGCGCGGGAATGACCAACCAGGAGGTCTCAGTATGAGGGTGCGTTTCACGCTGGCCGCCGTGCTGATCGCGGCCATGGCCGTGGCGGCGGGCTGCGGGTCGAGCTCGTCGAGCGGCAGCTCCGGCGGCGGGGGCAGCGGGTCGAACGGGCCGAAGCTGCCGACGTCGATCGGGCCGACGGAGGGCCAGCTGAACCTGATCGCCTGGCAGGGCTACACCGAGCCGAACGTCGTCAAGCCGTTCGAGAAGCAGACCGGCTGCCAGGTCAACGTCAAGTACGGCCAGACGTCGGATGAGATGTTCCAGCTCATGCAGAGCGGCCACTACGACGGCGTGTCGGCCTCCGGCGACGCCAGCAACCGCCTGATCGCGGCCGGCCTGGTCTCGCCGATCAATCCCAACCTGATCCCCGACTTCAAGAACATCACGCCGGAGCTGCAGAGCCCGCCGCACAACACGGTGAACGGCGTGCACTACGGCGTCTCCTACCAGTGGGGCGCGAACGTCCTCATGTACAACACGGACGTCGTCAAGCCGGCGCCGGACAGCTGGAGCGTGATCTTCGACGGCACCAGCTACAAGGGCAAGGTCGACGCGTACGACAGCCCGATCTACATCGCCGACGCCGCGCTGTACCTGAAGAGCGCGCAGCCCGACCTGAAGATCACGGACCCGTACGAGCTGACGCAGACCCAGTTCAACGCGGCCGTCGACCTGCTGAAGAAGCAGCACCAGCAGATCGGCAACTACTGGTCGAGCTACACCTCGCAGATCCAGGACTTCACCCAGGGCAGCATCGTCATCGGCCCGACGTGGCCCTACCAGGTCAACACCCTGAAGGGCTCCGGCGTGCACGTGGACGCCGTCCTGCCCAAGGAGGGCGCGACCGGCTGGGCGGACACCTGGATGATGTACTCGAAGGCCGCCCACCCCAACTGCATGCTGAAGTGGATGGCGTATGCGACCACGCCCGAGGTGCAGGCCAAGACCGCCTACACCTTCGGGTCGGCGCCCGCCAACCCCCAGGCCTGCACGATCCTCGACAAGGAAGTCAAGAACTACTGCACCGACTACCACGTCACGGATCAGAACTACTTCAAGCACATCGCCTTCTGGAAGACACCGCTGCAGGACTGCGGTGACAGCCGAGGCAACGCCTGCGTCGACTACTCACAGTGGGCGCTGGCCTGGACGACGATCAAGAACTCCTGATCGACGGCCCCCGGGAGCCGGAGCGGCTCCCGGGGGCAGCCCTCCTCTCTCATGGCAACCGAGTCCGTCCCCGCACCCGTGGCCGCCCGGCGGCGCCTGTCGGCCTTCCTCTACCGCCGCCGCTGGCTGAAGCTGATCCTCCTGATGATCCCGCCGTTCGGCTGGATGGTCGTCGTCTACCTGGCGTCTCTGGCCGTGCTGCTGGCGACCGCGTTCTGGCAGCAGGACGTGCTCAGCGGCAAGATCATCCACACATTCACGTGGGACAACCTCCAGTACATCCGGCACGACCCGACCGTCCACAAGGTCACCCGCGACACGGTGCAGATGGCCGTGTTCGTGACCCTCACCGACATCGTGCTGGCGTTCCCGCTCGCGTACTACATGGCGCGGATCGCGTCGCGCCGCACCCGGGCACTGCTGCTCGTCGGTGTGCTGATGCCGCTGTGGTCGAGCTACCTGATCAAGGCCTACACATGGCGGCTGATGACCGGTGACGACGGCACGATCAACTGGGCGCTCGGCAAGGTCGGCCTGGGGCCGCTGCACATCGCCTTCACCCTGACCGCCATGTGGCTCGCGTTCTCCTACATCTGGCTGCCCTACATGGTGCTGCCGATCTACGCCGCCCTCGAGCGGATCCCGAACTCGCTGATCGAGGCGTCCGGCGACCTCGGCGGCCGCGCCTGGCGCACGCTGCGCAGCGTGATCATGCCGCTGGCGCTGCCCGGGATTGCGGCCGGCTCGATCTTCACCTTCTCGCTCACCCTCGGCGACTACATCATGGTCGACCTGGTGGGCGGCAACAAGACCGACTTCCTGGGCAGCATCATCTTCCGCTACCAGGGCGTTGCGAACGACCTGCCGCTCGCGGCCGCGGTCGCGATCATCCCGGTCGTCGTCATCACCGTCTACCTGCTCCTGGTCAAGCGGCTGGGCGCGTTCGAGGCCTTGTAGGTGGAACCCCGCGGCGTTCGCATCTTCCTGCGCATCTTCGCCTTCCTGGTGATGGCGTTCCTGTACGCGCCGCTGGCCGTGATCGTGATGGCGTCGTTCAACGCGTCGCAGATCCCCACCTGGCCGATCAAGCACTACTCGACGCACTGGTGGCACCTGGCGCTGCATGACACGCGCGCCCACACGGCGCTGATCAACTCGGTGAAGGTGGGCCTGGGCGCGACGGCCGTCGCGCTGCTCCTGGGCACGGCCGCGGCGTTCGCCCTCTCCCGGTTCCGGTTCTTCGGCCAGAACTCGCTGTCGCTGCTGCTCGTGCTGCCGATTGCGCTGCCCGGCATCGTTACGGGCCTCTCGCTGCTGTCGGCCATCAAGTACTTCTCGGTGACGCCGTCGCTGCTGACGATCGTGGCGGGCCACGCCACCTTCTGCATCGTGGTCGTCTACAACAACGTGGTGGCGCGCCTGCGGCGCTCGTCGGGCTCGCTGGACGAGGCGTCGATGGATCTCGGCGCCGACGGCTGGCAGACGTTCCGCCACGTCACGCTGCCCAACCTCGCAACCGCGCTCGTCGCCGGCGGCCTGCTCGCATTCGCCCTGTCGTTCGACGAGATCGTGGTCACGAACTTCACGGCGGGAGCGCAGGAGACGCTCCCGCTCTGGATCTACAACCAGTTCCGGCTGCCGAACACGGCGCAGGAGGTGAACGCCGTGGCGGTGATCGTGATCGTGCTGACGGCAATCCCCGTCTATCTCGCCCAGCGGCTGATGCGCGACACGGGCGGGATCACGGCGCGCTGAGCGCGCCTCACGACACGGTCAGCGTGCCCTTCATGCCGGCCTGCTCGTGGCCGGGCACCGAGCAGTAGAACTCGTACGTCCCGGGCTTGAGGTTCGCCGTGACCGTCGACGTGCCGCCGTTGTCGACCTGGTTGCCCTGCACGTTCACGCCGTTGCCCTTGATCGAGATGTCGTGCGCGACGGACTGGGGGTTCATGGCCTTCAGGGTGACGGTCCCGGCCTTGGCCGTGACCGAGGTCTTGGTGAAGGAGAAGCCCGAGCTCGAGATCGGGATGTCGATCACCTGCCCGCCGCCGGCCGGCGTCGAGGTGGGGGTGCTGGATGTCGAGCTGCCGCCGGAGGAGCTGCCGCCGGAGGAGCTGCCGCCGCAGCTCGCGGCGAGCAGCACGGCGGGGAGCAGGACGAGTGCGATGGCCTGTCGGAGCTTCATGGTGGTCCCTTCCGGTCGCTGGCTGGGAGCTGCAGGAGTCTGCCGTCCACCGCCGAATCGTAAACATTCGGTGTGCAGCGCCTGACGTCGGGGGCGTCTGGTAGCGTTGCGGCCCATGTGTGTTCGTGTCCATGCGCGCGCAGGGGGTGCGCGCGCGGCCCGGGCGTCGATCCTCGTGCTCATCCTCGCGGCCGTCGGGCTGATCGCCTCGGCGACCCAGTCGGTTGCGGCGTCCAGCATCGCGGCCAAGCGTGCGGAGGCCCGCCAGGTCGAGAGCGAGATCATGACCCAGCAGGCCGCGCTCGAGAAGCAGATCGAGAAGTACAACGCGATCCATCAGCACTACCTGGACACGCGCCATGCCCTGCGGAACAACCGCATCGTGCTCAGCGTGGCCCGGCACAACCTGGTTCGCGCACAGCAGGCGCTGGCCGAGAGCCTGACCTCGACCTACAAGTCGTCCGGCGAGGACGTCGTGTCCTACCTGCTGGCCGCGCACTCGTTCAGCGAGCTCGTCGACCACGTGCAGGCCGTGCAGCGCGAGAACAACTCGAACGGCGACCTGATCAAGCAGATCAGCGCGACAAAGGCGCTGATCGCGAAGCGCACAGCCCAGCTGAAGACGCAGACTGCCCAGCTGGCGGCGGATCAGGCCGCGCAGGCGCAGGAGCGCCAGCGGGTGGAGTCGGGACTGCACGCGCTCCAGGCCCGGCAGGCCCGGATCAGCGCGGACATCCAGCATCTGATCGACCAGCAGCATGCGCGCGAGCAGGCCGCAGCGACGGCCGCTGCTGCGGCAGCGTCCGGCGGCGGCGGCGGCGGGAACATCCCGGTGCCCCCTTCGAGCACGCTGGGCGGGCAGGCCGTGGCGATCGCCGAGCAGTACCTGGGCGTGCCCTACGTCTGGGGCGGGGCGAGCCCGTCGGGCTTCGACTGCTCAGGGCTGACGATGTACGTCTACGCCCAGCTGGGCGTGTCGCTGCCCCACAACGCGGCGGCGCAGTACGGCATGGGTACGCCGGTGCCGCGCGACGCGCTTGAGCCGGGCGACCTGGTCTTCTTCGACGGGCTCGGACATGTCGGCATGTACGTCGGCGGCGGATCGTTCATCCACGCCCCGCACACCGGCACCGTCGTGCAGATCAGCTCGCTGAGCGGCTGGTACAGCGACAACTACGTCGGCGCCCGCCGCATCGGCTAGCCCGGCCGGCTTTCTCCCGACTCCGTTACGGACGGTCGCAGCTCCGCAACGGATGCTGCGGTGAACCAAGAGTGCCTGGCACCTGCGGGTGAGCGTAGGATTCGGGTATGAGGCGCACACCCGTGCTGCTTGCTTCGGGAGCGATCGTCTGGAGCGTGGTCGCGATAGTAGCCGCGTTCACGATCCCCGCCTACTCGACCGAGAGCTCGAGCGGCTCCAGCGCCGGCTCGCTGACGCACAGCGGCGGCAGCGCCACGCTGGTCGGCATGAACGGATGGCTGCCGGTCTGGTACCTCGGCGGCCTGGGCGCGCTCGCCGTCGTCTGCTGGCTCGGCCTGCATCGCCGTTGCGCCGTCGGGAGCCGTGCAGGCACGCTGGCCGCCTGGGCATGCGCCCTTGCCGCGCTGGCGCTCAGCCTGATCTCCGTGATCGGCCTCTTCACGCTGCCGATGGTCGTGATGATGCTCGCCGCCATCGGCATGACGCCGAACGGCGCGCGCGGCGCGGCCTGACCGCCGTCAGCGCGCCTGACGCTCGAGCCACCGGGCGAGCGTCTCGCCGGTGTCGAGCACGTGGGCGTGCAGCAGCCGTCGCGCGCGCCGCGGCTCCGGCGCGTTCAGCGCCTCCGTGATGCGGTCGTGGTCGGCGGCGCTGCGCGGCACGATGGCGGGGTCGGCCGAGAACGTGTGCCACGCAAGGCTGCGCGGCACCCGGTTCATCAGCGACTGCACCGTGTCCCGCAGCGGCGGACAGTTCGCGGCCGCCAGGATCACGTTGTGGTAGAGCTCGTTCGCCTGTGAGCATTGCTGCAGGGCGATCAGCCCGGCCTCGGTCTCCTCGCCGGCCGGCCGCAGGGAGCCGAGCTTCTCGCCGCCTGCCCGCAACAGCGCCTGCGCGGTCTCGAGGTCGGCGTTGTCGTAGGTGGTCAGCGCCCCGGCCGCGCGCTCGGCCGCAAGGCCCTCGAGCTCCGCACGGACCAGGAAGATGTTGCGGCACTCGTCCGGCGAGAACGAGCGCACGAGGGCGCCGCGGTGGCCGAGCTGCTCGACCAGCCCGATCGCCTGCAGCTGGCGCAGGGCTTCGCGGATCGGCGTGCGGCTGACGCCGTAGCGCGCCGCCAGATCCTCCTGGCGAAGGCGTGTGCCGAGCGGGATCCGCCCGGTGATGATCTCCACCTGCAGCTCGTGAGCGAGGTCGTCGGCACGGCTGGGCGAGAAGGATCGTTCCGCCACCACACGATCCTACAGCTGTGTGGGACGCTGAACCATGTGAAGGACTGTATCCGAAGTTTTGACGTTTGGATCCAAAGACGGTAGGGTGCGTTCACTTCCGCGCCGTCGTCACTGGAGCGCCTCATGACAGAGACCGCCGTCAAGCTTCCCGAGATCGAGCACATCAAGAGCCGCAAGGATGGGCTCGACGTGCTCGCCGACATCTACCGCTACGCCGAGCTCGGCTTCGATGCCATCGAGCCGGACGATCTCGCCCTGTTCCGCTGGTACGGCATCTACACGCAGCGCGCGGCGGAGTCGGCGCAGAGCGGTGACCCGGGCCCCTCGGAGGAGACGGACGGCCTGTTCATGCTGCGCGTCAAGTTCCCGAACGGCATCGTCACCGCGGAGCAGCTGCGCACCGTCGGCAGGCTCTCGGAGCGGTACGGCCGCGGGATGGGCGACATCACCACGCGCCAGAACATCCAGCTGCACAACCTCGCGATCGAGGACATGCCCGTCGTGCTGGACGAGCTGAATGCGGTCGGGCTCTCCTTCACGCAGGCCTGTGGCGACGTCTGGCGCAACGTCGTCGGCTGCCCGCTGGCGGGAGTCGACGGCCACGAGCTGATCGACTCGCGTCCGCTGATCGCGGAGCTCGAGCGCACCTTCGTCGGCAACCGCGAGTACTCGAACCTGCCACGCAAGTTCAAGGTGTCCGTGTCGGCATGCGTCCACCGGTGCGCCCAGCACGAGATCAACGACATCGGGCTGGTCGCCGTCGAGAAGGACGGTGAGGTCGGATACGACGTCTGGGTCGGCGGCGGGCTCGGCGCGTCGGCGCGCATGGGCCGGCGGCTCGACATCTTCGTCCGGCCGGGCGACGCGGTCGACGTGTGCCGCGTCATCACGGAGATCTTCCGCGACGAGGGCAAGCGCACCAAGCGCACGCGCGCCCGCATCAAGTTCCTGGTCGACGAGTGGGGCGTCGAGCGGCTGCGCGCCGAGATCGAGGCCCGCCTCGGGCGCGAGCTCGAGACGTCGGTGGCGCCGGCCGATCCGATCGATCCGCAGCGCGACCACCTGGGCATCCACCCGCAGGTGCAGCACGGCCTCTACTACGTCGGCGGCACGACGCTGCGGGGACGGTTCACGGCCGACCAGATGATCGGCGCCGCCGACATCGCCGATCGCTACGGGTCGGGCGAGCTGCGCTGCACCAACCGGCAGAACATCATCGTCGTCGACGTGCCCGACGAGCAGGTCGAGACGGTCGCCGCGGAGCTCGCGGATCTGGGGCTGCCGACCGAGGCCTCGGCGTTCCGCCGCGGCATCATCTCGTGCACCGGGATGGAGTTCTGCAAGCTCGCGATCGTCGAGACGAAGGAGCGCGCCGCGGAGCTGATCGAGCACCTGGAGCGGCGGATCGGCGATCTGGAGGGATCGATCCGGATCAACCTGAACGGCTGCCCGAACGCCTGCGCCCAGTACCAGATCGCGGACATCGGCCTGCAGGGCGGCATCGCCAAGACGGCCGCGGGCGAGCGGGTGCAGGGCTTCATCCTCCACATCGGCGGGCGGCTGGGCGAGGGCGCGGCCTTCGGGCGGCGGATCTCGTCGAAGGCGATCCCGGCGACGGAGGCGCGGTTCGCGGTGGAGCGGATCGTCCGCGCCTACAAGGCCGAGCGGCGCGCCGACCAGAGCTTCGGCGAGTGGGCCGACCTCCAGGGCGATGCGCGGCTCGGCTCGCTGATCGGCGTCGCGGTGGCCCGGGAGCGGGAAGAGGTCGCGGCCTAGTTGGCCTGGTAGGACGGCGTGATCAGGGGTTCAGCCCCTGGCGGGCCACGTTGAGCGCGACCGCCCGCTCCATCGCCGCATACCGCGCTTCCTCGAGCTGCGTCGAGAAGTCGTCCGAGGCCGGATCCAGCCGCGCGATCCGCTGGCTGTGCTCACCCGGGCGCACCAGCTCGACGATGGTCGCGTGCGGCACCGACCGGATGGCCACCTGCCACTGCGCGAGCTCGCGGCGGCGCTTGGCTCGCCGCGCCCAGGCGAGCAGGGCGAGGATCACGAGCAGCGTGAGCGCCAGGATGCCCAGATCGAGGATCACGCCCGTACGGTACCGGTTCAGGATTGACCGCCGCGCGCGCGGCCAACTACCATGTGGGCACTGAACCAGCAGACGTCGGGATTTCCCGGCAACGCATCCAGAGAGGCGGAGGGACCGGCCCTGTGAAGCCTCGGCAACCGGACCGCGGAAGCGGGAACGGTGCCACGTCCGGCGAGGCACTGCCTCGGAAGATGTGAACCGGCCGATCGAGTTCGGCCCATCCCGGGAGACGACATGTACGCAACGCATCTGGTCTGTAAGGGCTGCGGCTCGGAGCATCCCCTCGACGCGCGGTTCGCCTGCGACCGCTGTTTCGGCCCGCTCGAGGCGGCATACGACCATGCCGCGATCGCGGGCGGCGTCACACGCGAGCAGATCCAGGCCGGGCCGCCGACGCTCTGGCGCTGGTCCGCGTTCCTGCCCGTCGACGCACCGTCGCGCGGGCTCCCGGTCGGGAACTCCCCGCTGATCCGGGCCGACCGCCTGGCGGAGGAGCTCGGGCTGTCCTGCCGCCTGTTCGTGAAGACCGAGACGTCGAACCCGACTCACTCGTTCAAGGACCGCGTGGTGGCGGTCGCGGCCGCGAAGTCGGTCGAGCTGGGATTCGAGGCTCTCGCATGCGCGTCCACGGGCAACCTGGCCGGGGCGACCGCGGCGGCGGGGGCGGCGCTCGGCCTGCCCACCTACATCTTCGTCCCCGGCGACCTCGAGCGCGAGAAGATCATCGCCGCGGCGGCCTACGGCGCGACGGTGTTCGCGGTCGACGGCACCTACGACGACGTCAACCGGCTCTGCTCCGAGCTCAGCTATGACCGGCCCTGGGCGTTCGTCAACGTCAACATGCGGCCGTACTACGCCGAGGGGTCGAAGACGATCGCCCTGGAGACGGCGGAGCAGCTGGGGTGGCGGGTGCCCGACCGCGTCGTCGCCCCGATCGCCTCGGGCTCGCTGTACACCAAGATCCTTCAGGGCTTCGAGGAGGGCCGGGCCGCCGGGCTGCTGCCGGACGGCCCCGCGCCGGCCATGCACGGCTCGCAGGGTGCGGGCTGCGCCCCGGTGGCGACGGCGTTCGCCGCCGGCGCCGAGGAGGTGATCCCGGTCAAGCCGACCGGGATCGCGAAGTCGCTTGCGATCGGCAGCCCCGCGGACGGCGTCTACGCGCTCGACGTCGCCCGGCGCACCGGCGGGTCGATCGAGGCGGTGTCGGACGGCGAGATCGTTGAGGGGATCCGCCTGCTGGCGAGCACGACCGGGATCTTCACCGAGACGGCCGGCGGCGTCACCACGGCGGTGCTGGCCAGGCTTGCGGAGCGCGGGGAGATCGGCGACGGCGAGACCGTGGTCGTGTACATCACCGGCGACGGGCTGAAGACGATCGACGCGGTCGAGCCCTCGGTCGAGACGATCTCCGTGGCGCCCGACCCGGACGAGGTCGACGCCGCGCTGGCCGCGGTCGCCTGACGTCACGGCCGGCTGACATTACGGGCCGCACCACCGGCGGCTGGTGGTACGGCCCGCATGCAGGTGATCGGCGAGCCTGCTGCCCCGTGCCTCACGCCGCCGGTGGTTCGGCCTCACCCGAAGCGGGGAGGCTCCGTTACGCGCTTTCCCGCACCTCGGCGTGTCCGCCGCGGACGTTGATGTCGTAGCGGCGGCCGAGCGCGGCCACCCCGCGCAGCTCCAGGCGCTGGCAGGCCTCCGGCAGCACCGCGTCGGCGTGCAGCCTGCCGGTGGACGGGTCCGGCCGCAGGCCGAGCATGCAGGTCATGAACAGCACGGGCGCTCCCGTGGCCCAGGCCTGCGGCGAGCAGGCGGTCGGGTATGCCACGGGGAACGGCGTCATCTCGCGGCTGTAGCCGGCGAACACCTCGGGGAGGCGGTAGTCGAAGTGCCGCGCCGCCGTCAGCATCGACGTGGCGATCCGGTTGGCGTACTGCCGGTAGCCGTAGCGGACGAGCCCCGCCATCACGAGGCTGTTGTCGTGCGGCCAGACGGTGCCGGTGTGGTAGCCGATCGGGTTGAACCCGCGGTCGCCGTCCGACATGGTGCGCACGCCCCAGCCCGAGTTGAGCGTGTGCGACATCAGCTGCTCGGCGATCAGACCGGCCCGGTCCTCGTCCACGATCCCGCTCCACAGCAGGTGGCCGATGTTCGAGCAGAGCGAATCGATCTGCCGCTTGTCCTGGTCGAGGCCGAGCACGAAGAACCCGCCCTGCTCGTTGAAGAAGTCAGCGTTGAACCGCTCCCGCAGCTGCGCGGCCTCCCTCTCGAGGGCGGCCGCCAGCGCCTCGTCCTGCCAGACCTGGCGTGCGAGCTCGGCCGTGCGCAGCCGCGCGTCGTACGCGTAGCCCTGCACCTCAGCGGTGGCGATCGGCGTGCGGGCCACCGTCCCGTCGTGGAAGCGCATGGAGTCCCAGGAGTCCTTCCAGGACTGCGACTCGAGCCCGTGCTTCGACCGCCGGTGGTACTCGATGAAGCCGTCGCCGTCGAGGTCGGCCTGCTTGCGCATCCATGCCAGCGCGCCCATCGCCGGCTGGTGGAGCGCGGCGATGGTGTCGACGTCGCCGGTCCAGCGGTAGAGCTCCGAGAGGAGGATCAGGAACAGCAGGGTCGAGTCGACGCTGCCGTAGTAGGGGAAGGCGCCGCCCTCGGCGGCCACGCGCCCGACGCGCACCTCGTGCACGATCTTGCCCGGCTCGCTGTCGCGCTCGTCGTCGCGTCGCGGGGCCTGGAGCGCGGCCAGCGCCTCGAGCGTGCCGGCCGCCAGGTTCGACCCGAGCAGCATGGTCTGGTAGCTCGTGATCAGCGTGTCGCGGCCGAACACGGTCATGAACCAGGGCAGGCCGGCAGCGGGCAGGTCGCGCAGCTGCACGCTGCCCTGGCGTGGGCGCATGCGCAGCGCGGCAAGGTCGGCGAGCGAGCGGTGGTAGGTGTTGCGAAGCTCCTCCCAGTCGGTCACGAGCTCGGGCGCGTGCAGCTGCCACGAGCGCATCGACTCCTCGACGCGGACGCGCTCCTGGCCGAAGTAGAAGCTCGTGTAGCGCTGCCGCCGCTCGTCGTCGGCCCCGAGCAGCACGACGTTGGTGCGCGTCTCCCAGATCTCTCCCGGATCGAGGCGGATGCGATGGGTGATCGAGCGGTCGCCCGGCTCGCCGCGCTTCGACACCCACACCAGCGCCTGCGCGCGGAAGGCGTCGTTGCGGAGACGGAACGACCAGGAGTTCTCGTGATCGTCGCGGTCGGTCTCGACCCTGCCCTCGGGCGCCTTCCGGGCGGTGAAGACGAGATCCTCCTCGCGGTACTCGCGCGCCTTCACCTCGAACAGGTCGAGAAAGTCGAAGTCGAACTCGAGCCGCAGCTCCAGGTCGACCGGGTCCAGCAGGTGGTTCTCGACGTGCAGGCCGTTCTGCATGCCGCCCTCGCCGACGAAGACGTCGCGGATCAGCGAGACGGCGCCTGCCGGCATGGTCGGCGTGGCCGGGTTCTGGAGAAAGACGGCGGCCGAGTAGTAGTCGACGGTGCCCGAGCTGAGCAGCTGCAACGGCTCACCGTTCAGGAGCAGGCGCCAGGACGAGAGGTACCTGGTGTCGTTGTAGTAGAGCCCTTCCGATCCGCTGCCGACGTCGCCCTGGTCGTCGGCAACGAGGAAGTTGTTGCCCTCGAGCACCGTGAGCATCACGGCATGCTACAGACGGCCTCGGTGTGCGGGGCCCGGCCCCTGGCCGGAGACCCCGCACGGGAGACGGGATGTCAGGCGGCTGCGGCCGGCGCGTGCTGGTCCAGCTCGAGCGCGGCGGCGAGGGCGGCCTTGGGGCGGGCACCGACGGCCTTGGCGACCACGGTGCCGTCCTTGACGAGGACGAGGGTGGGGATGCTGAGGGCCTGGAAGGCCTCCTGCAGCTCGGGCTGCTCGTCGACGTCGATCTTGCCGACCTTGATGCGGCCGGCGTACTCGACTGCGAGCTCGTCGACCACGGGGGCGACGAGGCGGCAGGGACCGCACCACGCGGCCCAGAGGTCGAGCAGAACGGGGATCTCTGACTCGAGCACCTCGCTCTTGAAGTTGTCCTTGGTGATCTCGATGGCGTCTGACATGCGGTCTCCTAACTGTGTAACTGGCTGGTTATATAGTTGCATATGCGCTACGATGGCGCAAATGGCGCTTCCACATCCCCTGCCGGCCGAGTACGCCCGCACGGTAGCTGACCGCTTCCGGCTGCTGGGCGATCCCACGCGCCTGATGCTGATGGATCTCCTTCGCGACGGCGAGCGCTCCGTGGGGACGCTTGCCGCCGACCTTGGATGTACCCAGGCGAACGCCTCGAAGCACCTCGGTCTGCTCGCCGACGGCGGCCTGCTGATCAGGCGGCGGGAGGGTCTGCACTGCTTCTACCGCGTTGCCGACGAGTCGGTCTTCGAGCTCTGCGACTCCGTCTGCGCGTCGGTGCTCTCGCACCTCGATGCCCGGGTGGACGCCCTGCGGGCGGCCGCTACATCCGGGTCTTGAGCGCCAGCACGTCGGCGATGTAGAGCTGGCTGGCCGGCAGGATGCCGTAGAGGCGGACGCCGGCGGGGCCCTGGTAGTACGCGGCCAGCGCCAGGCGCTCGCTGCCGCCGAACTCGCTCAGCAGGTGGTGCAGGTAGGCGACGCCGATGCGCACGTTCCCGTCCGGGGTGCGGGGGACGGGATGGCCGATCAGCGTCTCGACGAAGCGCCAGGTGTCGGGCATGATCTGCATCACGCCCCAGGCGCCCACGGACGAGACGACGCCGGTGTGGTAGCCCGATTCCATCCAGGCAACGGCGCGCGCGAGGTGGGGATTGACGCCGTAGTGCGCCGACCAGCGGTCGATCGATCGCTGCGCGTCGAAGTCGCCGCCTGTGGCAACGGCGGCCGCGGGCTGGGTCGCGCGGCCGGGAACGATCAGCGTCGAGCCGGCGAGCAGCACGCCGCCCGGATCGAGGCCGTTCATCTCCGCGAGATGGGTGAAGGTGGTGCCGTAGCGGGCTGCGATGCCGCTCAGCGTGTCGCCCCACTGGACGGTGATGCGGTGCCCGCCGTGCGTGCGCAGGACGGACTGGTGGGTGACCGTGGCGTGGTGGCCGGGGATGCGGAGCACGGTGCCTGCGACCAGGACGCCGTAGGGGTCGAGGCCGTTCACCTTCGCCAGCCGCTGCAGCGACATGCCGTGAGCCTGGGCGATCCAGGTCAGCGTGTCGCCCCAGCGCACCGTGTAGTGCTCGGATGCATGGGCGGGGCTCGCCGTGGCGAGCGCCAGGCAGGCGGCGGCGAGCGGCAGCAGATGGCGTGTTCCGCGCATGGACAGCCGGTGTTCGCGGTCGCTCCGCGAAGTCCTTCCGACCGCGGCGGGCGATAGTGTGGTCGTACCGCGGCGCTCGTTGGCCGGCGCCCCTGGACCGGGAGGATCGCAGTGACCTATCCACTTGACCGCAAGCTGGTCGTCGAGTTCATCGGGATGTTCATCTTCATGTTCACCGTCGGGATGGCGACGAACAAGGCCGGCGCGGGGGCGCTCGCGCCGCTGGCAATCGGCGGCGTGCTGATGGTCATGGTGTTCGCCGGCGGGCACGTCTCGGGCGGGCACTTCAATCCCGCCGTCAGCACCGCCGTGCTGGTGCGCGGGCGGATGACGCCGCCGGAGTGGGTTGCCTACGCAGCGACCCAGGTGGTCGCGGCGGCGCTGGCGGGGCTCGTCGTCCGCTGGGTGGGCGGCAAGGAGTCGCACGTGGCGGTGGCCAGCTCGGGCAAGATGCTGGTCGCGGAGTTCATCTTCACGTTCGCGCTGGCCTGGGTCGTCCTGCACGTCGCGACCGCGCGGGGGACGCTCGGCAACTCCTTCTACGGCCTCGCCATCGGCTTCACCGTGGTCGCGGGCGCGTTTGCCGTGGGCGGCATCTCGGGCGGCGTCTTCAATCCGGCGATCGCGGTCGGCGGCATGGTCAGCGGCCTGTTCGAGTGGAGCAAGATCTGGATCTACCTGGTCGCGGATCTGCTCGGCGCTGCCGCGGCGGCGATGGCGTTCCTGTATGTGCTGCCCGGTGAGAAGCTCGAGGGCGACGTCGAGGCGGCCAGCACCGAGTAGGGGGCTTCACGGGGCGGCCGCCGTCCGCTATGCTGGCTCTGACTGACTAGTCAGTCAGTTGCGCAGCCATGTCCGACCGCAAGACCGAGATCCTCGAGGCCACGTGCCGCGTCATCGCCCGGGAGGGGGCCGACGGCCTGCGCATGGGTACGGTGGCGCGCGAGGCCGGCGTCTCGAGCGCGCTGCTTCACTACTACTTCGACACCCGCGCCGACCTGCTGATGCAGGCCTTCGATCACGCCGATGTCAAGGCGGACGAGGTGGCGGAGCAGGCGATCGCCGACATCCCCACGGCGTTCGGCCGGCTGCAGCGGCTGCTGCTGATCTACGCGGGGGCGGACGCGGTATTCCGTGACGATTGGCTGCTGTGGGTGGAGATGTGGCGCAGCGCGATCTTCGACGAGCGGCTGGCGGAGAGCGTGCGGCGGTCGTCCGCGAGCTGGGTCGAGCAGATCCAGGGGCTGATCGAGCAGGCGCGGGAAGAGGGGGCCGTGTCGGCGGATGTGGTCGTAGAGGACGCGACGCAGCGGCTGGCGGCGGTGGTGGACGGGCTCGGCCTGCAGCTGCTGATCGGGACGATCACCCACGATCGCGCGGCCGAGCTGATCCTGGGCGCGATCTCGAATGAGCTGGGGGTTCCCCTGAAGGCGAGGAGCACGGCATGAGCGTGGTCGGCGACACCAAGGGCAAGACGCTGCCGGCGCGGGCGTACACGTCGCCCGGGATCTACGAGTCGGAGATGCGCGAGGTGTTCCTGAAGGCATGGAACTTCGCGTGCCACGTCAGCGACGTTTCGGAGCCCGGGCGGTTCTGGACGACCAGCATCGCAGGGGAGCCGATCGCGATCCTGCGCGACAGCGACGGGCAGCTGCGGGCACTGTCAAACGTGTGCCGCCACCGGGCGGCCCGGATCCTGAGCGGCGAGGGCGCGTGCCCGAAGGTGCTGCGCTGCCCGTACCACGGCTGGACGTACCGGCATGACGGGCAGCTGGCCGCGGTGCCGGAGGCGCGCGGGTTCGAGAACCTCGACCGCGAGGCGGTGAAGCTGCCGCAGTTCCGGGTGGGCGAGCTGTGCGGGCTGGTGTTCGTGTGCATGAGCGAGGAGACGGAGCCGCTCGACACGTACTTCGGCGACCTGGCCGAGAAGCTGGGTCGCCTGCGTCTCGCCGAGCTGACGGCGAGCGGCAGGCACCGAAACGGCTACGACCACAACTGGAAGGTGATCGCGGACAACTACCTGGAGGGCTACCACATCCCGGTGGGGCATCCGGGGCTGCTGCGCATGCTCGACTACAAGCGGTACCTGGCGCACCCGGCGAAGCACCACACGTGGATCGACGGGCCGTTCCGTGACAAGCCGTCGAAGCACTATCAGGAGCGGCTGTACCAGCGGCTGCTGCGGCCGATGCCGGGGTTCCCGGAGGAGCTCGAGGGGTCGTGGACGTACGTGCACCTGTGGCCGTGCACGTTCATCGACATCTACCCGGATCAGATCGACACGTGGCAGCTGTTCCCGGACGGGCTGCGGCGGACGCGGACGGAGGCGCGGGTGTACCACTCGGGGTCGAGCGCGGTGCGCGACCGGATGGTGCGCGCGATCAACTGGCGGTTCAACAAGAAGGTGATGGACGAGGACGTCGAGCTGTGCGACCAGGTGCAGCTCGGGCTCGAGTCGCGGACGTACGAGCGGGGCGTGCTGAACCGAAACGAGAACGGCGTGCTGGCGTTCCACGACATGCTGCGCGCCGCGGTGCCGGGCATCGACGAGCCGTGAGGCTGATCCACGGCGACGACCGCTGGCTGTTCCTGACGCCGGAGATCGAGCGCGAGGTGCCTGGGCTGGTGGCGGCGCTCGGAGTGGGGGAGGCGCAGCTCGAGCAGGAGCGGATCGAGCGGCTGATCCACAGGGGCGGCATCGACGACTGGTTCGCGTACCTGCGGTCGTGCCGGGCGCGGCTCGAGCGGGCGGAGGTGGACGAGGATCTGGAGCCGCTGGCGGAACGGCTGGCGGCGGTGTTGCGGGAGCAGTACCTGCTGGTGCCGGCGCTGCGGGAGGACGAGGAGCACGATGCGCCCGAGCGGCGCCGACTGGAGGAGCTTGTGTGGACTTCGCGCTGACGGAGAGCGAGCGGGAGCTGCGCGTGCGTGCGGCGGCGTTCGTGGACGAGGTGCTGATCCCGCTCGAGGTGACCGCGGAGCTGGCCGGAGGGCGGCTGGCGGACGAGGAGCGCGCACGGGTGCGAGAGGAGGCGCGGAGGCGGGAGCTCGACAGCGGCAACCACCCGGTGGAGCTCGGCGGGCGCGGGTGGACGAACCTGGAGCAGGTGCTTGTTCAGGAGGAGCTGGGGCGCAACACGAACGCGATCTGGTGGAACATGGGCGGGGGGTACAACGTGTTGTCGCGGGGGACAGCGGCGCAGATCGAGCGGTACCTGCTGCCGACGCTGCGGGGCGAGCGGGCGGACGCGTATGCGGTGACGGAGGCGGAGGCAGGGTCGGATCCGGGTGGGATCGCGGGGACGGCTGTCGAGGAGGACGGCGGGTGGCGGCTGCGGGCGGAGAAGTGGTTCGTGACGAGCGGGGACATCGCCGACTACTACATCGTCATGGTGAACGTGGTGGACGGGGACGGGGCGCGGCTGCCGACGCTGTTCCTGGTCGATAGAGACGTGCCGGGGATCGAGATCGTGGATGACCCGCCGTTCACGCACAACTACCCGCACGGGCATCCGACGATCCGGTTCGACTGCTGGCTGGAGCGTGATGCGGTGCTGGGCGGCGAGGAGATGGTGGGGCAGGGGGACGAGCTGCAGAACGAGTGGTTCGTTGAGGAGCGGATCCACATCGCGGCGCGGTGCGTGGGGGCGATGCGGAGGCTGCTGGACGAGACGGTCGGGTGGACGCTCGACCGCGAGCAGTTCGGGTCGCGGATCTTCGACTTCCAGGGTGTGAGCTTCCCGTTGGCCGACTCGGCGGCGGACTGCCTGGCGGCACGGCTGCTGACCTACAACGTTTCCTCGCTTGCCGACGACGCGTCCGCGGACCGGAAGCTGGTGCATCATCGGGCGAGCGCAGCGAAGCTGTTTGCGAGCGAGGCTGCGAACCGGTGCGCCGACCGCGCGGTGCAGGCGTTCGGTGGGCGGGGCTACATGCGCACGAACGTGGCTGAGCGCTTCCTGCGGGAGCTGCGGGTGGATCGGATCTGGGAGGGAACGAGCGAGATCCAGCGCCTGATCGTCGCCCGTGGCCTCGAGCGGCGCGGGGTCGAGTCGCTGCTCGACGTCACACGCTGAGTGCGGCAGCCGGCTGGAGCAGGCCGGCATCGACGTAGGCACGGAAGCGCTCGACGCCTCCGTGGATGCGCGCCGACCACCCGGCGTCCATCCAGTCCGGCGAGTCCTCCGGCTTGAGCTGCTCGTGGTAGCTGGACCAGGCCCAGTCGAGCGGATGGCTCGTGAGCCCGGCGCGCACAGGGTTGAGCGGGATGTAGCGCGACAGCTCTCGGAGATGCGCTTCGGTCTCGACGGGTACGGACATGAAGCGATGGCGGATGGAGTGGCCGCTCCGGCCGTGGCGGAGGTTGAAGCTGCGGGAATAGACGCTGTTCAGGCGCTGCATGCCGACCGACAGCGTCTTGGGAGTTCGCACGAGCAGGTGCCAGTGGGTGTCCATGAGGCAATAGGCGAGCACCTGCCAGCCATAGCGTTCGGCTGTCGTGCGAAGCAGGCCGAGGGCTTCCCAGCGATCCGGGTCATTGACGAACATGATCTGACGGTTGTTGCCATTCACGGCAACGTGCTGGATGGCGCCGCCATAGTCGATACGAGGTTTCCGAGGCATACGCTCACCCTACGGAGAGGGCGGCAACGCCGCAGCAACGAAACGTCACAGTTCCGCACCAAACTCGTCACGCCCACCCGGTCGGGCTTTGACTCCAATAATTGGTCTTGAGCGCGCCGCCGCTCAACCAGGCGACCGACCCGTCACAATTCCGTGCCGATTCAGTCACGCCCACCCCGCGGGGCTTTGACTCCAATAATTGGGGTGAGCGGCTCGAACGCGGATGGGGGTTGACGCTCGCTTCTTCCCGTGCTGCTTTCGAAGGAGGCGTCAGTCCTGCTGCGGGCGACCCATGCGCTCGAGCAGTTCCGCGACCCGCTGCTCTGCCTGATCAAGCCTCGCGCGGCACAGCGCGTGCAGCTGCTCTCCCCGCTCCCACAGCTTCAGCGACTCGTCGAGCGACGTCTGCCCGTCCTCCAGCCGCCGGACGATCTCCTCCAGCTCCGCCCGTGCCTGCTCGAACGTGAGCTCCTCGCTCACTCCGCGACCTCCTCGCTCACTCCGCGACCTCCTCGACCCTTGCCGCGAGCCTGCCCTCCGAGAGCCGCACGGCGATCCGGTCGCCAGGGGATGCCGCCTGCGATCGCGTCACCACCCGGCCCTGCGCGTCCTGCACGATGGCGTATCCCCGCTCGAGCGTCGCGGCGGGACCCAGGAGCCGCAGCCGGTCGTGCGCATGCCCGAGCGTCACCCGTTCCCGCTCGAGCCGGCCGCGCGGCCAGCGATCCAGCGCGTCGCGTGTGCGTTCGAGCGTCGCCCGGCGCACCGTGATCCAGCTCGCCGGGTCTGCGAACGCCGGGCGCGACACCAGCAGCTCGAGTGACTCCCTGCACCTCTGCGCTCTTGCCTGCAGCGCACGTCCCGCCCGGCCCGCGAGCGCCTCCAGCTCCATGCTGACCGCCTCGTGATCGGGCACCACCATCTTCGCCGCCAGGCTCGGCGTGCCCGCGCGCACATCGGCCGCGTGATCCACGATCGGCGTGTCCTGCTCGTGTCCGACCGCCGAGACCACCGGCGTCCCGCAGGCGGCCACGGCCCGCACGAGCCGCTCGTCCGAGAATGGCAGCAGATCCTCGAAGGACCCGCCTCCCCGCGCGAGCACGATCACGTCCACCTGCTCGTCCCGGTCGAGCCGGTGGAGCGCCGCCAGGATCTGCGGCACCGCTCCCGGCCCCTGCACCGCCGACTCGACCACCCGGAACCGCGCCGGCGGGTACCGCCTCGCCGCGGTCTCCAGCACGTCCCGCTTCGCCGCCGCATCGGTCCCGCAGATCAGGCCCACGACCCGGGGCAGGAACGGCAGCTGCTGTTTCCGCTCCGCAGCGAACAGGCCCTCCGCCGCCAGCCGCTGCTTCAGCTCCTCGATCTGCCGCAGCACCAGCCCCAGCCCGAACTGCTCGACGGCGCTCACCCGGAACCGCAGCTCGCCCTTCTTCGCGTACACCTCCGCCCGTCCGAGCGCGTGCACCCTGTCGCCCGCCCGCAGCGGCGGCTGCATCGCATCCAGCCGCGTTCGCGGGATCAGCGCCGGCAGGCACGCACCTGTCGCCGGATCCTTCAGCGTCATGTACGCGAACGCCCATCTGCCCTGCTGTTTCAGCTCG
Source organism: Gaiellales bacterium (assembly GCA_035695105.1). Lineage (GTDB taxonomy): Bacteria > Actinomycetota > Thermoleophilia > Gaiellales > JAICJC01 > JAICYJ01. The sequence continues at coordinate 43,806 of DASSEV010000058.1, forward strand.
GCAATCTCCCCCTCGACCCACACCTCCGGAAGCCGCTGCAGCCAGCCGCCAACGCCCTGGTTGAACCCGGCGACCGAGTAGACCCTGCGGTCGCCGTACTGGGTCGGCTGAGGATTCGCGCTCACGCCGGAAGTATCGCCGCCCGTGCCGCCTCGGGCACCCTCTCGGCGGCTAGGTCAGGATCTGCGCCGCCGTGTGCGGCGCGCATCCCCGCTCGAGGAAGTCCACGGCCTGGTGCAGGTCGGCGGTCGTTCGGGCGATCCGCTCCGCCACCTTCAGCGGATACCCGGCCTGCAGCAGGACGTGCAGCCTCCACGCCTCGACCTCCGCGGACGTGCCCCCGCGCGGCTCGATCAGCTGTGCTGCAGTCATCCCGAGATCGTACGGACCGTGTCGGACGGAACCCGGAGCGACCGGCGGCCGCTGGTATCGTGGCCTGCCATGAGCCCATTGCTACGAGGTCTGTGGCTCGAGCTGCGCATCATTCCGGTGCTGCTGTGGAGCTTCTCCGCCATCACCCTCGGCACCGCGCTCGGGGCCGGTGACGACGTCCAGGGCTGGTACTACCTCGGCGCCGTGGCCCTCGGCATCCTCATCCAGGGCGTCCTTGCTCATACGGTCAACGAGCTCGAGGACTGGCGTTCCGGCACCGACCGCCACGCCTCGCCCCGCATCATCTCCGGCGGCAGCAAGGTGCTCGTCGCCGGCCTGCTCACTCCGCGTGCCCTCCGCCTGCTGTTCTTCGCCGCCTTCGCCCTGACCACCGTCATCGGCCTCACACTGGTCGCCTCGCGGGGCCTGATCATGCTGCCATTCGGCCTCGCCGGCGTGGCCGGCGCCGTGCTCTACACCCAGCCTCCCGTCCGCGCCGCCTATCGCCCCTTCGTCGGCGAGGCGATCGCCTGCACCTGTCTGTGGCTCTGCGTCACCGGCGCCGCCGTCCTGCAGGGCGCCCGCATCTCGCCCTCCATCGCGGTCGCCGCGCTCGCTGTGGCCGCCTACGCGGTCGGCATGCTGATGATGCACCACTACCTCGACCATGACGCCGACCGGTCCGCGTCCCCGCCGAAGACCACGACCATCGTTCGCCTCGGCCTCGTGCGCGGCCGCCGCTACGCCATCGCCTGGTGCGCGCTCGCGCTCGTCTCGGCCGCCGTCGCCGCCATCGTCCATCCGCAGCTCGTCCCGCTTGCCGTCGCCTACGCTGCTGGGCTCGCCTGCCATGTCCGCACCCGCCCCGACGACGTCGCCTCCGTGACCACCAACGAGCTCGCCGTGATCTTCTTCGGCATCGCCGGCGCTCTCGTCTCCGCTGCGCTGCTCGTCCCGGCCCTCGCGTGGGCTGCCCTCGCCGCCGCAGCCCTCGTGGCGCTCGAGATGCGCCTCGCCGTCCAGCCCGCCGAGACCCCCGCAGCGTGACCCTGGAGGAGGAGCTCGAGGCGGCCGCGGCCGCCGCTGGCGCCCACGCCGCCGGGCAGCCGGTCGCAGCCGTCATGGCCGCCGAGCCAGGCCGCTCCGACCGCGTCTACGTCGTCGCGCTCGGCGCCGGCGACGACCATGCCTACGTCGCGCTCGACGGAACGCTCGCTCCCCTCGCCGATCGCCGCCTCGTCCGCGACGCCGTCGTCATGCTCGGCCTCGCCGAGCGCGCCGAGGAGGCCTCCATCGCGATCCACGCCGACCGGCTCGACGAGGAGTTCGGCGCCGCCGAGGCCGCCCTGCGCGAGGCCGGCCGCGCCCAGCAGCTGGCCGCCGCGGGGGACGTCCGGGCCGCCCTCGCCGCCCTCTCGGAGGCCGCCCAGGGGCCACGCGTTGCCACGCCCGGCTACCTCGATCGCCTTGGCTCGGCGAGCGGCCGCCTCGCCGTTGCCCTCAATGCATACGGCGACCTCCTCGAGCTGCTCTCCGACCCGGCCGCCGGCGACCCTCCGCCCGACGCCGCGGCCGCCTGGCGTGCCCTGTCCGTCACCGCCGCCGCAGGCGATCCCGCCGACTTCTCCCAGGCCATGACGGGCTCGACCGCCGCCATCGAGGCCCTCGCCGAGGATGTCCTCGAGCGCCTCGTCGACCTATGATGCCCTGCGGCCGTGCGTATCGTCGACCGCCTCATCGCCAACTCGCTTCCGGTCGTCCCGAAGCCGCTCGTGCGCCACTTCGCCGACCGCTACATGGCGGGTGAGACGCTCGATGACGCCCTCGCGACCGTCGCCTCCCTGAACCGCATCGGCGCGGTCGCCACGGTCGACGTGCTCGGAGAGTTCATCCACGAGCGATCGCAGGCACTCCGCACCGCCGACGAGTACGTCGCGCTGCTCGATGCCATCGCCCGCGAAGGCCTCGACTCCACCGTATCCGTCAAGCTCTCCGCCCTCGGCCTCGAGTTCGACCCCGACCTCGCCCTGGAGCTGGTCACGCGCGTGGTCGAGGTCGCCGCCGGCCACGACAACAGGGTGCGGATCGACATGGAGCACAGCGGTCTGACCGACGGAACGCTGGCCGTCTACCGCACCCTGCGGGAGCGGGGCCACGACAACGTCGGCATCGTCCTGCAGGCGTACCTGCGCCGCACGTTCGACGACGTCCGGGCGCTCGCCCATCTCACGCCCAGCGTGCGGCTCGTCAAGGGCATCTACATCGAGCCGCCCGAGCTCGCCTACACCGAGCGGGCGCTGGTCAACCGCAACTTCCTCGCCCTGCTGCGCGAGCTCGTCGACCTCGGCTGCCGGGTGGCCGTTGCCACCCACGACGACGCGCTCGTCGGCGAGGCGCGCCGCCTGGCGGACGAGCGCAATCTCACGCCCGACATGTACGAGTTCCAGCTGTTGCTCGGCGTCAAGGAGCAGCTCCGCGACCGCCTCATCGCCGCCGGCCACCGAGTTCGCATCTACACGCCCTACGGCGAGGCCTGGTACGGCTACTCCGTGCGGCGGCTCAAGGAGAATCCCAGCATCGCCGGCTACGTCGCCCGCGATGTGCTGCGCGGGTTCGCCGGTCGCGCCTGACTCTCAGTGCCCGGGCTCGGCACCCTTCGTCGTGCCCTGTGCGAGCCGGTCCAGATCCGCGAGCCGCTCCATGCCGTACTGCCGCACCGGATCGCCTGGAGGGAGGTTCTCGATCAAGGATGTGATCCGGGTCGCGATCTGGTACGCGAACTGTGGGGTTGCCGGACCCCAAAGGGCATCGATATCACGTCTGGTCACCGCGGACATGGAGTCGAGGTGAGTGTAGACGGGGAGCGTTGCGCCCGCCTCACCATGTCCGCCGTCCGAGACGGGCACCTCGCCGTGCCAGCTCGACCGCGTATCAACCCCGCAGGTAGATCGCGCCCTCGTGAACCACCGCTTCGGCGTCGTGGCCGCGGGCGCGAAGAGCGGCGGTCAGGTTGGCCGCATCGGTTTGCAGATTTCCCTCGTCCTTCGTACCGTCGGGCTCAGTGACGCGGACGCTGTTCGAGGACGCTGGATGCCATTCGCTCAATGATCAGGTGACTCCAGCTTTGGGTAGGCTGGGCTCGTGGCCCGATTCAGGTTGATTCCGCAGAACCGCGAGTTCTACGCACTGTTCGACCGGTCTGCCAGCAACCTGGTGGCCACGTCGCAGCTGCTGTCGGAGCTGCTCCAGCACTATCCGGACCGCGTCGCTCTCGTCGCCGAGATCAAGGATCGTGAGCACATCGGTGACGAAGTGACCCATGAGATCGTCCAGCTGTTGAACACCAGCTTCGTCACCCCGATCGACCGCGAGGACATCTACGACCTTGCCGCTGCTCTGGACGACGTCTGCGATCTGATGGATCAGGTTGCCGACATGCTGCTGCTCTACAAGGTCGCCCACATCCGTCCCGAGGCGATCGAGCAAGCCGCTGTCCTCCACCGAGCGACGGCCAAGCTCGCGGACGCCGTAGCATCGCTCGAGGGACTCAAGGATGTGCGCGACCTGCTGGTCGGAATCCATACGCTCGAGGACGAGGCCGATCGGATCGTTCGGGACGCTGTCGCCGGGCTGTTCTCCAACGGAATGGATCCGCTGGTCGTCATCCAATGGAAGGACATCCATCAGGATCTGGAGCAGGCAGTCGACGGCTGTGAGACGGCAGCGCACGTCCTCGAGAGCGTGTACCTGAAAAACCGGTGAGCGGCGTGCTCGTATGGCTCGTGGTGCTGGCCGCCCTCGCGTTCGATTTCACCAACGGGTTCCACGACACGGCGAATGCCGTTGCAACCACCGTATCGACCCGGGCCCTTTCGCCTCGCGTGGCGGTTCTCATCGCCTCGGTGATGAATCTCCTGGGCGCGCTCGTGTGGACAGCGGTCGCCAAGTCGGTCGGTCAGGACATCGTCGACACCAATCTGGTCACGCAGCATCTCCTGCTTGCCGCGCTGCTCGGCGCCATCGCATGGAACCTGACGACCTGGTACTTCGGTCTCCCGTCCTCATCGTCCCACGCGCTATTCGGCGGCCTGATCGGGGCGATGCTCGCTGCGGAGGGCCCCAGTGGCGTCCAGTGGGACGGAATCTGGAACAAGATCATCGTGCCCGCGGTGCAAAGCCCCGTCATCGGCTTCCTGCTCGCGGGCCTTGCGATGCTGGCCATCTTCTGGGTGTTCCATCGTGCCAGGCCGGGCGGACTGGCGCGCGGCTTTCGAGTGGCCCAGATTGGATCGGGCAGCTTGATGGCATTCCTCCATGGGACGAACGATGCGCAGAAGACGATGGGCGTGATCGCGCTCGCGCTCTACACGAACGGAACCATCGATCAGTTCACCATCCCCTGGTACGTCAAGGTCAGCTCCGGCATCGCCCTTGCGGCCGGCACGTACGTTGGCGGGTGGAGGATCATGCGGACAGTGGGATCGCGCATCTTCAAGCTGGAGCCGCCCCATGGGTTCGCCGCGCAAACGACCGCCAGCATGGTTCTCTGGTACACCGGCCGTGCCGGATTTCCGGTTTCCACGACCCAGGTGATCTCCGGTTCCGTGCTGGGCGCGGGCGCTGCCAGCAAGCTCAGCGGTGTTCGATGGGCCGTTGCCGCGGACATCCTGCTGGCGTGGATTCTGACGCTGCCCGCCGCAGCCGCCGCGGCTGCGCTGATCTACGAGGTGACGACCCCTCTCGCGTAGCCGCGGCTGCGAGCTTCACCATCCCTTTACCCGATCGATACCAGGGTGCGACCCACGCGCGGCTCGGGCGGAGGCAGACTTGGGTTCGTGGCGGAGCACCAGCACCGGTTCATCTCCGAACGACCGAGCGCGAATCCCGCCGATGGTTTGCGGCGAGCTGATGTGGCCGAGACCAGGGCGGTGCTCGACGGCTGCGCGGAGTCCTCGATGCTTCCCCATCTGATTGCGCGGGTCCGGCGGTGCGACGTGGGGGGACGTGCTTGCCCCGTGTTCTGATCGTCGAGGACGACGCCGTCATCGCCACTGCGATGGCCACCCACCTCCGCCATGCCGGCATGGAGGTGGAGTGGTCGGACCGTGGCGACCGCGCGATGAAGAAGCTGCGCTTCGAGCGCCCGGATGTGGCCATCATCGACCTGATGCTGCCGGGCATGGACGGCTGGCGGATGATCGAGGCGCTGCGCGCCGACGGGGTGGGAATGCCCCTGATCGTGGTCAGCGCCCGCGGCACCGAGCAGGACAAGGTGTACGCCCTCGGCATCGGCGGCGACGACTACCTGGCGAAGCCCTTCGGCATGGGTGAGCTCGTCGCTCGCGTACAGGCCGTGGTTCGGCGCGCGGGCCGTGGATCCGACCCGCCGGCACGGCACCGCGTGGAGGTCCCGGGGCTCGTCATCGATCCCGATCTCCACCGCGCGATCCTCGACGGCGCCGATGCGGAGCTGACCCGCACCGAGTTCCGGCTGCTGTCGGTGCTCGCATCCGAGCGCGGCCGCGTGATGAGCCGGGACCAGCTGCAGCAGCGGGTGTGGGGGACGCCGTACCGGCCGCGCGACCGCTCGGTCGACGTGTGCGTTCGCAAGCTCCGGGAGAAGCTCGACCAGCGCAGCGCCGAGTACACCTACATCCACACGCACTACGGGGTCGGGTACCGCTTCGACGCCGAGCCGGCCGCGGCGGTGGAGCTCTAGACGGCCGCTCCCTCCGGCTGGATCGCACGGCCTGTCTCGAGGTCGAAGAAGAAGAAGCGGTCGGGTGCGACGGCCAGCCGTACGCGGTCGCCGGCTCGCGCCGTGCTGCGGGGGTTGACCCGGGCCGTGCAGATCGACTCACCTGCGTCCGCGACCAGCGGCACGACGGTGTTGTCCGCGGCGTCCGGCTCCGCCGCGGCCCGCACCGCCTCGGTCATGACCGGCGGCACCTGCAGCCGGAAGATCACGTTGACCTCCGAGCCGAGCTCCTCGACCACCTCGGCCAGCACCTCCATCACCGGCATGCCTTCGTCGCGGGCCAGCGCCGCGTCCTCGAAGTCGGCCGGTCGCAGGCCGAGCACGACCGTGCGGTCCTCGTAGGGCCGCAGGTCGGTGTCGGAGGGGACCGGCAGCCGGTGCTCGGCGAAGTGCAGGTGCCCGTCGCGCACGGTGGCCTGGATCAGGTTCATCGACGGCGATCCGATGAACGCGGCCACGAACAGGTTGGCCGGCGAGCGGTAGAGCACGGGAGGGCTGTCCAGCTGCTGGACGACGCCGTCCTTCATGACGGCGACCCGGTCGCCGAGCGTCATCGCCTCGACCTGGTCGTGCGTGACGTAGATGGTGGTGGTGTGGAGCGTGTCGCGCAGCCGCGCCAGCTCCGCGCGCATCGCCACGCGAAGCTTCGCGTCGAGGTTCGACAGCGGCTCGTCCATCAGGAACGCCCGCGGCTCGCGCACCATCGCCCGGCCCATCGCCACGCGCTGGCGCTGGCCGCCTGACAGCTGCGCCGGCTTGCGATCGAGCAGCGTCTCCAGCCCGAGCACGCGCGCGACGTCCTCCACCTTGGCTCGCCGCTCAGACTTGGCCGTGCGCCGCAGCTTCAGCCCAAGCTCGAGGTTCTGGGCGACGGACATGTGCGGATAGAGCGCGTAGTTCTGGAACACCATGGCGATGTCGCGATCCCTCGGCGGCAGGTCGGTGACGATGGTGTCGCCGATCACGACCTCGCCGTCGGTCAGTTCCTCGAGCCCGGCGACGATCCGCAGCAGCGTCGACTTGCCGCAGCCCGACGGGCCGACCAGCACCATGAACTCGCCGTCCGCGATCTCCATCGAGATGTGGTCGACGGCCACGACCTCGGAGCTGAACACCTTGGTCACGCCGTCCAACAGGATCCTGGCCACTCAGCGCCTCCTCGTCGGTGCCAGTCGGTCGTGGGTGATCGCCTTGCGCACCTCGCCGTATGCTCGCCGCTGTGCGCCGATCTCGTCAAGGCCCAGGTAGGCCGCCCCGAGCACGGGCGGCGCGTCCAGCACGGACACCCGCGCGGCCGGTGCGGCCGCGTGGACGCCGTCCTCGATGTGGGTGAGCAGGCGCGGGTCGCGGCCGCGGGCGACGCCGCCGCCGAGCACGACGTCCGCGTCCGTGTGCGTCATGCGCAGGCGCCGCATGGCCGAGACGACCATCGCCACGATCTCGGCGGAAAGCGCGTCGACGATCTGCTGCGCCGCGGCGTCTCCGGCGGCCGAGGCCCGGAACACGAGCGGCGGGAGCTCCGTCAGACGGTGATGATCGAGCCGGCCCAGGTAGAGCGCCTCCATCACCTGCTTCGGCGACGACAGGCCGAAGTAGGCGGGCACCTCCCGCTCGAGCACCGTATGCCGTGCGCGCCGGTCGCGTCCGCGGATGGCCGCGCGCAGCGCGTGCAGGCCCAGCCAGTCGCCGCCCCCGCCGTCGCCGGAGATCTCGCCGATGGCGGGGTAGCGGACGATCCGACCGGTGGGAGAGACCGCGGAGCAGTTCAGCCCGGTGCCGCAGACGACGCCGACGCCCCACGGCCGGTCGGTGCCGGCGCGCAGCACCGCGAACGTGTCGTTCCGCAGCAGCAGCCGCTCGCTCCACCCGAGCGACCGCATGGTGCGCAGCAGCCGGCGGTCGTCCACCGGCAGGTCGGCCCCGGCCAGGCAGAAGACGGCCACCTCCGCGATCGGTCCCGCGCCCGGCCGCAGTCCCGCGCCCCGGCAGGCGCGGCCGACGGTCGCGGCGAGCTCGGCGAACGACTGCTCGTGATCGTCGGGCGAGAAGCTGGCCCCGCCCCCGCGGGCGGCGCCGAGCACGCGGCCGCCGCGGCTGAGCAACACGGCGTCGAGCTTGGAGTTGCCGCCGTCGACGGCGAGGACGGCGGGGGCGCGGGAGTTCCGGCTAGGCAAGCTCGCCCACCCCCACCAGCTCGGCGCCCTCCCCGCGCAGGTGATCGACCAGGTCGCCCACCACCGAGGCGGTCACGTCGGGCCAGCTGTGCATCAGCACGATCGCCCCGTCGCCGTGGCGGCGCAGGCCGTCGAGGACGGTGACGATCATGTCGGCCGGTGTGCGGTCGGGCTCCCAGTCGGTGGTGTCGATGTCCCAGCCGACGTGGCGGTAGCCGGCTCGCTCGATCGCGGCCAGCACGCGGGGATCGTCCGCGCCGGCGCCGTAGGGACAGCGGAACCACGGCCGCGGGCTGGCGCCGCAGCTGAGCTCGATCATCTCCTCCGCGCCGTGCAGCGAGGCTGCGATGCCCTCGTCGGTCAGCATGTCCATCGGCGCGTGCGACTTCGAGTGGTTCCCGATGACGTGCCCGGCCTGGGCGATCCGCCGTGCCTGCGCCGGATTGGCCGCGGCCCACCGGCCCTGGATGAAGAAGGTCGCGCGTACCCCGCGGCGCTCGAGCTCGTCGAGCTGCCGCTCGAGGTTGCCGTGTGCCGCCGGGTGGTCGGGGTGCTCGGTGTCGAATGTGAGGGCGATGCGGCTGCTCACTCGCGCGTCGTCACCTTCCCGGCGATCGCGAACTCCCCCGGCGTCAGGCCCCGGGAGCGGGCCAGCCGCCAGGCCAGCAGCTGCGCCGGGATCGTCGCCGCGGCGGCGGCGAGCCCGTTCTCGAGCGGTCCGACGGCGACCGACTCGCAGCCGTCGGGGGCATCGCCGTCCTGGCTGATCACGAGCACGGCCGCGCCTGCGGCCGCCAGCTCCTCCGCCAGCCGCAGCTCGAGGTCGCGTGTCCGCGGCTCGGTCGCGACCACCATCACGGCCAGACGCGGCCCGGCCAGCTCGAGCGGCCCGTGCCGGAACTGCGCAGCCTGCAACGACTCCGCGGGGAAGCGGGCCGCCTCCTTCAGCGTGAGCGCGCCCATCTCGGCCGCCGCCCGCGCGGAGCCGCGCCCGACCAGGGCGAGCGTGGGGCGCCCGTCGATCCACTCGCAGAGGTGCTCCGCCGTCTGCTCGGGCTCGGCCAGCAGCCGCTCCATCTCGAGCGCCGCCCGCTCGAACGGCGGGTCGCCGACCAGCCCGTCGAGCACGGCCAGCGCGGCGGCGAACGTCATCGTCGAGGGCCCGTGCTCCTCGCCGGCGCCCGTGTCGAGCGCGATGTCGGCGGCGCGGGCCAGCGTGTTCTCGCGGCCGTTGGTCACCGCCGCGACCAGCGGCCGCTCTGCCGGCAGGCGCTCGACCAGCTTCACCAGCTCGGCGCTCTCGCCCGACTGGCTGATGCAGGCGAGCACCCCGGCACGCCGCAGCGCCGCCATGCGGAAATGCAGCAGCTCGGCGGTGTCGAGCATCCAGCAGTCGACGCCGCGGCCCGCGAGCGTGGTGACCGCCGGGTAGGACGCGTCGTAGGAGCTGCCCATCCCCGTGAAGATGATCGGCTCGGGGCGGTCGATCGCGCGCCGCAGGTCGGCCACCTGGTCCGCCTGCCGCGTGAGGGTCGCCTCCGCCCTGCGCACAGCGTCCGGCTGGCCGGCGATCTCCTCGATGAATCTGTCAGGAAACTTTCCTAACGATTTCACTTCGGCGCCAGGATACCCTAGGATTGGGACGTTGTGAAAGTGGCGGTGATCGGAGGCGGGAGCACCTACACGCCGGAGCTGATCGAGGGCTTCGGTCTGCGTCGCGACGTGCTCGACGTCGAGGAGCTGGTGCTCCACGACATCGACGAGGAGCGCCTCGAGATCGTCGGCGGCCTCGCGGAGCGGATCCTGCGCAAGCTGGAGTTCCCGGGCAGGCTGACGCTCACAACCGACCGGGAGCAGGCCGTCACGGGTGCCTCCTTCGTGCTCGTGCAGCTGCGGGTGGGCGGGCTGCAGGCCCGGCTGCGTGACGAGACCATCCCCGCCCGCTTCGGGCTGATCGGCCAGGAGACCACCGGGCCGGGCGGCTTCGCGAAGGCGCTTCGAACCGTGCCGGTCGTGCTCGGCATCGCCGAGGACATGGCCCGCCTGGGAGCGGACGGGGCCTGGCTGCTCGACTTCACGAACCCGGCCGGCCTGGTCACCCAGGCGCTGATCGACCACGACCATCACGCCATCGGCCTCTGCAACATCCCGATCGGATTCCAGCGCTCGCTCGCCAAGCAGCTCGGTGTCGACCCGTCGCACGTGCAGCTCGAGCACGTCGGCCTCAACCACCTGTCGTGGGAGCGCAGGGTGCTCGTCGACGGCGTCGACCGGCTTCCCGATCTGATCGACACCTACGCCGACCAGCTGGGCGAGGAGGTTGACCTGCCGGGCGGGCTCGTGCGTCTCACGCGCTCGATCCCCTCGTACTACCTGCGCTACTTCTACCTCACCGGCGAGGTGCTCGAGAAGCAGCGCACAGCCCGCTCACGCGCCGATGAGGTGATGGAGATCGAGCGCAACCTGCTCGACATGTACCGCGATCCGTCGCTCGACGAGAAGCCGAAGCTGCTCGAGCAGCGCGGAGGGGCGTTCTACTCCGAGGCCGCGGCGATGCTGCTCGAGTCGCTGCACACCGACCGCGGCGACGTCCAGGTGGTGAACGTCCGCAACGGCGGCGCGATCCCGAACCTGGCCGATGACGCCGTGGTCGAGGTGGCCTGCCGGATCGACGCGCACGGCGCGACGCCGCTGCCGGTGGAGCCGCTCGCGCCGGAGATGCTGGGGCTGGTCGAGCAGGTGAAGGCCTACGAGCGGCTCACCGTCGAGGCGGCCGTGACGGGAGACAGGGACACGGCCCTGAAGGCGCTGATGGCCAACCCGCTGTCGGCTGACTACCGCGTGGCCGCCCCGCTGCTCGACGCGCTGCTCGAGGAGAACCGCGAGTTCCTTCCGCGCTTCTTCGGCGAATGAACCTCAGGCGGCCGGCACCGACACCAGCTCGTGCGCGTGCTGCTGCACCTTCGCCAGCGCCGCCACCACGTCCTCGACGCCCCGACGCCCAGCCCGGAACACGCACTCGTTGAGGTAGACGGCCTGACGCTCGCCGGCCGCCTCGGCGACCGGGAAGCTCATCCGCGCCGGGTCGAGACGGTCCGCATGCTCGACGCACACGGGCAGCCGTGACAGGTGCGGCTGAAACAGGTCGTACCGGCTCATCGGCGGGTACTGCACCTCCGCAGGGATGCCCTCGGCCTCGAGCGCGTCTGCCACCGTCTCGCACATGGCGCCGCCGAACGCCTCGGGATCGATCCGGATCAGGTAGCGGTAGAAGCTCCAGCGGGTGATGCGGGGATGGATCGGGTTGATGCGCACGCCCTCGAGGCCGTCCGCGAGCTGCTCGAACAGCCGCGCGCCCTCCTCACGCGCCGCCCGCTGCTGCTCGAAGCGGTCGAGCTGGCTGCAGAGCAGTGCGCAGTTCAGCTCGCCCAGCCGGTAGTTGGCGCCGAACGTGTATTCCTGGCCTGCCGGATCCTTTGGGCGGCCGCAGTCGATGATCGAGTGCGCGCGGCGCGCCAGCGCCTCGTCGTTGGTGAGCAGCGAGCCCCCCTCACCCGCGGTGAGGATCTTCGACGACTGGTGGCTGAACGACCCGAATGCGCCGATGCAGCCCGCGCCGCGGCCGCCCCACTGCTGGCCGTGCGCGTGCGCGCAGTCCTCGACGATGGCCAGTCCGTGGCGTTCGGCGATCTCGGTGAGGCGGTTCATGTCGGCCATCTGCTGGCCGAGGTGGACCGGCATGATCGCCCGTGTGGCGGGCGTGATCGCCGCCTCCACCGCATCCGGGTCGATCGTCCAGCGCTCCGGTTCGACATCGACGATCACCGGCAGCGCTCCCGCCGCGATCGCGGCGTAGGCGGTGGCGGCGAACGTCAGCGCGGGCACGATCACCTCGTCCCCCCAGCCGATGCCGAGCGCCTTCAGGGCCACCTCCATGGTCACGGTGCCGTTGACCATCACCAGGCCATGGGCAGCCCCCTGGTAGGCCGCGAACCGCGACCCGAACTCGGCTGCCTTCGGGCCTGGCTCCGGCCAGCCACCGATCTGCCCGTGGCGCACGACGTCGGCCACGGCCTCGGCGTCGCGCTCGTCGATCTCCGGCCAGGCGGGGTACGGATCGGTGCGGACGGGGTCTCCTCCGTGAAGCGCTAGCTGGGTCATCGTGTTCCCCCTATCTTGACACTCGTCCGGGCGGCGGCGTATTTTGCCACTGTCAGTAAGGTTTCCTTACTATAGGCGGTTGAGGAGGGAAGACGACGGCGATCGCAGAGACTCGGTATGCCGCGGGCCAGCCACGCCTCCTGCGCGCCATCAACGAGCGCGCGGTGCTCGACCTGATCCAGCGTGGGGGCGCGACTTCGCGCGCGCAGATCGCCCGCGAGAGCGGCCTCTCCAAGCCGACCGTCTCGCTCGCGCTGGGCAGCCTGGTCGACGCGGGGCTCGTGCACGAGGTGGGGCGCGCGAGCGGCGGCAAGGGGCCGAGCGCCGTCCTCTACGAGCTGAACCCACAGGCCGGCTGGGTGGTCGGCATCGACGTCGGCGCGCACTGGCTGCGTGCTGCGGTGGCCGACATCACCGGGAAGATCGTCGCGCGGCTCGACGAGCGTGCGCGCGCCCGTAGCTCCGAGGCGCTCGTCCGCCAGATCGGCGATGTGGCCCACCGCGTTGCCAGCGAGGCGGGGCTGCGCTGGCGGCAGATCACCCACGCCACCGTCGGCAGCTCGGGCGTGCTCGACCCGTCCCGCGGCCTGCTGGCGCACGCTCCGAACCTTCCCGGGTGGGGGCGGCAGGGGCTGGTCGGCGCCATCCGCGAGCAGCTCGGAACGGCCGTCAGCTTCGAGAACGACGTCAACCTGGCCGCGCTCGGCGAGCGGTCGCACGGAGCGGGGCGGGGTGTCGACAACTTCGCGTTCCTCTGGGTCGGCACCGGCGTCGGCATGGGCATCGTCATCGCCGGCGAGCTCTATCGCGGCGCAGGCGGAGCCGCCGGGGAGATCGGCTACATGCCGATAGGCACGGGTGACCCATCCGATCCGCGGTTCCGGCGCCGGGGCATGCTCGAGGAGTGGGCCGGCGCGTCGGCCGTCACGGGTGCGGCTCGTGCCACCGGCCTGCGGCAGGCTGCGAAGGGCATCTTCGCGGCCGCGCGGCGCGGCGATGCGAGGGCCGCCGCCGTCGTCGAGGAGGAGGCCGGACGGATCGCCGTGGCGATCGCCGGCGTCGCGCCGGTGCTTGACCCCGAGCTGATCGTGCTCGGCGGCGGAATCGGGGGCAACCCCGACCTGCTGCCGGCCGTCGATCGCCGGCTGCGCGCCATCTCCCCGTTCGCTCCGCGGCTGGCCACGTCACAGCTTGGCGACGAGGCCGTGTTGCACGGCGCGGTCGTGACCGCGCTCGAGTCAGCCCGCGACCAGCTCTTCACCCGCAAACCACTGTCCCGGACCGCCGTCGTATAGGAACCCGTCAGGAGGCCTCACAGATGAGACGAATCCGATTGCTGACCTTGGGTGCGCTTGTCGCACTCCTGACCGCGGCCGGATGCGGCGGCGGCAGCTCGAACAGCTCGAGCGGCCCTCAGCCCTCGAGCAAGATCGACAAGACGCCGGTCACGATCGTCCTGTGGGACATGTGGAGCGGCCGGGAGGCGCAGCCGTTCAAGGATGCGCTGAAGCGGTTCCAGGTGAAGTACCCGTGGATCACGATCAAGGAGGAGGTGCAGCCGAACGGCAACACCGATACCTTCGATCCGAACCTGGTCAACGCCATCAATGGCGGCAACCCGCCCGACGTGGCGATGCCGTTCGGTCCTGACTACGTCGGCCAGTACTGCGCCGGCGGGTTGTGGGAGGATCTCTCGCCGTACATGAAGGCCGACGGGCTCAGCATCAACGACTTCGCGCCGGCCGCGATCACGTACACGAACGTCAACGGCAACCAGTGCGCGCTGCCCTCGCTGACGGACGCCTACGGCCTCTACTACAACAAGGACATGTTCGCCAAGGCCGGCATCACCTCGCCGCCGCAGACGATGGACGAGCTTATGGCCGATGCCAAGAAGCTGACCGTGCGCAATCCGGACGGCTCGATCAAGGTGGCCGGCTTCGTCCCGCTCGACAACTGGGAGGAGCTCGGCCCCGGCGACCTCGCGAACGCGTGGGGAGCAAAGTGGTTCGACTCGAGCGGCAAGCCGCAGTTCGCGGAGGATGCGGGCTGGGCGTCGGCCTTCATGTGGCAGCGTCAGCTGATCGACTGGTACGGCTACGACAACATCACGAAGTTCTACGCCGCCAACACGAACAACGAGTTCAACCCGAGCAATGCGTTCGAGAACGGCAAGGTGGCGATGATGTTCGACGGCGAGTGGCGGACGGCGTTCATCGCGGACGACAAGCACCCGCCGCTCAACTACGACACGGCGCCGTTCCCGGCCGGGCCGGGCCATCCCCAGCAGTACGGGCCTGCTCGCGTCGGCGGGACGATCGTCGGCATCCCGAAGGGCGCGAAGCATCCCGCACAGGCGTGGCTGCTCGTGAAGTTCCTCGCCTCTGACACCACGTACCTCGTTCAGATGGCGAACAGCGTGAACAACGTGCCGACCACCCCGGCGTCTCAGCAGTCGCCGGATCTGAAGCTGCCTCCGCAGTTCACCACGTTCCTGCACGTCTGGGAGAACCCGAAGTCGGCGTTCGCGCCGCCGACGACGCCGTCCGGTAACGGCTACGGCAGCCTGGTCGACAACTTCGACGGCCAGTGGCAGGCGGGCAAGATCAGCACTGCCGACCTGCACTCCGCGCTTCTGAAGCTCGACCAGCAGGTGGCCAACGAGCTCGCCCAGGGGTCGGGCCCGTAGCGGCCCTCGCCCCGCAGGCGCTGGAATACCAGCCGCGCACGCCGGCAGAGCGCCG
>DASSEV010000059.1:0-67661 GCA_035695105.1 Gaiellales bacterium
GGTGAGAATCATGGCAACCATGACTGCTCATGGCGCTTCCGAGACGCGCGAGTCGACACGCGTGCATCCGACCGGCTGGGTGGTGTTCGCGAGCATCCTGCTGATCATCGGAGGGGCGATCAACTTCGTGAACGGCTTCACCCTGCTCGAGCATCACTCCTACTTCCACAACCAGATCGTGTACACGAACTGGACGTTCTGGGGGTGGGCGTTCCTGATCTGGGGCGGCCTGCAGCTGCTGGCCGGAATCCTCGCCTGGAGCGGCTCGACGACCGGCAACATGATCGGAGTCGGGCTGTGCAGCTTCGCGGCGATCCTCTGGTTCTTCATGATCTTCGCCGCACCATGGTCGGCGTTCGTCGGGGTCGCGCTCAACCTCGGCGTGCTGTTCGCATTGACCGCCGGCGCACGGCCGGAGGAGTACTACTAGCCCGCGGACGGTGCCCGCCGCCCCCGCAAGTTGGTGCGACGGGCACCGTCACAGCCCTCGTGTGAAGGAGATACCAACGATGGCAACCGCTACTCGCACAACACCGGCTCACGAGCCGACTCGGGAGCATCCGATCGGTCGGGCGATGTTCGAGATCATCGAGGTTCTGATCTTCCTCCTCGTTCTGGCCGTCCCGCTACTGACCGTGGCCGTGTACTACGCATCGACGCACTGACGCCCTGAGGCCAGTTTCGCCCTGCACCCCGCCGTCCGTTGCCGTGGCGGCGCTTGACCGAGGAGGTCCCCCAATGGCACGCACACCGACCCCCGCGCAGCGAATCTCACGCAACACCCACGCCGTCGCAACTGCGCTGGGTGGAGCCGTAGCTGTGGTGGTCACCATGGCTCGCGACCCGCATGCCCACCGCTATCAGCGACGCGCCGTGCGCCATACCCAACGTGCGCTTATCCGGGCACGTCGCGTCGGACCACGTCGAGCCGTCGACGACAGGCGCGTCAGGGCCAACATGCGAATCGCGCGCGCGTTCATCAAGGCATCTGCACATCCGGATCGGCATATCACCCGCAACCGCATCCTTGTCACGGGCCTCGCCGCGGCCGGAGTCACCGGCGGCGTCGCCTACGGTATGCGCGGCCGGACTGCGAGCGACCTCCCGGAAGGTGGTACGTCTGAGTGACCGTCGTCGAACCGCTCGGCCGATCCATGGTCGGCGCTGACAGGCCACGAGCTCACCGAAGGTTCGGGCGGATGCTGGGAGTCGAGCGGCAGGCTGAACGACGCGTGCGTCCCCTTCCCCACCTCGCTTTCGATGGCGAAGGTTCCGCCGGCCACGTGCACCCGCGCGGCGGTCGCGTCGATGCCCATGTGGTGTCCCTTGCGGACGTTGTCCCAGGTGGCGGTATTGAAGCCGCGGCCGTCATCGGCCACGCTGCAGTGAAGTGCGTCGCCCCTGGCGGAGACCATCGTGACCGGCCACAGGGTCGCGAACAGCAGGAACATCACCCGCCTCCGGCCCTCTGCGCCACCCTGGAACGCGGAGGTCAGGTAGCCACGCATCCACAGCAGGATTCCATCCACGACGAATACTCCAGTTAGGCGGGCAAGCGGATCAGTCGTTGGCTGAACGGCATGTCGGAGGATCAGCGATGTGTAGGAGATCGGCTCGTCCGAGAGTGGGTGCATGGCGAGGTGCCGTTCAGGTTGTCGGCCGGGGCTCGAGGGGCGGTTGTCTCTGCCTTTGGCGTGATGATCGTGCTGGGCACGGCCGCATGTGGTGCGTCCGGTGCCGGCCGGCTCGTCGGGCTCGGCGCAGCTTCCCGTGTCGACCCTGCGGGCTCCCTCGAGTACCTGGTGTGATGCTGTTGCCAGGTGAGGTTGAACGATCCGCTTGCCGCATCCCGATCGGTGGACACGCGTAGGTCGATGCAGGGGATATGCCGAGGCAGACACCATGCTTCGGCGGGATCCTTTCCCGTGAAGGAGACGATCGGTACGTCCAGTGATCTTCGTCCAGACGCAGCGCTGATCGGTCCGCCTGACCGGCGGGATAGCCGCACGAGTACGCGGTTTGGCTCTCGAGTCAGCGGCGGGCCTGAGGGTGACCGTGTGGTGGCTCGTGGTGCGAGTCTGCACGAGGGCCGGCTGGTATGGCTGATGTGGGGAGTCATCGCAGCATCCGCCGGGGTCACCTACGCGCGCCTGCCAGCCTCCGACTTCTACAACGTCAGTGGAAGCGGCATCAGCGGTGGCTTGGGCCGAGTCATCGTGCTGTTGGGGTGGCCCGTGTCACTCGCCTCAATCGCGCTGTTGGCGGTTCCCGTCGACCGCTGGATGGGATCAGGACGGACACCGCCCGAGCGCCGAGCAATGACCGTTGCAGCGCTTGTCTCGCTGGTGTTGTGTGCGACGATCGCATGGCCGGGCGTGACCACTGCGTCGAATCTCGACGTCAAGTGGTCAAACGCGCCAGCGGCGTGCGGGGTCGTCTTGGCGCTCGCCATCACCGCCGTGGTTCTGCGCCGCTGCGGGCCCGGCCCGCGGCTGCCCACCACGTCCGGCGACCGCGTCGCGATCATGCTAACAGTGCTGCTGAGCGTCGCAGCGCTCCCGTGGATCCTCGCCAACCTCGGCGTCTATGTGGGCGACATCCCCGGCCTGTCGGCCGTGTTCATGTCAAAGCAGATCCTGCCCGAGCATGGCCATCCTTACCTGCACGCCGTTCATCTCGGTCACCACGACGGATTCGGCGGGTGGCTGCTCGCCGTGACCGCACTCGCCCTGCGCCGAACGCTTCCGAGCATGCGCGCGACCCGGCTGCGGACCGCCCTCGCCTGCTACCTCGCCCTCCTACTTCCCTACGGACTGATCATGGGAGCCAGCGACTTCTGGGACGAGCAGCTCGTGAAGCGGGGGACGACCTCATACTCACTACCCAGCCTCGGACTGCCGGCGCTGACCATGGATTGGGCGTTGCTTGCTGCCGCCGCCGTCATCACGTATCTCGCCGCCTTCCGTGCGCTAGCACGCGCAACAGACCCCGGTATCGACTCGCAGCGCCGGCGCCGCTGAGCGGCGCAACCGGCTCGTTCCGCGAAACCATGCGTTCTCGAGGCTGCAACGCCTGGCAGCGGATCGCACCATTCGGAGACACGTCCATGCGCGCACCATGCACGCGCCGCTAACGCGCGCGGCGACGTCTTCTCGTCGTCCTCCTCCCCACCGAATCCCCCGGCCAGCCCAGACGCGATCGCCTCCACGGCCGCCGCGAACTCCTCCTCTCCGGCCCACTCCGCGGAAGCTGCTCAGAATGAGGGCGAACGGCAGAGTCAGTGGTTTATTACCGATGCCGTCTGTCGCGCGTCGTGAGAGGTTGGCCGACCTAGGGCCGCATACTGTCGGGGGCTCAAAGGGGCAATCGTGGGCAAGACGTTGCGAGTGATCGTGGGAATCGTCGCGTTGCTGGCCGTAAATGCCGGCGCAGGGCCAGCGCGGGCTAGCTATCCGGGTACGAACGGTCGCATCGCGTATCTCGGTACGAGAGGGGTGATCTACACCGTGACCAGCACTGGCACTGGTCGGCGGCAGATCACCGCCGCCGGCAACAACACGCCGACGTGGTCGCCGGATGGCAAACGGATCGCCTTCGTTCGCCACGTCGACGTCTACACCGTGGGCGCCAATGGCGGCCCCATCACACAGGTAACGACCTCGACGGCGAACGAATCGGAACCATCCTGGAGCCCAGATGGCAAGTACCTAGTGTTCGAAAGCGACCGGAACGGGGCCACCAACCTCTATAAGCTCCGGTCTACCGCGCCATATGGAACGGCAGTAAACATCACCGGTGCCGTGGCACCGTGCGGTTACGCGGCCGACCCAACCTGGGGAACCGGCGGCTACATCGCCTTTTACTCGTGCGACTCGCGTTCATCCAGCGATCGGGCGATCTATGAGATCAAACCTGATGGCACCGGCTTGAGGAAGCTGATGACCTGCACGTTAGGCTGTGGGTGGCTCGACTGGTCACCTAAGGGGCGAGCGATTGCCTACTCGGACGGATTCGTCGTCTACCAGTACACACCATCCACGAACACCACCAAGCAGGTGTCCCAGTCCGTGGCCGGGCTCGACTGTTATGATCCGGCTTGGTCTCCAGCGGGTACCCAGATCATTTACGTGTGCAATAGCACGATCTGGGTGGCTAGTCCGACAGGCCTCAACCGTCACCCGCTGCTGTCGCCCGGCTACGCCCCGAACTGGCAGCCGGTGCCCTCCCCGTGAACGTGACGGCACCGTCACCTGCTGAGCTGGCGGTAGAACGCATGGTTGAGTGAAACGGCGCGAACGAGGGGTCTTGCCGAACTTGTCGGCTGGCGTCCCACAGGTCGAGGCCGGCCGCCCGGGCATCATGGGCCGAAGGGCTCACCCGGCCTTCTCGATCGCGTCAGCAAGCGCACGGCTTGGCGAAGCGTTCGGACCCACTGCAGGGACACGCCTTTCTGCCGAAAGGTGCGGACGTGGTCCGCGGAGACGACGTAGGACGCCCACCGCGTCACTGCGCAACGATTCTACCGATCCAAACGCAGCCCACGGCAACCGTCCGAGTGACCGCGCCCTGAGCGGACTCACACCACTCCAGCGCGTCAACAACCTCGCGGAGACAAACAGCTGGGTCTGCCTCTGGCGTCGCCATCGCATGGGCATGTTTCGCGCTGCTCGCCTGCCGCCAGCAGTAGCCCCTCCTGCGACGCTGGAGAGGCTGGGCGTCTGCAATCCAGATAGGGTTGCGGCGGCCCCTAACGTGGAGGATCGTCATGAGCATCCTTGTCCGATTCCATCCGAAGCACCTCACCGCCGTGCAGTACGACCAGGTGGTACAGCGCGAACTGGCGACCCCGACGTATCCCCCCGACGGCCGGGAATTCCACGTCTGCTTCGGAACCGACGGCGACCTCCACGTCAGCGAAATCTGGGACTCGGTTGAGCATCTTCAGGCGTACGGCGAGATCCTGATGCCGATGCTGGCTGACGCTGGGATCGAGATGGCGGCGGAGCCGGAGATCATCCCGATTCACCGGATCGATAAGCGCTAGAGAGGCCACTACCTCCCCGGCCGGCGCGGATGAATCAAGAGACCGCGTCTACTGGCGGTACCCGCTTGAACTCGCGGCGTCTATACGCGTCCGCGCTCGCTCTTGACTGTCCGGTTCCAGTTGTTCAATACCTTCACAATCACCACCTGATTCTTCCCCCGTGGCGGTGAGATCGGCACGGTAATCGTCGTGCTCCCGTTCTCCGGCAGGTCGTAATGCGCGGACGAGGCGAACGTCCGGTCATTCTCGTCCGCGATCGCGATGCTGTACCCGCGAAACACTCGACCGGGGCGAAGGGTCAACCCGACCTCGATCGAGGTGAACCACGGAAGGAACTCGCGGTCCGGCAAGGAGATCACCTGGTCGATCACAATCAGGGCACGTGCCTCATCGCGCCGCGCTCTCGCTCGAATCTCACGAGCATGACACCGGTTGCTGCGGCGACGAACGTGAAGGCGAGGACGGGCAGTTCGATCACGGCGAACGATCCTATCGGCGCTGGCCCGCGACCTTGCCTAGTCACGTATTCGTCACACCACGCCCGAAAACCGCTCTAGGGGTTCAGCTAGATCGAACCGGGGCAACAATGCGCGAAACGGCATGGTTGACGCGAAACCGCGCGAAACGACGTCTTCTCGGAGTGCCGAAGGTGGGACTCGAACCCACACGACCTTGCGGTCACCGGATTTTGAGTCCGGCGCGTCTACCGGTTCCGCCACTTCGGCCTGCCGCCCGCAGCGTACGTGAATCGCCTCGGCTTCGACGGCGGGCGGCGGTAGCATCTCGCGAGTGCGCATCGGCATCCTCACCGGCGGAGGCGACTGCCCCGGTCTGAACGCGGTGATCCGGGCGGTCACCCGCCGGGCGCTCGACCGTGGAGACGAGGTCATCGGCGTGCTCCACGGCTGGCGGGGCCTCGTCGAGGGCGCGATGCGCCCGCTCTCGGCCGCCGACATCAGCGGCATCCTCCCTCGGGGCGGCACCATCCTCCGCACCTCGCGCACCAACCCCTACAAGGTGGACGACGGCGTCGAGCGCACGCTCGCGGCGCTGGCCGGACTGGACGCCCTCGTGGCCATAGGCGGTGAAGACACCCTCGGCGTTGCCGCCCGCCTCCACGCGGAGCACGACGCCCCGGTGGTCGGCGTTCCGAAGACGATCGACAACGACCTCTCCGCGACCGATTACACGTTCGGCTTCGACACCGCTCTGTCGATCGCGACTGAGGCGATCGACCGCCTTCATTCCACGGCGGAGTCGCACGACCGCGTCATGGTCTGCGAGGTGATGGGTCGCCACGCCGGGTGGATCGCCCTGCTCTCGGGCATCGCCGGGGGAGCCGACGTCGTGCTGATTCCCGAGCAGCCGGTCACCGTGGAGCACGCCTGCGGATTGATCCAGCGGCGCCATGCCCGCGGCAAGGACTTCTCGATCGTGGTCGTCAGCGAGGGCTGGGAGCTGCGCTTCGAGGACGGCGGAGCCGAGGTGATCGCCGCCGCCACGACGGATGCCTTCGGCCATGCCCGCCTGGGCGGAATCGGCGCCGTTCTCGGCGCCGAGATCGAGCAGCGCACGGGATTTGAGACCCGCGTCACCGCCCTCGGGCACGTTCAGCGCGGCGGCTCCCCCACCGCTCACGACCGCGTGCTCGCCACCCGCTTCGGTCTGAAGGCGGCCGACCTCGTGTTCGACGGACAGTTCGGGATGATGGCCTCGCTCCGAGGCAACGACATCGTCGCCGTGCCGATCGCGGATGCGGTGGCGAAGCTGAAGACGGTTCCGCCCGAGCTCTACCACCAGGCCGAGGCGCTGTTTGGGTAGCTAGCGCGACTCGCCGCGCAGGACGCGCAGCGTGTCCGCCAGGTCGCCCGCCGCAGCCCACGGGCCCAGGATCACGGCGTCCACGCCCGCACGCTCGAGCGCCTCCACCTCATCGCGCTCGCGCACGCCTCCCTGGCTGAGCACGAACTTGCCGGCGGGAACCTCCTCGAGCAGAGAGAACGTCCGCTCGAAGTCCACCGCCCCACCGTCCTCAGGCCGGTTCCGAACGAGGAACGAGTCGGGGTCGAGCAACTCGAGCGCGTGCTCGATCTCCTCCTCGTCCGACACCTCGACGATCACATCGAGCCCGATCGACCCGGCCAGCGAGTAGAGATCCGCCATGTGGTCGTGGTCGTCCTCGTCGTCGAACGCCGCGGCGATCAGCACCACCCCGCCGGCACCGGCCACCCGCGCCTCGTACAGCTGGTAGCCGTCGACGATCACGTCGGTCAGCAGCAGCGGCAGCGCCGTCTCGCGATGAAGGGCTGCCAGCGGCTCTACCGACGCCGCCAGAGCCGCCACCTCGTGATCCTCGGCGGTGCGAAGCAGCGTGCTGTCGACACCCTTGAGGCGCAGCACGAAGTCGATCTCCTCGCCCGACATCGCCTCCGTGAACGGGCGGATCTGGGGCAGCGCGGCGACTGCGGCCTCGAGATCGTCCTGCGGGCGCGCGGAGCGTCGCTGCTCGACATCCTTGCGAGCCGAGCTCAGGCGCTTCTCAAGCGAGGGCATACGCCTGGCGGGAGAGGTGCTCGGCTTCGTCGCTCAGCGTGCCGGCTGTGCTGTCGAGGTCGTCGTCGTCGGACGGAAGCATCCGGTCCCAGTGTAATGCATTGGACGCCGGATTCAGATACCGAGCCTGTCAAGCTCAGCCTCGTCACGGCGCCACCTCGGCCGCACCTTCACGGTCAGATCGAGGAACACGGGGCCGTCCACGATCGCCTCCACCAGCGGCCGCGCTGCGGTTCCGATGTGCCTGATCATGGTGCCGCCCGACCCCACCAGGATCCGCTTCTGTGACTGCGTCTCGCAGATCACGGACGCCTGTACGACCGTCACGCCCTTGCGGCCGCGTGCGATCTCCTCGACCAGGACGGCGACGGCGTGCGGCACCTCCTGGCGCAGCGCCTCGAGCGCCGCCTCGCGGATCGCCTCGGCGATCCTCTGCTCGGCGGTCTGGTCGGTGGTGACCCCCTCAGGGAAGTACGCGGGCCCCTCCGGCAACAGCGCCGCCAGGTCGTCCGCGAGGGCCTCCACCCCTTCCCCGGTCTTCGCGCTGATCGGATGGATGGCGTGGAAGGCACCCAGCTCGGCCGCCGCCGCGATCGTCTCGGCGATCTGCACGGGGCGCATGCGGTCGACCTTGTTGACGGCGATCAGGCAGGGCGGCGCGCCCGCCCGCATTACCGTGGCAGCGATGTGCCGGTCGCCGGGGCCGACGCCTTCCGGCCCGTTCAGCATCAGCACGACGGCGTCGGCATCCGCGAGCGTCTCCTCGACCGACCGCTGCATCCGCTCGGTCAGCCGGTCGAACGGCTTCTGCACGCCGGGCAGGTCGACCAGCACCATCTGCCATCCCGGCCCGCGCACTGCGCCGAGCGCGCGCCGCCGCGTCGTCTGCGGCCGCGACGAGACCGCGACGACGTGTTCGCCGACGAGCCGGTTCACGAGCGTCGACTTCCCGGCGTTGGGGCGGCCCGCGAGCGCGACAAGGCCCGACCGGTGGGTCTCAGCGGCGCCGCTCAAAGGACGAAGCGCTCGGGCAGCAGCTCCGAAAGCGGTGTCGCCACGACGTCGCCGTCGCGCCTCCAGATCACCCGCAGCTCCGGCGCGAACTCCGTCATCACCTGACGGCAGGCGCCACACGGAGGTGCCGACGATGCGTCCGCATGGACCGCGATCGCCTCGAACTCGCGGTGGCCCGCCGCAACCGCGGCGAAGACCGCGCTTCGCTCCGCGCAGCAGGTCAGCCCGTACGAGGCGTTCTCGACGTTGACGCCGGTCACGATCTCACCGCCGCGCACGCGCAGGGCGGCGCCGACGGCGAAGTTCGAGTACGTCGCGTACGCGTTCGCCGATGCCGAGCGCGCCCGCTCGTAGAGCTCCATGTCGGACTCCGTCAGGGACACGGCAGCAGCCTAGATCAGGGGGGCGGCAGCGTGCTGACCGAGCCGGGATCCGGCAACGGCGTGCCGGCCGAGGTGCCGCCGGACGTGGGAGGCGGCGGGGTCGCGGTGGACGGCGGCGGAGGTGTGGCGGCTGCCGACGACGCCGGCCGGGCCTTCGGCAGGCGGGCGTGCGCCCGCGGGTGCCCGCGTCGCGGGTGTTCATGCCGTGGCGCGTGATGGTTAGGGTGCCGGGACGGAGCGACCGCCACCGGGCGCGGCGCTGCCTGAACCGGCGCTGCGGCGGGCGCCCCCGCTCCGCGGTGATCGAGCGCCACGAGCAGGAGCAGGGCCGCGGCTACGGCACCGAGGCCGCCCAGGAGGCGCCTCGGCCAGCGCCGGGGCTCCGGCCCCAGCAGCCGCGCCTCGAATGCGGCGTCGTCCTCGTCGAACAGCCCGTCGATGCCGAGCAGCTCCTGGTCGTCGCCTGGACGCACCTCGTTTCCGCACCGCTCGAGCTCGTCGAGGCACTCCGTGAGCGAGCCGAATCCGGCCTGGGCGGCCGTCTCCAGCCACCGGCCCAGCGGCTCGGGCGGTGGCCCGCCGGCCGCGGCTCGGAGGATCGAGGCCAGAGTGCGCTGGCCGTCCCGCGGGCCGACCAGCACGTCGTTGACGACCGGCGAACCGATCAGCGGACGCTCGATGAAGGGCGTCGGTCCGGGTCCGACGGCGCAGTCGCCGAGGTTGCAGGCGTCGACCGGGAACCCCGCGGCGGCGATGCGCTCCGCCAGCCGGCCGAACGCGAGCGTCAGGCGGGCGGCGTCGGCCGGGCCAGGCCTGCGGGTGAGCTGCCACCGCTCGACGCTCATGCCGAGCGACGGCGGCACGACCAGGAACCGCCGGCCCTCGTGGTCGCCGAAGTCCAGGACGCCGCAGATCTCGGAACAGGCGAGCGCGCACCAGCGTGACACCGCCTCTGCGAACGCATCCTCCTCCCACCCCTCGCTCGCGAACAGGATCCGAACCTGGGCGGCGCGCCCGGAGCTGGTGTCGAGCGCATCGATCGGGCCCTCCGGCCGAGCCCGCAGCGCCGCCGGGCTTGCCAGGTAGCGGCCCCCGATCACCAGGGCGGTGGAGGTGGCAGTCTCGGCCATGCACCCAGGCTAGGGAGCCCGGCGTCACGGAACTAGACGCCAGGTGTCACGAATGCGTCACAGCGTGGCCGGGCTAGCTGAACACCTGGAACACGGCGGCCGTCACGGTGGCGCCCAGCAGGCCGCCCAGCACCACCTCCGTCGTCGAGTGCACCCCCGCCTCGACGCGGGTCTGAGCGACCAGCGTCGCCATCACGAAGACGAGCGTCGAGACGAGCACCGCGTGCCGGTAGTCCGCCACAGCGAACGTGATCGCCACCCAGCCTCCGTAGGCCAGCGCGGCATGCCCGGAGGGCAGGCCGCCGCGCAGCGGCGAGCCGCGGTCGGTGCGCGCCTTCAGCGCGATCACCAGCAGCAGGACGATGGCAAGCGCGATCACCGTCAGGTGCACGGGCGACTGCTTGACGCTGTCGATCGCCCGCTTGCTGGGATTGCGCAGGCGCTCGGCGAACACGAGGTAGCCGACGAACGTCGCGTTGACGGCCGCGACCAGCACAGCCCCGGCGGCCACGTCCTTTGCGGTTCGTGCCAGCGGGTCGAAGGAGTTGGTCGCGACGTCGATCGCCTTCTCGAGCGCGGTGTTCAGCATCTCGGCGATGAGCACGAACGAGACCGAGAGCAGCAGCGCCAGCAGCTCGAACCGCGTCACGCCGAGGATCACGCCCAGCGGCAGCACCAGCAGCGCGACGGCGAAGTGGACGCGCATGTTCCGCTGGGTGCGGACGACGTAGATGATTCCCTCGAAGGCGTAGTTGAAGCTCGTGACAAGGCCCGCCGCCTCCTGGCGCGCCACGCGGAACGGCCCAGCCCTGCGCGCCTGCTTGACGACCTCGTCACGGCTACGCAGGGTCGGCGACAACCGGGCCCACCTCCCGTACGAGCTGCTCCTGGCGCCGGAGCATGCTGCCGTCGTCCGTCTCGTGGTCGTAGCCGACCAGGTGCAGCGCACCGTGGACGAGCAGCGTCGCGAGCGCCGTGCCCTCGGCCGAGGCCACCGCCGGGCAGATGACGAGATCCCCGAGCTGGCGCGGCACCCCGTCGGGCAGCTCGTCGTCACCGTCCATGGGGAACGACAGCACGTCGGTCGGCGCGGGCTTGCCGCGATGAGCGCCGTTCAGCTCGGCGATCCGCGCCTCGTCGACGAACAGGACGCCGACGTCGCCCGCGTCGATACCCTCAGCGACGAGCGTCGAGCGCACCGCGGCCGCCGCGGCCGGCTCGTCGATCCGCCAGGCCGTGTGGTTCTCGACCTCGACCTCGAGCGTCATTCCGGCCGTTCCTGGCCGCCCGTGGCCTCGGCGTGCTGCTTGTACGCGTTCACGATCCGCTGCACCAGCTTGTGGCGGACGACGTCGGCGTCGGAGAAGCGGATGAACGCGATGTCCGGCACGCCGTCGAGCACGCGCATCACGTTGACGAGGCCGGAGCGCTGCTCGCGCGGCAGGTCGATCTGGGTGATGTCACCGGTGACGACGACGCGGGAGCCGAACCCGAGGCGCGTGAGGAACATCTGCATCTGCTCGGGACTCGTGTTCTGCGCCTCGTCCAGGATGATGAAGGAGTCGTTCAGCGTGCGCCCGCGCATGAAGGCGAGCGGCGCGACCTCGACCATGCCCTTGTCCATGTAGGAGGCCAGCTTGTCGGCGTCGAGCATGTCGTGCAGGGCATCGAACAGCGGCCGCAGGTAGGGATCGACCTTGGCCTGCAGGTCGCCTGGGAGGAAGCCGAGCCGCTCACCGGCCTCGACCGCCGGACGCGTCAGGATGATCCGCGCCACCTCCCGCTCCGAGAGCGCGGCGACGGCCAGGGCGATCGCGAGGTAGGTCTTGCCAGTGCCGGCCGGCCCGATGCCGAAGGTGACCGTGTTCGACCGGATCGCATCGACGTAGGACTTCTGGCCGAGCGTCTTCGGCGACACGCGCTGCCCGCGGTGCCGCCAGACGACGTCGTGCAGGACGTCGACCGCGCGGCCGTCCACGGTGAGCACACCGGCGACCGCGTCGACCGTCTGCGGCCCGATCGACACGCCCTGCGACACCAGGTCGGACAGCTCGTCGACCATCGCCTTGGCCCGCTCGACGGCCGGATCCTCGCCCTCGAGCGTCAGCTCGTTGCCTCGCAGGTAGACCGCCGCACCCGTCCGCTCCGCAAGCTCGTGGAGCACCGCGTCCCGGTCGCCGCCGAGCTCGGTTGCCAGGTCGTTTCCGACCGACACCTTCACACGTGCCATCAGGCCTGCTGGCGCTCCTCGCTGGGGGACGTTCGCATGTACCCAGTCTACGTCGTGAGGCGCTCACGTACGAGAGCGGACGCCACGCGGCCGTCCGCTCGCCCCTGCCCGCGCTGCGTGACCAGGCCCATGACCTTGCCCATGTCCTTCATCGACGAAGCGCCCGTCTCGGCGATCACGGCATCCACCAGCTGCGCCAGCTCCGCCTCGCTCATCGCGGCCGGCAGGAACTCGTCGATTACCGGAATGTCGGCCCGTTCCTTCTCCGCGCGGTCGGGCTGCCCGGCCGCCTCGTAGGCCTCGGCCGCCTCCACGCGCTGCTTGCGCTCGCGGCGCAGCACCGCCATGGCCTGCTCGTCGTCGAACTCGGGCGCGTCCTTCTCGGCCTTCTGCAGGGACGAATAGACCAGACGCAGCGCTTCCAGCCGCTGCTTCTGGCCGCTCTTCATGGCGTCGCGGAGCTCCGCCTGCACCTGTTCCATCAGGCTCACGCGCACAGCCTAGCCACCACAGCCTCGGGCCCGAGATGGCAGCCGACGGCCTCCACCAGCTCGCCGGCCGGCGCCCCGGGCACCACGAACGCCGTGTAGTCGTCGCTGTAGCCGCGCCCGTCGCGCTCCTCGACCAGCACGAGCTCGCGCCGCCCGATCTTCGCACTCCGGTGGGCCGCAGCCTGCTCGTCCGACAGGCGCCGCAGCGCCTCCGACCGCCGGCGCTTCTCCTCCGGCGTCACCGGATCGTCGCCCGCGTCGACCGTGCCCGGCCGGGGCGAGTACGGGAACACGTGCACCTTGGTGAACCCCGCCACGCGCACGGCCTCGAGCGTGCGCTCGAAGTCCTCGTCACGCTCGGAGGGATGCCCCACGATCACGTCGGTCGTGAGGTTGACGCCGGGAACGACCTGCCGGGCCCGTTGTATCCGCTCGAGGTAGCGGGCGCAGCTGTAGCGGCGATGCATGGCGGCGAGCACGTGATCCGACCCGGACTGCATGGGGACGTGCAGGTGTGCCGCGACCTCCGGCGTCGACGCCACCGTGCGGAGCAGCCGGTCGCTCAGGTGGTTCACCTCGATCGACGAGAGCCGTAGGCGCTCGACGCCCTCCACGGACGCGACCGACCCCAGCAGGCCCGCGAGATCGAGACCGGCGGCGCGGTCGCGGAAGCACCCGAGGTTGACGCCGGTGAGCACGAGCTCACGGTGTCCCTGACCCGCCCGGCGGGCGGCCTCGCTCAGCACCCGGTCGGCCGGCCTGCTGCGGCTGGCCCCGCGCACCTGCGGGATCACGCAGTAGCTGCAGGTGAACGAGCAGCCGTCCTGGATCTTGACGTACGCGCGCGTGCGGCCGAAGCGCGGCTCGACGGCGCCGGTGCATGCCAGCGGGCCGACCGCTGCCGACACCGACTCCGCGAGCAGCTCCGAACGGCCCCGAATCACCGAGACGTTCTCCGGGAGGCCGTCGAAGGCGCCGTCCAGCGCGGCCGCGCAGCCGGTCAGGATGACCCGCTCGGCGGTGCGGGCCGCCCGCCGCGCCGCCTTGCGCGACTTCGCCACGGCCTCGGCCGTCACGCAGCAGGTGTTGATCACGCGCACGGCCGCCGTCTCGGGCGCCGCCTCGCGATGCCCATCGGCGGCCAGCCGCTCGCGCACCCCCTGGGCATCGGTCATCGACACCTTGCAGCCCAGGAACTCCGTCGCGAACGAGGTCATCCGAGGAACCCCATCTCGCGCAGCGCCAGGGCCGCCGCCACGATCGCGGCCGTCTCGGTGCGCAGCACCACCGGCCCGAAGGTGGCCACCGCGACGCCTCGCGACCGGGCCAGCTCGAGCTCGGCATCGGAGAACCCTGGCTCCGGGCCGATCAGCAGCGTCGCCGACCGCCGGCCGACGATGCGGTCGGCGAGCCCGCCCGATGCGCCCGTATTGCTGAGCACGACCGCCTGGCGGCTCAGCACGTCGCCATACGGGCTGGGCCCGAGCAGCGCCGGCAGCGCGGCGCGCTTGGCCTGCTTCGCGGCGGCCTCGGCCACCCGTGACCAGCGGTCGAGCCGGGAGGGGCTGAAGCTGCCCTTCAGCAGATCGGTCTGGAGGGCGCCGATGGCGGCCACGCCCAGCTCGGTCAGCTTCTCGATCGCCTCGTCCGAGCGTGCGCCTGGCTGCGCAAGCCAGACGGTCACCGACGGCGCCTTCGCCACGTCCTGCACCTCCTCGAGCAGCTCGCATCCCTCGGGCGTGACGCGCGCCCGGTGGACGCGGCCCTGCCACACGACCTCGCAAGTATCGCCGACGCCGAGCCGGAGCACGCGCGACAGGTGGTGGCGATCGCGCTCGGAGAGGACGGCGACGCCGTCGTGCACGTCTCGTGCGAAGAAGCGGTACACGTGCTGTCCGGTCACGGGAGCCGGACCAGCTCGGCCGCCCAGCCGTCGACCACCCGCCGCGGGCCGTCGGCGAGCCGCTGGCTCTCGAGCAGCCCCGAGGCGAGCACCAGCGGCGGCCGGTCCGGCCGCTCCAGCAACGGCTCGAGCAGGTGCAGCTCGAGGTTGGCGAGCCAGAGCGGCGCAGCGGGCAGCGGGTCGGCCAGCACGTCGCGCCGCTCCACCGGCACCTGCACGCCGTTTCGGGCCGCGTTCTCGGCCGTCGCCGACACGGCGAGCGGATCGATGTCGAACGCCTGCACGGGGCCGAAGCCCAGCTTCAGGGCCGCGATCGAGAGCACACCGGATCCGCAGCCGAGGTCGAGCGCCGGGCCGGGATCGATCTCCTGCAGCAGGGCGAGCGCCGCGCGGGTGGATCCGTGCGCACCTGTGCCGAAGGCTCGGCCGGGGTCGATCACCACGGCGACCTCCTCGGCGGCGAACCAGGGCGGCCCCACCCAGATCCGGCCCTCGCGCACGGGCCGGTGGTAGCTGCGCCACGCGTCCTCCCAGCCGTCCGGAACGTCCTCCTCGGTCAGATCCGGATGCGGCGAGCGCTCACCGAAGCCCGACAGCACCACATCGTCGCCGTCGACCTCCTCCTGCACGCCTCCGGGGAACCACTCCAGCATCCGCATCATTGCCGGCTCCGCGGCAGCGGCCGGCACGCGCAGGCTGTAGCGTCGCATCAGGAGAAGGCGGAGCGGATGCGGCCGAGGAACGACTCCTCCGGCCGGTAGGTGTCGTCGGTGACGGCGGCCTCGAACTCGGCCAGCAGCCGCCGTTGCTCCTCGGTCAGGCGCTGTGGAAGCATGACGTTCACGAGCAGCCGGTGATCGCCCCGGCCGCGGCCGTTCAGCACCGGCACCCCCTTGCCCTTGAGGGTGACGACGTCGCCTGGCTGCGTCCCCGCGCGCAGCTCGACCTGCTGCTCGCCGTCGAGCGTCTCCACCGTCACCGTCGTGCCCAGGGCAGCACGCGTGAAGGGCACGTTGAGCACCGCCAAGGTGTCGTTGCCGTCCCGCTCGAACCTGGGGTCGGGAGCGACGCGGACGCCGACGTAGAGGTCGCCGGCCGGGGCACCCGGCTCGCCTTCGTGACCACGGCCGCGCAGCTGCATGCGCTGGCCGTCCATGATGCCGGCCGGGATGTCGACCTCGACGGTGCGGGTGGTCGGCACGCGGCCGCGCCCGCGGCACACGGCGCACGGCGTCGGGATCACGACGCCTCGCCCCGAACAGGTCGGGCAGGTGGCGGTCTGGACGAACTGTCCGAGCGCGGTCTGCTGGATCCGCTGCACGCGGCCCTGCCCGCCGCACGTCTCGCACGTCTCGGGCTCGGTGCCGGGCTCGGCGCCGGAGCCGCCGCAGTGCTCGCAGGCGCTGACGACCTCCACCTCGATATCGCGATGCACGCCGAACGCGGCCTCGCGCAGCTCGAGCGACACGGTCACCGCGACGTCGGCGCCGCGCTGGGGCCCCCGCCGCATCGCGCCGCCGAACAGGTCGTCGCCGAAGAAGGCGCCGAGCAGGTCGGAGAGCGACCCGAAGTCCATGAACTGCTCGGTGTGCAGCGAGGCGCCGTCGACGCCGGCATGTCCGAAGCGGTCGTAGCGAGCGCGCGTCTCGGAGTCGGAGAGCACCTCGTACGCCTCGGCCGCCTCCTTGAAGCGCTCGGTCGCCTCGGGATCGGGGTTGACGTCCGGGTGCAGCTCACGCGCGAGCCGGCGAAAGGCCTTCTTGACCTCCGCGTCGCTCGCGCCGCGCTCGACCCCGAGCACCTCGTAGTAATCCCGCTTCGCCACGGGCGGGAGTCTAGAGACAGGTCAACATGGACGTGACTGCGGGCGGCCGGATGGCCGCCCGCTCCGTCACAACGCCAGGCGGCTCAGAAACCGAACCACTGGTGAAAGCCGCGGCTGTGATGCCCACCGGCCTTGCCCACCAGCATGGCGATAGCGACCGCCCACAGAAACAGCGTCGGGCGCTTCGTCAGATACCGCATCTGCCTACCTCCTTCACGGGGGCCTCCCCTTACCAGCGGACATCCTGCAGGGCTTCCGCCGCCCTGCGGTACAGCTCCGCTGCCCTGCTCGACTCTCCGCGAACCTCCGCGACATCCCCCAGCGCGACCCATGCGCCGGCGAGATGGCTGACGGTCTCGACGACGGCGAAACACTCCGCCGCCTTCGTGAACGACAGCTCCGCCTCATCGATCCGGCCGAGCGCAAGTGCCGCGCGGCCGATCACGATGCGGGCGTTCCCTTCTTCTTCTCGGTATTCCTCGCGTCCGCTCAATAGCTCGATCGCGCGATTTCCACTCTCGATCGCGCCCTCGAGGTCTCCGCTGTGCATCCGTGCCGATGCCAGCGACGACGCCGCGAATGCGGCGTCGATCCGGTTGTCCTGCTCAACCGCGATGCGGAACGACTCCCGCAGCAGCGGTACCGCCTCCTCCGGCTTGCCAGTGATGGCGCGCAGCTGGCCGAGGTTGTTCAACAGCTTGCCGACGTACTCGTGGTCGGCCACCCGCTCGAACAGCGCCTTCGACCGCTCGGCGTGCTCGCGTGCGACCGTGTACTCATTGCGGCGCTCGGCAACGAGCGATGCGTCCAGGTAGGTCTCCGCCAGGACTCGGTCATCGTCGAGGGCGTGGGCCAGCTCGAGCGCCTGCTCCACGTCCTCCGCCGCCGCCGTGAAGTCCTTCTGGCGCCGGCGGATCTTTGCGCGCGCGTTGAAGATGCGCGCGCGCAGCGCGTCCGAGGGCTCCGTCGCGGACTCACACGCGCGAAGCGCCTCGTCCAGGAGCGACGCCGCGGTGGCCAGGCTGCCCATCTTGTACCGGACGACCCCGGTCCGATACAGCGCCTGGGCCAGCGACTCGCTCCACCCCGCCTGCTCCGCCGCCAGCCGAGCATCCCCGAGCTCGGCCAGCGCCTCGTCCATGCGCCCCAGGTTCTGCAGCGCCCACCCGCGGGCGAGGTGCAGGCGCAGCGCCAGCCGCTCGTCGCCGTCGGGACGGAGCGCCCCCCGGGCTCCGTCCAGCTCGGCGAGGGCCTCCGCATACCGATGCGCTTCGATCTCGGCCTCGGCCCGGGTGATCGCAGCCTCGCACGCCGCCCGCACCGCCGCAGGGCTCTCTCCTGCGAGCGTGAGGCGGTCGACGTCGAGGCGTTCGGCAAACCAGTCCAGCGCGGCCGGCGACGGGCGCGTCTTGCCGAGCTCGACCTGGCTCACGTACTCCTTCGAGAAGCGCGAGCCCCCCAGCTCGGCCTGCGTGAGCCCCGCCTCGAGACGCGCGTCGCGCACGCGCGCGCCGACCCCCGTGGCACGCGTCGTGCGGGTGACCGCCTGCGTCTCGACCTTCGTGGCGCTGTCTGCCATGGCCTCACCGTAGCGGATTCAGGACTACTTGACCAGTCCCTCGCCGGAATTTCGCGTGATCTCACGTGAACCCTTTATATAAGCGCTGAACGAGCTGGTGAAGCACTGCTTGACAGACTACTTGATTTACCCCTTTTTCGGCACTTGACCCGGTGGCACCGGGTGGCTATTGTGAGCCTACAACGCAAAGGCGGCACGCGAGACGGCGGTGCCGGAGACGAACCCTCAACCGGTGGGCCGCCGGGAAGGATTCGGAAGTCTCCACGGGGTCTCATCGCCCAACTCGCAGCCGGGGGGTCGGAGTCAAGAGCGCGTCGGAGTGGATTGGAGCCCCACTCCGACGCGCGACTCTGTTAAGGGGCAGTCGCCAGGGGTCGTGCTTCAGCGCGACCCCGAATGACTGACACGTTGTCAGCCGAAGCGGCGCCATCGCACACGGGTCAGGCCCAAGGCCTGACCCCAGCGCTACTCATAGACCTGCTCGACGAACTCGCTCAGCAGCGCCGCCGCGCCCCGCACCGAGCGGATCGCCGTCGCGTAGTCCATCCGCATCGGCCCGATCAGCGAGACGGTGCCGAGGTTCCGTGCCGGCAGGCCGTAGTTCGCCGCCACCAGCGAGAGGCTGCGCAGGTGCGGGATCTCGTTCTCGGCCCCCACCCGCACGTACAGCCTGTTCGACTCGAGCGCGCCGCGCAGCAGATGCAGCAGCCCCACCCGCTCCTCGAGCGCATGCATCAGGTCGTTGATCTCGGCCAGGTCGGCCCAGCGCATCTCCTCGAACAGCCGCGCCGCGCCGCCGACGTACAGGCTCTGCTCCTCGCCGCCCACGAGCTCGGTGAACGCGGGCTCGAGCACCTCCAGGAACCCGCGCTCCCGCGGGGACAGCCCCTCGTCGTACAGTCGCTGACGCAGCGTGAGCGCGCCCAGCCGCACGCCCGCGAGCCGCTCGTTCAGGTACTCGTTCGCCCACTCGACCAGCTTCGCGTCGACCGCCTCGTCGAACGGGAACATCCGCTTGGTGACGCCGCCGGTCGACGTGATAACGACCACCATCACCACGCGCGGCTGCAGCGGCAGCACCTCGACGTGCCGGATCTCGGCCGTCTCCAGCGGCGGCGCCGTGACGACCGCCAGCAGGTTCGTCACCTGGGACATCATCTCGGTGGTGCTGCGGAGGGCCGCGTCGACCTCGCTGCGCACGTCGGACAGGTCGATGGGCAGCCGCGCGGCGCCCAGCGGCTGCTCCAGCAACTGCTCGGCGTACAGCCGGTAGCCGGCATCGGTCGGCACCCGGCCGGCAGAGGTGTGCGGGTGGCCGAGCAGGCCGCGCGACTCGAGCTCTGCCAGCTCGTAGCGGACGGTGGACGAGGACGCATCCACAGCGCCGCTCTCGACGAGCGCCTTCGACCCGACCGGGTGCCCGGTCTGGATGTACTCCGTGACCACCCGCGTCAGGATAAGCGCCTGACGGGGCGTCAGCTGCAGCCGCTGGTCGCTCATCGAAGGATCGTGCTGACGACGTCGTTGGCCATGAACCGGCCACGTTCGCTGAGCGAAATTGTACTGCCGGACACGGCCACGAGGCCCGCGCGGCGCATCCGTTCCAGCTCGGCCGCGTCGATCACGCCGGCGAGATCGTCGACGGGCAGCGGACGGTCGAGCCGCAGCCCGAGCATGACCCGCTCGCTCCCCCGCTCGTCCGGCGTCAGCAGCTCGACCTGCGCGGGCGGGAGCTCGCCGGCCTCGACCGCCGCCAGGTACCTCGGCAGCGACGCGAGGTTGCGCCGGCGCTCGAGCGCGTGGGTGGACACGGCACCGACGCCCAGCCCGAGGTAGTCACGCCCCTCCCAGTAGCCGAGGTTGTGGAGCGACCGACGGCCGTCGCGGCAGAAGTTTGCGGTCTCGTACCAGCGGTACCCGGCGGCGCGCAGGGTCTCCACGACCGTCTCGTAATGGTGCTCCAGCAGCTCCCCCTGGGCGGCAAGCTCGGCGCCGTGGCGGTGCGTGAAGCGCGTTCCCGGCTTCGCCTCCAGCTCGTAGTAGCTGATGTGGTAGGGGCCGAGGCTCAACACCTGGTCGAGGTCGCGGAGAAGGTCGTCGCGGGCCTGTCCCGGAACCCCAAACATCAAGTCGAGGTTGAGGTTCGGTATGCCGGCCTCCCGCAGCATCGCCACCGCGTCGAGCACCCGGGCCGGCGTCGCGTGGCGCTCGAGCGTCTCCAGCAGGTGCGGCTGGAACGACTGCGCGCCGAGCGACACCCGGTTCACGCCGCCCTCCATTAGTACGCGCGCCTTCGCGGCGGTGATCGTCTCCGGGTTGCATTCGACCGTCAGCTCCTCGCATGCGGGCAGCGCTGCCAGCAGCCGGCCGAGCAGCCGGTCATCGAGCAGCGAGGGCGTGCCGCCGCCGATGAAGATCGTCCGGGGCCGGGGCTGCTCGCGCTCCAGCTCCGCGATCAGCGCGTCCACGTACCGGGCGTGCAGCTGCTCGTTGCCGGTGACCGTGACGAAGTCGCAGTATCCGCAGCGGTGGCCGCAGAAGGGCACGTGCAGGTACAGGTGCTCGGCCGTCGACGTCACGACGCCGCGGCCCCGTCCCGGTTGATGTCGAGCACGGCGAGGAAGGCCTCCTGGGGCACCTCGATGTTGCCCACCTGCTTCATCCGCTTCTTGCCCTTCTTCTGCTTCTCGAGCAGCTTGCGCTTGCGCGTGATGTCGCCGCCGTAGCACTTGGCGAGCACGTCCTTGCGCTTCGCCTTCACCGTCTCGCGCGCGATCACCCGCGAGCCGATCGCGGCCTGGATCGCGACCTCGAACATCTGCCGGGGAATCCGCTCGCGCAGCGCCTCGACCAGCGCCTTGCCCTGCTTGTAGGCGTTGTCCCGGTGCGTGATCAGCGAGAGCGAGTCCACCTGCTCGCCCGCCAGCAGCACGTCGACCTTCACCAGCTTGCCCTCGCGGAAGCCGAGCAGGTCGTAATCGAACGAGGCGTAGCCGCGGCTGCGCGACTTCAGCTGGTCGTAGTAGTCGAGCACCACCTCGGCCAGCGGCAGGTCGTAGACCAGCTGCACGCGTTCCTCGCTCAGGTACTCCATGTGCTGGAACTCGCCGCGACGGTCCTGGTTCAGCTCCATCAGCGTGCCCACGTACTCCTTCGGCGTGATCAGGGAGGCGCGCACCACCGGCTCCTCGGTGGAAAGGATGTCGCCGGAGTCAGGCATCTGGGCCGGGTTGTGCACCTCGTGCCAGTCGCCCTTGACGTCCTCGACGCGGTAGGCGACGTTCGGCGCCGTGACCAACAGGTCGAGGTCGTACTCGCGCTCCAGCCGCTCGCGCACGATGTCCATGTGCAGCAGGCCGAGGAAGCCGCACCGGAACCCGAAGCCGAGCGCCTGCGAGACCTCCGGCTCGTACGAGAGCGCGGCGTCGTTCAGCTTCAGCTTCTCGAGTGCGTCGCGGAGCTCCGGATACTGGTCGGAGTCCGTCGGGAACAGGCCGGCGAACACCATCGGTTTGACGTCCTTGTAGCCGGGCAGCGGCTCCTCCGCCCCACCCCGGGCCAGCGTCAACGTGTCGCCGACGCGCAGCTGGGAGACGTCCTTCAAGCCCGTGATGATGTAGCCCACCTCGCCGGCCGACAGGTGCTTTGCCGGCCGCATGCCCGGCGAGAAGAAGCCGAGCTCCTCCACGTCGAACCGCGTGCCCTGCGCCATGGCCAGCACCTTGTCGTCCTTGTGGAATACGCCGTCCACCATCCGAACGAAGGCCACCACGCCCCGGTACTGGTCGTACGACGAGTCGAAGATCAGCGCGCGCGGTGCCGCCTGCGGGTCGCCGTCGGGCGGCGAGATGTGGTCGACCACCGCCTGCAGCACCGCCTCGACGCCCTGCCCGGTCTTCGCGGAGATGCGCAGCACGTTGTCCGGTGAGTCACCGATCAGATCGGCCACCTCCATGGCCACGCCGTCGGGGTCCGCGGCGGGGAGGTCGATCTTGTTGACCACGGGGACGATGTCGAGGTCGTTCTCGATCGCGAGGTAGGCATTGGCCAGCGTCTGCGCCTCCAGGCCCTGGGCGGCGTCGACGACGAGCAGGGCGCCCTCGCAGGCGGCCAGCGAGCGGCTGACCTCGTAGGTGAAGTCGACGTGCCCGGGCGTGTCGATCAGGTTCAGCTCGTAGACGCGGTCGTCGGCGGCGCGAAAGTGTACGCGCACAGCCTGCGCCTTGATCGTGATCCCGCGCTCCCGCTCGAGATCCATCGAGTCGAGCAGCTGCTCGCGCATGTCGCGGTCGGCGACCGTCTTCGTCACCTGGAGGATGCGGTCGGCCAGGGTCGACTTGCCGTGGTCGATGTGGGCGATGATCGAGAAGTTGCGGATGCGGGATAGGGCCACAGACGTAGGGTAGGTAGTTACGTTGCGCTGCGCCGCCGAACGATGCTGGTGATCACGTCGACCTCCTCCAGCCGCATGAACCGCGCGGCGGCGAGGTAGACGGCGCCTCCGGCGGCGAGCCCGGCGCCCAGTGAGACGATCTGGGCGATGGTGCTGCGCCCGAGCAGCTGGTCGAGCGGATACCAGATGCCGACCGCTGCGAGGGTGCAGTAGATCGTTGCTAGGACGGTCAACACGGTCGCCCGCGCCACCTCGCGCCCGTGCAGCAGGCCGACCCTGCGACGCAGCAGCACGGCGAGCGCCGCGGCGTTGAAGCTCGTGACGATGGCGGTCGAGAGCGCGATGCCCGCCGCGCCCCAGCGCAGGAGCGCGATGTCCAGCACGAAGTTCAGGAACAGGTTGACGAGCGCCACCATCGTCGGCACGCGCGGCTCCTGCAGGCTGAAGAAGGCACGGGTGAGCAGCAGCGAGAGGCCGTTGCCGACCAGGCCGAGCGAGAACGTGATCAGGGCGGCCCCCACGCGGTGCGTGTCGTTGGGCCCGAACTCGCCGTGCTGGTAGAGCAGCCGCACGATCGGATAGGCGAGCGCGATCGACAGCGCGGCCGCGGGCAGGAGCAGGAAGACGATCGCGCGGGCGCCCTGAGCGACGATGCGGGAGAGCTCGCCCATGTCCCTGACGCCAGCCGCGCGGGCGAGCTCAGGGAAGAGCACGGTCGAGACCGCCACCGAGAACAGGCCCTGGGGCAGCATGAACAGGCGGAAGGCGAATCCGAGGTCGCCGGCGGCCGAGCCGCTGTGGTGCGTGGCGATCAGCGTGTCGAGCGTGAGGTTGACGTTGATCAGGCCGAGTCCGAGCGAGACCGGGATCATCAGCTTGAGGATGTGGCGGACGTGCTCGTTGCCGAAGCCGAGCCGGAAGGCCCAGCCGGTGCCGCGGCCGCGGAGCAGCGGCAACGGGATCAGGAACTGCACGGCGGTCGCGACGAGGACGCCGACGGCGTAGACGTGTGCCCGGTGCTCGAGCGAGCCGTGGCGGCCGAAGACAACGAGCGCAGCGATGATGACGAGGTTCCAGGCGACCGGCGCGAACGCCGGCACGCCGAAGATCCGCTCGGCGTTGAGGATGCCGGTGACGACGCCGGTGAGCCCCATCAGCACCACGATCGGGAACAGCCAGCGGGTGAGCGAGACGACCAGGTCGGAGCTGACGTTGGTGGTTCCGACCATCAGCACCGGAACAAGCAGCGGCGCGAACAGGATGAAGAACGCCGAGACGGCCCCGAGGACGACGGCGGTCGTCCAGATCACCATCCCGGCGACCCGCCACGCCTCCCGCTCCTCGCCGCGCTCCCGGAGCTCGACGAACACGGGCACGAACGCGGCGCTGATGGCATTGTCGGCGACGATCGCGCGCACCAGGTTGGGCAGGTTGAAGGCGACGGTGAACGCCGAGTAGACCGGCCCCGAGCCGAGCAGGGCGGCGGCGACGCTCTCGCGCACGAGCCCCGCCACTCTGGAGATCGCGGTTGCCGCGCCGAAGACGGCGGTGGACGTCGCCAGGCGGCGCGTGTCTGCCATGAGCGGAGGAGTCTAGTGCTATAGTCCGACAGCCCCGCGGAGGGGCTTTTCTATGGCGAATTCGAAGCAGCAGGAGAAGCGGGTACGGCTGGCCGCCAGGCAGCGGCTGGAGAACCTGCGCTACCGCACTCAGATCAAGACGCTGTTCCGCAGGCTCCGCGAGGCGGCCGACAGCGGCGAGGAGGAGCGGATCACCGAGGCGCACAGGCGCCTCGTCGTGCTGCTCGACCGGGCGGCCGCCCGCAAGGCCATCCACAAGAACGCCGCGGCACGCCGGAAGTCGCAGGCGGCGCGCATCGCCGCCGGCGTCACGACCGAGGCGTAGCCTCGTGTGCTGCCCGGCCGGCAAGTTCGCCATGATCGCAGCCGACCGGTGTGAGCGCCCCGCCGATTCCCGGCAGCCGCGTAGATGGCGTGCGATGAGGGTGGGCCGCTGTCGCCTCGGCCTTTCCGGCGGCTCTCGTGCGGAGTCGCCGGCCGCGCGCTGACATGCCGTCAGTGCGCCGCTGTGGCGCCCTCGAGCTTGCGCACGCGAGAGGCGAGCTCGGTGATGACGGCGAGCGCGACCGAGGGCTCGTCCTTCAGCATCTGCAGGAAGTTCCGTCGGCTCAGCACCATCAATGTCATGTCCGTCTCGGCGCGGACGGACGCCGAGCGCGGCTGGCCGTCGATCACTGACATCTCGCCGAAGAAGGCGCCCGGGCCGATCACCGCCCGGCGCCCGGTGGGCGGCCCCACAACCGCGGTGCCATCGAGGATGACGAAGAACTCCCGGCCGGTGTCATCCCGGAAGATCACCGGCGAGCCGGCCGGGACGTGCACCTCCTCCGCGGACCGGACGAGCTTGCGGAGGTGGCGCTCCGAGACGCCGGCGAACAGCGGCACGCCCTGCAGCGCCTCGACCCAGCGGCGGCTCATGCCGCGAGGCGGGCCGGCGGCCCGCGTTCGCCGCCCCGAGCCGGCGAATGCCGACGTGACTGCGGTGGGCGTGCGCATCCGGCCGATCCTAACCTCCAGGCGGCCGGGCCGCTCGTCACGAACACGCCACCTACCCCAACCCGCAACGGCGCCCTCGCGACCCGATACGGACCGGTTTCCACACCGCAACGGCACCCCACAGTTCTCCGACCCCTCTCCGACCGGCAACCGCACGGTTCAGCCAGGTCGGCGTCACGCCTCGATCACGGCCGTTCGAGGTGCTGTCACGGCGCGCCCGCACAGGCCGGTTCGGTCTCCGACCCGTCCGTGCGGGTTGGCGGTGACAGGAGCGTCACGACGGTTGTGACGAATCGCTTGCAGGCCGGCGCCGCCACACCAGCCCGGCCAGGATCAGCACGATCCCGAGCGCCTGCCCCAGCGCGAACAGCGCGTAGACGTCCAGCCGGGTGGCGGTCGAGGCCAGCGCGATCACCGTCACGCCCGCGGCCACCAGCAGCGGCCGCGGGTCGTGACGACGACGCGCGGAGGCGATCGAGCCGGCCAGCAGCACGACCGTCCCGACCGTGTTCAGCACCGCCGCGAGGATCGTCGTCCACGGCCCGCCCATCGCGCTGTTGGGCGGCGTCGCCCCCGCGGCGGCCAGCTTCGCAGCGTCGACGTCGGCCGCGATCACCGCGGCGGCCGACGCAAAGGTGATCCATAGCATCGTGGCCGTGACCAGCCTGGTCGCGCGGCGCCCGGGCGCCACCAGCAGCAGCTCGCCGACGGCCAGGTAGGGCACCACCAGGATGCCTCCGGCCAGGTAGTAGATGCGAAACACCGTATCCGTCCACCCACGCCAGGCGCCGTACCAGAGCGCGACCGTGGCGACGGTGAAGAGCGCGAACCCGATCGCCCACGCGACCAGAGGCGGCCGCAGCGGCCGGCGAAGGGCGCCGCGGGCGACGATCACCGTGCAGGCCATCGAGACGAGCGCCGCGACCGCCGCCGCCGCGGTCTGGCCGCTCATTCCGCGCTGATCTCGACCAGCGCCAGCTCGAGCTCGAGCCGCGGGTCGAGCCGGCTCCCGCCCTTGATCGCCTCGTCCAGCTGGGCCATCCGCACCACGGCGCGTGCCAGCTCCGGCTCGCTGAATGCCCGTGCCTGCCGGCACAGCCCCTTCGCCTGGTAGGGCGACTTGAGGCCGAGGTGCTTCTGCACCTCCTTCTCCGAGCCGCCGGACTCGAGCACGAGCAGCGCCTGCCGCACCCGCCGGACGTGGTTCGCGAAGATCGCCGAGATCCGCTGCACGTCATCGGGCTTCTCGATGTCCGCAGTCGCGTAGCCGATCACGGCCGCGGCATCCCTCCTGCCCCACGCGTCGGTCATGTTCCACGGCTTCACGTCCTGCTGCTCGGGGACGAGGGCGTCGACCTCCTCCTCGCTCGGCGCGCGGTCGCGGCCATGGACCGCCAGCTTCTCGACCTCCAGCGCGAGGTCGCCGATCTCGATCCCGGCGCGAGACACGATCCGCTTCGCGATCCCGGCCGGGCACGTGATGCCGAACTCGGCAAACCGCTTCACCACCCACTGCACCGCATGCTCGTCGTCCGGAGCGTCGAAGATGCGGACATCCCCCACGCTCGCCACCGCCTTCGCCAGCGGGCCGTCCTCGGGGATGCCCTTTCCGCCGAACAGGGCCAGGCACGTGCCCGGCGCCGGGTCGGCGAGGTAGGCGACGATGTCATCGACCTGCGAGGCGTCCAGCGCCTCGGCGCCGCGCACCAGCACCAGCCGCTCGCCCCCGAACAGCCCGAGGGCGTTGCACGCGGCGACGACATCGATCTGCTCCTCATCGCCGACCGCGATCTGCTCGACCGAATCGTCGTCGAACTGGCTGCGCAGCCGGGCGGCGGCCGCATCGATCTTGGGCCAGTCGGTGCCCGCGATCAGGTACGCCGGCTTATGCGCCAGCGCCTTCACCCGCTGCGGACGGCTCCAGCCGCCCGGCACGGGCCCGCGACCGCCGCACCAGATCGGCGAACGTGACGTTCTCGAGCACCGATCGCAGCTGTGACCGCGCCTCGAGCCAGACGTCGGGCAGCGCCTCCGCCCCGGGCGGGTACCTGATCGCCTCGGGCCGGACGCCCGCCACCGCCGCCAGTGGGCCGTCAACCACCCGGATCACCTCTGCGACGGTGATCTGGTCGGCGGGCACCGCCAGCCGGTAGCCCCCTTCCGGCCCGCGCTGCGAGACGACGAGCCCCGCGTGTTTCAGCTCGCCGAGGATGTTCTCGACGAACTTCAGGGGCAGATCCTGCGCTGAGGCGATCAGCTCGCCCTTGAGCGGATGCGGGTCGTCATGCGAGGCGAGCACGAGCACGGCTCGGACGGCGTAATCGGCCTTTGCGGAGAGCTTCATGCCCCTATTGTCGCACGGCGGGCGGCCATGTCATCCGGAGATGTCATGTCGTGGCTACAATCGCGCCCCGATGCCATCCGACATCAACAGCGGGCTCGAGGGCATCGTCGCCGCCGAGACCACGATCAGCCTCGTGGATGGGCAGGCCGGACGGCTGCTCTACCGGGGATACGAGATCGGTGACCTGGCCGCTCACGGCAGCTATGACCGCATCGTCTCACTCCTGCTGGACGGCGAGTGGCCGGCGCGGGACGAGGTGATCCCGCCAGCACCGGTGTCGCCGGCCGTCCTCCAGGCGCTGCGATGCCTGCCCACATCCGTTGCCCCGCTGGACGCGATGCGGACGGGCATCTCGGCGTTCGGCGCCGAGCGCCGGATGGACTGGCCGCCGACGGCAGACCAGGCCCGCGAGCTGATCGCGCTCGGGCCGGCGGTGGTGGGCGCCTTCGCCCGGCTGCGCGACGGGAAGCAGCCCGTGGACAGCAGCGAGGGAGCCCACCTCGGCGTGGCCGGTCGCCTGCTCCACGCAATCAGCGGCGAGGAGCCGGACGCCTCGCAGGCGCGGGCGCTCGACGCCTACTTCACGGTCTGTGCCGAGCACGGCCTGAACGCCTCCACCTTCACCGCCCGCGTCATCACCAGCACCCAGAGCGACCTGGCGAGCGCCGTGTGCGGCGCGATCGGCGCACTCAAGGGTCGGCTCCACGGCGGCGCGCCGTCGGAGGTGCGCGACCAGCTCACCCAGATCGGCGACGTCGACCACGCCGAGCAGTGGATTCGCGACGCGCTCGCCCGCGGCGAGCGCCTGATGGGCTTCGGGCATCGCGTGTACAAGACGATGGATCCGCGCGCGGCGGCCCTGCGGCAGGTGGCCGAGCGGCTCGCGGCGGACGCCGAGTGGCTGCAGCTCGCGATCGACGTCGAGGACGTGGCGCTGCGCCTGCTCGCCGAGCACAAGCCGGACCGGCCCCTGAAGACCAACGTCGAGTACTACGCCTCGATCGTGCTCGACGGCGTCGGTCTGTTGACCGATCTGTATACGCCGGCCTTCGCGGTAGCGCGCACCGCCGGCTGGACGGCGCACGCCCTGGAGCAGGCCGAGCACGGCCGCCTGATCCGCCCGGACTCGCGCTATGTCGGCCCCGAGCAGCGCCCGCTGCCGACCCCCGCCTGACGCCGTACCGGGTCGACTACGAGCAGAGCCGGGCGACCCAGAGCAGGTAGCCGGCGAGGACGTCTGCGACCGCCAGCAGCGGGACGGCCAGCGGCGGCCAGACCGTCCCGGCAACCATCGCGCCCAGCCCGCACACGAGGATCGGCGCCGCGGCCGGCAGCGCCAGCAGGTTCGCCGGCACGGAGAGCGGCGCCAGCCGCCCGAAGTGCCACCACGCGATCGGCGTGGTGACCAGGGTGCAGGCGACCGATACCGCCGCCGCCGAGCCGAGCCGCGGCTGGAGCCGCGGCGCGACGACGAAGATCGCCCACACCGCCGCGAAGCTCAGCTGGAAGCCCGGGTTGAACAGGTCGAGCGGGTTCAGCGCGAGCACGACAGCGGCGCCGCAGGCCAGCAGGTGCCAGCGCGCGATCGGGCGCGAGGCCAGCCACGCGGCTGCGACCAGGCATCCGGCCACACCGGCGCGCACGATCGAAGGCCCAGCGCCGGTGACGAGCACGTAGAGCAGCGTGGCGCCGATCGCGGCCACCCGCGCGGGCGTGCCGATCACTCCGAGCGCTGCGAGGCAGCCAAGCGAAAACACGACCACCAGCGCAACGTTCTGGCCGGACACCGCGACGAGGTGATACAGCCCCGAGTCCCGGAACTGCTGGCGCACATCCGGGGGCAGGCCCCCCGTCTCGCCGAGCGTCACTCCGGCGACCAGCGAACGCGCGGGCGATGCACCGGCTCCGGCCGCGAGACGTCGGAGTGCGGCGGCATGGGCGGCGTCGACCACGCCCCACATTCCGCCTCGCCGGCCCGCGGCCACGAGCCGCGCGGCCCGGAGCTCGAGGTGCACGCCCTGGGTGGCGTAGTACGCGCGCACCTCCGGATCGATCGGCCGGAGCGTGCCGCGCACCGCGTACAGGGCTCCCAGCTCCGGACGGTATCCGGGCGCGACGAGCAGCACGTCCTCCCGGGCGCTCAGCTCGCGGGCCACCGCCCGATCGCCGCTCGGCGCGCCCGTGACGAGCAGCCGGCCGCGCTCGGGACCCGGGTGCAGCGTCGTGCGCTGCAGGTCGTCGACACGGTGGCTGCCGTACGCGGCTGCACCGAGCGCCACGAGCAGCA
Organism: Gaiellales bacterium; assembly: GCA_035695105.1. Classification (GTDB taxonomy): domain Bacteria; phylum Actinomycetota; class Thermoleophilia; order Gaiellales; family JAICJC01; genus JAICYJ01. The sequence continues at coordinate 29,753 of DASSEV010000059.1, forward strand.
GCGCCGTCCGCGGCCGGCACGGGATCCCCGCCAGCACGGCGAGCAGCGGATGGCCGAGGGCGGCCGTGACCAGGCCGGCGACGGCGGCGAGCACGATCCGCGTGGGAGGATCACAGCGCCACATGCCCATGCAGGGCCGCCATCCGAGCCGGGCCGAAGCCGCTGACCTGGTCGAGCTCGTCGAGCGACCGGAACCCGCCGTGCTGCGTGCGGTAGTCGATGATGCGCTGCGCCAGCGAGGGACCGATCCCGTCGAGGGTCTCAAGCTGCTCGAGCGAGGCCGAGTTGAGGTGCACCGGCGCCTGGGGGCTTCCGGGCGCTGCGGCGGCGGAGGCCGCCGTCGCCGTGCCGGGGCCCGGCACGACCACCTGCTCGCCGTCGGCGAGCCGCTCGGCGAGGTTCAGGCCCTGCAGGTTGGCGCGGCCGGTGGGGCGCGCGCGCCGCACGGCGTCCTGCACGCGAGCGCCCTCCGGCAGCCGGTAGACGCCGGGGCGCCGCACGGCACCGACGACGTCCACGACGACGACGGTCGGCCCGGCCGGTGCCGGCGAGGCGGTGGAGCGCCCCGGCGAGGAATAGCTGGCGGTGGACGTGCCGCCGCCCTGCATGCGAAGGCCGATCAGGACGATGGCGACCGCAGCAGCGGCGTAGAGCAGGAGGCGCTGGGGTGGGATGGGAAGCACCCGGCGATCATGCCGACCCGGATGCAACGCGTGGGTGACGGGCCGTTACGCCTCGGTCACACCTCGGCCGGTGAACACGAAGTGCCTGGCACCTTTGGTTCACCCACGGGCACGAGCCCGCTCAGGGCGGTCAGCCGACGACGAAGTTCACCAGCCGCCCGGGGACGACGATGGTCTTCCTGATCGTCGCGCCGTCGAGGTGCGCCTTCACGTTTGGCACCTCGCACGCCTCCGCCACCACAACATCCTCCGGCGCGTCCGCCGCGACCGTCACGTCCCCACGCAGCTTGCCGTTCACCTGCACCGCATAGGTGACCGTGTCGCGCGCCAGCATCGCCGGATCGGCCTTCGGCCACGGCTGCTCCCAGAGCCGCTCGCCGCCCAGCCGCTCCCACAGCTCACATGCGATATGCGGCGCGTACGGGTGGATCAGGCTGACCGCCGTCGCGGCGGCGAACCGCAGCTGCTCGGGCTCCGCACCATCCGCGTCCTGGATGACGCCGACCAGCTCGTGCACCGCCGACTGCGCGGTGTTGAACGAGAACCGCTCGCCGATGTCGCTCGTCACCTTGTCGATCGCCCAGTGCGCCTTCCGCACCGCGGCGGCGCCGGCACCCGTTGCCTCGGCGGCCACCGGGATCCCCGGGCCGTGCGTCTCGACGATCTCGTTGACCAGCCGCCACAGGCGCGCCAGGAACCGGTGCTGTCCCGCCACGCCCGTGTCCTGCCACTCGGCATCCTGGTCGGGTGGGCCCAGGAACAGCGTGTACAGCCGGGTCGTGTCGGCCCCGTAGCGCTCCACCAACTCGTCGGGGTTGATGATGTTGCCCTTCGACTTGGACATCTTCGCGCCCAGGTAGTGGATCATCCCCTGCGTGAAGAGGTTCTCGAACGGCTCCGTGAACCCGACGTAGCCGAGGTCGTACAGCGCCTTCGTGAAGAAGCGCGCGTACATCAGGTGCAGGATCGCGTGCTCGACCCCGCCGATGTACTGGTCGACGGGCAGCCACGTGTCCACGATCGCCCTGTCGAACGGCGCGTGGCCGTTGTGCGGGTCCGCGTACCGCATGAAGTACCAGGACGAGTCGACGAACGTGTCCATCGTGTCGGTCTCGCGCTCCGCGTCGCCGCCGCACCGCGGGCATGACACGTGCACCCACTCGGTGGCCGCGGCCAGCGGCGAGCGGCCCTTGGGCGCGAAGTCCTCGATCTCGGGGAGCACCACCGGCAGCTGGTCGTCGGGCACCGGCACCATCCCGCAGGACGGACAGTGGATGATCGGGATCGGGCAGCCCCAGTAGCGCTGCCGCGAGAGCAGCCAGTCCCGCAGCCGGAACGCGACCCTGCCGGCGCCCAGGCGCTCTGCCTCGAGCCACTCGATGATGGCGGCCATGCCCTCAGCTGAGGACATCCCGTCGAACCGCCCGGAGTTGATCAGCACCTCGTCGCCGCTGTGGGCAACGTACGTCTCACCCTCGGACACGGCGCCGTCGCGCGGCGCGACCACCTGCCGCACCGGCAGCCCGTGCGTCTGGGCGAACTCGAAGTCGCGCTCGTCGTGGGCGGGCACCGCCATGATTGCGCCCGTCCCGTACTCCATCAGGACGTAGTCCGCGACCCAGACAGGGATCGCCTCACCGTTGACCGGGTTCACGACGTTGCGCCCGGTGAATACGCCTGTCTTCTCCTTCTCGGACGCTCGCTCGACTTCGGACAGCGCCGCCGTCCGGCGCACGTAGTCGGCGACCGCGTCCGCCTGCTCGGTGCCCGCGGCCAGCGCAGTCGCGAGCGGGTGCTCCGGGGCCAGCACGAAGAACGTCGCGCCGAACAGCGTGTCCGGGCGGGTCGTGAACACCGGGATCTCCATCGACGGATCGTGTTCCGCCCGGAACAGCACCTCCGCGCCCTCGCTGCGACCGATCCAGTTGCGCTGCATGGTGACGACGCGCTCCGGCCAGTGCACGTCGGCCAGGTCGTCGAGCAGTCGCTGGGCGTAGTCCGTGATCTTGAAGAACCACTGCTCGAGGCTGCGCGCCTCGACCTCGGCGCCGCAGCGCTCGCATCGGCCGTCGATCACCTGCTCGTTGGCGAGCACCGTCTGGTCGTTCGGGCACCACTTCACCGGGGCCTGTCTGCGGTAGGCCAGGCCGGCCTCGAACAGGCGCAGGAACAGCCACTGCGTCCAGTGGTAGTAGTCCGGATCGGCCGTCGACAGCTCGCGCGTCCAGTCGATCGACCAGCCCATCCGCTTCATCTGCTTGCGGATCGCCGCGATGTTGTCTCGCGTGGCGATGGCGGGGTGCTCACCGCCCTTGATGGCGGCGTTCTCGGCGTTCAGGCCGAATGCGTCGTAGCCCATCGGGTGCATCACCCGCCAGCCGTTGCGCCGGCGGAACAGCGTGACGACGTCGCCCATCGTGTAGTTCTTGACGTGCCCCATGTGCAGCTCGCCCGACGGATAGGGCAGCATCTCGAGCACGTACATGAGCTTCGACACGTCCTCGCCCGGCACCGGGTTGGGCACCTCGTTGATGCGCTCGTCCTGCCAGATCTCCTGCCAGCGGGCCTCGATGCGGCCTGGGTCGTACCGTTCCATGGAGCGGCATTCTACGAAGGCCGCAGGTCGCGCGGCCTCAGGTACCGGGCTTGGTCACCATGTCGACCACGACGATCACGAGGAACAGCAGCTCGATGCGGCTGATCAGGAAGATCCGGTCGATCCGCCGGCGCACCTCCGGCGCGGTCACGCCGCGCTGCTCGATCAGCCGCCCGATGCGGCCCGATTCCGGTCCGAGGAACGCGATGCCGACGATGAACGAGGCGATCCAGACGGCCAGGGCGACGTCGATCCAGCCGCTCCCCCAGCCCCAGTTGCCCTCGTGGACGAGCAGCAGCCCGAAGATCACGAGCACGACCGCGGAGGGCGCGAACATCGTCCGACCGGCGAACTCCGCGTCGCTCGCGAACCCGGCGAGGCGCTCGGGGTCGCCCGTCGCCTGCGCTCGCACAGCGTAGACCTGAGTGATCGCCGCCCCGCCCACCCAGACGATCGCCGCCAGGATGTGGACGGTCAGGTAGAACTGATATGCGGTCACGAGCAGCGGCACGGCGCGGCGTTTCTACCGGACGCCCGGCGTGCGGTCAAGCCGTCGGAATGCTGAATCTGACCGAGGTGCCCGACCCGCGGGACGACTCCACGGCGATCTGCCCGCCGGCCATGCGCACGCGCTCGATCATGGTGTCGAGGCCCATGTGCATGCGCCTGGTGCGCCGGTCGAGCGCCTGCCCGATGTCGAACCCGCAGCCGTCGTCGACCACCTCGCCTCGCAGCTGGCCATCCTGCTCCGCCAGCGCCAGACGAAGCGACGAGGCCCGCGCGTGCTTGCGCGCGTTGGAGATGGCCTCCTGCACAGTGCGGTAGGTGAGCGTCTCCACCGCTTCCGAGTAGCGGCCGACGTTGACCTCCGCGAACGCCTCGAAGCCGGCCTCGGCGGCGGCCGTGGCCGCGAGATCCCGGAGCGCGGGATCGAGCCCCTGACTCTCGAGCAGGGGCGGGCGCAGCTCGAACATGAGCCGGCGCGTCCGCTCGACCGCGGCGGCCAGGGTGGCGCGCGCCGTCGCGGCCGATGCACCCGCACCCTCCGCGTCGCCGCGCTCGATCGCCTTCGTCAGCCGGTCGAGCGAGAGCAGCGTCGCCGTCATCACCTGGACGGTGTCGTCGTGGAGCTCCGTCGCGATGCGGGTGCGCTCCTCCTCCGCCGTCCGCAGCATCTCGGCCATCACCAGGCGCCGCCGCTCCTCGCTCTCGCGGAGCGCCCGCTCGGCGCGCAGCCGGTCGGTCACGTCCTCGCCGATGCTCGCAGCCGACACCACGCGCCCGTCCGCATCACGGAGCGGCGTGCTGCTCCACGAGATCGTTCGCAGCTCGCCGGAGCGCGTGCGCATCGTCGCCACGTCGTGCGGGATGACGGTGCCGCCCGCCAGCTCGTGGAAGAAGATGCGGGTGGTCTTCTCCTCCGGAGCCACGAACATCTCCAGCCACGTGCGGCCGATCAGCTCGTCGCGCGAGTAGCCGCTGAGCGCAGTCAGATGGTCGTTGCAGAAGGTGATCGTCCCGTCCACGTCGGTGATCACGGCGGCCAGCTGCACAGTCTCGAGCAGCTCGCGGAATCGGCGCCCCGACTCTCGCTCGGCCGTCTCGGCCTCCTTCTGCGCGGTGATGTCGAGCATCACGCCCTGCAGCAGCGTCCGGCGCCCATCCGAGCTGGGGACCGGCGCGGCGCGGTCGCTGACCCAGCTGACCTTGCCGTCCGGCCTGACGACGCGAAACTCCGCCTCGAGCCCTCTGCCTTCGGCGGCGTGCCGGTTGTAGGTGTCGACGATGCGTCCCCGGTCATCCGGGTGCAGCGCATCCACCCACTCCTCCAGCCACTGCTCCGGCGTCATCCCGGTGAGCTCTTCGATCTGCGGGCTGGCGTAGCTCGGCTCGTAGTCGAGCCCGTCGATGTAGGTGACCGCGGGCAGCCGCTCCACGAGATCGCGCCAGCGGCGCTCGGCGACCCGAAGCGCGTTCACCGCGTCCACGTGCGAGGTGACGTCGAAAATGACGCCCTGCCTGCCGGACGGGTTGCCGTACGCATCATGCACCACCATGTCCACGTTGCGCACCCAGACAACGTCGTTGTCCGGTCGGATCATCCGGTATTCGGTGTCCCAGGTGCGGCCATCCTCACGGGCCCGCTCCCAGCTGGCGACGACCGCGTCGCGATCCTCCGGGTGCAGCATCGTCCGCCAGGCCTCGGCGACCTGGCCGCTGGCCAGCTCCTGCGACGTGAACCCGAGGACGCTCTCGATGTGGGGGCTGACGAACAGCCTGATCTGGCCGTCGGAGGAAGTCTCGTAGGCCACCACCGGCATCTCGCGGATGAGCATGCGGTAGCGCCCGTCGATCGCGGCGGCGTGCCGCAGGTCGGCGTCCCGTCTCAGCACCACGGACAGGACCGTCGAGCAGCGCTCGAGCAGCGCGCGCTCGGCATCGGTCGGGGCACTGCCCTCGGGCCCGTGAACGGCGATCGTGGCTACCTCCCGGTCGCCGAGCACGACCGGCAGCGAGACGCGCAGCTGTGTGGTTCCAGGAACGCCCCCGGCCGCCGCGCCCGCCGGCTCGACGTTGCAGCGCAGCCCGGGCAGGCAACGCTCTACCAGATCGATGAAGGCGGTGATCAGCTCGTCGGTCGGCGCCCCCGCCGCGACCCGCGATAGGAGCGCTTCCTGGCCCTCGAGCAGACGATCCATGACCGTGGGCTCCGTCACGTGTGAAGCATCGCAAATCGGACGGTCACGCCCCGTCCCCGATTCGCAGTAAGAGCGTTACCCGAGCCGCGACCAGAACTCGGCCAGCTGCGCCTGCTCCGCGCCGTCGAAACGCGAGAGAAACCGTTCTCTGACGTCCGCGACGTGCGTGGTGCGGGCCTCGTCGAGGCGGGAGCGGCCCCGCGGCGTGAGCGCCGCAAACGACCCACGCGCGTCCGATGCACAGGCGCGCCGCTCGACCAGGCCGTCACGCTCCAGCCGATCGATCAGCCGGGTGATGCCGCTCCGGCTCAGCCACACCGCGTCGGCCAGGTCGCTCATGCGCTGCATCCCGTCCGGCTCGCGGGAAAGGCGCAGCAGCACCTCGTAGGAGCTGAGCGGGAGGCCGTGCGCCTCGGTCAATGTCGCGTCCAGCTCGCGCACGAGCGTCGCGTGGCTGCGCAGGAACCCGACCCAGGCGGCGGCCTCCTCGTCGGTGAGGACGCCGGCCGGCGTTCGGGCTGGTGCAGCCATGCATTCAGGATAGAGCGTGGACCCGACGAGCGGGTCATCCGGCGCTGCGAACGGCCCGCGCGATCATCTAGTGTTCGGCGCCGTGAGCACCGTGCAGGCCTCGGGAGTCCACTGGGATCTGACCCCGCTGTTCGCCACTCCGAGCGCGGCGCAGTCGGCGATCGAGCCCGCCCTCGAGCGCGCCCGCAGCTTCGAGTCGACATGGCGCGGCCGGATGGCCTCGGTCACGCCCGCGGAGCTGGCCGAGGCGCTGGAGGAGCTCGGCGCCATCGAGAACGAGCTGTCGCGGATCGCGTCCTACGCGATGCTGCGCAAGGCGGTCGACGTCACCAGCGAGGAGAACCGCGACCTCGGCGCTGCCGTCGACACCGCCGTTGTCCAAGCCCAAAACGCGCTTCGGTTCTTCGAGCTGGAGTGGCTCGCGCTCGACGACGACCGGGCTCGGGAGCTTGCCGAGGCGCCCGAGGTTGCGCGCGACCGGCACCATCTCGAATCCCAGCGCCGCTACCGCGCCCACGTGCTGAGCGAGCCGGAGGAGCGGGCGCTGGGCGAGCGCAATCCGGCTGCGGTGTCAGCCTGGCAGACGCTGTACGCACAGACGACCTCGACCATCGAGGTGCCGTTCGACGCCGGCGACGGGCCGCAGCCCCACACGATCGACCGGCTGCTCGCCTACGTGCACGACGGCCGGCGGGACGTGCGGCTTGCGGCGCTCGACACGCTCTATGCGGCGCTCGAGCTGCCGTCGCCGGTGCTGGCGCACTGCTACGACTCGCTGGTCGCCGACCGGCTGGTGATCGACCGCCTCCGGAGCTACGGCGACGACCCGATGGCGCAGACCCACCTCGACAACGAGCTGGATGCCGAGGTCGTGTACGGGATGATGGACGCCGTCGAGCAGCGCTATCCGCTGGCGCAGCGCTGGTTCCGCGCGAAGGCCGGGCTGCTCGGTCTCGACGTCCTCGAGCTCGCGGATCAGTACGCGCCCGTGGGCGAGGCGCGCAGCGTGGACTACGACGAGGGCCGCCGGCTGGTGGATGCGGCATTCGAGGGGTTCTCGCCGCGCGTTCTCGAGATCGCGCAGGCGTTCTTCACCGACCGGCGGGTGGACGCCGAGCCGCGCGCGGGCAAGCGCGGCGGCGCCTTCTGCGCGCCGGTGGCACAGGATGCGAAGCCCTACGTGCTCCTCAACTACACGGACACGATGAACGACGTGCTGACGATCGCGCACGAGTTCGGGCACGGCATGCACTTCCAGCTGTCGCACGCCGCGCAGACGCCGCACTCGGCGCACACCGGGCTGGCGCTGGCCGAGGTGCCCTCCACCTTCGCGGAGTTCGTCGCCTACGACCACCTGCTGGCGAACGAGGAGGATCCGGGGACGCGCATGGCGCTGACGGCGGCACGCTGCGAGGGCAACTTCGCCACGGTCTACCGCCAGACGGTGCTCGCGCGCTACGAGCAGCGCGCGTACGGGCTGCGTGCCGAGTCGCAGGCCCTGACCGTCGAGCGCCTGAGCGACATCTGGATCGAGCAGAACGTCCGCTACTACGGCGACAGCATGCGGCTGCCCGACGGGTACCGGCTGGGCTGGTCGTACATCCCCCACTTCATCTCCACCCGCTTCTACACCTATGCCTACGTGTTCGCGAAGCTGGTCGCGCTGGCGCTGTACGGCATCTGGCGGGATCGAGGCGAGGACTTCGTGCCGGCGTACCTGGAGTTCCTCGCGGCCGGCGGCTCCGCCGCCCCGGCCGAGCTGCTCGCGGGCCTCGGCGTCGACGTCCGCGGCAGCGAGATCTGGGACATCGCGTTCGGTGAGCTCGAGCGCATGATCGAGGCCGCCGAGCGCGAGGCCGCGGCGGGCTGATCCGGCGCCGCTGGTGGTCAGCCTGAAGGCTGACCCCGGCTTCGGCGTGCGTCTGAACCGGCACTCAAGATCTACGCGCTGCCGCCGATATCGGTAATGCGCTAAAATGTTAGTCATGCTAACGATCTCGGATCCGGTCACGGTCGCCAATCGCCTCCGGCCCGTGCTCCTCCAGCTCAACCGTCAGCTCCGGCGAGAGCTGGCCCCGCTCGGCATCACCGGTGGCCAGGCTGCCCTGCTGCACGTGATCCGCACGCATCCCGGCATCGGGGTGCGCGAGCTCGCGAAGCGCGAGGGCGTCAGCGCCGCCGCCATGTCGACCGCCCTGACGCGCCTCGAGGACGGCGGCCTCGTGCGTCGTACCCGCGGCCAGGTCGACCGGCGCCGTGTCGGCCTCGAGCTGACCGAGGACGGTCTTCGCATCCTCCGCTCCGCCCGTTCGCGGCGCACCGCCTGGCTCGCCGCGCGCCTCAAGCGCCTCACTCCCGACGAGCTCAACGCGATCGACAGCGTGATCGACCCGCTCAGCCGGCTGCTCGACGAGGAGCCCGCGTGACGGCTGCTCTCCTGCGCGCCAACCACCGGACATTCGCCAGCCTCAGGCGCCACCGCAACTACCGCCTCTTCTTCTCCGGCCAGGTCGTGTCCGTCAGCGGCACCTGGATGCAGAACATCGCCACCGGCTGGCTCGTCCTCGACCTGTCGCACTCCGCGCTGGTGGTCGGCCTGCTCGCGCTCTGCCAGTTCCTGCCGTTCACGCTGCTCGGCCTGTTCGCCGGCGTCGTGGTCGACCGGCTGGATGCCCGCCGCACCGTCATCTGGACGCAGATCGTGTCGATGGGAATCGCCGGCGCGCTGGCGGCACTCACGCTCGCCGGCATCGTCACCACCTGGGAGGTGCTGCTGCTGGCCGCCATGCGAGGCACCGTGCTGGTGCTCGACGCGCCGGCCCGCCAGGCGCTCACGTTCGAGATGGTCGGGCGCGACGAGCTGCCGAACGCCGTCGCGCTCAACTCGAGCCTGTTCAACGGCGCCCGCGTCATCGGCCCCGCGCTGGGCGGGGTGATCGTCGCCGCCGCCGGCGCCGGCGTCTGCTTCGCGCTCAACACGGTCAGCTTCGCCGCCGTGCTGGCCGGGCTCCTGCTGATGCGCACCGACGAGCTCTTCCCCCGCAACGCCAACGCGGAGCGGCCCACCCTGCTTCGCGGCACCCGGGAGGCGTTCCGCTACGTCCGCAGCTCGCCGCCCGTCTGGCTGGCACTGCTCATGGTCGCGGTCGTCAGCACCTTCTCGTTCAACTTCAACGTGCTGCTCCCGGTCATGGCCCGCCAGACGCTGAACGGCGGCCCGGAGGTGTTCGGGATCCTCACCGCCTTCTTTGGCCTCGGCGCGCTGTCCGGAGCGCTCGTTTCCGCCACGCTCGGCCGCGCCAGCTGGCCCGTGCTGCTGGCGGGCACCGGCGTGTTCGGAGCGTCGCAGCTGGTGCTGGCGCCCGTTGCCGGCCTGGGCACCGCCTCGGTGCTGCTGTTCGTCACCGGCGCGTCGTTCACGCTCTGGACGTCGAACGCAAACTCGTTGCTCCAGCTGAACGCCCCCGATCGCCTCCGCGGCCGCGTGATCGGCCTCTACTTCTTCGCCTTCAACGGCGCCGGACCGCTGGGCGGCCTGATGGCCGGCTGGCTGGCCTCACGCGGCGGCACCGAGGCGGCGTTTCTCGTGTCCGGCACCGCCAGCGTCGTGATGACGGGCTTTGCGCTGGTCAGGCTGCGCAGCGACGTGCCGGCGGTGATCGCACGCCACTGGCCCGTGCGGGCGCGCTGAGCCGGCGCCGTTCCCCGGTCAGTGAGGGCGCATTACGCCTGTGCGTGGTGCACGATCTCGATGTTGCACCCGTCCGGGTCGCGCACGAACGCGGCGTAGTACCCGGGGCTGTACCCGAAGCGTTCGCCCGGCGGCCCGTTGTCCTCGAAGCCGGCGGCGAGTGCGGCATCGTGGAACTCCTGGACCTGCCGCCGGTCGCCCGGAAACGCCACGTGCAGGTTCTCGGTCGGCCGGCCCGCGACGATCGAGAAGGAGCCGCTGCTGCCCGCGAACCGCACCCGATCCGGATGCTCGCCCGCCTTCCGGAAGCCGCCATGGGGCCCGACCAGCTCGTAGAAGGCGCACGACCTGGCCAGGTCGGCAACCCGGATCCAGACGTGGTCGATCGTCCCTGGGGGCCTCACGGCATCGTGGTGCACGGCCTCGACGCTCATGCCGTCCGGATCGCGCAGGAAGCCGCCGTAGTAGTCCTCACCGTAGCGCGGCCGTAACCCGGGCCGGCCGTCGTCCATGTACCCCGCGTCCGTGCCGGCCTGCCAGAACGCGTCGACGTGCTCGCGGGAGGGCGCGGAGAAGCCGATGTGGACGCGTCGCGTCACGGGGATCGAGCGCGTCGCCTCGTAGAAGCCGAAGTCGTCCCACTCCCCGTCCGTCGACGGCCCGACGCCGAGCACTCCGAGCACCGTGTTGTAGAACCGCAGCGATTCAGCTGGGTCGGACACGCGGACGGTCACGTGATCGAACACCGGCGTCACTATGGCAGATCACCTCGATCACCGCCATATTGCGGACGCAAGGCGATTAGTGCGCGTGCGCCTGCTCGTGTGATGCGCGGCCGCGGCCGCCCGCATACCGCTCCGGCTCGGCCTGGAAGCGGTGGAGGCAGTGCTCGGAGCAGAACACGAATGTCTTCCCGCCGTGCTCCGCACGCAGCCCCTTGGCGCGGTCGACCTGCATGCCGCACACGGGGTCGGTCGCACCTCGGCGCATCGTCAGCCCGAACAGCGCGGCGAAGGCGACGGTGGCGAGCACGTTCAGCACCAGCTTGTAGTCGACCGTGATGGGAGCGAAGATGTCCGCCCTGCCGGGCCGCGTCTCGGGCACGATGCCCGCCACGGTGAACAGGCCGTCGATGGCGAGCGCCGCAATCACCATCGTGGTGAACATCAGCGCCGTGATGCGGATCGTGAACGCCATGCCGTAGTACTTCCGGTAGATCGCGAGGATCGGTAGCACGAGCAGGTCGGCGAAGATGAAGGCGAGCACGCCGCCGAAGCTGATCCCGCCCGACCACAGCACGGCGGCGAGCGGGACGTTGCCCACTGAGCATACGAAGCTGAGGATCGCGATCAGCGGTCCGATCAGCGCGTTCTCGATCGCGCTCACCGGCCCCGGAGCGTCGGTCAGGAACAGCGACTGGAAGAACCCGTTGCCGAGCAGGCCGATGAACCCCGCGAGCAGGAAGCCGATCGAGATCTCCTTCCAGAGCATCTGCCAGTCGCCGCGGAAGTTGTGTGCCACGTCCGACCATGCCGACATGCTGGTGAGGCGCTGGCGCAACGGCATGGAATCGCCCGCCATGTGGTGCTGGTGGCCCGTGTCCGCCGCCAGCGCGTGCTGACGCGCCTCCCGCTCCAGCGACGGCGACACCACGACCCGGATGAACAGCGCCATCAGCGCGATCATCACCAGGCCGCCCAGGTACTCCGCGAGCGTGAACTGCCAGCCGATCAACACCCACAGCACCAGGCCGAGCTCCCAGACGAGGTTCGTCGAGGCGAACTGGAAGGCCATCGCGGAGGCGGCCGACGCGCCCTTCTGGAACAGAGACTTGCCGATCGCCACCGCAGCGTAGGAACATGAGGAGGACGCGGCGCCGAGCAGCGTTGCCACGCCCACGGGCCGGGGCCCCGCCCCGGCCATGGCCGATTCGATCCGGCCGCGCGGCACCCATGCCTGCACGATCGCCGAGATCGCGAAGCCGAGCACGAGCGCCCACCAAACGTCCCAGGCCATGAGCAGCGCATTCTCGATCCCGCGCAGAACTTGCGATGCGATGTCGCCCATTTAGGCGCCACCCGCCGCGGCGAGCAGCGACACGCCGCGCTCGGTGAGCGAGTACATCGTCATCTTTCCCTGCTTGCGGGCGCTGACGATGCCGCCCGCCTTCAGCACCTTCATGTGATGCGACACCAGGTTCTGTGAGCGCTGAGCGATCCAGGCCAGGTCGCAGACGCACAGCTCGTCGCCTCCGGTCAGCGCCATGGCGAGCGCCAGCCGGGTGGGGTCGCCCAGCGAGCGGTAGCCGTCGGCCAACCGCTCGGCCACCTCCACCGCCGGCCGGGCATCGCGCAGCCGCAGCCCGTGCTGCTCGTCGATGTGCAGGAGGACGCCGTCGGTCACGGCATCATCCTAACATCTGTTGATACGTACTGAGGACTCAGCCGAGCAGGGCGAGCGCCGCGACCGCGGCGTAGATGGCTGCATACCCTGCGGTGAGCCGCACCAGCACGCCCGTCCCGGCGTCGCGCACGGTGAAGCCGGTGCTGCGCAGGAAGGCGATCTTGACCAGCTCACCGGCCAGCATCAGGAGCGAGAATGCGACGATCCATCCGGTCGACACGCCGCGCGCCACGGCGGTGATCATGGCGAGGTGGGCCGCATTGTTGAAGAGGACGAACACCGCGGCGGTCACCTCGTGCTCGATCCAGCGGTCGCCGATCGCCGCCAGCAATCCCAGCTCCGCGACCACCAGCAGCGCCAGCACGACGAGCCGGGAGCCGTCCGGGAGCACGGCCGGCCCGCTCGACGTCAGCGCCGCCGCGTACGCGCCGAGGAACGCGACTCCCTTGACAGCGGTCTCGAGCAAACCGAGGGGGCCCCAGTCCGCGCGGTGCCACCCCGTTCTCCCCACCGCCCTGGTCATGCTCGCACGCGCCTGCGAAGCTCGCCCCCCAGCTGGCCGGCCGCCGAGAACATGTCCGGATCGAGCAGCTCCGCTCCCGCCTGTCTCGCCGCGTCGGCGGACGCACCGCGGCCTCCGAAGGCCAGCCGCGCCGGGGGAACGCCGGGAATCGGAGGCACCTGCGACAGCGGCTCCGGCGTGGCGGCGCTGAGCACGACGACGGCCGGGCGCAGCAGGCGCACCGCGTCGGCCAGGCTCTCGGCCGGCGTGTCGGCGCCCAGGAACGTGATCCGCCAGCCCTGCGAGCGAAGCGCGAGCCCGAAGGCGATCAGGCCGAGGTCGTGGCGCTCGCCCGCGGGGCAGGCCAGCACCGCCCGCGGTCCGGCTCCGGCATCCCAACCCCGAGCCAGGCCGAGCAGACGTCCGCGGATCAGGTTGCTTGCGAAGTGCTCCTCCGCCACGGTGGCGCGCCCCGTCGCCCAGCGCTCACCGAGATCGTCGAGCATCGGCAGGATCACCCGGCCAAGCACCGCCTCCAGAGAGTAGGCGGCGAACACGCGGTCGAGCGCGGTGTTGGCGGCAGCCTCGTCGAACCGCGCGAGCGCGTCGCGCAGCTCCTCGAGCTCCGCGTCGAGCGACCGGCCCGGCACATCCGCGGACGCGGCCGCAGCGCCTGAGCGCACCGTGGTCGCCGCCTGCTGAGGCGACACGCCCGATTCGACCAGTCGCACCATCTCCCGCACGCGCCGCTCGTCCTCCTCCGAGTACAGCCGGTACCCGGACTCTGTCCGCACCGGCTCCAGCAGGCCGTACCGGCGTTCCCAGGCGCGCAGCAGCTCGGGCGATACACCGACCCGCCGAGCCATCTCTCCTATCCGTCGCTGCGCCATGGTGAGGAGAGTATACAGACATTAGACAATGTCTTGACAGACCCGCAGGACGCGGCTACAGTAGCCCGCACAAACCTTGTACAAACCCAATACAGGGACGCAAGGTGAACGAAAGGGGGTCATCATGACCATTCGACTGAGGCGGATCCTGCCCCTTGTGGCGGCACTGTTCGCTCTGCTGGCGATGGGCGGCTCAGCGGTTGCCAACGCCGGCACCTCCACGACGGTGCGGCTCGATCGCGGCAGCACGGCGCTGACGACCGACACCGCCACCACAGGCGTGCTCGTCAGCCACGGCATCCTGCCGCTGCCGGTTGGCCCGGCCACCGTTACGCCGGTCGTCGACAACGGCATTGCGCTGCGCTACCGCTTCCCGATCACGGGCGGCATGGTCGACGCCAACACGCTCGCCGGCTACATCAAGCACTCGGGCGGCCTGCGGTTCCTCAACCTGGCCAACGGCAAGACGCTGACGCTGACAAACTTCAAGATCCTGATCAGCGCGCATCCCGGCCTGTCGGCCGAGGTGAACGGCAACCCGTCCGTGCGCGTCCGGATCCTCAACCTCGACCTGAGCGGCGCCTCGGTGGCGAAGGACATCCCCTGGGTGACCGTCTCCAACGTCAAGGCGACGCTGACCAAGACCGCGGCTGACGCGCTCAACGCCTCCCTGGGCGTCGGGTTCTTCTCCCGCGGCATCACGCTCGGCACGGCACAGGTGCACGCCCACATCGCCTGACGCCGTGTCTGCGGGCCCCGGTGCCGCGTCCCCCCGGGGCCCGCACACTCCCCTCTCCCCCAAGGAGCCATGACGGTTGGAACCGATCTCCGCACTCCCCTCCCCGGCCAGGCTGGTCGACGTCGGCCGCGCAGAGCGGGCGGTGCAGGAGCTGCTGACGGCGCTCGGGGCCGACACGGCATCGGAGTCGCTGCGCGACACGCCGGCGCGGGTGGCTCGAATGTACGCGGAGCTGCTCGCGCCCGCTCCGGTCTCGATGACGACCTTCCCGAACGACGAGCACTACGACGAGCTGGTGATCGCCCGTGACATCCCGGTCTACTCCCTTTGTGAGCACCACCTGCTTCCGTTCCACGGCGTTGCCCACGTCGCCTACATCCCGGCAGACCGGATCGTCGGGCTCTCGAAGCTGGCGCGCGTCGTCGATCTGTTCGCCGGACGGCTGCAGGTGCAGGAACGCCTCACCCGACAGGTGGCCGAGTGGCTCTGGCACCAGCTGCAACCGCTCGGCGTCGGCGTGGTGATCGAGGCCGAGCACATGTGCATGAGCATGCGCGGCGTCCGCAAGCCCGGCGCGACCACCGCCACCTCGGCGCTGCTCGGGTCCGTGCGCGACGATCCGCGCACCCGCGACGAGTTCCTGTCGCTCGCTCGCCGCTCCTAGAGCTGCCCCCGCACCCCGGCCTCCCGCTCGATGGCGGCGACCTGGGTACTGAGGTCGGCCTCGACCGCGGCCCGCGCGGATCCGCGGCGGAACATGGGAAGCACCGTGCGATGGCTCGCG
The DNA here is from genome assembly GCA_035695105.1 of Gaiellales bacterium. GTDB lineage: Bacteria > Actinomycetota > Thermoleophilia > Gaiellales > JAICJC01 > JAICYJ01. Next base: position 45,271 of record DASSEV010000059.1, read on the forward strand.
TCCTCGACCATCGTCGCGCAGGCCAGGTAGAACGCCGCGGCGCTGAGCGGAAGCCCGATCCAGCCGGATACGCGTTCCCAACCGCTGCCCCCGTGAACCTGGTAGATGCCGGTCAGGAGAAAGCGCACGCACGCGAGCAGCGCCACCACCGACAACACGGGCTTCGAAGCCGCCGATGCGCCGGCGAACGCGAGGATCACCGCGCTCATCGCGATCATGAACACGCCCAGCATTGGGCTGCGTGGAGCCGTTGTGGTGAGCGTGATGGTTCCCACGGTGGCCCAGGTCATGCCGAACAGTCCGAGGGCAGTGGCTCCGCCGGCGTCGCGCGCCCAGAATGCGAGGATCGAGGCGATCAGCTCCAGCGGAGCCACGAAGGCGATCATGATGATCGCCAGCTGCCGGCTCTGACCCTCCGCCACCCAGGTCAGCTCGAGCGTCGAGAACAGGAATGAGCCGATGGCGAAGGCGAAGAATCCGATCGGCAGCGGGCTCGCCAGCGGCCGCAGCATGATCTGCACGGGCGCATCCGCCCTGCCGTTGCCTGCATCGCGCATCGCTCGCTCCCTTCGGCCGGCGCACGGGCGCGCGCCAAGGGAACGGCGCTACCCGCAGGGCGCTGGTGCGAAACGGCGGCGCGTTCGCACCCCCCGGGTTTCGCCGCCTGATCGGGCGGGAACCGCCCGTGGATGACCGACACACCGGAACGTGAAGCCGATCAGCGGGAGGAGGAGGCGGCGGAGGTGGTCGAGCGCCGCCGAGACGACCTGCCGTCGCAGCGGAACGTCAACTCCCCCGAGGCGGGTCGGGCGCCGCGAGACACCGAGTTCGAACACCCGCGTAAGGACGAGGAGATCTGAGCTCGAACCCTGCAGCGCCGGCGCGGGGCTCGCGGACGCAGCCCCAGTGCCAGACCCCCGACGCGCGGTCGACGCCCTCACACACGATGCGGTAGCCGAACCTGCGGTAGAAGGTGAGCACGGACGGCTGAAACGTCAGCAGCGCGATGTCGGCGCCGACCGCATCGGCCTGGGCGTTGATCGCCCCGAGCAGCGCGCCCCCCAGACCGGTTCCCTGCGAGAGCGGGTCCACCCCGATCAGGTCGAGGTACCAGTGATGCCCACCGGTCGCCCGGTGAAGCGCTGCGTCCGCGTCACCGAAGATGCGTCCGAACTCGGCATCGAACCGCGCCCACTGCCCCGGCCCGAGCGCTTCCTCGATCTGTTGGTAGCCGGTCGCCTCCAGACGCTCCGGCGAGAAGTGGGCCTCCGAGGGCCGTAGCAGCACGGCCACGCCGGCCAGGCCGGCCGCCGCCGCGAGCACATCGCCATAGCGGAGCCCGTACCGGAGGTTCCAGGTCAGCGCCGCGGCAAGTCCGAGCGCGCGGGTTGCCGGATCCCGGAACAGATGCACGCAGAGCGGATCCTCCGCGAAGGCACGGGCCAGCATCTCACCCGCACCCCCGGCATCGTGTTCCGCCAGTCGGCGCAGCACTGTGCCGGGCCGGACGGCATATCGCTGTCGTTCCATGGGCCGCAGTACGCGCTCGGCGGTGCGCCGGATTGCCGGCGAGGACGGATGACTAGGTGCCGGGCCCGTCGAGGGCGTCGCGCACCTCGGCGATCCACGCCCGCTGGGCATCGAGCAGCCGCAGGGACACTCGGTGGTTGATCATCAGCCAGCGCTCGCGGTGGCCGAGCCCGCCCGCGACGTCCTGCGCCTCCGCGAGTCGCTGCTCCTGGATGTCGATCTCGCGCTCCAGTGCCTCGAGGCTCGAGCGCAGGACGTCGGGTGGCACCAGATCCGCCACCAGCAGCCGCACGGCGGCCTCGTTCTGGATCCGGGGGAACGGCGCCGGCGTCCGCAGCCATTCGCGCAGCGCTTCACGGCCGTTCTGGGTCAGCCTGTAGCGGGTGCGCTCGTTGGTGCGTCCCGGCTCCTTCGCCGCCTCGAGGTAGCCGAGCTTCGCCAGCCGCTTCGGCTCGGCGTAGTACTGGCTGGGCGCCGCGGCCCAGTAGAGCTTGGCGCCGCGCTCGGCCATGCGCCGGATGTCGTGGGCGCCGGCGCCGTCGTCTCCGACGAGCACCAGGATGACGTAGCTGAAGGGAGTGAGGGAGTCGCTTGACAAAGCTCTGATCCGGATCTATAACCTCCGAAACAGATCTTATCATGAGAGGAGCGTCATGCCAACCGCAGCTACCCGCAACCAGCCCCTATGGTTCCTCGCCGACCTGGCGGTCGTCCATCTTCGCGGCGACGATACGGACGGACGCCTGGGCATCGTCGAGATCACGATGCCGGCGGGCGATGAGCCGCCGCTCCACATCCACCACGACCACGACGAGATCTTCTGCGTCCTCGACGGGGAGCTCACGCTCTACCTGCCGGGACGGGAGCAGCTCGTTCGTGCTGGAGATGTGTTCGTCGCGCCACGCGGCATCCCCCACATCTACCGGGCGGGAGACCAGGGCGCTCGCGCGCTGGTGCAGTCGACACCGGCCGGATTCGAGGCTTTCGTCGAGGCGGTCTCGGTCGAGGCCGACGACGACTGCCTGCCGGAGCCGGCCGGCCCGCCCACGCCGGAGCAGGTTGCTCGGTTGACCGTGGCCGCCGCCGACCACGGCATCGAGCTGATCGGCCCTCCCGGCGCGCGTCCGTGAGAGACCGGGCGGCACACCCCGCGGCGGCTATCCGCGGGGTGTGCCAATCGGCTCCCGGAGGATGGGAGCCGCTGAACCGGGATCGGCCGACGCCTCCATCAGCTGCCGCGCGAACACCTGCTGCGCCGTGATCGGCCGCTCGGCGCGCGACCGGCCGAGGAAGCTGACGACCCAGTGGAAGAGCGCGCTCACGCGGTTCTTGAATCCGGTAAGGAACGTGAGATGGACGGTGAGCCAGAGCAGCCAGGCGACGAACCCCGAGACCCGGACGCGCGTCCCAGCTCCCCGATCGCGTAGTAGCGCGACACGGACGCGAGGCTGCCAGGTCGCGGTAGCGGAAAGCGGCCGCGACGCATGATCGCCGTCGAGCCGCGCCGGCCGACCACACCTTCGTCATCGCGGTGATCCGCTCGGTGCCCGCGCCTTGACGTGCAGGATTGCGGACGGCCGGATCATGTTGAGCGTGCCCCGGCTCATCCCGAACTCCTGCGGGTCGGCCACGGTGGTCGCGTCGAACTCGAGTGACTCCCCCGGCTCGATGACCTGGGCATCCGAACTCGAGCGGCACGGAGGTTCCGGCCGCCTCGAGCTGCCCCGTGCACGCGCAGCATGCCCTGGCCGAGGTCGTCCACCCGCGTGGAGTGGAATCGCACCCGGGGATGGTCTGTCCCTTGAAGAAGTCGGCCGACCGCAGGTGCTCGTCGCGCTTGGCGTGGCCGGTGTCGACGCTCCCCGCGTCGATGGTCAGCTGGATCGACGCTCCGTCCGGCGTGACGTCGTACGAGCCCTCGAACTGCTCGAAGTGACCGCGGACGGTCATCGCGCTCCCGCACGTCCTGACGGCGAACTCGACGGTGCTTGTTGGCCGGGTCGACCGCCCAGTGGGTGGGTGCGACCTCGGGGTGTGATGTTCTCGATGGTGCTCATGACTACTCCCTTCAACGATGTGTATGAAGGGTCGTCCCGAGGGCTGCCAAACGGCTGCCATCCAGGCTCGTGCCGCTGCCAGGCGAACGACGGTCTCAAAGCCGTGTCGCGAGCCCCATGGTCGCCACCCGGATGAACCGGTGGGATGATGGATGGGTGACGGATTCTGCCCTCCCCTACGTCGCCGGCCTCGTGCTCGCCGTCTGGTGGATCGCCGGCGAGACCTGGCTGCAGCGGCGCACCGGCCAGACCTGGTGGACGATCCACGAGCTCGGGTGGGGAGTCTTCAGCGCCGGGCTGGCGGTGGTGATCGCCATCGCAGGGCACCCGCTTCCTGCGCTGGCCGCCGGATCGATCGCTATCTGGCAGCTGCGGTCGGCCCGGCGAACCTGGCTGTCCCGTGAGGAGACGGAGCGCTACCGGCCCCAGCGCACCGGCGTTCGCGGGTGGCTCTTCATCGGCGGCGCGGCGGCCGTCTGGACGCTGCTGGAGCACGCCGGTCTCTCGTACGTGTCAGCGGGTCTGGTGGCGGGGCTGATGAGTGCGGCCGTGTTCCTCCCGTGGCGACGCTCGGAGGGCTCGCCGACCGGGAACGACACGGTGATCTCTCCGGTCGACCGATTCGAGCGCGAACCGCAGCAGGGACGCGGGTTCGAGGTCACGCTCTCCGGCCGCCCGGCCAAGCTGGCGGCGCGCATGCTCGACCGCGGGACCCGACCTCCGAGCGGCGCGCGGGATGACGAGCTGCGACGCTAACCGAGGCGATCACGTAAGCGTCACCACATTTCTCAGCCCGCCGCGGTATGTGCAGGTTGACACGTTATCAGTCACTTCATACCCTGGCGACATCCAACATAGGAGACGCTATGCGAAAGAAGGGCTCCATTCTTGGCCTTGGCCTGGTTGCCGCCGTCGCCGCGGTACTGGTTGCGGTGCCAACTGCCAGCGCTACGTACGGCCCGACGGCGGAGTATCAAGTCGCGCTCTCGTCGAACTGCAACAACGCCACTGCCTGTGCCGACAGCTTCGGCGGTGATTGGGGCTGGGGCGTCTTTAACAACAACGGCACTGGCGACCTGCAGATCACGTTCTGCGGCCACGATCGCGCCGGACACGGCGGTGCCGGCCATGAGGCGATCGACATCTACGCGTGGCACATCGCCGGCGGCGTATTCGTGATCGATTCGGCCTCCGATCCCGGCTTCGAGGGGCCAACGCCTGTCCCCAGCATGCCTGGGCACTACAGCATGCATCCCGCTCCGGGCGTCAACACGGAGATCCAGGTCACCAAGATCCCCAACCGCTAACCGTTCCTCTCAGCCTGCCTGGGGGCCCGGATTATCCCGGTCCCCAGGCACGCGAAAGGGACACGGCGTCGGAGACATCCGGCTTGCGGGCGATGGCCCCTGTTTCTTAGAGCCTGATCGAGCCAGTTACGCGCACGTTTCAAAGGCGCCCGTACGAATGGTGCATGGGTTCCGGTACGAAGATCCCGCCGGCGCCCAGGCTGTTGGCCGTGAGCATCGAGGGAACCAGCACTCCGCCGAGGCGCTCGCCACGCAGGCCCACGGCGGTCAGCGCTACGGCACCGGGCCCTACCGTTGCCACACTGGGCTCAGCCGGTGGCCTTGGCGATCACACCTCTCATCTCCTCCGCAGAAAGCGCGCGCAACGAGGTAGTGCGTAGATTGCCCTGCGAAGCGAGCTTCAACGTGGCTGCGGCGAGCGTTTCACCGTCCGGCGCCTCAACAACGCTCACGATGTCGTGGTTTCCGAGCGTCCAGTAGATGGACTTGAAGTTGACGCCCATCGCCTCGAACTGGCCCCGCGCCGCTTCGTAGCGGTCGACGGTGTCAGCAAAGCTCTCCACACCCTGCTGAGTCCAGTCGATGAGCAACACGTACGTTGGCATCTCTCCCTCCTCGGTCGGTCCCGCCGACCCTACACCGCGCTCGGTCCTAGGGGAACGACGGACAGCTGGTGCTGGTGAACCTCAGCCACGCGGGGCCTACGAGGCACGCGGCGGTGGCACTCGATGTGCGTCGCGATACTGCTTGTCTGGCGGTAACAGCGGTCGTGGTACTGGCGGTCCAGCGTTCGGTGAGGGTGATCGAGCCGGGGCCGTCTGGCTCGTAGCCGCCGACGGCGATGCACGTGTGGCGGGTGGCGCAGGAGACGGCGGGTTGTGCCATTTCAGAGACGCCCGGTAGGAGCGGTGTGGGTTGTTCGGTCCAGTGGCCGTCGTGCAGTCGGTCGGCGAACAGCTGCCCTCCAGCGTTGGTGAAGTAGAAACCGACCGCGGTACAGACGCTGACCGTGGGGCACGATATGCCCGTCAAGCCGCCGCCGGGGCTCGGGACGTTGATGAGGCGCCAGCTCGTACCGTTCCAGCGCTCGGCGATCGCGCCGTTGCCCGTGTCGCCCCCATTGTCCGACGTTTCCCCGACAGCGATGCAGCGCGTAGCCGAGATGCAGCTGATGGAGGGCAGGTTCGAAAAATCCGTCCCCAGGGGATGCGGTGCGGGCTGTACCGCCCAGCGATGGCCGTTCCAGTGGTCGACGATGGGCGTGGCCAGGCCCGAGGCGAAATGCTGCTCGCCCGTAGCGGTGCACCAGGCCGGCGTGACGCAGTCGATTCCGCCGAGGAAGGTCTGAACCGCGCCAGCTGCCGGCGGCACGGTAAGGGTGTGCCAGGCATGGCCGTTCCACTGCTCGGCGAACGGCACCTGGCCTCCGGATGCGGTTGGGTAGCCGCCGACCGCCATACAGAAGCTCGTGGACAGGCACTTGACGCCGCCGAGGCCGGCGTCCACCGTTGGCGTTGGGATCGGCACGATCCGCCACTGGCCACCCGTCCACTGCAGGGCCATGGTGCCGGCCGCAGATTGGCCGACCGCCATACACCACCTGCTCTGCGGGCAGGAAACGCTGTTCAGGTTCGAGCCTGGTGGGCTTGGCGTTTCCTGCAGCTGCCAGTGACGGCCGTTCCAGCGCTCGGCGACTGTGGAGAAGCGGCCGCCCGTCGGGCCCGCGGTGCCGACCGCCGTGCAAGCGCTGGGCGCCGTGCAGGACGCGCCGTTCAGTTGCGTTTCGGCCGGGCCGCGCGGGCTGGGTGCGTGTCGCCGCTGCCAGGTGGCGCCATCCCAGTGGTCGACGAGGACGGTCGGCGTGCCATTGCCGCCGGCTCCGCCGACCGCAAAGCATGACGAGGCTCGCGGGCACGCCACCCCGTTAAGGAAGTTTCCCGTATCGCCGCGAGGGTCGTGGGTCGCTGCCAGCCGCCAGCGCACGCCGTTCCACTGCGCGGCGAGACTCAGGAAGTCGCCGTTCGCGTTGAGGTACCCACCGACCGCCGAGCAGCGATCGGCGCTCGCGCAGGCGACTCCGAACAGGCCGCTGAACTGGGCGTCGGCCGGGCTGGACGACGGCTCGACCTGCCAGCCTGACGCAGTCAGCCGCTCCACCAGCGTGCCCTCGCTTGATCCGCCCACAGCGACACAGCTGCCGCCAGGGATGCACGACGTGCCGCTCAGGAACGAGAAAAAGGCGCCATCAGGGGCGGGAGTAGACAAGAGCCGCCAGCGGCCATCGCGCCAGCGCATGCTCAACGGCAGGTCAGTGCCCGAGCTGTCCACATAATCGCCAACGGCGAGGCAGGTGGACGGCGTGCACGAGATTCCCGCCAGTTCTGAGAACTGCGCGCCGGACGGTGGCGGCGCCGCCTGCCGCGACCAAGAGGCACCGTTCCAGCGCTCGATCAGCGATCCCGCATCCGTTCGACCCACCGCAAAACAGGACGATGATGACCGACAGCCAACCGCGAACAACGTGCTCTGACCCGGTCCGGTCGGCGTAGGCACGATCCGCCAAGCTGTCGCATCCATCGTCTCCGCGAAGGTGCGATCAGTTCCCCGCGCGTCGATGGTCTCGCCGACCGCCATACAACCAGTGCCACTCCAACAGGCGACGCCGTTCAGGATCGTCGCCCGCGCAAAGCCGGAATTCACCGGCCGCAGGATCCGCCAGCGCATACCATCCCAGCGCTCGGCCAACGCGAGTCCACGCCCCGACGGCGACAAGTGCGAGCCAACCGCGATGCAATCCGACACGCCTGGACACGCCACCGCAAACGCCTGCCCCGTCCCCGTCAACGGATTCGGCGACCGGACAACGACCCAGCCAGACCCGTCGAACGCGCCCGCCGATGCCGGAACCGCCAAGACGCAAAGCAGCACAACGCCCGCTACGCACCGAACCGAGAACCGCCGCACACCCAGTCGCATTCGACCAGCTTTCCGAGAGCCGAAGCGCAACCCTCTCACCAAGTGACGAATGTGTCAAGCCGGCCCGGCAGCAGGCTCTAGCGACCGGCCGTCGGCGCGCTACGGCCTGATCAGCACTCTGTCGCGCTCATCGGAAACGTCGGCGCATCCGTGCCGGAAAAGGATCCATCCTCAATGCCGATGCTAGTAGCTCTCTGGGGCGGTGGGACGGGCCAGTTGAACGCCGCGAAAGAGCGTCCAGAATCCGACGTCGTAGCCGGCTTTGACGGTGCCGGCGATGAGGAAGGGGGCGCCGATTAGGTTGGCCTGGACGAGCAGGCCGGTGAGGAGTGGGCTGATGGGGCGGACGGCGTAGCGGGCGCTGTTGGTGTATGCGGCAGCAGCTGTTCGTTCGTCGGGGGTGACGACGGCGACGACGTACGTCTGGCGGGGTGGCACGTCCATCTGGGAAAGCGCAAAACGGCCGAGCAGCAGCGCGATCGCGGTCGCCAAGTTCGGAGCGAATGGCACGGCCGCCAGCAAGACGTTAGAGGGCAGGTGGGTGAAGACCATCGTTGGCAGCAGCCCGATGCGCTCGCTGAGCCGGACAGCAGCCTGGAATGAGGCAGCCTGAAGGATGCCTATCGTGAAGAAGAGCACTCCGAGCAGCTCGGGGCTCGCGCCATAGCGGCGGGCGAGGTAGTAGGCGATGTAGGCGTTGACGACAAAGCCGCCACCGAAGCTATCGACCGCGAACAGCACTCCCATCCGTTGGACGATCGAACGCGACTCGCCAAGCGGCGGCGCCTGCCGGCGTGTCAGTTCTGCGCCCCGCTCGACACCGGCGGAGAGGCTGGCTGCGATCGGCAGCGCGGCCAGTGCGAGCAGCGGGTAGATCAAGAGCAGGCGGCGCTCGTCGTGTCCAACGAGCGCGAGCAGCGCGACCAAGGCTGCGCCGGCGGATCCCGCAAGCGTGGCGACAGTGTTGTAGCGGCCGAACAGTCGCGTCGGATCGCCCGTTGTGGTGTGCGGCAGCATCGCCTGTTCAAGCGAGGTGAACGGGCCGGATTCGACCACGTCCGGTGAGACGGTGCCGGTAAGTGCGGCCAGGACCAACAGCGGCGGCCAGGTCGTCAGCCCGAAGGCCCCACCGGCAAGCGCCATCACCACCAGCAGGGAGGTATAGCAGCGACGCCGGCCAATGCGATCGCCATAGCGGCCAAGGACGAGTGAGGCGATCGCGCTGCCGATGAGCAGGCTGGCCAGGATCAGCCCGACGGCGAGGCCGGAGATATCGGCCTGGTTGAGGCTGACGCCGATCAGGACGCTGCCGGCGCCGTACGCGAGGGCGCGCAAGGCCTGGACGCGGATGATCCGCGCCGCATCGGGCGACGGTTCGCGGTGATGGCTGGTCAGCTGGCGGCGACCTGGTGTTGGCACCAGGCGTAGAGCGCGTCGTAGACGACCAGCTCCGCGTCGAGTTGCTCGTGGTCGTCTGAGTAGATGTAGTGGAAGCCCTCGGCGATCGCCTGCAGGCCGGGTGACTGACGAGTGGCGTCGCGGTCTTCGGCGACGTCAGCGCCGTGCACGATCCGCGCCAACAGCTGCACCGCGGGATCGCCGATCTCGTACTCCTCGACCAACACCTCAAAGCTGCAGAGGCCGTCTCGATGGGTGTACCGCGCCCCGGGCGCGTCATAAGAGTGGGCGTCCTCGCGCTCGGCCGCGTCGAGCACCTGATCGGCCGGCACGTAGACGAACTCGGCGTCGGGGTCGATGAACTTCCGGATCAACCACGGGCAGGCGATCCGGTCAGTCTTGGGGCGTTCACGGGTGACCCACTTCATTGCTGCTCCCTTCGCAGGCCGTCGATGTTGAGGTAGCCGCCGACTAGGTCGTAGCGGGTGATCGGCCGGTAGTCGACCGACCGGTGCACGTCAGATGCGGTCAGCCGGTCGCGGTCGGGCGTCGCGATCCACGCATCGAACACCTCGTGGGACGGCCAGACCGTGATCACCACAGTCTCGCCCCCGTTGTCCGAAGGCTCCAGCACGAGCTCGGCCAGGATGCCGTGCTCCTCGCGCACCTGCCGACCGTTCGCGATCCACTCCAGGTACCGTTCCCGCTCGTCGGCTGGCAGGCCGACGGTTCGCAAGCAGACGATCACCACTCGCCTCCTCTCTAGTGCATAACCGCAGTTGCAAGTATGCGCTCTGCTCGACTACCTCGCGGGCCCGAAAGAACCCCGATCTTCTCGTACGGCCGCCTCAGTCACAGCGGCGACGAGGTGACAAGGCTGGAGCGCGACACATTGCGAACCCGGCTTTGCCAAGGCCGGCCTCGCCATCTGGCTCGGCCGCCGTCGTCGTTGCTTCGGCTCTTCTCAGGCGTAGCGCAGGGCGTCACCTGGTTTGAGGTACGTCGCCCGACGTAGCGGCGCGAGGATCACGATCCCGGCCAGGAGGATGGTTGCGACGAGCGCAAGGGCGAGGTTCTGGGCGGGGAAGGCGAGGGTGATCTGTGCGTGCACGACGTGGTGGACGAGCCAGACGAGGAGCAAGTCGAGGGCGTAGCCGATGGGGATGCCGAGTGCCCAGCCGATGATCGCGACCGCGATGCCTTCGGTGGCGAAGATGCGGCGGATGTCGCGGGCGCGGGCACCGATGTTTCGGAGGATGCCGGTTTCGCGGGTGCGTTCGAGGATGCTCATCGTCATCGCGTTTGCCAGTGCGATCAGGCTGATCGCCACGATCAGCGAGCCGATCACGGCGATGGTGGTGGTGAGCGTCTGGAAACTGGCGACGTCGTTTGCCTCGCCGACGTACTCGATCTCGCTGGCGACTGGGTAGCCGTGGGCGGCGAGCGTGTCTTCGATCTTGGTTGTGGTGCGGTCGATGAAGGCGTGGTTGTGCGAGGTGGTTTGCACCCAGTAGTCGTCGCCGGCGGCCGCGGTAGGCCCGAGGATCTGGTGCATCGTCGTGACCGGGACGTAGACCGCCGTGCCGAACTCCTGCTGGTTTGACGCGATGCCGATCACGTGCATCGTCACGGGCCCGCCGGCGGTTTGGAGTCGGATGTCTTGCCCGAGTTTCGTGCCGGTGAGGTTCGCGATCGATTGCTGGACGACAACCACGCGCGCACGCGAACGCTCCTGCGCCGGTGAGAACCAGGCGCCTTGGGTGATGTGGTAGCGGAACATCGTTCGACTCTTCACGCTCCAGACAACCGCGTCGTGGCCGGCGAAGCGGGTGTTGGCGGTGAACATCGGCTCGATGCGAGCGACGCCGGGGACGCTGCGTATCAGGCGGGCTGCCTGGGTGTCGAGTGGTCGGATGCCGGTGTCGCTGATCTTGACGTCCTCGCCGTGGTCGCGCCACGAGGCGTGAGCGGCGTTGGAGATGGCCGTGGCGAGGCCGACTACGGCCAAGAGGTTGCCAACGGCCAGGCCGACCATTAGCGCCGTGGCCAGGTTGCGGCGTTTGCGCCGGCCCAGGTTCCGCAGGCCGATCTGGGCAGTTCGCGGCACGAACCGGATCCGTCGCAGCAGCCGGTCGGTGGCGTCGAGTCCACCGACCGTCGATCCGGTGGCTTGGAGTGCCTCGCGGACGTTGACGCGAGTAGCGCGGCGGATCGCTGGGAGCGCGGCGAGCACCGGCCCGGCAAGGCCAAGCGCGATGCTCGCTCCGAGCACGGTCGCATCGACGCCGAAGCCAACGTTGATGGCGAAGAAGGTCGTGCCCAGATAGCGGACGAGCACGTTCGAGAGCGCGATTCCAAGCGCGAGCCCGATCAACGTCCCAACCCCGCCCAGTAAGAATGCCGTTCGGACATAGACCATCCCGATCTGTCGACGCTTAGCCCCGATCGCTTTCATCACGCTGATCTCGGACGTCTGCTCGGCGACCAGGGTGGTCATCGTGTTTGAGATCAAGACCAGTGCCGATAGCAGCGCCAACACCGTCACGACGTAGAAGAAGTCGACGAACTTGTTGAAATCAGACTTCCCCGGCCATTCGCTGGCCGTTCGCACGGTGGGAAGATCGCTGAACCCGGTGAAGCCTGGCACCTGACGAAGCTGCGCCCGGATCGCCTGGGTCGTCGCCGCCACCGCCGCCGATCCGGTGTCGCGCAGCCGGAAGGCGAGCGAGTTGTAGCCCTGAACGCCGCTCAGCCGATCGACAGTCGCCGGCGTCGCGTAGAGCACGATCGTGTTGTTGGAGATGACATCGCGGCCGGCGTTCAGGTTCTCGCCAGTACCGGTAACCCGCGCCGATTGCACCCCGCCATTGGCGGCCACCACCCGCGCAAGTGCACCCGTATCCCCCGAGAACAGCCCGTGCAACGAGTTCTGCGCCTCCGTGAGCACCTGCCCGGACTGAGGGAGGCTGCCAGACTGAAGCTGCACGACGTCGACCCGTTGGTTGGCAAGGTTCGGGATGCCGAGGACGTATGCCGGAGCTCTGCGCTGGCCGACGTAGACCTGCGTCATGAAGTAGGCGCGCGGCTGCACCGCCTCCACGTTTGGCAGCGCGGCCAACCGAGCCAGCTGCGTGTCTGACAGCTTCAGCGGCGCCGTCGAAACCGTCAGGTTCGGCAACCGTTGGGATGCCACCTGGGCCTGCATCGAACGTCCGATCAATGTTGGCATCGCAAACAAGCCGATGCTCCCCACAGCCAGGGCGAGCGTGCACACGGCGAACCAGGAACGCGCTCGGCGCCGCGTCAGCTCGGCGATCGACTTGCGATAGACGGCAGCAACCATCGCCTGAGCCTCACGCTGCCACCACGACGCCGTCGCGGATCGTCACGACCCGATGCGCGCGTGCGGCCAACTCGGGATCGTGCGTCACGTAGAGCACGGTCTTCCCCTCTGCGTTCAACCGGGCGAACAGCTCGAACATCTCGCCGGCAGTCTGCGTGTCGAGATTGCCGGTAGGCTCATCGCCCACCACCAGCTTCGGGTCACACGCCAGCGCGCGAGCGATCGCCACCCGCTGCTGCTCCCCACCCGACAGTTCGGCCGGCAGGTGATCAGCCTTGCCGGCCAAGCCCACCAGCTCAAGGTTGTGCAGCGCCCGCTGGTAACGCTCGCGGGCCGATCCTCGCCGAGCAAAATCGAGCGGCAACATCGCGTTCTCCACCGCCGAGAGCGTCGGCAGGAGCTGGAAGAACTGAAACACGATGCCGACACTCGCGCCACGCCACATCGCCAACGCTTCCTCGTTCATCGCATCGAGCCGCTGCCCGTCTACCTCGACAGTCCCGGCCGACGGCCGATCGATCCCCGTGACCAGGTTCAGGATCGTCGTCTTCCCGCTACCCGACGGGCCGACCACCGCCACCAGTTCGCCGCTGTCGACGGTAAGGTCGACGCCGCGCAAGGCCGGATAGGAGACACGGCCCATCCGATACGCCTTCTCGACGCCGACAAGCTCGATCAAGTGCGTCGCTGCGGCCGAAGCGGGCGGCACCGGCTGAGTCAGTGACGACGAGGCCACGCGGTTCACCTCCGCTCACGGAGATTCGTCGAGGAGAAGCCTCCCTCCCCCCTTGCCGTCCCGCTTCGGGGAAAGTACGGATTGGCCCAGCGCCGCGGCGGCCCTCGATCTGCCGGTGCGCTCCACGCCGCCTGATGGCCTCGTCGCTCGCTCTGCGTGGTGCGCGGAATAGTCGTCGGGGCCATCCGCTTGAATGGCCAATCAGAAGACGTTCGTCCGTGAAGGACACGGTGAGCCGGGAACCCGACCGTAGGGCAATGGCCACTTCCGTCGCCTCCACAGGCTGCATCTGCGCCATGGGCGCAAGGCCGCGGCTGCCGGGTTGATGCCTGGCCTGCCGTTCCCGCAGCGGCGACGGCGACGACGGGCGCAGGCTGACGACCCTGATCCGCAGCCCTTCTAGGCGGACAAGGTCGCCGGCAGATAGAAGCTCCCGCTCGCCTCAGCAACACCGAGGCGGGCAAAGCCATGCTCGGATATGGATGGGCTGCGCTCGGAAGAGGTCAGCGGTTCGAGACCAGCCAGTAGTTGGCGACGGACGGCTCTTGGAGACCTACAGGGCCGTTGCTTCGAACGGCAACGGCCCCTCAAGAAACGGAACGAAGAACACGGGGATGGAGCTAACCGGGCTCGAACCGGTGACCTTCGCGCTGCCAGCGCGACGCTCTCCCAACTGAGCTATAGCCCCGTGGCTCCGCAGTATATCGGCGCCCCCGACTACGGGATGAGCGGCGAGACCGGCCGGACTGTCATGCCGCGGGGCGCGGCCAGCCGCTCCAGCACCATGGCGGTGTCCGCAACAGCCACCCCCGACAGGTGCTGGTCACGAGCAGCGAAGTCGGCCAGGATCGCGTCCAGTGCGCCCCGGTACCGTTCGGCATCCCCCGCCGCCAGCGACGCCAGCGCTTCGCCGGTCGAGGCAAAGGCGCCGCCGGCATGCACCATCGGCCCGACGTCGGGCGTCTGGCCCAGCGCGACCGCCGCCAGGGCACCTGTATAGGCCGCCGCCGGGGAGTCCGCCGACGCCGTCTCCGCCAGCGCCTGCCGGGCCACCCCCTCCACCCCGTCCCCCGCCAGGATCGCCATCTTCAGCGCTCCGATCAACCGCCCCCAGCTCTGTGGGCCCGTCTCGGCGTGCGAGGCGAGGTAGGCGTCTCGCGCCGCGCGGTAATGGGCGCCGGCCGGGCGGCCCTCCAGCTCCGCGCGGTATGCCTCGCCCTCCTCAGCGAGCGCCTGGTCGAGGTGTCGGCCGGCGCTCACGGCAGCGGCCGGCGCCCCGCGAAGCCGTCCTCGGGCGTGTGCCAGAACGCGATCCTCGGCTCGCCGACATGCCAGCAGAGCAGCGCATCCTCGCCGTCCATCACGGAGGGGAAGTCGAGCAGGCCCTGCCCTGGATCCTTCACCTGCACCCCATGCGAGGTGATCTCACCGATCAGCTCCTGCACCTCCGCCTGGCCCGCCTCCAGCCGCTCGCGCAGCTGCCCCGCGCGCTCGTGGTCGAGCCCGCCGCCGTTCGACCCGATCGCGATCAGGATCTTCTGCCACTGGCGCTGGGGCGGCCCCAGCTCGGTGAACAGCGCCACCAGCCGCTCGGCCAGCGGCCGGATGGTCTCGTCCAGCAGCGCCTGGGCCTCCGCGAGCGTGAAGGAGCGCTCAGGCACCCTGGGCGTACGACTCGCTGGGTACCTCGCCCCAGAGCGAATCGAGCCGGTAGAACGACCGCGCGTCCGGCGTGAAGACGTGCACGATCACGTCCAGGAAGTCGAGCAGGATCCAGTCTCCCTGCCGCTCGCCGTCGATGTTCCGGGCGAGCACCCGGTCGCGCTTCAGCGCCTCGCGGATCTGCTCCGCAATCGCCTGCGTCTGCCGCGCGTTGCGGCCTGAGCAGATCACGAAGTAGTCCGTGTAGGTGACCACTTCGCGCATATCGAGGATGACGATGTCCGTTGCCAGCTTCTCGGCCGCCAGCGATGCGACGCGATGGGCGAGTTCGAGGCTCGTTGTCAGACGATCATCTCCAGGACGGTCTCCGGGCTCAGGGTAGCACGGGGGTCTGCCGGTACAGCCCCTCGGCCCGGATCAGCTCCAGCACCGCTGCGGGCACCTCGTCGGTGCCCGCACCCGCCCGCAGCGCGGCGCGAACGCTCGTCGACGAGACGTCCACCGGATCCATCCGCAGGACGGTCACCTCGGGCCGGTCGAAGGCCCGCGCAGCGCCACGCGGAGCGACGGCCACGCGCGCCAGGCGGAGCACCTCCTGCGACTGATGCCACCGGCACGCCAGCAGGTCCGATGCCTGGTCGGTGCCCAGGATCAGCACCAGCTCACCGCGCGGCTGCAGGGCTCGCAGCGTGTCCACCGTGTAGCTCGGCCCCTCGCGGTCGAGCTCGATGCGGCTGACCTCGACACCCGGCTCCCCGGCGAACGCAGCCTCGGCCAGCCGCACCCGCGTCTCGGCCGGCGTCGGCGAAGCCTCGCGATGCGGCGGCCGGGCCGTCGGCACCACGATCACGCGGTCGAGCGCCAGCTGCTCCCGGGCGGCACGAACGACCGCCAGGTGGCCCAGGTGGGGCGGGTCGAACTCGCCGCCGAACACCCCCACCTTCATGCCGTCTCCTCCGCACCCGCCGACGGCTGGAACGTGAAGCTGTGAGCGCCGACCAGGATGTCGTCGCCCCGCTTCGCGCCGGCCGCGCGCAGCGCGTCCTCGACGCCCAGGCGGTCGAGCTCGGCCGAGAGGCGGGCGACCGCGCCGGGGTCGTCCGGATCGAGCCCGGCCGCGAGGCGCTCGAGGTCGCGTCCGGCAACTCGCAGGGTGCCTGCGTCTCGCAGGATCTTGTACGCCCGCCGCGCCGGGGGGGCCGGCCGGTAGACGAGGTAGTCGGCGAGATCGTCCTCGCCGGCGAGATCGACGCCCGCCGGCGCCGGCAACTCCGGCACCAGCGCGAACAGCTGCTCCACGAGCGCGTCCACGCCCTCACCGGTCGCCGACGAGAGCGCGAGGTCGGCACCGGTCTCGTCCATCAGCGTCGCGCGCCGGCCGGGGTCGATCAGGTCGATCTTGGACAGGACGAAGAGCTGCGGCCGCTCCGCCAGGCCTCCCCCGTGCAGAGCCAACTCGCGGTTGATCGTGTCGCGGCGGCGGAGCACATCGGCGGGGTCGTCCGCGACCTCGACCAGGTGGATCAGCAGCCGCGCCCGCTCCAGGTGGGCGAGGAACTCATCTCCGAGGCCAACGCCCTCGTGCGCCCCCTCGAGCAGGCCGGGCACGTCGGCCACAGTCAGCTGGCTGCCGTGATCGGGCGAGTCGACGGTGCCCAGCACGGGCTCGATGGTCGTGAACGGATAGTCGGCCACGTTCGGTCTGGCGTTCGAGATCCGACGCAGGAGCGACGACTTGCCGGCGTTCGGGAACCCCAGCAGCGCGGCATCGGCGACCAGCTTGAGGCGGAGCTCCAGCCAGTGGTCGTCGCCGAGCTCCCCCACCTCCGCGGTGGTCGGTGCCCGCCGCGTCGCCGTCGCGTAGCGCCGGTTGCCGCCGCCGCCGGCGCCGCCCGCGGCGACGACCACCCGGGCGCCGGGATGGGCGAGGTCGGCCAGCAGCGTCCCCTCGTCCCGCAGCCACACCTGGGTGCCCACCGGCACGGGGAGCACGGTCCGCGCGCCGCGACGCCCGTGCTTGCCGGACCCCTGACCGTGCGTGCCGCGCTGACCCTTGAAGTGCGAGGCGAAGCGGAAGGCGGTGAGGTCGCGCAGATCGGGATCGGCAACCAGTTCGACACCGCCGCCGTGGCCGCCGTCGCCGCCGTCGGGGCCTCCGCGCGGCACGTACTTCTCACGGCGGAAGCTGACGCAGCCGTCGCCGCCGCGGCCGCCCTGCACGTAGATCGTGGCGTGATCCGAGAACACGGGAGAAGCGTAGTTTGCAGCCGGTCACGCTAGGCTCGTCGCATGGCCACGTGGCACTACGGACTGGTCGCCGACTGGTGGGCGCTGTTCAACACGGACGGCCCGGAGATCACCTACTTCGGCGAGCACGTCGCGGCCGGCCAGCCGGCGCTCGATGCCGGCTGCGGAGCCGGCCGGCTGCTCGTGCCGTGGCTGGACGCCGGGTACGACGTGGACGGGTGCGACGTGTCGGAGGACATGCTCGCCCGCTGCTCGGAGCGTGCGCGCGCCGCCGGCCATGAGCCGACGCTGGCCGCCCAGCCGTTGCACGAGCTGAAGATGCCGCGCCGCTACAGGACGATCGTGGTCTGCGGCGTGTTCGGGCTCGGCACAACGTGGGAGCAGGACGCCGCCGCTCTGCGCCGGCTGTTCGAGGCGCTCGAGCCCGGTGGCCTGCTCCTGCTCGACAACGAGGCTCCGTATGCCGCGGCCCGCCAGTGGCGCTCGTGGACGCCGGAGGGGCGGGCGGCGCTGCCCGAGCCGCTGGCACCGCCCGGTGAGCTCCGCGCGACTCCGGACGGCACCGAGCGCGGGATGCGCAGCCGGCTTCTGGCCTCGGACCCGCTCGACCAGACGGTCACCCTCGAGATCGTCGGCGAGCTGTGGCGGGAGGGTGAGCTGGTCGCGACCGAGACGCGGCCGCTGACGCTGCGCCTGTACCTCGACGCACAGGTGCGGGGAATGCTCGCCGACGCCGGCTTCGAGCTGGTGGCGGTGCATGGCGACTACCAGCCGGCGCCGCCGACCGGCGACACGGCCTTCTTCGTGTATCACGCGCGGAAGCCCGCCTAGGCGGGAAGCTCCCAGACCGAGACGTGCTTCTCGCTGTCGCTGGTGAACGGCTCGCGATGCCACCCGCTCCAGCGATCGCGCAGCCGCATGCCTGCCAACCGCGCCATCAGGTCGAGCTCCGCGGGCCAGGTGTAGCGGAACGGCACCGAGATGCTGCGGGCCGTTCCGTCCGGCTCGATGGTGAGGTGGTGCGACACGAGGCCCTGGTTGGCCACGTCGTACTCGTCGAAGCCGAGCCGGTCGTTGCTGACGTGGAACGGCACGTACCGTTGCCCAGGCGGCAGACGACGCAGGCTGGGGACGCCGTTCTCGATCACGAAGCAGCCGCCCGGCTCCAGGTGGGCAGCGACGTTGCGGAAGCACGCCACCTGCGCATCCTGTGTTGTCAGGTTCGAGATCGTGTTGAAGACGAGGTAGGCGAGCGTGCAGCGGGCGCCCACGGTCGCCGTGGCGAAGTCGCCGATCGTCACCCGGATGCGGTCGCCGCCGGGCTTGTCATGCAGCCGCGCCACCATCGCCCTGGACATGTCGATTCCGTGCACCTCGACGCCCCGCTGCGACAGCGGCAGCGCGATCCGGCCGGTGCCGATGCCGAGCTCGAGCACCGGGCCTGAGCCGGCAAGCTCGGCCAGCAGGTCGACGACCGGGTCAACCGCGCCGGCGGCGAAGATCTCCGCATCGTCGTCATAGCGGTTGGCGACGTCCTCGCCGAAGTAGCCGTCGTCGTGCTGCTCCACGCCGCGACGATAGCGCAGGCGGCGTCTATCATCGGGCCCGTGTTCGAGGTCGCCGCAGATGCCTACGACCGGTTCATGGGCCGGTACTCGATCCCGCTGGCCGCGAACTTCGCCGCCTTCGCAGGGGTGCGTCCGGGCTGGCGCGTGCTCGACGTCGGCGCCGGGCCGGGCGCACTGACCACCACGCTGGTCGACCTGCTGGGCGCCGAGGCGGTCGCTGCGGTCGATCCGTCTCCCCCGTTCGTCGACGCCAACCGCGAGCGCCACCCGGGCGTCGACGTGCGCCTCGCCGGCGCGGAGGATCTCCCGTTCGCCGACGGCAGCTTCGACGCTGCCCTGGCACAGCTGGTTGTACAGTTCATGTCCGACCCCGTCCGCGGCGTGTCCGAGATGGCGCGGGTGACGCGGCCCGGTGGCGTGGTCGCCGCCTGCGTCTGGGACTTCGGCACCGGCCGGTCACCGCTCAGCGCCATCTGGGCGGTGGCCACCGAGATGGATCCCTCCGTCGAGGATGAGGGCGACCGCGTCGGCGTGCGGCCGGGTCAGCTTGTCGACCTGTTCGAGCGGGCAGGCCTCGACGTGGTCGAGGAGTCGGAGGTGAGCGTGACCGTCGAGCACGAGAGCTTCGAGGCGTGGTGGCAGCCGATGACGTTCGGCGTGGGGCCAGCCGGCGCCTGGCTGGCCAGGCAGCCCGGCGATGTGCAGGAGAGCGTCCGCAAGCAGTGCCGGGAGATCTATCCGGACGCGCCCGGGATACGAACCGCAGTCGCCTGGGCAGCACGCGGCCTGTCTCCACAGCGGTGACCGCCCCGGCGCCGCGAGCCGGCGCCGGGATCAGTGCATCGCCTACCCCCGCGGGTTCACGAGGTCGAGCGTCTTCCTGCCGCGGACCACATCCTGGGTCGGCGTCATGGCGACCGTCCTGTCGCCGAACGCAGTGATGAGGTCGCTCGAGCGCTCGCCGTTCTGGAACATGTCGAGCAGCTTGGCAAACGTCTTGGGAGCGCCACGGAAGCGCTCGCCGTACTCGCAGTACGGGCAGCCCTCGGGCGGCTGGCCGCCTCGCAGCCCCAGCGCGATCACGCGGAAGCGGCGTGGTGCCTGCACCGTGTAGACGATCTGCGTGGTCGTCCCGTCCGGGCGCTTCAGCGTGACACGCAGGTGCACCTTGCCGCCGGGCCGCACAAGGATCTCCCGCCGGGCGGCCCAGGCGCGCTGGATGCGCGTCTTCGACTCGACCTTCGAGATCGTTCCTGTCAGGTCCGTCTGCGTGACCGTGCCGTTGAACTGGACGCCGGTCACATGCACCGGCTCGTACAGCCCCGAGTTCAGAGCGCCCAGCTCCCCGGTCAGCTCGTCCGCGGCGCTGTAGTTGATGTCGTACTGGTCGGCGGCGATGTCGTCGCGCGTGAGCGTGAACGGATCGCCCTGATATGTCCCTGTGATCGTCCAGTTCATCGTCTCCGAGCCGCTGCCTTCACGATCGAACGCGACGACGTTCTCCTCGTAGAGCGCGTACTGGGTGATGAGCGCCATCTGCGTCTGGTCGGCCACGTCGGTCTCACCGCTCTGGGAGGAACCGAGGTCGGCGTTGGAGATGGTGCTCGTGACCGCGGTCAGGGACGGCATCTCGCCGGTCGTTCCGCGAACGCCCGCCAGGCGATCCTGGTCGACCAGCCCCCGGAACCCGGTGATGTTGGCGAGCTTGAACGGGAAGTACGGATCCGTCAGCACGGTGATGGCGCTGGCGTTGTTCATGCCCAGCGACGTTGGGCCGGTGAAGAAGAACGGATGGCCGAAGGCGACGATCTGGTTGCCGCAGACCGCGGTGGCGGTGCCGAGGCCGTAGAACGTGACGTCGCCGAAGCTCTGGGTGGCTGCGAAGTTCCCGCCGGCCACGATCGGCGGCCCGGAGACCCCGGTCGGCGCCGGAGCCGAACCACCGTGGAACGCGGTGTAGGCGAGGCCGTGGCGGTCGAAGAACCGCTGCAGCCGCTGCATGCCCGCGTCCGACAGGCCGGAGACTCCGATCGGCAGCTTCAACAGATGCATGGTGCCAGCCGTCGTTGCCGTGCTGGATGCGTTGTCCACGGTGCGCCGCAGGGCGGTCGTCAGACGTACGCGCGTCGGCATGGCCGGTGCCGCGGTGAGAGCGCTCTGCCCGCCGCTCGGATAGCCGAACAACTTCATCATCGGCCCGGCCGGTGTGAGGCCCGCGATCGTGTTGTCCTCTCCGAAGGTGTAGGAGACTGCTCCGAGCAGCTTCCCGTTGACGTAGACCGGCGACCCGGAGATGCCCTGGAAGGCACCGCCCGTCTGGTTCATCACCGTGCCGCTCAGCTTGACGACGATCATGTCCATACCCGGCGCAATACCGTCGTTCAGCACGCCGAGCACCTCGACGTTGAACCAGGAAGGCGTGGTGCCCGAGACCACGGTCTTCCCGGTGCCCAGAAGGCCCGCGTGCACCTGGTCTTCGGGGAACACCGCCGGGGGGTTCACACATGTGCTGCCGGCCGCAGCCGCGCTTGCCGTGTGCGAGCTCTGCATAGCCACCCAGGCGCCAATGCACCCGAGCACGACAAGCCCCGCGCCAAGGGATGCCCGAATACCCCTCCTCATGACCTGCCTCCCGACCTTTGTGCTGCCCCGGGGCGCTGTTCGCCCGGAGTCAGCGTGTGCCGAGTGTAGACCTCAAGCGGGCAGCGTGGCAGAGGAGGTCTATAGCAGTTGTGTCACGATCTGTCCGCGCTGGACGGGGCTATGCTTCGGCTGCGACGACGTTGATGAAGCGCTTGCCGTTGCGCCGCGTGAACTCCACCGTGCCGTCGGTCGTCGCGAACACGGTGTCGTCCCCACCCAGCCCGGCGCCGACGCCGGGGTAGAACCGCGTCCCGCGCTGGCGCACGATGATCGAGCCGGCGGTCACGTCCTGGCCCGCGAAGACCTTGACGCCGAGACGCTGCGCGTGCGAGTCGCGGCCGTTCTTGGAGGAGCCGAGTCCCTTCTTATGTGCCATCTGCGTCCTCCTTCGCGGCGGTCTCGGTCTTCTTGCGCGTGGCGCGCGGCTTCTTCGCCGCGCCGATGGACGCGATCGAGATGCGCGACAGCTCCGAGCGGTGCCCGCGCGTCTTCTTGAAGCCGCGCTTCGGCTTGTAGGTGAACACGCGGATCTTGTCGCCGCGCACGTGCTCGACAACCTCGGCGGTGACCGTGCCGGCCAGCTTGGAGCGGTCGGTGACAACGCTGTCGCCGCCGGTCATGAGCACCTCGGGCGTGAATGTGGCGCCCGCGTCAATGGGCTGGCGGTCGACCAGGAGCTTCTCGCCCTGCTCGACGCGGTACTGCTTGCCGCCCACCTTGATCACTGCATACATACCGGCGCTCTCCACACGAAAATGCCCGCGGTTCGACGGGCGGGATGATGGTAGCAGACCATCTGGGGTCAGGCCTCCGGCCTGACCCCGTTCGCGGTCGGTGGCAGGGGCCGCGCGTTAGCGCGACCCCGCCTGGCTGTCATCGAGGTCAGCCGAGCCGCCGGGCTGAGCCCGGCACCTCGCCATCATC
>DASSEV010000060.1:0-26275 GCA_035695105.1 Gaiellales bacterium
CCGGCGGCCTGCCGGGCACCAGCCCGGAGCTCGTGCAGCGCGAGCTGCTCGACCCCTACGGCGTCGACGTGGCCCTGCTCACCGCCGACGACGGGATCGCGGTCTCGCTGATGGCGAGCCCCTACCGCGCCGCCGAGTTCGCCCGCGCCCACAACGACTGGATGGCCGCCCGCTGGCTGGACGCCGATCACCGCTTCCGCGGCACGATCGTCGTCCCGGCGCAGGATCCGCTGGCCGCAGCCGCCGAGATCCACCGCGCGGCTGCCGATCCCCGGTTCGCGGCCGTGCTGCTCTGCGGTGGATCGGAGCGGCCCTACGGCGAGCCGCGGTACCTGCCGGTCCTCCAGGCCGCCGCCGAGCACGACCTCCCCGTGGCCATCCACTCCGGCGCCGAGGGGCTCGGCATCTCGTCGGCCTCGGGCGGCGCCGGGCTGCCGGCGTTCTACCTCGAGTGGCACACGCTCGGGTCGGCCTGCAGCATCATGACGCACCTCGTCTCGCTGGTCTGCCACGGCACGTTCGAGCGGGTGCCCGGCCTGCGCGTCCTGCTGCTCGAGGGCGGGCTGGCCTGGCTCCCTGGCATCCTCTGGCGGCTCGACACCAACTGGCGCGGGCTGAAGGCCGAGGCGCCGTGGCTCGAGCGCCGGCCGAGCGAGGTCGTGCGCGAGCACATCGCCTTCACCACCCAGCCGCTCGAGCACACCGACGGCCGGGACGACCTGCTGTTCGAGATGCTCGCGGCGGCCGGCGCTCCGGACATCCTCTGCTTCGCGTCCGACTACCCCCACTGGGACTTCGACGATCCCGCTCGCATGCTGCAGCGCCTGCCGGAGAGCTGGCGGGAGACGGTGATGACGACGACCGCCGAGCGGCTGTTCGGCGCGCGGCTGGGCGCGGGTGCCGTATGACGGCCCGCGCGTGGCACGACGTCGGCTCCGAGGCGGATCTGCGCAGATCGGGCCGGCTGCTCGCCCGCATCGGCGGCCGCGAGGTGGGCGTGCTGCTCGATGACGACGGCGCCGCCCGGGCCTTTCGCAACCGCTGCCCGCACCACGGCGCACCGCTCTGCGAGGGCGTCGTGCGGCCGCGCCTGGCCGGCACGCCCGGCGCCTACCGGCTGGACGGCACGGCCGTCCTGCACTGCCCCTGGCACGGCTGGCAGTTCGACCTGCGGTCGGGGCACTGCCCGGAGGATGCGCGCATGCGGGTCGCCGTCTACGAGGCGAGGATCGAGGCCGGCCGCGTGCTCGTCCACGCCTGACCCGTTTGGGGGAGGCGCAACCTGCGCTTGACCGTAGGCCGTTTTGGTCGATGACGTATGAGGAACCCCCGGTTCCCGGTACACGATGGCCATCCCCAGAAGCAAACAGCGCCGCCACCACATGCGCGTGCAGGCACGCTGGCCCGTGGCCTGCCAGCGCATCGGGCGAAACGGCATCGCCGGCGAGCCGTTTCCGGCCGAGACGCTGAACCTGTCGGCCGGCGGGATCGGGCTCATCTCCGAGCAGCCGCTGTTCCGGCCGATGCGCGTCGCCGTGCGGCTGGACATGGGGGAGCTCGACCTGGTCGTGCGCGGCACGGTCACCCGCGTGGACGCGCGCGAGGAGGGCCGCATGGTCGCGATCCGCTTCGACACGCTGCCGATCCAGGAGCAGCTCGCGATCACGCGCTTCGTGATGCGCGAGGCGCGCGAGCGCGGCCAGCTGTCCCGGGCGATCGACCCGGGCACGCCGCGCTGGTGGCTCCCCGCCGCGTAGGGTGGGGCGATGACCCTCGGCCCGCTGACGGTGTCGCGGCTCGGCCTCGGCTGCAACAACTTCGGCAGCAGGCTCGACCTCGCCGGCACCCGGCGGGTCGTGGACGCGGCGCTCGACGTCGGGATCACCCTGCTCGACACCGCCGACATCTACGGCAACCGGTCGGGCTCGCTGGTCACCGGCAACCTGGGCGGGAGCGAGCGGCTGCTGGGCGAGGTGCTGCGCGGCCGGCGCGAGCGCGTCGTGCTCGCCACAAAGTTCGGCGGGGACATGGGCGGCGGCCGCGAGGGAGGCAGCCCCGCCTACGTCCGGACAGCGGCGCTGGCGTCGCTTCGGCGGCTCGAGACCGACCGGATCGACCTGCTCTACTATCACTGGCCCGACGAGGTGACGCCCATCGCCGAGACCGCGGGCGCAATGGCCGAGCTCGTCTCGGAGGGCCTGGTGCGCGCGATCGGCGTGTCGAACGTCTCGGCGGCCGAGCTGCGGGAGGCGGCCGCGGTCGCACCCATCGCCGCGGTGCAGAACGAGTACTCGCTGCTCGTCCGAGAGCCCGAACGGGAGGTGCTCCCACTCTGCCGCGAGATCGGCGCCGGCTTCGTGCCCTATTACCCGCTCACCGCGGGGCTGCTGACGGGGAAGTACAGGCCGGACGCGGCGCCGCCTGCCGGCGCCCGCCTGGCGGACGACGGCCCGCTCGCGCAGGGCGACGAGGTCACCCCGCGCGCGTCGGCCGACTTCGCGCTGATCGACCGGCTGCGGACGGTCGCAGCGGGTGCCGGAGGCAGCCTGGTCGACCTGGCGCTGGGATGGCTGGCGTCGCGGCCCGGCGTGAGCTGTGTCATCACCGGCGCCACGACCGCGGATCAGGTGCGAGAGAACGCCGCGGCGATGTCACGGCCGCTGACGGACGCCGAGCTCGCCGCGGTGGAAGCCGCGATCGCCTAGCCGCGCCGCAGCCGGAAGCTGCAGAACGGGATGTCGCCGAGCAGGCCCTCACCGCGCCAGCCGTCGCCGTCCTGCGTCAGCCGGTCGCGCACCGGCAGCCAGTCGTAGATGAGCGTGTTGCCGACGCGCGTGAACGAGGCGACGGGCACGCCCAGCACCGTCGTCACGCCGCGGTCGCCCTGGATCCGCTTGCCGATCCCCCACGGGGGAAGCAGCCCCGACTCGCGCTCCACCCGGTACGTCCCGGTGACCGCCATCAGGGCCCGGCCTCCGCGTCGTCGCGGTCGCCCACCAGCAGGTCGAACATTTCGCGGGCTGTCACGAAGGCGTCGTCATACTCGTCGGCATCCACGGGACCGTCATTCTCGTACCGGGTGACCAGATCGCGCAATCCCTCGAGCGATCGAGTGAAGTCCTCGGTCTCGGGCGCCGACGCGGGGTCGCTCTCGATACGGCGCTGGCGCGCCATCTCGTCCAGCAGCCCGGTGGCCTCGCGCAGCGCCTCTCCCGGCTCGTCGTCCCTGTCCTCCTCGATCTGCGCCCACCGGGTCGTCCACTCGTGGAGGCTGACGCCGAGGTCGTAGTCCGGGCCCTGATCCGGCCCGTCGCCGCTCGGAGCCATGTCGGTCACGAGTCGTCCCCCTCCCGCTCCGCGGTCGGTGCGGGCGGGTCCGGGTGCGGCGGGCCGTCCGGCTGTGGCGGCTGGTCGGGCTGTGGCGGCTGCGGCGTCTCGGCGTCGGCCTCGGGCCGCGCGTCCTCTCTGCGCTCCTCGTCCATTGCGTCCTCCTCGGTCGGTCGCACGAGCGGGGTTCCCTCGGCGCCGTGGCCGCAAACCGGCCAGGGGTTTCCGGGCGGGCCGAGCGGTGTAGACCGGGCCCATGCGCATCACAGGCACCGTGGCCTGGATCACCGGCGGCTCGAGCGGCATCGGCGCGTCGCTCGCGCGAGAGCTGGCATCGCGGGGCGCCACCGTCGCGATCACCGCCCGCAGGGCCGAGCTGCTGAAGCAGATCGCCGCCACGGCGGAGGGGCCCGGGTCGGTGCACCCCTACCCGGGCGACGTCCGCGACCGCGAGGGCCTGGCCGGCGTCGCCGATCGCATCCGCGGCGAGCTCGGCCCGATCGACATCGCGGTGCTCGGAGCAGGCACCTGGACGCAGGTCGACGTCGAGCACTGGGACTCGACCGCGATCCGCGACCACATCGACACCAACCTCCTGGGGATGGTCAACTCGCTGGACGCGCTCGTGCCGGACATGGTGCGGCGACGTGTGGGCCGCATCGTCGGCATCGCCAGCGTGGCGGGCTACCGCGGGTACACCCGCGCGGAGGCCTACGGCACAACGAAGGCGGCGGAGATCAGCCTGCTCGAGTCGCTTCGGATCGACCTCGCCCGGCTGGGCGTGTCCGTGCAGACCGTGAACCCGGGCTTCGTTCGCACGCCGCTGACCATGCGCAACGAGTTCCCGATGCCGTTCATGATCGAGGCGCCCGATGCGGCCCGCCGGATCGCACGGGCGATCGAGCGCGACAAGGCCGAGGCGGTATTCCCGCTGCCCTACATGCTCGGGATGAAGCTGGTCCGGTTCGCGCCCGTGCGGCCGTACACACGCGTGTCCGCCTGGCTCGCCGGCCGCTGACCGATGGCCACCGCCCGGACGTCCGGTGAGGGCCACGATCACCTCACCGACCCGCGGGAGCGGGTGCGATGGGCGGCGCGCGAGGCGGGGCTGCGGTGGCGTGCCATGGTCAGCACCAACGCCTGCGGCGACATCGACACGGACGAGGATCCCGCCGCCGGCTACTTCTTCGAGGACACGCGGATGCTGTCGTCGCTCCGCCTGCTGCTGAACGGCGCGCCGCTCGAGTTCTTCTCGAGCGAGTCGGTGGACGCGTTCTCCACGCGCTACCGCCTGCAGCCCTCCGGCCGGGAGGGCGAGCGGCTGCCTCTGGTCGTCTACCGGCACGAGGTGATCGACGTCTCGCTCATCCACCATCTCGTCGTCATCAACGAGGGAGAGCAGCCGATCGCGTGCGAGCTGTCCGTCGCGCTCGGCGCCGACTTCGCAGACACGTTCGAGCTTCGCGATGGCCCCCGGCCGCGCGAGTCGACCGCCACCGCGCGCGGCGCCCAGGTGCGGTTCGACTACCAGTGGGAGGGCTTCCGGCGATCGGTGACCGTGTCGGCCGACGGGCCCGGCGCCCATGCCGACGGCACGACCCTGCGGCTGCCCGCATCCATCGAGCCGCACGCCTCGTGGTGCGCCACCGTCACCGCCTCCCCCAGCGACCTGCACGCCGATCCGTACGACGGCCGCGCGGCGGCCGACCTGCTCGCCGCCCGCCGCCGCCTGCACGACGACTGGATGGCGCGGCTGCCGCTCCTGCGCGCCGAGTGGCGCCAGCTGGAGGCGATCTACCGGCAATCCGTGCGCGACCTGGAGTCGCTCACCGCCGATCGCCGCGACGGCCGCGGCTTCACCTTCGGAGCCGGCGCCCCGCTGCTGATGGCGCTGTTCGGCCGGGACACGATCTGGGCCGGCTACTCGCTGCTCGGCTTCGACGACCGGGTGGCCGAGGCGACGCTGCTCTCGCTCGCCGCGCTTCGCGGCCGGGCCCCGCTCGATCGCTACGACGAGGATCCCGGACGCATCCACCACGAGCTGCGGCTGGGCGAGCTGTCATTCGACGGGACGCGGCCGGACTCGCCGTACTACGGCAGCGCCGACGCCACGCCGCTGTTCGTCGTGCTGCTCGACGAGCACCGGCGGCACACCGGCGACGACGGGCTGGCCGCCGAGCTCGAGCCGGCCGCCCGCGCGGCGCTGGAGTGGATCGACCGCTACGGCGACTCGAACGGCGACGGCTACGTCGACTACCGGCGCCGCAACGACGAGAACGGCCTCGAGAACCAGTGCTGGAAGGACTCGGACGACTCGATCCGCTTCCACGACGGCCGGTTCGCGGAGGCGCCGATCGCGGTCTGCGAGATCCAGGGCTACGTCTACGACGCCAAGCTGCGGGCGGCCGAGATGGCGCGGACGGTCTGGGGCGACCGCGAGCTCGCCGGCAAGCTCGAGGCGGAAGCGGCCGACCTGCGCCGGCGGTTCAACGAGGACTACTGGATGGAGGAGCGCGGCACGTACGCGCTGGCCCTGGACGCGGAGGGGCGGCGCGTGGACAGCGTCACGTCCAACCCCGGGCACCTGCTCCTCTCCGGCATCGCCGACGAGGAGAAGGCGGCACGCGTGGCGGGAACGCTGCTCGGCGAGGAGCTGTTCAGCGGCTGGGCCGTGCGGACGATGGGGCGCGGAGACGCCGCCTTCGACCCGGCCTCCTACCACAACGGCTCGGTCTGGCCGCACGACAACGCGATCATCGCCGCCGGGCTGCTTCGGTACGGCTTCGAGGAGGCCGCCGACACGGTCGCCGAGGGCCTGTTCCACGCCTCGTGCCACTACGGGTACCGCATGCCTGAGGTGTTCGCGGGCTACGAGCGCTCAGCCACGGGGTTCGCCGTCGAGTATCCGGACTCGCAGGTGCCGCTGGCGATGGCCTCGGCGTCGGTGATGCTGCTGCTGCGCACGATCCTGCGCCTGCAGCCGGGGTGGACGCACGGCCGGCGCGACGACGGCCGGTGGGGAACCATCGAGCTGGTGCGCCGCTCCGGATAGCATCGCGCGGGGTGAGCGACGCACGCGCGCGGGCCGTCCGGCTCTCATACCTCTTCGCCTTCGCAGCGGCTGCGGCGCTGATCCCGTTCGCGTCGATCTACTACCACAGCCTCCACTTCAGCGCGCAGCAGATCGGCGTCCTGCTCGGGATCCCGCTCCTGACCAGCGTGCTGGCGACGCCGGCATGGGGTGCCATCGCCGATGCCACCCACCGGCACCGGGCCATCCTGCTGATCGCGGTCGCAGGCGCCGCGGCGGGCGCGGCCCTGATCCCGACCACCGACCGGTACGGGCTGGTCGCGGTGTTCACGCTCGTCCAGGCGGCCATGTTCGCCCCGGTCAACGCGCTGCTCGACAACGGCGCGCTGACGCTGCTCGGGCCACGGGCCGAGCTCTACGGCCGCTTCCGGGTGTGGGGCACCATCGGTTGGGGCATCTCGGCGCCGCTCGTCGGGTGGGTGGTCGCGGACCGCGGGCCGCGGTGGATCTTCCCGATCTACGTCGTGCTGATGGCAGGACTGCTTGTGGCAGCGCTGCGACTGCCGGTCGCCGACCGCCCGCCGTCGGAGCGGTTCGGCACCCGCTTCCGCACGCTCGCGCGCAGCCCGTCGCTGTGGGCCTTCCTCACCGTTGCCTTCCTGGGCGGCGTCGGCATGAGCATGATCAACGCCTACCTGCCCCTGTACCTGAACGGGATGAACGCGACCGGGCTGGTGGGCGTGGCGCTGCTGATCGCCACGATCAGCGAGCTGCCGGTGATGATGATGGGGCCGGCGATCCTGAACCGGCTCGGCCTGCCTCAGGCGTTCATCCTCGCGCTCGTCCTGTACGGGGTGCGCGGGCTGGCCCTGTCGTTCGCCGGGTCGCCGTGGGTCGTGCTGGTGCTGCAGCTCCTGCACGGGCCGACGTTCGCGCTGATGTGGGTGTCCGGCGTCGGCCTCGCGCGGCGGCTCGCGCCCCCGGGCGTGGGAGCGGTGGCGCAGGGGCTGTTCACGAGCACGAGCAACGGCCTCGGCGGCGCGCTGGGAGCGGTCGTGGGCGGCCGCCTCTACGCCCACGGCGGCGCCCCGACGGCCTTCCGCGGCGCGGCGGTCGTGCTGATGGTGATGGTGCCGATCGCCGCTGCGTTCGGAGCGTGGCTGCGCCGGACAGCGGTCGCCGAGACGGCATGAGCCGTATCGACGGCGAGCATCCCCCGGTGCCGGCGCCGCTGATGCTGCTCGGCGCGGTGATCGGCTTCCAGCTGGGAGCGGCCCTGGGCGCGAAGGTGCTGCCCGACCTCGGCACGGCGGGGGCCGCGCTCGTGCGAAACGCGGTGGCGACGGGGCTGCTGGTCGTGGTCGCGCGGCCGTCGCTGCGCGCGCTCGGCGAAGGGAGGGCCAAGGATGTGGCCGCGGTCGCCGTGGCGCTGGCCGCCATCAACCTGACGTTCTACGCGGCGGTCGCGCGCATCCCGCTGGCCGCGGTGGTGACGATCTCGTTCGTCGGTCCGCTGACCGTCGCGGTGGCGGGCACCCGCAGCCGCCGGGATCTCGTCTGGGTGGCGATGGCGTTCGCCGGCGTGGCGCTGTTCGGCGGGTTCCCGGGGGGCGCGGCGCTGAACACCGTGGGCATCCTGCTGGCGTGCGCCGACGGCGTTTGCTGGGCGATCTACGCGGTGACGATGCAGCGGGTGGCGCGGCGCATCCCGGGGCTGCAGGGGCTGACGATGGCCACGGCCGCGGCCACGGCGCTGCTGGTCGCCCCCGCGCTGATCTCGCCGCCGCCGGGGACGATCGACGCCCGCACGGTTGCGCTGGCCGCCGCGGCTGGGGTTCTCACGGCGGTGCCCTACACCCTCGAGTTCCTGGCGCTGCGGTGGATGCGCGCAGCGACCTACGGCGTGCTGGTCAGCCTCGAGCCGGCGGTCGCCGCGGTGATGGGCGTGCTGTTGCTCGGCCAGACACCGACGGCTGTCGAGGTAGTCGCGATCGCGCTGGTCGTTATCGCGTCGGTGGGCGCGTCGCGCTAGGGCAGCCGCCAGAAGGGCGCGAGATAGGTTCGCAGCAGCGCGATGTCGAGCTCACCGCGCGTGGCGTCGTCGGGGAGGTAGCCGATCGGGTCGGCGAGCAGGCGGTCGGCGCCGAGCACGCCCTCGAGCGTGGCGTGCAGGCAGTAGGAGGCGTATGTCCGGGCGTAGCCGCCCTCCTGCACGAGCACGAGGCGGCCGTCGCAGACCTCCTCGGCGAGCGCGCCGACGGCGCGGCCGAGCCGGTGGAAGCCGTCCATCAGCATGTTCTGGCGGCCGTTGGGATCAAAGCCGCTGGCGTCCTGTCCGCATGCGCCGACGATCAGGCCCGGCTCGTAGGCGCGCACGATCGGCGCGATCACCTGCTCGAAGGCGGTCAGGTATGCGCGGGCGCCGGAGCCGAGGCCGAGCTCGACGTTGACGTTGTGGCCGGCCCCGGGGCCGACGCCGATCTCGCCGGCGGAGCCGCTCTCCGGATGGTTGACGCCCCAGCTCCCGTGGCGCATGTGCATAGAGATGGTGAGAACGTCGTCGCGGTCGTAGAAGATGGACTGGGTGCCGTTGCCATGATGGACATCCCAGTCGATGATCGCGACCCGCTCGTGCCCGGAGTCGCGAGCGAGCTGGGCGACGAGGGCCGAGTTGTTGAAGAAGCAGTAGCCGTCGGCGGTGGCCCGGCCGGCGTGATGGCCGGGCGGGCGGACGAGCGCATACGCGGTCGTCGTCTCGCCCGATAGGACGGCCTCTCCGGCCGCAAGCGCCGTGC
Source organism: Gaiellales bacterium (assembly GCA_035695105.1). GTDB lineage: Bacteria > Actinomycetota > Thermoleophilia > Gaiellales > JAICJC01 > JAICYJ01. The sequence continues at coordinate 9,154 of DASSEV010000060.1, forward strand.
CGGCGGCGGCGCAAACCGGCTCCCAGGAGTCGGCGGTGAGGAGGGTCGAGGGAGCGAATACCCGGCCGCCACGCTCGCAGGCCTCGCGGATGGAGCGGATGTAGTCGAGATCGTGGACGATCGACAGCTCGTCCTCGGTGGCGAGGCGCCCGTCGTGCCACCGCAGCCGGTCGGCCAGCGGGCCGCGCTGCAGCACCGAGACCATGTTGCGGACGCGCTCCGCATTCTCGGGATGCAGCTCGGGGGCGTCCAGCAGATCGGATGGGCCGCCCTCGAACAGCCCCATCCCGGTGTCGTGGCCGAGCACGGCCGGGTGGAAGAAGACGTCGATCATCCGCCGAGGACGGTGAGCGTGCGCGGCACCTTCGAGAGCACCTCGATCCGCTCGGGGCCCATCAGCAGCGTCTCCATGTAGCTGGCCGTGTAGCCGGCGTCGCGGTCGAACAGGATGTTCTCGTAGTTGGTGGTGTAGCCCGGCTCCCAGGTGAACCGCTCGAACGCGTCGTTCGACAGGTACGTGTGGCCGACCCAGTTGGGCGGCATCGCGATCCCGAGCGCGTAGCCTCCGACCCACCACACCTGCTCGCGGGGGAAGCGGGAGAAGACGTACTCCTCGGCGACGCGCTGGGCGACGTCGAGCGGGTCGCCGGGCTTCACCGCGGCGATCACCTCGTCCACGCTGTGCGCCGTCTGGTCGAGGATGGCGCGAGCCTGGGGATGGTCGCGGCCGATCGCGAACGTGCGGCAGACGTCGACGTGGTAGCGGTTGACAACGCCGCAGCAGTCGACGTACATGACATCACCGGCCTCCACCTGCCGCATCGACGGCGGCGAGTGCGTGCGGCACCACACCTCCGGGCCGGCGGACACCATGGTGCGGATGGCCGGATTCTCGCCGCCCATCCCCGCCATCACGGTGTCGAGGTGCGCGGCGATCTCGAGCTCGGTGCGGCCCGGCCGGACGAAGTCGCCGAGCGAGAACACCGCCGTGTCCACGATCTCGGCCGCACGCCTGACGCTGGCAAGCTCCGCCTCGCTCTTGACCAGGCGCACACGATCGACGATCCAGTCGCCCTCGGCGATCCGGGCACCGAGATCGCCGATCGCCTCGGCGATGCGGTCGACCAGAGGCGCTCCGGGTGACATCGTCCAGCGCTCGATGCCGATGGCGGCTGACGCCCATCCGCGCGCGCGGATGGCAGCGCAGATCTCGTCCACCGCGGTGGCGTAGTCGTAGAAGACGGCGTCGTCGTAGAGGGCGACCTGCTCGACGAGCGTCTGGTGGCGTACGTAGTCGACGAAGACGACGTCGTCGCTGTCGGTCGAGACGAGGGCTCCGACGGGCGCGCGCGGCGGGTACCAGATCGACTCGAAGCCGGTCAGGTAGTAGAGATTCGGCGGCGAGAGGACGAGCAGCACGTCGACCGAGCGCCGGCGCATCTCATCGCGGACGCGCGCAGCGCGGGCGCGGTACTCCTCGTCGCCGAACGGCCGCACGGCCTGATTCCGATCCGCCATCGCCGGCGCACCATCGCGCACGGCCGGGCAGGCTGTCAACAGCGAGGCGATCGCAACGAGCACACGGCGAGCCAAGCGTCCGCTTTGGGCCAAAATTCGCCTCAGAGGCCGTGTCGGGCGGCGACCGGGTCGCGTGACCGATCCGGCGCGGTGTCATGAGAACCGTGACGCTTGACCGGCCAGAGCGTCCGATAGCGGCCCGAGACCGCCTCTGAGGCGGTGCCGGGCGATGGGGCGAGTTCGTCACGCAAACGGTGCGCGGGTACGGTGCTGCGTGACCCACCCGGTCCCCCATGGAGCAACCGGCACACGACACGCACCTGAGCGGCGAGGCCCTGCGGGCCGCCTTCGACCACCCTGTCGAGCTGACCGTGGCCGCCGAGGAGGAGCTGCTCCTGCTCGACCCGGTGACGTTCGACCTCACCCCCGCCGCCCCGGGCCTGTTCCTCAGCCTCGACGATCCGGAGCGGTACCGCCAGGAGATCTCCCCCGCGCAGCTCGAGATCGTCTCCCGTGTCTGCACCACCAGCGCCGAGGTGCGTTCCCAGCTGGCCGAGGGCCGCCGCCAGGCGATCGCTGCCGCCGGCGGCAGCCTCCGGCTCGCCGGCGTCGGTGCGCATCCGTTCGCGCTCCCCTGGAGCGAGATCGGCAAGGCCCCGCGCTACACGGCGCTGCTCGCCGAGCACCAGCTGGGCGCCCGGCTGGGAGCGCTCGCCGCCGGGCTGCATGTGCACGTTGCCGTACGAGGCGCCGAACGCGCCCTCGCCGTCCACAATGCTCTGCGCACGATCATGCCCGCCCTCGTCGCCCTGTCGGCAAACGCGCCCCACATCGCCGGCATCGACAGCGGCCTCGCCACCGTCCGCTGCACCCTCGCCGACGCCCTGCCCCGCCACGGCACGGGTCCCTCCTTTCCGGACTGGGAGGCGTTCGAGGAGGCCCTGCGGTGGGGCCGTGCCAGCGGCGCCGTGCCCGATCCCTCCCGCTTCTGGTGGGATTGCCGCCTGAATACCCGCACCGGCACGATCGAGGTGCGGGCCCCGGACGCGCAGGCGGCCCTCGAGGACGCGGAAGCGCTGATCGCCGTCGTGCATGCGGCGGTCGCCGACCTCTGCGCCCGCCATGACGCGGGCGAGACGCTCCCCGTCCACGACGTGATGGTGATCGAGGAGAATCGCTGGCGTGCCGCCCGCTACGGGCTCGAGGGCGACATGGTCGACACGGAGGCAGAGCGCCTGCGGCCGGCACGCGAGCTGGTCGCCGGCCTGCTCGAGCACCTCGAGCCGGCGGCCGAGCGCTGCGGCGCCGTCCCGGGCATCCGCCGGGCGCACCTGATGGCCGGCCGGAACGTCCCGCAGGAGCATCGCGAGCTGGCCGAGCGGCGCGGGCTGCCGGCGCTCTGCCGGATGCTTGCGGAGCGGTCGGAAGCGGTCTGATCCGTTTTCGCGACCCGCCCCCGGGGAATCGATCACCCGTGTCAGCGACGGTCACCCCCGCCCTCGATCTGACCTCGGGCCCACCGCTTCCCCGCCCGCGTGGGCCGATCAGCGAGGCCGTGCTCACAGCGCTCCAGCGCTGCCACCGCGACGTCGCGGTGCCGCCGCTCGACGGCGTTGACCCGCTCGGCGACGACGATCTGCACCTCGCCCTCTACGCCTGCTACGAGCTCCACTACCGGGGGTTCGCCGGCGTGCATGCCGGCTGGGAGTGGGAGCCGTCGCTGATCGCGGCGCGCCTCGAGCTCGAGCTGGCCTTCGAACGTGCCCTCCGCGACGCGGTGGCCGCCCCGCAGGCGCCGCCCGAGGATCTCGAGCATGCGCTCCGGGCCCTCGTGGCGGATGACGAAGGGCCGCCGCTGTCGCGATTCCTGCAGCGGGAGGCGACGATCGAGCAGTTCCGCGAGTTCATGATCCACCGCTCGGCCTATCAGCTGAAGGAGGCTGATCCGCACTCCTGGGCCGTCCCTCGGCTCTACGGCCGCCCGAAGGAGGCGCTGGTCGAGGTCCAGGCCGACGAGTACGGCGGCGGCCGCGCAGGGCGCATGCACGCCACGCTATTCGCGAACGCCATGCGCGCGGTCGGGCTCGACGACGCCTACGGCGCCTACCTCGACCGGCTGCCCGGCACCACGCTGGCCACGGTCAACCTGATGTCGCTGTTCGGCCTCCACCGCAGGCTGCGCGGGTGCGTCGTCGGCCACCTAGCCGCCTTCGAGATGACGTCGCCCGGCCCGAACCGCCGGTACGCCGCGGGGCTGCGCCGGCTCGGCGCCGAGCGGGCGACCGAGTTCTTCGACGAGCACGTCGAGGCCGACGCCGTCCACGAGGCGGTCGCTGCGCACGACCTCGCGGCCGGACTGGCGGCCCAACAGCCCGGCCTCTGCGACGACATCCTGTTCGGCGCGGCCGCGCTGCTGCACATGGAGGCGCGGTTCGCCGCGGCGCTGCTCGACGCGTGGGAGACCGGCGAAGCGGCGCTACGCGACTGAGCTGCCGGCGTGCCGGCGCTTGGCCTCGTCGCTGAGGCCACCCTCGGCGCGAAAGCGCGAGCTCAGGTGCGAGCCGTCGCAGAACGGCCGCAGCTTCGACCGGCCGCAGCGGCAGAGCGCGATGGTGCGACGGCCCGCGTCGATCGGATTGCCGTCCTGGTCGGTGATGGTGAACGGCCCGCGGACGATCAGCGGCCCGTTCTCGTACGGCGTGATCACGGCCTCGTCGGACATGCACCCGGCGCTACCCGCGCGAGTGCCGCCGCAAACGCCTGCGTTTCCTGCCGCCCGGGCCGCGGGTACCCCCGCGCGGCATGCGCATCGCAGCCCAGGGGCAGCCGGGCGAGCGGCCGCTGAGCCGCCGCTTCGGCCCGGTCACCCGCTTCGGAGACCTGTGGCTGCTCACTCCGCCCGGCGTGTTCGTGCCGCGCAGCGACGCGGGGATGCTGCTGGAGGCAATCGCAGACCGGGCTCGCGGCCGCGTCCTCGACGTCTGCACCGGGAGCGGCGTGCTCGCGTTGTCGGTCCAGCCGTCGGCCCGGGAGGTGACGGCCGTCGACGCCAGCCGGCTCGCTGCCGCGACGGCGCGGCTCAACTCGAGCCTCAACCGCCGGCCGGTGGAGGTGCTGCATGGAGACCTGTTCGCGCCCGTGGCCGGACGTCGCTTCGACGTGATCATCAGCAACCCGCCGTACCTGCCGGTCGAGGGCGGGCGCGACCCGCAACCGGGCTCGCGCGCCTGGAACGGCGGGCAGGACGGCCGGGCGGTGGTCGACCGCATCTGCCTTGGAGCGGCGGCCCATCTGGCGCCGGGCGGAGAGGTGCTGCTGGTGCAGTCGTCGCTGACGCGGGTGGGGCCGACGCTCGAGCTGCTCGATCGGTCGGGCCTGCGCAGCACGGTGGTGACGTCCCACACGGGGCCGCTCGGCGATCTCGCCCGCCGGCAGCTCGAGCACCTGCGAGTGCTCGGCGTTGCCCGTTTGGACGACGAGACGGAGCAGATCGTTGTGATCAGCGGCCGGAAGGGCTAAGCGCAGGCGCGGGCACGCGCCAGCGCCGCGGGCACCGCCGGGCTCGTCTCGAGCTGCTGCGCCCGCTCGAGCGGCGCAATCGCCTCCCCGCACCGGCCGAGCTGCAGCAGCGTGTAGCCCAGGTTGTAGTTCGCATAGGCCTCGTAGGGATCGCCCGGGCCGGCGCCGCGCAGATCCGCGACGGCGCGGCGCAGCGACGGCAGCGCGCCGGCGTAGTCGCCCCGCTGCATGGCCGCATAGCCGCGGTCGTTGAGCGCGTGCCCCTCGGCGGCGCCGCCGCCGGCGGGAGCCGGAGATGTCGCCGGGACGGTCACGGTGCGGGTCGTCGTGGCCGGAACCGTCACCGTGGCGCCCCGACTCGTGACGACCCGCTCGACCGTCTCATGGCGCGTGATCGTCTGCATCCGCGGGGCGCTCGAACCGCCGCCGTGCGACACGGCGTACGCGGCGGCCAGCCCGCCCGCGAGCGCCAGCAGGGCGAGCACCCCCACGAGCAGCCCGACCGGACGTCGGCGGGACGGTGCGCGTCCACCGTAGGTGGCGATGCGGCCGGGGGCGGCGGCGGGCACCATCACGGCAGTGGGCTGATCGGTTCGCCCCAGCGCCGCGGCCAGGTCGTCGGCGAACGCCTCGGCCGTCGGGTACCGATTCGCCGGGCTCTTGGCCATTGCGCGGGCGAACACCGCATCGGCGGCGCGCGGGACGTCCGCGCTCGCGGACGCAGGCGGAAGCGGGGCGTGCAGGTGGGCGTCGACCTCGTCGGCATCGCCCTCACGTGCGAACGGGCGCCGGCCGGTGACGAGCTCGTAGGCGACCGCGCCCAGCGAGTAGATGTCGCTGGCGCCGCCGGCCGGCTCGCCGCGCGCCTGCTCGGGCGAGATGTAGCCCGCCGTGCCCATCACGGTGCCGGGCATCGTCACGGCGGTGGTGAGCGAATCCACCACCCGCGCGATGCCGAAGTCGGCAACATGCACCGAGCAACGTGCATCGAGCAGCAGGTTCGCCGGCTTGACGTCGCGATGAACGATGCCGCTTCGGTGCGCCGCGTCGAGCGCCGAGGCGGCCTCGGCCATCCAGGCGGCGGTGGCGTCGAACGGCGGGCGTCCCTGCAGCAGCCGCCGGTGCAGGTCGCCGTTCGGGAGGTACTCCATGGCGATGAACGGCCGGCCGTCCCACTCGCCGACGTCGTAGATGGTGACGACGTGCGGGTGGCCGGACAGCCGGGCGGCTGCGTTCGCCTCGCGCAGGAACCGCCTGCGCAGCAGCTCGTCGCGCGCGTACGTCTCGGCCAGCAGCTTCAGCACCACGGGGCGCGCCAGCAGCGTGTCGTCGACGAGCAGGATCTCGCCCATGCCGCCCGCCGAGAGCGGGCGCGGGTTGGCATAGCGCGGAGGCAGCTGGGCTGACAGGGCCGGCGGCATGGACGGCCACTGCCCGACGGTTTCCAGCCCGAAACCACTCGCCGGCGACCCACTACGCTGCAGGCATCGGCGGGATGCGACTCGGCTATGCGTGCGTGAACACGGAGCTGCCCTCGTCCGGGCGGACCGTTCGCCTGGCGAATGCGACGCCGGAGCGGCTGCGCGAGGTGATCGCCGGCAACCTGGATGCGCTCGCCGCGATCCTTCGCTGGAACGCCGACCACGGCATCCGCGTGTTCCGGCTGACCTCCGACCTGATCCCGTTCGGCTCGCACCCGGCCAACGGGCTGGCCTGGTGGGACGAGTTCGGAGATGCGTTCGCCGAGCTGGCGACGCTGATCCAAGACTCCGGCGCACGGCTGTCGACGCACCCGGGCCAGTACACCGTGCTCAGCTCCGCCCGCCGGGAGGTGGTCGCGGCGGCCGTCGCCGAGCTGGTCTACCACGACCACATGATGAGCGCGCTCGGCCTCGACACCTCGCACAAGATCGTGCTCCACGTCGGGTCCGGCTCGGGAGACGCCGCTGCGGCCGAGCGTCTGTGCGCGGCCGCCGCCGGACTGCCCGACGGCGCGCGCTCGCGCCTCGTCCTCGAGAACGACGAGCGCTGGCCGCTCGCCGACGTCCTCGCCGTCGCCGGCACGATCGGCGCTCCGGTGGTGTTCGACGCGTTCCACCACTCGCTCGCGCCGTCGTTCGCGGGTGAGCCGCTGCGGACCGTGGTGGCGCGCGCCGGCGCCACCTGGTCGCCGGCCGACGGCCGCCAGGAGGTGCACTTCTCGACCCAGGCGGAGGGACGGCGCCCGGGAGCGCACGCGTACTCCCTCGACCTCGCCGCGTTCGCCGAGTTCGCCGGCGCGGTGGGCGACCTGCCGCTCGATTGCGTGCTCGAGGTGAAGGACAAGGAACGCTCGCTGCTGCGCGCGCTGCCGGTCCTGGACGCGGCCTGCGAGGCGGCCCGGGATCCGGCATAGGCACGCTTGACACGGGGTGCTTTAATGGCGCCCCGGTCCACGATCTGGAGGAAGCATGGCGCACGCAACCGAGGCACCGCGCGAGGGAACGGGCCTCCGCCGAGGAAGCCTGACGATCTGGGAAGCGATCGGCCTGTCCATCGCCCTGATGGCGCCGTCGATGGCCGCGAACATCAACCCGCAGGGCACCGTCGGCCTGGTCGGCCGCGCCGTTCCGCTGGCATTCGTCTTCGCCACCGTGGGCGTCCTGCTGATCTCTTACACCTTCGTCCGCCTGTGCGAGGCCTATCACCACGCCGGATCCGTCTTCGGGTTCGTGGGCGCCACGCTCGGGCCCCGGGCGGGCGTGCTCGCCGGCTGGTCGCTGATGGGCACGTACACGTTCTACGCCTGCGTCACCAGCGCAGCGGCCGGGATCTTCAGCACGACCTTCCTCGACGAGGTCGGCATCTGGAACAACCACCCGCTCTGGTCGGAATTCCTGTTCGCCTTCATCGCGCTGGGCGGCGCGTTCGCCCTGGCCAGCTTCCCCGCCAACCGGGCGGCCCGGATCCTGCTCTCGATCGAGGGCATCACCGTGGCGCTGATCATCGTCGTGGCCACGGTCGTCCTGATCAAGGTGATCTCGGGCGACACGCCGGGCAACCAGTCGTTCACGCTCAAGGTGTTTCAGCCCGCGAGCGGCACGACGATCGGCGACATCTTCAAGGGCGCGGTCTTCGGCTTCCTGTCCTTCGCCGGCTTCGAGGCCGCCTCCACGCTCGGCGAGGAGACCAAGGAGCCGCGGCGTGCGATCCCCCGGGCGATCCTCGGCACCGCGATCTTCGGCGGCATCTACTTCGTGTACGTGACCGCCGTCGAGATGATGGGCTTCGGCACCGATGCGAAGGGTGTCGCGGCGTTCGGGACGTCCGGCTCGCTGCTCGGCGACCTGGGTTCCACCTACATCACCAGCTCGGTCGGCAACATCATCACGCTGGGCACCGCGGTCAGCGCCTTCGGATGCACCCTTGCCTGCGTCGTCGGAGCCACCCGCATCCTCTACTCCCTCAGCCGCGACGGCGTCGGCACCACCGCGCTCGACAGCGTGCACGGCCAGACCGGCTCGCCGGTGCGGGCACTTGGCGTGGTCACGGCCGTGGCCGCGCTGATCATCGTCGTCTACCGCGTGTTCTTCACGACAACCGCGTTCGACGTGTTCCTCTGGTCGGGCACCATCGGCACGCTGATCCTGCTGGTCGCCTACCTGATGGCGACGGTGGGCTGCATGCGGCTGCTCTGGTTCCGCGGGACGCACCGCGTGCCGATCTGGCAGATCGTGATCCCGATCCTCGCGATCCTGGTGCTGCTGGCGACGCTCTACTACAACATCGACCCGAGGGACGCGACCAAGGCGCTGAAGTGGAACTACATCACGGCGGCCGCCTGGGTGATCGCGGGCGGCGTCCTCGTACTGGTGCTGCCCGGGGTGTCGACGCGGGTCGGTCAGAGCCTGTCGCAGCATGAGGGGCTGACCGGGACGACGGCGGGCGAATGAGTACGGACCTGCCGGCGAGCGTCGTCGGCGTCACCATTGTCTTTGTAGACAACAACGGGATCCCGCGCTCGCGGAGCGTCCCCGCCGACCGGCTGGCGGAGGCCTGCGAGCGCGGGGTCGGGATGACAACGCTGTTCCCGATCTTCCTCTCGAACGACGGGCTGACGTTCGACCACCCGCCGCTCTCGAACGTCTCGGGCGACCTGCGGCTGTTGGCGACCCCCGAGATGGTCGTGCCGCTCGCCGGGCAGCCCGGGTTCGCATGGACTCCGGGCCGGCAGTTCCTGAACGACGGCACCCGGTATCCGTACTGCCCGCGCGGAGTGCTCGAGCGGGCGGTCGACCGAGCGGGCGCTGCCGGCCTGGAGGTGCGGGCCGGGTTCGAGATGGAGTTCTTCATCGGGCACGCCGGCGAGGAGCTGTCGCCGGCGCACACCGGCCCGGTGTACTCCCCGCACGCGATGCTCCAGGTCGACGAGTTCTGCACGCAGCTGCTCGCCGACCTGGCTGCGAACGGCGTGCCGGTCGGGCAGTTCCACGCCGAGTACGGGCTCGCCCAGATGGAGCTGTCGATCGGCGCCTCCGACCCGGTGACGGCTGCCGACCGTCAGCTGCTGGCCCGGCAGACCATCCACGCCGCGGCTCGCGCGCACGGGCTGCGTGCGTCGTTCTCGCCGGTCGTCTCGATGAACGCGGTCGGGAACGGCTGGCACATCCACAGCTCGGTCTCGCGGGACGGCCGCAACCTGATGTCTGGCGGAGACGGCCCGTCCGGCATGACGCCGGAGGGCGAGGGATGGGTGGCCGGGATGCTGCGGGAGCTGACGGCGTTGTCTGCGGTGGCAGCGCCCAGCATGGTCTCGCTTCTGCGCAGGCGGCCCGGCTACTTCGCCGGGGCATTCGCCTTCTGGGGAGTCCAGAACCGCGAGGCGACGCTGCGGTTCATCCCCGGCGGGGGCCTCGTCCCCGACGAGGCGGCCAACGTCGAGCTGAAGGCGTCCGACGCGTCGGGGAATCCGTATCTCGCGCTGGCGGCCATCATCGGTGCAGGGATGGCGGGCCTCGAGGAGGGGCTGACGCTGCCGGCGCCGATCCAGGACGAGCCGGGCTCGTGGGACGATGCCGAACGGGAGCGCCGCGGAGTGCGGCGGCTGCCCGAGACGGCGGAGGATCAGATCGCCGCGGTGACCGGCTCCGTCCCCGTCAGCGCCGCGCTGGGCGAGGAGACGGTCGGCTCGTGGACGGCCGTCCGCCGGGCCGATGCGGCGGCCGCCGAGGGACAATCCCCGGAGGACATCGTCACCGCGTATCTCTGGAGGTACTGACATGGCCATCGAGATTCCATCCGCCCAGCTGCTCCCCGGAGCGGCACGGCTCGCCGAGCTGCACGCTGCCGAGCTGCCACAGAAGGACGAGCTGTGCGGCTCGTTCTGCACCTTCCTCGCGCTGCGCGCGGCCGGCGTGGACGTCGCCGACCAGGATGCGGTGGCGTACGCGGCGGGCGGAGTGCTGGCGCCGGAGGACTTCGACCACACGGCCGACCTGCCGGACGGCGAGCGCGGCCGCCGGGACTACCGGCTGCAGCTGCCTGTCACCGACGATCCTGCCGTCTCCGGGGTCTCGGCCGCGGGTCTCGTGCGCGCTGTCGAGCAGCTGAGCGACGGCAGCCGAACCGCGATCCCGGTGGCCGGGCCATGGGACGGAAGGACGGTGTCGGAGCTGCTCAGCCTGGCATCCGACGAGCAGGAGGCGGCCGTCGTCCTCAACATGGCGACGGGCGTGCTCTGGGGGTCGCATCCCTCGGTGCCGGCGCTGCTGCACTATCTCGAGACCGGCGACGACTCTGCAGGGCCGCCGCCCGACTGGCAGGTCGGCCACTTCACGGGCTGCCTGGGCGCGATCCGCGGAACGCGGGGCACCCTCGTGATCGTCGCCGACACCTACCCGTCGCTCGGCTGGAACGCGGTCTATCTGCAGCCGGCCGAGCGGGTGGCGGCCGCGCTCCGCCGTGACCACCTGCCCACCGACGGCGGCGTGCTGGTGATCGTCCCGACCGAGCGGGCGGGCGACCTGTCGTCCGCGTTCGAGGCTGCAGGCCTCACCATCGCCACCTGGGACAACGGCAGCCCGGACGTGAGAGCCTGAGGTGTCGCCGGCGACGCTGGTCGCGATCACCTTCGTCGACATCGGCGGCATCGCCCGGGTGAAGGCGGTGCCCGAGGAGCTGTTCGAGCGGACCCGGGAGCACGGAGTCGGCGCGTCCACCACGTTCGCCGTCTTCCGCGGCGACGACCTGATGGCGTCCGCCCACGACCTCGAGGTGCCGGTCGGCGACATGCGGCTGATGCCGGATGCGAGCAGCCTGGCCGGGCCCGTGGACGGATGGTCATGGGCCGCGGCCGACCTGCACGACGTCGAGGGCAAGCCGATGCCGACGTGCGCGCGCACCTTCTTGCGGCGCATGGCCGGCCGCGCCGAGCAGGCCGGGCTGCGGATCTCGATGGCGTACGAGACCGAGTGGCACGCCGAGCGGGCGGACAACGGCGCACCGCTGCACGACGGGCCCGGCTACGGCCTGGCGACGCTGGCCGACGCCGGGTCGTACCTGCGCGCGGTGGCGTCGAGGCTGGCGGAACACGGCGTGCCGGTGGTGCAGATCCACCCGGAGTACTCACCGGGCCAGCTGGAGCTGTCGGTGGCACCCGCGGAGCCCGTGGCGGCGGCCGACCGGGCAGTGCTGACGCGCCACGCGATCCGAACGGCGTTCGAGGCGACCGGCGTGCGCGCGTCGTTTGCGCCGCTGGTGCGGCCCGAGCTGCTCGGGAACGGCAGCCACCTGCACTTCAGCGTCTGGCGGGGCGAGGACAACCTGCTCGACCCGGCGGAGGACGATCCCACCGGGCGGGCGTTCCTCGCGGGCGTGCTGCGCGAGCTGCCGGCGCTGGCGGCGATCGGCTGCGCGAGCCCGCTCTCGTGGGCGCGCATCGCGCCGAGCCGGTGGACCGGCGCCTTCGTGTGCTGGGGTCTCGAGAACCGGGAGGCGCCGCTGCGGCTGATCGCCGGCTCGCGCTCGGCGCGGCCGGGGTCGGCGAACGCCGAGGTCAAGACCGGCGACGCGAGCGGGAACCCGTACCTGCTGGCCGGGGCCGTGATCGCGGCCGGCCTGGCCGGGGTGCGCGACGGCGCCGAGCTGCCGCCGCCGGTCGACGTGGATCCCGCCCGGATGCCAGAGGAGGAGCGAGCGGAGCGCGGGATCGAGCCGCTGCCCAGGGACGCCGACTCGGCCGCGGCCGCCCTCGACGGGTCGCCGGTGCTGCGGGAGGCGCTGGGCGACGTGCTGGCCGACGTGATCTCGGCGGTGCGCCGGTCGGAGGCGGCCGACGCGGCCGGGCTGACGCCGGAGCATCTGCAGGAACGCTATCGCTGGAGGTACTGAGCGTGGATCTGAGCGAGCTGCCGTACATCGACGGCCACATGCACCCGCCGCTGCGGCGGCCCCCGGCGACGGTCGAGGAGTACCGCTGGCCGTGGTACGAGGGTGGAGCAGGCTCGACGCACATGGTGACCGATCTGGCAACGTACCGGGCGGCCATGCGAGAGCTGGCCGAGCATCTGGGCTGCGAGGAGTCCGAACAGGCGGTGCTGGACGCGCTCGGCGGGCGCGACCCCGGCGAGCGGTTTGCCGAGATGATGCGGCTGGGCGGCGTCGAGGGCCTGATCATGGACATGGGGTATCCGGATCCGTCCGAGGCGCTGTCGGTCGAGGACGCGCGGGCGATGTCCGGGGTCGACGTGCGCCCGCTGCTCCGGATCGAGTCGGTGGCGGGCGGGCTGGTGGACGGCGCGGGGACGTTCGCGGAGTTCGCCGAGCGGTTCGACGCGGCGCTGCGGTCGGCACGGGACGACGGGTATCTCGGGCTGAAGAGCATCATCGCGTACCGCACCGGGCTGGCGGTCGAGGCAATCGACGAGGCGCGCGCGGCGGAGGCATTCGAGCAGCAGCGGGGCATCGGCGCTCGGGTGGCGGTCAAGGCGCTGCTCGACCACCTGCTCGTGCGGGCGCTCGGCATCGCGCGCGAGCTGGGCCTCCCGATGCAGCTGCACACGGGATACGGCGACCGCGATCTCGACCTGGCGCTCGGCAACCCGCTGCACCTGCGGGGGCTACTGGAGAGCGGGTCGGCGGATGGGGTGCCGCTGGTGCTGCTGCACGGGTCGTGGCCGTACACCCGCGAGGCGGCGTACTTGGCGGCCGTGCACGAGCACGTCTACGTCGACATCGCGACGTGCATCCCGCCGCTGGGATTCGGGGAGATGGTGTCGATGTGGCGGATCGCCCTGGCGGCGGCGCCGGTGACGCGGATCCAGGCGTCGACGGACGCGGCCGGCGTGCCGGAGCAGGTCGGTCTCGGGGCGCGGTGGAGCAGGCGGTCGTTGGCCGTGGCGCTGGAGGAGCTGGTCGGGGCCGACATGCTGCGGGCAGGTGAGGCGGAGGACGCAGCTGCGGCGATCCTGGCAGGCAACGCCCGGCAGCTGTACGTCTGAGCCCGGCCTCGGGAGGACGCCACGAGTCTGCACGAGAACGTCACGCCCGGCCGGACAGGCTTGGTCTCCAATAATTGGGGATGGAGGCGCGTTTCGCTCAACCAGGTTGCCTCGGCGTCGCGATTGCGTCGAAACTTGCCAACGGTCGCCTGGTGCGACTTGGACACCGTCCGGGCGGGCGTGACGCGCACGTGAGCAGATTGGCACAGGCGCGGAAGGCGTTCTACGCGCGCGCTGCGCCGCTAGACTCGCACGTCATGACTGACTGGCCGAACGGCGCCCGTGGAGCAGTTGCCTTCACCTTCGACTTCGACGCCGAGGAGGTCTGGATCGGCGACGATCCCGAGAATGCCAACCGCCCGGGCGTTCTCTCCCAGGGCACCTACGGCGCCAAGGTGGCCGTCCCGCTCCTGCTCGAACTGCTCGAGCGCCAGGGCCTCCGCCAGACCTTCTTCATCCCCGGCCGCGTCGGCGAGCGCCATCCTCAGCGCGTCCGCGAGATCATCACCGCCGGCCACGAGGTGGGCCACCACGGCTTCACCCACACCTCGCCCGCCAAGCTCTCACCCCACGACGAGGAGCAGGAGCTGCTCCGCGGCCTCGAGGTGCTCCGCGACCTGGGCGCCGACCCCGTCGGCTACCGCTCGCCCTCGTGGGAGTTCTCTCCTGCGACAACGGATCTGCTCAGCAAGCACGGCTTCCGCTACTCGTCCAACTACATGGACGACATCCGTCCCTACGTGCACCCCGATTCCGAGCTGATCGAGCTCCCGATCCAGTGGGTGCTCGACGACGCCGCGTACTTCTGGTTCTCGAGCAGCGGCATGGACTGGACGCGCTCGATCACGCCGCCGTCGACCGTCCGGGAGATCTGGTGGGCCGAGCTGGACGGCATCGTCGCCCTCGGCGGCGCCTGCATCGTCACGATGCACCCGCAGGTGATCGGCCGCCCGCACCGGCTGGCCTTCCTCGAGCAGTTCATCGCCGACGTGAAGGCGCGGGGCGACGTCTGGATCGCCACCTGCGCCGAGATCGCCGACCACGCCCGGTGAAGGGGCGCCGCGCCCTCGTCACCGGCGGCGCGTCGGGGATCGGCGCCGCCACCGCCGCCCTGCTCCGTGAACGCGGCGCCGAGGTCGTCACCGCCGACCTGTGCGGCGGTGACATCACGGTCGACGTGCGTGACGCCGGCTCCGTCGCCGACGCCGTGGCCGCCGCCGCCGACCGGCTCGACGGCGCGCCCGACCTGATCGTCACCGCCGCCGGCATCTACCGCATCGCACCGGCCGTCGCCATCACCGCGGCCGAATGGGACGAGGTGCTCGAGGTCAACCTGCGCGGCACGTTCCTGACCGCCCGTGAGGCCGCCCGCGCAATGGCCACCGCCGGCACCGGCGGCGCCATCGTCACCATCGCCTCGACCGCGGCCCTGCAGCCGGACGCCGGCGAGCCGACCGCGCACTACAACGCCAGCAAGGCCGGCGTGGTCGCCCTGACGAAACAGCTCGCCGTCGAGCTCGCGCCCCAACGTATCCGCGTCAATACCGTCTGCCCCGGCGTCATCGACACGCCGATGCTGCGCCTCATGGACGATCCCGAGGCGGGCGAGCGGTTCGTCCGCGAGGGCGTCCCGCTCCAGCGCCTCGGCGCCGCCCGCGACGTGGCCGAGGCGATCTGCTTCCTGGCCTCGGACGCTGCCGCCTACATCACCGGCGTCGCGCTGCCGGTCGACGGCGGACTGAGCCTCTAGGCCACCAGCCGCTGATCCGGCTCCGGATCGCCCGGCGGCTCGTCGTCCCCCTCGCTCACCCAGGCCGCGATCCGCCGGTTCACGCGGCTGATCATGCCGACGAACCCGCCCGGAACGAACACCACGATCACGAGCAGCGCCGCGCCGAGCACGGTCAGCGTCCAGCCCGGGTAGTTGATCAGCTTCGTCTGGATGGCCGTCACGATCAGCGTCCCGATGATCGGCCCCGTGACCGTCCCCAGCCCGCCGATCACCAGCATCGTCACGTAGATCGACATCGGCGTCAGCCCCATCTGGCTGGTCGTGAACGACTGCTGGAAGCTCAGGTAGAGCCCGCCCGCGACGCCCGCGAGGAACCCCGAGAGCACGAACGCCGCGACCCGCGCCGCGCGCAGGTCGACCCCGCGGGCCGCCGTGTACGCCGGCGCGTCTCGCGCCGACCGCAGCGCGTACCCGAGCTGCGACTGCCGCAGCCAGGCCACCGCGAAGCACGACGCGATGATCACACCCAGGCACACCCAGTAGTACGCCCGCAGGTACGCCTCCTGCCCGTAGTGCGGGAACAGGCCGGGCACCGCCGGGTAGCCGAACGAGCCGCCCGTCAGCCCGTGCGGGTCGTTCACCGCCGTGTACTGCACGACCTGTGCGAACGAGAAGGTCAGGAGCGAGGTGTAGATGCCGAACAGCCGCAGCGTCGGGATCGCGAGCAGGAACGAGACGCCCGCGCTCAGCAGCCCGCCGAGCACGATCGCGATGGTGACCGGCACCGAGGTGTAGTGGAGCATCACGTAGCCCGACCCGTACGCGCCCAGGGCGTAGATCGCCAGCTGGCCGAAGTTCCACACGCCCGCCATCCCGAGGATGAAGTTCCAGGAGATGTTCAGCACGAGCACGATCTCGGCCGTGACGATGATCGTCATGTAGTAGGGGTCGGTGTAGACCACCGGGAACATCGCCGCGAGCAGCGCGCCGGCGGCGATCAGCGCCCAGCGACCCGGCGTGATGGTGCCGAGCCCGCCGATCACAGGCGCACCTCGCTGGGGCTGCCCTTCAGCCCGTACGGGCGCACCAGCAGGATGGCGAGGATCGCGGCGTAGAGGATGGTCAGCGTCCAGGTGGTTCCGATCTCGATCTCGCAGAAGGCCTGGATCATCCCCACCAGGTATGCGGCGTAGATGGTGCCGACCAGGCTGCCGAGGCCTCCCAGCACGACCACGATCAGCGCCGCCAGCAGCGGGGCGTCGCCGGCCGTCGGCGAGGCGAAGTAGAGCCCGCCCAGGAACACGCCGCCCACTCCGGCCAGCGCCGACGCGAGCCCCATGGTCAGCGGGTAGAGCCGCGTCACGGGCACGCCCAGCGACCGCGATGCGTCCAGGTCCTGGGCCACCGCCCGGATCGCGAGCCCCCATCGCGTCCGTGCTAGGAACAGCCCGAGCCCGCCCATCAGCAGGATCGAGATGCCCGCCATCGTCAGCTCGTGGTAGCTGATGCTGACGTCGCGGTAGAGCTTCAGCTCGCCGCTCACGATCACCGGCACGTTCTTCTGGAACGGGCCGAAGTGCTGCAGCGCGACGTTCGTAATCAGGATCGCGACGGCGAACGTGGTGATGAAGGTGACCATCTCGAGGTCGACCTCCTTCCCCCGGCCGAGCAACGGCTGCACCGAGATCAGCTCGGTGACCGTCCCCAGGATGAACGTGATCACGAACGCCAGCAGCAGCGCCACGACGGGGTTGAAGCCGTGCTCGGAGAGCGCCCACCAGCCCACGTAGGTGCCGGCCATGACCATCGATCCCTGCGACATGTCGAGGATGCGCAGGGTGCCGTAGATCAGCGTCATGCCGATCGCGACCAGCCC
>DASSEV010000061.1:0-38046 GCA_035695105.1 Gaiellales bacterium
CCCCGCGATCGCGGTGAGCAGCGAGACCTCGTCATCGCCGAAGGCACGGGGCAGCCGCGTGCGCACGTTGAGCGCGCCCTCCAGCCGGTCACGGGCGAGCACCGGCACCGCCAGGATCGACTCGTACTCCTCCTCGGGCAGGTTCGGGAACTGCACGAACCGCGCATCGAGATGCGCTGCCTCCGCGATCATGATCGGCCGGCCCTCCGCTGCCGCCGTGCCGGTGATGCCCTCACCGAGGTGCATGCGGGGGCGGTGCGCCGGATCGTCAAAGCGCGTGCCGTGCGTCGCCCGCAGCTCGAGCACGCCGTCGGCCTGGTCGTAGATGTAGACGAAGCACGCGTCGGTATCGAGCGCCTCGGCGACGCGCGACGCGATCTGCTCGAACACCTCGTCCAGGTCGAGCGAGGAGTTGACCGCAGCGATGGCGTCGATCAGCAGCTCGAGGTGACGAGCCGTACGGTCGGTGGCGGCCATGGCTGAGTGTAGCCACCCGGGTTGCCCGGAAATCGTGTAGACACCCGGTATGCCACCGGTGATCAAGCCACAGCTCGCCAACCCCGCCCCCGCCCTTCCCGACGGCGACGGCTGGTCGTTCGAGCCCAAGCTGGACGGCTTCCGCGCGATCGTGTTCGTCGAGGGCGACTCGCACACCGTGCAGTCGCGCAACGGGCGGCCGCTCAACCGCTACTTCCCGGAGCTGCGGTTCCCCCCGGGCACCTACGTGCTCGACGGCGAGCTGATCATCCCCGACGGCGAGCACGAGGACTTCGAGGCGCTCCAGCAGCGCATCCACCCCGCCGCCTCGCGCGTGCAGATGTTGTCCGAGCAGACGCCGGCCCGCTTCGTCGCCTTCGACCTGCTGTCGGAGAACGGCGAGTCGCTGATGAACCGGCCCTTCACCGAACGGCGCAGCCGGCTCGAGCAGGTGGCCGGGGATCCCGTCATCCTGATCGAGCACACCGATGACCCCGACGTCGCCGCCGGCTGGCTGCAGACGCGAGAGGGCGTCGTCGCCAAGCAGGACGACGCTCCCTACCGCCCGGGCGAGCGCGTGGGCATGGTCAAGGTGCGCCGACAGCGCACCATCGACACCGTGGCCATCGGCTGGCGCGAGCGGGAGGCCGGGGGCGCCGTCGCCTCCCTCATCCTCGGCCTCTACGAGCCGGACGGCGGCATGCGCCACGTCGGCCACACGTCCGGGTTCACCGCCAAGCGCGCCCGGGAACTGATGGAGGTGGTGAAGGAGTACGACACCGGCGAGCACGCGGAGCCCGGCCCCAGCCGCTGGTCACGCGAGCGCGAATCCGCCTGGCACAGCATGCGCCCCGAGCTGGTCTGCGAGGTGCAGATCGAGCACACCAGCGGCGGCCGCATCCGCCACGGCGCCCGTCTGCTGCGGTTCCGCGACGACAAGCCGCCCGAGGAGTGCACCACCGACCAGATCGATCGGTGAGCGAGACCTTCACGACGGTCGCGGGCCGCCGGCTCAAGCTCACCAATCTCGACAAGGTCATGTACCCGTCGACCGGCTTCACCAAGGCCGACGTGATCGACTACTACACCCGCGTCGCGCCCGTGCTCCTGCCCCACCTGCGCAACCGCCCGCTCACGCTGAAGCGCTATCCCGACGGCGTCGAGGGCGAGGTCTTCTACCAGAAGCAGGCACCGAAGCACCGGCCGGACTGGGTGAGGACCGTGCGCATTCCCACCCGAGACCGCGACATCGACTTCGTCGTCGTCACCGGCCTCCCCACCCTGGTCTGGCTCGCCAACCTCGCCGACCTCGAGCTGCACACCTCGCTCGCCCGGGCCACCTCCGTCGACCGGCCCACCGCCCTCGTCTTCGACCTCGACCCGGGCGCGCCGGCCACCGTGGTCGAGTGCTGCCGGGTGGCGCTGCTGATCCGGCGCATCGGCGAGGCGATGGGCGTCGAGTTCTGGCCGAAGACCTCCGGCTCGAAGGGGCTGCAGCTGTACGCGCCGCTGAACGGCCGGGCGGGCTTCGACCGGACGAGAGACTTCGCTCACGCCGTCGCCGCCCGGCTCGAGCAGGAGCATCCCGAGCTGATCGTCACGACCGTCAAGCGCGAGGTGCGCGACGGCCGGGTGCTGATCGACTGGAGCCAGAACGCGCTCATGCGAACCACGGTCAACGTCTACTCGCTGCGGGCGCGGGAGCGGCCGACCGTCTCCACGCCGATCACCTGGCGGGAGGTCGAACGCGCTGCCCGTGAGGGCGACCCCGGCATGCTCGTCTTCGACTGGCAGCAGGCGCTCGAGCGGATCGACCGGCACGGCGACCTGTTCCGGCCCGTGCTCGACGTGCGCCAGCGGCTGCCGCGGCCGTGATCACGCTCGCTCACATCTCGGACCTGCACTTCGGCACCGAGGACGGCACCCTGGCCGACCGGCTGGTCGAGGAGCTGCAGGCGCTCGAGCCGCGCCTCGTCATCGTCAGCGGTGACCTCACCCAGCGCGCGCGGCGGACGCAGTTCCGGGCGGCCCGCGCCTACCTCGACCGGCTCCCACCGTTCATGGTGGTGCCGGGCAACCACGACATCCCGCTCTACGACATCGGCCGGCGCGCCGCGTCGCCGATGGGCCGCTATCGCACCATGATCAGCGAGGAGCTCGACCCGTTCCACCTCGAGGACGACCTCGCAGTGCTCGGGCTGAACACGACCCGGCCGCAGCGCTGGAAGGAGGGCTCGATCTCGGCCACGCAGGTGGCGCTGATCCGGGAGGTGTTCGCGCGCGCGGCGCCGGAGGCGCATCGGGTGCTGTTCACCCATCACCCGTTCATCCCGCCGCCGCAGTTCCCGCGCATGATCGTCGTCCACGGGCAGGCTGCCGCGCTTCCGGTCATCCGCGCGGCGCGCATCGAGGTGCTCCTCGCCGGGCACCTCCACCTCGGCTACGCCGGCATGGTTGAGGGCGGGCCGGGGCTGCTGTCGGTGCAGGCAGGCACCGCGATCTCGCGCCGTCGACGCGGGCAGCCAAACGCCTACAACGTGATCCGCCTGGGAGGCGAGGCGGTCGTGGTCGAGCCGCGGGTCTGGGACGGCGAGCGGTTCGCGCCGGCCATGCCCGCTGCAGAGGCCGGCCCCGGAGCGGGGCCGGCCTCGTGAGCTGCGGCTACAGCACCGGCAGGTAGCGCTCCAGCTCCCACGCCGAGAGCTGCACGCGGTACTCGTCCCACTCGCGGCGCTTGAGCGCGATCAGGCGGTCCTTGAGCTCCACGCCGAGCGCCTTCTCGACGACCTCGGACTCGTCCGCCGCGGCGATCGCCTCGCCGAGCGACTCGGGCAGCGACTCGATTCCGAGCGACCTGCGCTCGGGTGCAGTCAGCTCGTAGAGGTTGGTCTCCATCGGGTCGGGAAGCTCGTAGCCACGCTCGATCCCCTCCAGGCCGGCGTGCAGCAGGCCTGCGAAGGCGAGGTACGGGTTGCATGCAGGATCGGGGCACCGGATCTCGGCCCGCGTCGCCTTCTCCTTGCCCGGGTGGTAGAGCGGCACGCGGATCAGCGCGGAGCGGTTGCGCCGCGACCACGCGACGTACACCGGGGCCTCGTAGCCGGGCACCAGGCGCTTGTAGCTGTTCACCCACTGCGCGAACAGCATCGAGATCTCACGCGCATGACGCAGCTGTCCGGCGATGAAGCTCTTGGCCACGTCCGACAGGTACCACGGGTCATCGGCGTCGAAGAAGGCATTCGAGTCGCCGACAAACAGCGACTGGTGCGTGTGCATGCCCGACCCGTTCTCGCCGAACAGCGGCTTCGGCATGAAGGTGGCGTGCAGCCCGTGCCGCTGGGCGACCTCCTTCACCACCGACCGGTAGGTCATGCAGTGGTCGGCCATGGTCAGCGCGTCCGCGTAGCGGATGTCGATCTCGTGCTGGCTCGGCCCGACCTCGTGATGCAGGTACTCGACCGGGATGCCCATCTCCTCGAGCGCGAGCACCATGTCCTTGCGCACCGCCACGGCGGCGTCCATGGTGGTGTCCTCGAAGTACCCGCCCGCGTCGAGCGTGTGCGGCCGTCCAGCCTCATCCAGCCGGAACAGGAAGAACTCGAGCTCCGGCCCGATCTTGAAGCTGTCGAAGCCCAGGCTCTGCATCCGGTCGAGCGCGCTTCGCAGCACGTGGCGGCTGTCCGCCTCGTAGGGCTCGCCGTGCGGGGTGCGGATGTCGCAGAACATCCTCGCCACCGACTCCTCGCCGGACTCCGGCGGCATCATCCGGAACGTTGTCGGGTCAGGCATCGCGATCATGTCCGACTCCTCGATCGCGTTGAAGCCCGTGACCGACGAGCCGTCGAAGCCCATCCCGTGATCCAGCGCCGCCTCCAGCTCGTCGCGCGTGATGGCGAAGCTCTTCAGCCGGCCGACGACGTCGGTGAACCACAGCCGCACGAACTTGATGTCGGCCTGTGCGACCTCGCGCAGCACGCTCTGACGAGCTTCCGCCGCGGCGGCCGTCCTGGTCTCGGTCGTTTCCATCATGCTCCCTTCGCTCGTTTCCGGGCACAAAAAAACGCCCCCAGGCGGCTCCCGCAGGAGTCGCCTGGAGGCGTCGTCGCCTCGCCCGTCCGGCTCCGTCGCCGTTCGGGGTGCTGCGTCAACAGTACCGCACCAGGCGGACGCCGGTCGCGTCAGGCCGGTGCGTCGATGGCAGCCGAGACCACCGCCACCAGCACGTCCACCACGCGCGGGTCGAAGTCCGTGTCCGAGCACCGCCGCAGCTCGGCGATCGCCTCTGCCGGGCTCATGCCCTTGCGGTAGACGCGGTCGCTGGTCATCGCGTCGTACGCGTCGCAGGCCAGGATCACCCGGGCGCCCAGCGGGATCTCCTCCCCGCGCAGGCGCCGCGGATACCCGCTGCCGTCCCAGTGCTCGTGGCAGGCGAGCACGAGTGCGGCGGCGCCCGAGAGCGCCTCGACGGGCTCGAGGATCTGCGCGCCGAGCGCGGGATGCGTCTCGATCAGCTCACGCTCCTGGGGCGTCAGCGGCCCCGGCTTGTTGAGGATGGCCGTGGGGATCCCGATCTTGCCGATGTCGTGTAGCGCGGCGGCGAAGCTGACGTCGCGCACCTCCGCAGCAGGCATACCCAGCCGCTCGGCCACCTCGGTGCAGAGGCCGACCAGCGCCTGTGCGTGATCGTGGGTGTAGGCGTCCTTGAGGTCGAGCGCATTGCCGAGCGCCTGCACCGTCGCCAGGAACGTCTCCTGCTGCCCGTCCACGAGCGCGCGATTGGTGATCGCGAGCAGCGCCTGGTCGGCGATGCCGAGCAGCATCTGCTCGTCCCTGGCCGAGATCCGCCCCCGCCGCGGGCCCCGCTGCACGATCACGGCTCCGCGGTTGGCCGCACGCTCGCCGATGGCCACGACCGCATAGGTCGTGCCGGAGGGCGCCGCATCGAGGCAGCCGGTCAGCGCCGGCAGCTGCTCGACCGGAAGCGCCGCAATCCGGCGCGTGGCCAGCGAGGTGGCAACCGGCTCGGCTGCGGCGTCGAGCGTCAGCCGCATCAGGCGGTGCTGCTCGCGGGGCGTGTACCCCACGGCGGTGGCCGGCACCAGCCGGTCGCCGTCGCGGCGCCACACCGAGATCGCGGCCGACTCGACGAGCCGGTCGATGGCAATCGCGAGCATCGTCGCGATGCCATCGATGCTGTCCTGCATAGCGAGCGCCGCGCCCAGCTCGAGCAGCGCCTCGGATACCTCGGCCGCCTCCCGCTGCTCGGCGATCAGCCGGATGTTCTCGCAGGCGATCGCGGCCTGGGCGGCGATCACCTCCAGCAGCCGCAGGTCGTCGTCGTCGAACCCGGCCAGCCGCTGCTTGCTGAGGGTGATGACGCCGAGCGGGCCGTGGTCGGCCACCATCGGGGCGACCAGCATCGACTCGTCGATGTCCTCGGTGTTCGGGATCATGACGGCGTCCGGGACGGCGGACGCGTCATCGATGCGGCGCGGCGTGCCGTCGATAAACGCCCGGCCGGTGACGCCCTCGCCGGGCGCGCACGCCAGATCCGCGAGGCGGTCGTCCTCGTAGGCCTTGCCGATCCCGAGCAGCGCCACCGGCTCCAGCATCTCGCCATCGAGCGACGCCACGTAGAAGCGGCAGGAGTGGTAGTCGATCAGCGTGCGCAGCTGGTTCACGACGACCTGCCCGACCTCGGAGTAGGAGTGCGCGCCCATGAAGGCGGTGGACAGCGACTGCACGAGCTGCATCTGCTCGAGCGCGCGGTCACCGCGGGTCGTTGCCGGCGTGGCCACGGCCTGCTCGAGCAGCATGTACTCGCGGGCTGCGGCGACGGCGGCCGTCATCTCCATGCACGCACCCGCGTGCACGCCGATGGCGGCGGCGGAGGCGAGCTCCTCGCCGGTCAGCAGCCGGTCGGGCCGCGCCGTGGCGGCCAGCACGTGCGAGATGTCGCCATCCACGTGCAGGGGGATGGCGACCAGCTGCAGGCGGCCGAACACGCGCTGGGCGACGGCGCCCCCAGCCTCGTCGCAGACCTCGACAGCCATCGCCATGCGCGCCTCTCCGACGCGGTTCGGCCGAGCGCCCGGGCGCGCCCAGCGCCCCTCGCAGGCGATCCCGTCCGCGGTACGGCGGACGAGCGCGACGGCATCGAGCCCGAGCACGCGCCCTGCGGCACGGCAGATCTCCGCGCTCAGCGCATCGCGGTCGCGAAGCCTGCTGAGCTCTGCGAGGGAGTCCGCCAACCCGGCCCGCCCGGCCGGTGCGGCCGCCTCGGCGATGACGCTGCTGACCCTGGAACGGTGAGGCACGGAGGAAAACCTACGGATGGCGTCGAAGGTGTGCAATCCCCGGTTCGCGGTAGCGGCGGGTCACCTCTCGCGTGCGACAGCTCATCACCGCGCGATGCCGTCCGAGCCGGGCCCGATACTGGGATCGCCGCCGTGAACGAGCGCATCACCGCCACCCCGATCGACTCCGCCAGCGGCGCCAGCAACCCCACCCTCCCCGGATCCGTCTGGTGCGATTGGTGGCCATGGCTGTACGCGATCGAGGCGGCGCCGCGTCCGTGGGGCAACCTCACGCCGCTGCCGCCCGTGTCGGTTTCGACCGACACGCAATAACCTCGGCCTGACCATGGCACACGCGCACGCCCACAGCCACGGGCACCATCACGGGCATGCCCACGATCGCGAGCGAGGCCAGCGCGGCCTCGTGATCGCACTCGGCCTGACGGCCGTCATCTTCCTGGTCGAGGTCGCAGGCGGGGTGGCCGGAGGCAGCCTCGCCCTGCTGGCCGACGCCGGGCACATGCTCACGGATGTCGCCGCCCTGGCGCTGGCGCTGCTCGCGGGCTGGATGGCCGCCCGCCCGGCCGGCGGACGCCGGACGTTCGGCTGGCAGCGCGCCGAGATCCTGGCGGCGCTGGCCAACGGCGTGGTGCTCGTCCTGATCGCGGCGGCGACCTTGGTCGAGGCGGGGAGGCGCCTGGCGGATCCGCCGCAGGTGGCGGGCGGCATCACGCTGGCGGTGGCGGCCGTCGGCCTGACGTTCAACGTCATGTCCGGTGCGGTGCTGCTGCGCTCCGGCAGCGGCCTGAACGTCCGCGCGGCGTCCCGCCACGTGCTGGCCGACGCCGCGTCATCGGTCGGCGTGATGGTCGCGGCGCTGCTGATCCTGGCTTTCGGCTGGCAGGCGGCCGACCCGATTGCAAGCATCGTCATTGCGGTGCTGATCCTGATCTCCGCCTGGACGATCGTGCGCGAGGCCGTGGACGTGCTGCTCGAGGCGGCGCCGGCGGACATCGACGTCGAGCGGATGGGGCAGGCAATGGCCCACGTCGACGGCGTCGTCGAGGTGCACGACCTGCACGTCTGGACGGTGACGTCCGGGTTCGCTGCGGTCGCGGCGCACATGACCGTCGCGCAGGACGCCGAGCCATCGCTGGTGCGCCGGCGAACGGCGGAGATGCTGCGAAACCACTTCGGCGTGGAGCACTCGACGCTGCAGGTGGAGCGGCGGGGCGGGGAGAGCGAGCTGCTGCAGATCCGCCGGAACGGCTGACCCGCGTGCTGCCGATCAGCCGTGGACGAGCTCCCGCTCGATCGCCCCGCTCGCCTCGACGTAGCCGCGGCGCAGGTAGAACTCGCGCGCCCGGGCGTCGGCCCCGGCTGCGGGCACCCGCACGCGCAGCAGCCCGCGGCTGACGCCGTATCCCTCGACCCAGTCGAGCAGCGCGTTCCCGACCCCTCTGCCCTGGTCGCTGGCCGCCACCACCAGCTGGTCGAGCATCAGCGCGTCGCCGGCCTCGGTGACCGCGGCGTAGCCGGCCACCCGCCCCTCGCACTCGGCGACGAACAGCCTGTCGGCGCCGATCTCGCCCTCGAGCCGCCCGGGATCGATCGTCCCGCCCGCGGCCACCACGTCGCCCGGCACCGCCGCCTGCGCCACCACCGCCAGGTGGTGCACCTCGTCCGGCCGCCCGTCGCGGATGGCGATCGCCGCCATCAGCGGCGCCCCTCAGCGGCCGGTGGCCTGCGCCTGCTCGAGCGCCCGCCGCTCCTCGGGTGACAGCTCCAGATCGCTGGCCCCCGCGGTGATCTGCTTGACGTAGATGCGCGCATACTCACGGTCCTGGATCGCCGTCAGCACCACCCCGTTCGACGCCGAGTCGAGCATCGCCATCGACACGGACTGGCGCCCGCCGGCACCCTCGAGCGCATCGTAACGCAGCAGCGACCAGCGCTGCAGGCAGCCGTCCAGCCGATCGGCGACCTGTCCGACACGGCCCTCGACCTGGCCCGCGCGCGCCTCGACGTTCTCGACGCGGGCGAGCAGGCCGACGGCGTACTCGACCAGATCGTGCTGGTCGGCGCCGAGCAGCAGCTTCTGCCCCTGGCGCATCCGCCGCACGCGCAGCCACAGCACCAGCGTCGCGATCGTCAGCAGCACGGCAAGCGCACAGCCCACACCACCGACCAGCAAGGCGACATCGGCGTGGCTCACAGGCTGAAGGAGATCTCGTACGTCGCCGCGTTGTTGCTTGCGGTGCGCTCACCCGGCACCGGTGTCACCAGCACGTGCATCTTCACGGCCGGGCCATACGGCAGCTGCGGGCCGGTGTCGAAGCCGCTGATCGAGACGGTCTCGGTGGCGCCGCGCGCGATCTGCGGGATCGTCGCGGTCTTCTGCACCTTGGTGCTGCCGCTGCCGATCGTGATCTTCACGGGGATGTTGAACTCGGTGAAGTTGCCGCCATTGGTGGCCGAGACGAGGAAGGTCAGTCCCGCCGTCTTGACCTTGTTGACCGTGCCCACCTGGAGCGTCGTCAGCTTGCCGCTGCTGTCCTTCGCCACCACCGTGTCGAGCTTCAGCCCGTGCAGGCCATGCGTGGCCGCGCCCGGCTTCCAGCGCTGGAGGATGGCCGCCATGCCGGCCGGACTGATCATCGAGACATCGCCGCCCGGCAGGAACGTCGACGTCGGCACCTGCAGCTCGATCCCGTGATCCTGCAGCGCCTTTCCGGCCGGCGCGTAGTAGGAGTTCGTGTAGATGATGTCGGACGCGAGCAGCAGCTTCGTGCACGGCACGAGCAGCGCACCGCCTTGTGAGGTGGGCTTGGACTTGAGCGCCTGGGGCAGGCCGCGGATGAGGCAGTCCAGCCCGTCGTTGCGGTAGGCCAGCGTCTGCAGCAGGTAAGGCTGCAGCGACTGTACCTCCTTCGTCGGCTTCAGCGCCTGCGCCTCCTGCAGCGCGCTCTCGGAGACCGCTTTGATCGACGCCAGCTTCGCCAGCGCCTGCTTGCGCTTGACCGGCTGCGGCGAGTGGAAGAGGTCGTGCAGCTGCGCTCCCGCCGAGTCCGACTTCTTGAGGACGGCCGCCACCTGGGTGAAGAACTGCTGGTTCTTGCTCGCGGCGCTGCTGCCGCTGCAGGCCCGCGTCAGCAGCAGCAGGACGAGGACGACCACCAGCACGCCCGCGGCCAGCATGCCCAGCCGCCCCCACTCGAGGCCCTCCAGCGACGCCGGCATCCCCGCCGGGCGTGGGATCGACGGCCGCGACGGGGCAGGCCGCCGCTGCCGCGAGCGACCGCGGCTGGGACGTGGAGGACGAACGGCGGGGTCGCCGTCATCATCGACCGGCCGCGTGGGAGCTGTTTCCTGCGTGCGGCTCGGCTCCTCCCATTCGCCATCGAAGAAGTCGTCTGGCGGCACGGGCGGACCCTATCACCGGGCGCGGATGCAAATTCAGGGTGCGGACGTCGCGCGGCTCACAGTCTGCGCCCGCCGAGGAGGACTCTCGGGACGACCGGCAAATGACGGTGACGTGGCGCAGCCAGCACCAGCAGCACCGACCCCAGAGCTGACCGGACGAACGGTCGCGGGGAGGTACGTGCTGACCGGGCTGCTCGGACGTGGCGGGTTCGGCACCGTCTACGCGGGGCGCGACCTGCGCGGCGGCGGCGAGGTGGCTGTCAAGGTGTTCAGCCGGCTGGAGGGCTTCGCGCCCCGCGCGGCCCGTGAGGCGCGCACCGCGACGAAGCTCGACCACCCGAACATCCACTCCTGCCTCGGAGTCGAGGAGGACGAGGACAGCGCTTATCTGATCTCGCGCCTGGTGGTCGGCAAGCGGCTCGACCGCTCCGATCTCAGCGACGAGGAGGCCGTTCGGGCGATCGCGGCGGTCGCCGACGCCCTCGCGCACGCCCACGAGCGCGGCGTCGTCCACCGCGATGTGAAGCCTTCGAACATCCTGGTCGGCGACGACGGCGCGATCGTGCTCACCGATTTCGGCATCGCCCGCGACGAGGACGCGCGCGACCAGACCATGGACGAGCGCGTGCTCGGCACGCTGTCCTACATGGCACCGGAGCAGGCCGCAGGCGAGCAGGCGACCGGCGCCACGGACGTATGGGCGGCGGCGCTGACCCTGTACGAGGCGCTGACCGGCCACAACCCGTACCGCACGAAGTCGCTGAACGACCTGCTCGAGCGGCTGGCGAAGGGGGCCAAGCCGCTGGCCCATGAGCGTCCCGACCTGCCGCGGGCGCTCTCGCGGACGCTGCAGCGCGCGCTCCAGCGCGACCCGCGGCGCCGCCCGTCGGCGATCGAGCTCCGCGACCAGCTGCTTGCAGCGCTGCGGCCCGAGCCGGAGGATGACGACGTGGTCAGCGCGGTGCACCACCGCGAGCCGCGCGAGCTTCCCCGCCCGGACCGGTTCGAGCGGCCCGGATCCGCTGCGCTGGCAGGCTCCTCGCTGGCGGTCATGCTCACGCTCTACCCCGTCTACCCGCCGTCGTGGACGCTGCCGCTGGCGGCGCTGACGGCGATCGTGGCGTGGCGGAGGCCGATCGCGGCGCTGACGATCGGCGCGGCGCTGATGCTGCCCGCATTCTGGAACTACTCGCAGGCCGGCGGCCTCGTCTACGCCGCCCTGGCAAGCGTCTGGATCGGCACGCAGCGCCATGGCGGGCGGCGAGCGCTGCTGCCGCTGACCGCGATCCCGCTCACCCTGCTCGGTATCGGTCCCGCGGTCGTGCTGGTCGCGGCCACCGCGCGCACGCCGCAGCGGCGGGCCGCGGAGGCGGCCGCCGGAGGTCTGGTGGCCGTGGTCACCGGCCCGCTGATCACCCACCAGGCGACCCGCCACCTGCCCGGATCGAACGATCCGCTCGGCTATCTGAGCGCTCTGGCCGCGGCTCCGGCCACGGTGCTGGTGCTGCTCTCGATCGTCGCGTTCAGCGTGCTCCTGCCCAACGCATGGCGCCTCGAGGGGCCGCGCCGGGTACAGGCGCTCTCGCTCTGGGGAGTCGGGTTCGCGCTCGTCACCGTGGCCCTCCCGGCGGCCCTCGCGCACCACCCCGAGGCGCTTGCACCTGCGGCCGGGGCGGCGGCTCTGGTGGCTATACTGCCTGCCGCCTCGGCGGTTGCTGCGCCCCGAATCCGGCTTGGCCGGTAGCCGGCCGGCGGCACTGATCCGTCCGCAAACCGGTATCCACGGCTGAGCGTCCTTCGCAGCATAGAACGCACCATCGGCGGCCTCTTCGAGGGCGTCTTCTCGCGCACGTTCCGCTCGACCGTGCAGCCGGTGGAGCTGGCCCGCAAGCTGGCCAAGGAGATGGACGACCACAAGACCATCTCCATCCATCGCGTCTACGTGCCGGACGAGTACACGATCTTCCTGAACCCCGCCGACCGCGAGCAGTTCGCCGCGTACGAGACGCAGATGCGAAGCGAGCTGGCGGAGTACCTGGTCGAGCACGCGCGCCGCGAGGGCTACTCGCTGGCAGCCCGGCCGCTGGTGCTGCTCGAGACCGAGCCCGACCTGACCGTCGGCACCTTCGGCATCGCGGTGTCCAGCCAGAGCCCGGCGTCGCATGCCGCCGACGGGGCCGCCGATCTCCCTGCCCCCGAACCGCTGCCCGCGCCGCCCGCGGCGCCTCCGGTGGCCGCCGCGGCGCCGCCCGCCGCCACCATGATCTACGCACCGGCCGCGGAGGATGTGCCGCCTGCCCCCGAGCCGGAGCAGCGCGAGGAGACCGCGACGCTGGAATGGGCGGGCGGGACGTTCACGATCGACGGCCGGGTCACCGTGATCGGCCGCTCGAGCGACTGCGACGTCCGCGTCGACGACGCCAACGTGTCGCGGCGGCACGCCGAGGTGCGGCGGATCGGCGACGGCTACTCGCTGGTCGACCTGGGATCGACGAACGGCACCGAGGTAAACGGACAGCGCATCCAGGAGACAGCGCTCATGAACGGCGACGTGATCTCGGTGGGAACCACCCGGATCACGTTCGAGCGGCGCCTTGGTTGAGCAGCTCCTGCTCGTCCTCCAGGTCGCGTTCGTGGTGCTGCTGTACCTCTTCATCTGGCGCGTCGTACGGGTCGCGTCGCGTGACCTCTCGGTCGGCCAGGAGAGCATGATCCTCACACCCGTTCGCCCGATCGAGCAGGTGCAGCGCCCATTCGGGTCGCTGGTGGTCACGGAGAGCCCGGAGCTCGAGGTGGGCACACGCCTCGAGGTCTCGCGCGACCTGATCGCGGGGCGCGACATCTCCTCCGACGTTGCCGTACCGGCCGACGGGTACGCTTCGGCGCGGCACGCGCGGTTCCACCGCGGCGCCGAGGCGGACATGGTGGAGGACCTGCACTCGACCAACGGCACCTTCGTGAACGGCGAACGCCTGACCGGCAGCCAACGGCTCCGGCCAGGGGACGTGATCACGATCGGCCAGACACAGCTGACCTACGAGGGCGGGTCATGAGCCCGCTCGGCGTGGTCGACGACGCCGGCCTCACGCGCACCGGCCACGTCCGGCGCAACAACGAGGACTCGTACCTGATCCGCGGCGACCTGTTCATGATCGCCGACGGTATGGGCGGCGCGGCGGCGGGCGAGGTGGCGTCCGCGATGTGCGCGGAGGCGTTCGCCGAGCTCGACCTGATCCGGCAGCGCGGCGACGATGCCCTGCGCCGGGCGGTGCAGACGGCGAACCAGCGCATCCACGAGCGGGCGGCGACCGATCCCGAGGCGGCCGGCATGGGCACGACCGTGACGGCGGCGCTGGTCGAGAAGGACGGCCGCATCGCGTTCGCAAACGTCGGCGACAGCCGTGCGTACCTGCTGCGGGACGGCGCGCTGCAGCGCCTGACCGAGGATCACTCGGTGGTGGCGGAGCTGGTCGCAAGCGGGCAGATCTCCGAGCAGGAGGCGGGCACGCACCCGCAGCGAAACGTGGTCACCCGCGTGCTGGGGGCCGAGGCGACCGTGCAGGTCGACACCTTCTGGCTGCAGGCGCAGGCGGACGACCTGATCCTGCTCTGCAGCGACGGGCTCACCGACATGGTGTCCGAGGACGACTTCGCCGCGATTCTGTCCGGATCCGGCGATTGCGACGCCATCGCCCAGGGCCTGGTGCGCGCCGCGCTGGCCGGCGGCGGCGAGGACAACGTCACCGTCGTGCTGTTCCGGATCGGCGAGCGAGACGGCGAGCAGGTGGAGTCGCGGCGCCAGGTGCTGACATCCGACCCCGATCTCGAGCCCGAGGACACCGGCGGTGGCGGCGGCCGGCGGTCGCTGATGTGGGGCCTTGCGACCGTGGCGATCGTGATCGCGCTGGGCGTGGGCTCCGCCGCCTTCCTGCGCTGGGCGCACTTCGTCGGCGCCGACGAGGCGAGCGGCCGCGTCGCCGTCTACCAGGGCCTGCCGATCGAGCTGTTCGCGGGGATCAAGCTGTACCACGAGGTGCAGAGCATGCCGATCGCCTACGCGTCGCTCGACCCGGCAACACGGAAGAAGCTGTTCGACCACACCATCCGCTCGAAGGCGAGCGCCGTGGCGGCCGCTGAGCGCGCGGGTGAGCCGCAGCCGTGAGATCGGCGCGGTTCCGCGAGCTCCTCAACCTGCTCGCGGTCGCCGTCCTGACGGGCGTCGGCTTCCTCAGCGTGTACACGGCGCGCCAGCAGGAGATCAGCAGCACCTCGCTGGTCTACGCCGGATTCTTCCTGGCGCTCTACTTCATCGCGCACCTCGGTCTGCGCGCCGGCCTGCCTGACGCCGACCCGTGGCTCCTGCCGCTGGCGGCGCTGCTGACCGCGATGGGCCTGACCGAGATCTACCGCCTCAACCCGCTGCTGGCACGGGACCAGTCGATCTGGATCGTGATCGGGGTCGCCGGGTTCCTGGGCCTGATCCTCGTGCTGGGCGACCACCGCCGGCTCGAGCCCTACAAGTACACGCTCGGCGTGGGCGCGGTGGTGCTGCTGCTGATCACGATGGTGGTCGGCACGTCCATCAACGGCGCCAAGCTCTGGATCCGCGTCGGCGGTATCCAGGTGCAGCCGGGCGAGTTCTCGAAGCTCCTGCTGGTCATCTTCCTGGCCGGCTACCTGCGCGAGCGCCGCGAGGTGCTGGCCATGGCGCACCGGCGCATCCTCGGCATCGCGCTCCCGGCGGCGCGGCACCTGGGGCCGCTGCTGGCGATGACCGGCATCGCGCTCGGCGTGGTCGCCGTCATGAACGACCTCGGCACCGCACTGCTGCTCTACGGGATCGTGCTGGCCATGGTGTACGTCGCGACCGGACGCCACCTCTACACCATCGGCGGCCTGGCGCTGTTCGCGATCGGGTCGTGGGCGGTCTACCAGATCACGCCGCACGTGCAGGAGCGGTTCCAGGTCTGGCTCGACCCCTGGAGGTACCCGCACACGACCGGCTACCAGATCATCCAGTCGATCGAGTCGATCGCGGACGGCGGCGTCTTCGGCTCCGGGCTCGGCCGCAGCTTCCAGGTGTTCGACAACGGCGCGTCCGTGATCCCGGCCGCGCAGACCGACGGCATCTACGCGGTCTGGGCGAACGAGACGGGGCTGGCCGGCGCCGCGGGGCTGCTGATGATCTACCTGCTGTTCACCTACCGTGGGTTCAAGATCGCCAGCATGGCCGATGACGGGTTCTCCAAGCTGCTCGCCACCGGGCTCACGTTCACCGTCGCCCTGCAGGCCTTCCTGATCGTGGGCGGCATCACCCGCCTGATCCCATTGACCGGCATCACGCTGCCGTTCATGAGCTACGGCGGCAGCTCGATCGTGTCCAACTTCCTGCTGCTCGCGCTGCTGCTCATGGTGTCGTCCCGAGCGGGCCGGGTGCGCAGATGAACCCGCGCATCGGCGGCCTCTTCACCCTCTGCGCCACGGGCTTCGTGCTGCTGATCTCGCTCACCGCCTACTGGCAGATCTGGGCGGCGTCGGGCCTGGCCGCACGGCGGGACAACGCGCGTCTGGTCTACCGCCAGCTCGAGATCCGCCGCGGCCTGATCCTCGCCGACGACGGCCACACCGTGCTCGCGCGGAACGTCGAGCAGCACAAGAACGGCCTCAACATCTTCCTGCGCCGC
Source organism: Gaiellales bacterium (assembly GCA_035695105.1). Lineage (GTDB taxonomy): Bacteria > Actinomycetota > Thermoleophilia > Gaiellales > JAICJC01 > JAICYJ01. The sequence goes on from DASSEV010000061.1 coordinate 15,881, forward strand.
TACCCGTTCCGGTCGCTGTTCGCGCCGCCGGTCGGCTACAACACCGTCGGATCCGGCCGGGCTGGCATCGAGGAGAGCGAGAACGACTACCTGACCGCGTCGAACGCCGATCTCTCGACGCTGCTGGGCACGATCGGCGACAAGCTGCAGGGGCAGACGGTGACGGGCAACAACCTGATCACCAGCCTGTCGGTGCCGGCGCAGCGGGCGGCGGTGCAGGGCCTCGCCGGCCATACAGGCGCGGTGGTCGCGCTCGAGCCGAGCACCGGCCGCGTCCTGGCGATGGCGTCGGCCCCGTCGTACAACCCGAACACCGTTGCCCAGGACTTCGGGAAGCTGAGCCAGCGGCCGGGGTCGCCGCTGCTCAACCGGACGACGCAGGGGCTCTACGCACCCGGCTCCACGTTCAAGGTGATCACGGCGACGGCGGCGCTCGAGAGCGGGAAGTACACCCCGGACACGACCATCAACGGGCACGGCAGCTGCATCACCGTCCAGACCGTGCCGCTCTGCAACGCGAGCGGCGAATCGGCGGGCGTCGTCACGCTCTCGGACGCGCTGACGTACTCGTACAACACGGTGTTCGCGCAGGTGGGCGAGGCGGTGGGGCAGCGGGCGCTGATCCGCACCATGCAGGACTACGGGTTCTACCGCGACCCCCCACTCGACTATCCCTCGGACGAGATGAACCCGAGCGGGCTCTACTCCAACGGCCACCTGCTGCCGCCCGGCGCGCCGGTGGACGTCGCGCGCGTCGCCATCGGCCAGGAGCGGCTGGGGGTGACGCCGATCCAGATGGCGGAGGTCGTCGCGACAGTCGCCAACCACGGGATCCGCATGCGCCCGAGCCTGGTCGACCGGGTGGTCAGCCCCGGCGGCAGCACGGTCACGACCACGCATCCGGAGCAGGTCCAGCGCGTCATGTCGGTGACCACGGCGAACGAGCTGCGCGACATGATGCGCCGTGTGGTGGAGGAAGGCACGGGCACCGCCGCGAATGTTGGAGGTCTATCGGTCGCAGGCAAGACGGGAACCGCCGAGACCGGCGTATCCGGACTGAACACGGCATGGTTCATCGCGTTCGCACCCGCCGACAACCCCAAGATCGCAATCGCGGTCACCATCGAGCACACGCCCGAGTTCGGCGGCACGGTCGCGGCTCCGATCGCGGCCTCGGTGATCAAAGCGTATCTCGGCTCGAGCGTGGCAAAGTAGGGCTCGAAATGGTGACCGCGTGGGCGTAGACCACATCATCGGAGAGCTGTTCGACGGCCGCTACCGCCTCGAGCGGCGGATCGGCACGGGCGGCATGGCGGACGTCTACCTGGCCGAGGACGAGACCCTGCACCGGCAGGTCGCGATCAAGATCCTCGCCGACCGCTACACCCAGGACGAGGGCTTCGTCGAGCGGTTTCGCCGCGAGGCAACGGCGGCCGCCGGCCTCAACCACCCCAATATCGTCTCCATCTACGACCGCGGCGAGTCGGACGGCACCTACTACATCGCGATGGAGTACATCGACGGGCCGACGCTGAAGGAGGAGATCACCTCGCGGGCGCCGCTGCCCGAGGCGGAGGCGGTCGGGTACGCCCAGCAGGTGCTGCAGGCGCTGGAGTTCGCGCACAGGCGCGGCGTCATCCACCGAGACATCAAGCCGCACAACATGATGCGGACCGAGGACGGCCTGCTGAAGGTGACGGACTTCGGCATCGCCCGCGCGGCCAACCAGGTGGACATGACCGAGGTCGGCTCGATCGTGGGCACGGCGCAGTACCTCTCGCCCGAGCAGGCCCGTGGCCAGACGGTCGGGCCGCAGTCCGACATCTACTCGCTCGGCGTCGTGCTGTACGAGATGCTGACCGGCGAGGTGCCGTTCACCGGCTCGTCCGCCGTCGAGATCGCGATGAAGCAGGTGAACGAGCCGCCGGTGCCGCCCAGCCGCAAGAACCGGCTGGTGTCACCCGCCGTCGAGGCGATCGTGATGCGCGCGCTGGCGAAGGATCCGGCGACCCGGTTCCGCTCGGCACGGGAGATGAACGACGAGCTCGAGCGCGCCCGTCGCGGCCTGGGCGTCTCACAGGACACGCAGCAGGCGACGCAGGTGATCGGCGCCTACGAGGCGGCCGGCGCGACCCAGGTGATGGGCGCCGCGCCGACGAGCGTGATGGCGGGCCGCGGCGGCACTCCGCCCCAGCAGGAGCCGCGCCGCAGCGCGCTGCCCTGGATTCTCGTGCTGCTGCTGCTGATCGCGAGCGCCGTGGTCGGCTATATCGTCTACCAGCAGCTCCAGACCGACCAGGTGAAGGTGCCTGATGTCGCCGGGTTCACGGAGCCGCAGGCGAGATCGCAGCTGCAGCAGGCCGGGTTCACCAGCGTCACCGAGCGCAAGGCGTCGAAGACCGTGCCGGACGGCCAGGTGATCGGCACCGATCCTCCGGCCGGCAGCGAGGCCGACAAGGGCTCGCAGGTGACCATCATCCTCAGCACCGGCCCGAAGAGCGTGAAGCTGCCAGACCTGCACGGCAAGCCGCTCAGCCAGGCGCTGCAGACGCTCGCCGCCCTGGGGCTGAGCGCAAACCCGGTGCAGATCCCGTCGAAGCTGCAGTCGGGGCTGGTCGTGCGCACCGATCCAAAACCCGGTCCGGTGAAGCCTGGCAGCTCCGTCACGGTCTACGTCTCGAACGGCAACGTGAAGGTGCCCAACGTGGTCGGCATGTCGTGCAGCGACGCCACCGCCACGCTCCAGAAGTCGCATTTGCAGGCCAACTGCCAGAACGCGTCCAGCGACACGGCGCCCGTGGGACAGGTGTTCTCCCAGAGCCCGAGCGCGGGGCAGGAGACGCCGCAGGGCGGCACCGTCACGCTGCAGGTCTCGACCGGGCCGGCGCAGGTGCAGGTGCCCGACGTCACCAACACTGATTTCCCGACGGCCAAGAAGCAGCTGCACGACGCCGGCCTTAAGCCGGTCGAGTCCGGCTGCCTGCCGAGCGGCGCGACCACGCCGGACGGAACGGTGGTCGCAACCGACCCACCGGCGGGGACGAGCGTCGACCCGCACTCGACCGTCACGGTGTACGTGGCGGACTCGACCTCGACGACGCCCTGCCCGTGAGTCGGCGGCGGATCCGCGTGGCCGTGCTCGCGGGCGGTCGCAGCTCGGAGCACGACATCTCGGTGATGTCGGCGGCATCGGTGGTCGCGGCGCTCGATCCCGAGCGCTACGACGTCGTGCCGGTGCAGATCGATCGTGGCGGGGCGTGGCAGCTTGAGGCGTCGTCGCGGCTGTCGCTTGAGCCGGGCGGCGAGGCGAACGCGCTCGTGCCCAGCGGCGGCGCGCTGCCGGCCACGGCGGGGGCGGGGCCGATCGACGTGGTGCTGCCGATCCTGCACGGGCCGTTCGGCGAGGACGGCAAGCTGCAGGGCTTCCTCGAGATTGGCGGCCTCCCCTACGTCGGCTCGGGCGTGCTCGGCTCGGCGCTGACCATGGACAAGGATCTGGTCAAGCGCGTGCTGCACAGCGTGGGCATTGCCGTGGCCCGGCACGTGGTCCTCCGGGACCGGCGGTTCGACAATGCCGACGCGGAGGCGGTCGAGGAGCTCGGCTATCCGTGCTTCGTCAAGCCCGCGAACCTGGGGTCCAGCGTGGGCATCAGCAAGGTGGCGTCGCGGGAGGGGCTGCGCGAGGCGGTCGAGCTGGCCTTCCGCCACGACCCGAAGGTGCTGGTCGAGGAGATGATCCCCGGCCGGGAGGTCGAGTGCGGCGTGCTCGGAAACCGCGACGCGGTGGCGAGCCTCCCGGGTGAGATCGTGATCGCCAACGACTCCGACTGGTACGACTTCGCCGCGAAGTACGACGAGGGTGGCATGGAGCTGCGCGTCCCCGCCGACCTGCCGGACGTGGTGACGCAGGAGCTGCGCGAGACCGCGCTGCGTGCCTTCGAGGTATGCGAGTGCGCCGGCATGGCCCGCATCGACTTCTTCGTGACGCCGGAGAACCGGGTGGTGCTGAACGAGATCAACACGATCCCCGGGTTCACCTCGACCAGCGTGTACGCGAGGCTGTTCGAGGCGTCCGGCGTGGGGTATGGCGAGCTGCTCGACCGGCTGATCCAGCTAGCGCTGGAACGCCACGCGGACGCGCAGAGCTACCAGTACTAGCGACGTGGAGCCGGGCCGCCCGGATGGCCGGCCCTTTACAACGGTTCTTTCGAAAGCTATCTTTCGATGCATGTCCGAAGCCCAGCGCACCGTCACCCTGACCGACCCGCGCGCGCTGCGCGCGCTCGCGCACCCGACCCGCATGAAGCTGGTCGGCCTGCTGCGCCGCCACGGCCCCCTGACCGCGACCCAGGCCGGCGCGCTGCTCGGCGAGGTGCCGGCCAGCGCGTCGTTCCACCTGCGCCAGCTGGCCAAGTACGGCCTCGTCGAGGAGGCGCCCGGCGGCAAGGGACGCGAGCGGCCATGGCAGGCCACCGCCCGCTTCACCAGCTGGTCGGGAGTGGGCGGCGGCCCGCAGATGCAGGCGGCCGCGCAGCTGCTCTCGAACGTCGTGGCCGACCGCTACCACGAGCAGGCCGTCGAGTGGCTGGAGCAGCGCGCGGACGAGCCGCGCGAGTGGCAGGAGGCCGCGGACCTGAGCGACGTCATGCTCTACCTCACCGCCGAGGAGCTTGAGGGGCTCAGACGGCGCCTGATGGCCCAGATCGAGCCCTACCTCGATCGACTGGCCGACCCGCAGCTGCGCCCGGCCGGCTCGCGCATGGTGACGGTGATCCAGCTCGCGTTCCCGACGGAGCCGCCGGATGCGAACTGACGCCGGCCGGCTGCCGTCCGCGCGGCGGCGGCTTCCCGACCTGCTCCACAGGAACGTGCCGTTCCGGCACTTCTGGACGGGGCAGACGATCTCGCTGTTCGGCGACCAGATCACGCTGATCGCGCTGCCGCTGGTGGCCGTGCTCGAGCTGCACGCGGGGCCGGCGGAGATGGGCTACCTGACGGCCGCGAACCTGCTCCCAAACCTGCTCTTCTCGATCCACGCCGGCGCGTGGATCGACCGCCGCGCCGGCCGGCGGCGGGTGATGATCGCAGCCGACCTCGGGCGTGCTGCGCTGCTCGTCACGATCCCGCTCGCAGCCTGGCTGGGAGTGCTGTCGATGGCCCAGCTCTACGTCGTGGCGTTCGCGCTCGGGTCGTTCACCGTCCTCTTCTGGGTGTCCTACAACGCGATCTTCGCGGCGCTGCTGGAGCACGACGACTACATGACCGGCTCGGCCCTGCTCAACGGCAGCCGGGCCGTGTCGTTCATGGCGGGCATGAGCCTCGGCGGTGCGCTCGTGCAGGCGCTGACGGCGCCGTTCGCGCTGATCGCCGACGCCGTCTCGTTCATGTTCTCGGCCTGGTTCATGCGTGCGAGCGGGGCGACCGAGCCGCCGCCGGAGCCCGGCACCGAGGGCGGCGTCACCGCCGGCATCCGCTGGCTGTCACACCACCCGATCATGCGCGCGGACCTCGCCGCCACGGCCACGATCAACCTTTTCAACTTCATGTTCTTCGCGCTGTTCATCCTCTACGCCACCCGCGACCTGCAGGTGACACCGGCCGCGCTCGGGCTGGTGCTGGGAGCGGCGGCCGTGGGCAGCATCATCGGCTCGCTGATCACGGGCGCGCTGCAGCGGAGGATCGGCGTCGGCCCGGCGTTCGCGCTCGGCTGCCTGCTGTTCCCGGCGCCGCTGCTGCTGGTGCCGCTGGCGGGCGGCTCACGTGCCGGCGTGCTGGCGATGCTGTTCCTTGCCGAGTTCGGGTCCGGCCTGGGCGTGATGATCCTCGACATCACCGGCGGCGCGATCATGGCCGCTCTCATTCCCGAGGGCCTGCGGTCGCGCGTGTCGGGGGCGTTCATGGTCGTGAACTACGGCGTGCGCCCGGTCGGGTCGCTGGCCGGAGGCGCGCTGGGCGCGTGGCTCGGCCTGCGGCCGGCGCTCTGGATCGCCACGGCGGGGGCGATGCTGGGCGTCCTCTGGCTGCTCCCCTCGCCGGTGATGCGCCTGCGCGAGCTGCCCCGGCAAGGGGACGATACGCAGAATCGGGTATGACCCCTCCCTCTGGGGAGTCGCCCGGTGCCGGAGGTAGCACCCGATCACCCCTGTAGGCCGCGGCCAGGGGATGCCGCGCCGACATCACCAGGGGGGATTCCATGCGCATCGGAGCGCGACGCCGCGGCGTCGGCCTGCTCGCGGCCGCAGCCGTGCTCGTCTCGGCGGCGCCCGCGCAGGCCGGGCCGCTCTTCACCGCCAGCCAGGTGCTGGCGCCGACCACGAGCAACATCAACCAGGGCCTGTCGATGCAGATGTACGGCGGCCGCATCCCGGATCTGGCCACGGCACAGCGGATCGCGGTATCGCATACCACCATCTCGCTCGGGCCCGCCCAGCTGAACGGTTTCGGGCCGGCGATGAAGCAGGCCAACCCGAATCTCCGCATCTTCCTGTACCTGAACGGGATGTACGCCGGCTCCTCCCAGGGCTCGACCTTCCCGGACAGCTGGTACATGCATGCTGCGGACGGCAGCAGGATCCAGTCGGTCGGCTACGGCAACTACCTGATGGATCCGCGGTCGACCGCGCCCTACGCCTCCGGCGGCGTGACGTACGCCGGCTGGGCGGACTTCGTGGCGCACAGGTGCAAGGCGCAGCTGGTGGCGGCCGGAGCCGGGGCCGCGGACGGCTGCTTCGTCGACATGCTCGGGTCGGCGCCGCTCAGCCCGGGCTACAACCGCGGAGGCGAGGTGCCGGCGGTCGACGCGTCCGGCGCGCCGTTCAGCGCGACCGCGTGGTACCAGCAGATCACCGGGCCGATCGCCGATCACGTGGAGCGATACACCGGCGACCCGGTGCTTGCGAACGGCATCGGGTCGGGCCGGCGCTATTTCGGCACGGCGACTGGGCCGAGCCGGCTGCTGCTCGACTACGCCACCGCGGGCGACGCCGAGGTGTGGCTGCGGTCGCCCGGCCAGGCGCTGTCCTCGTTCCCGACCGACGCTGCGTGGCGATCCGAGGTGCAGATGCTGAGCGACTCGAGCGCGCTCGACCGCGAGGTCAACGCCACGGTGAAGACGTGGACGGCCGGCGCGACGGCACAGATCGAGCAGTGGCGGCGGTTCAGCCTCGGATCGTTCCTGATCGGCAACCAGGGACACGCCACCTACGAGTTCTCCGGTTCGCAGACGCAGGTCGCCTGGTCGGACGACTCGCCGCTCTACCATCTCGCGCTCGGCAGCCCCACGGAGAGCTACCCGTCGGTTGCGAGCTACCTGCACGGAGGCGTGTACACCCGCGCGTTCACCAACGGCGACGTGCTGGTCAACACCGGGTCGGCCGCGGTGACGGTGACGCTGAACGGGACGTACCTCACGGTGGATCACCAGCCGGTGAGCCAGGTGACGGTGCAGCCGCACGACGCGGCCGTCCTCACGCTCAGCTGATCACGAGGCGGATGCGCCGGATGCCCGCACGGCGTCCGGCGCGGCCGCCTGAACGAGCGAGGCGAACCGCTCGGCGCCGACGTTCCCGCCGGAGAGCACCACGCCAACCCGGCGTCCCGGAAGCTGCACGCGGCCGGCGATCAGCGCCGCCAGTGCGCTGGCACCGCTCGGCTCGAGCACCACCTTCATCCGGTCGAACGCGAACCGCATGGCCGCCAGGATGTCGGCGTCGGAGACGAGCTCGACGGCGTCCACCAGCCGGCGGTTGACCTCGAAGGTGAGGCGGCCCGGCGTCTCGGCCTGCTGGCCGTCGGCGATCGTGCGCGGCACGCCGATGCGGACGCGCTCCCCTGCGGCCAGCGACCGGCGGGTGTCATCGCCGGCCTCGGGCTCGACGCCGATGATCGTGATCTCGGGACGCAGCGCGCGTGCCGCCGTCGCGCACCCCGCCATCAGGCCGCCGCCGCCGACCGGCACGAGCAGGGCGTCGAGCGCCGGCTGCTCCTCCAGCAGCTCGAGCGCCGCGGTGCCCTGGCCGGCCATGATCAGCGGGTGCTCGTAGGGCGGCACCAGCGCCAGGCCGTGGCGCTCGGCGAGCTGCGACCCGAGCTGCTCACGGTCCTCGGTGTACCGGTCATACGTGACGACGTCGGCGCCGTACCCACGCGTCGCCTCCAGCTTTGCGGCCGGCGCGTCGGCCGGCATCAGGATGGTTGCGGAGACGCCGGCCAGGCCGGCGGCGATGGCAACCGCCTGGGCATGGTTGCCCGACGAGTACGCGGCAACGCCGCGCGACCGCTGCTCGACGGGCAGCCGGGAGATCATCGAGTAGGCGCCGCGGAACTTGAAGGCTCCGCCGCGCTGGAAGCACTCGGCCTTGCAGAAGACCGTCGCGCCGGTGGCATCGTCCAGCGTGCGGGAGGTGAGCACCGGCGTGCGGTGCGCGACGCCCTCGAGCACCGCCGCGGCAGCGCGAACGTCGTCCAGAGAAATCATGGTCGAACCCTAGAACGAGCGGCCCGCGCGGCGAGCTAGAAGTCGAACGGCATGATGCCGTCGCTGTCCAGCGCGGCGCGGAAGCGGTCGGCCGCCTCGTTCATGTTCTCGCGCGTAACGCGGTCGAGCTCCTCGATCATGCGATCGGTGGCGTCGTTGAGGACGTCGTCGAACCGCTCGACCTCGTGCGCCTCGTACGTGTCGCTGTGGCGCCACTCGCAGTCCGGGCAGCGCAGGGCGAGCTGCCAGCGCATCTCCTCGACCTCGTCCCACTCGGTGGGATGGACGCGCTCGCCGCCGCAATCGCCGCACACCTCGATGCGGCGGACGCGGAGGCCGGCCCCATGCTCGATCTCGTGTACGTCCGAGATCACGGGCTCGCCGCCGCCGCTCGCCTGGTAGTAGACGATCTCGACGGTCTTCCCGCTCGGAAGCACGATGCGCTTGATGTGGAACTCGCCCATACGCCCGGAGATATCGGGCGCGGGCCGCCACTTCTTGAGGGGCAAAAGAGGCTACCCGTTTATATCACGTTACAGCCTGTGCAGAGGGCTCAGCGGCCGCCGAAATCGGCGGTCACGTAGTAGGCGGTGTGACCGGACCACATGCCGCGGACGACGCCGATCCCGACCGCGGTGTAGTGCCCGTTCAGCAGGTTCGCGTTGTGGTCCGGGCTGGCCCGCCACGCGCGCATGACGTGCCGCGGCGTCCACAGGCCGACGGCGAGGTTCTCGCCCGCCCAGGCTCCTGTGAACCCGTAGGCCCGCAGCCGCGTCAGCCAGTTCGTGCCCGAGTAGGAGCTGTGGCTGAGCATGTGGTGGTCGGCCATGTTGATGCTGTGGGCCGTCGCGGCGCGCTGCAGGCGCCGCCCGATGATGAGCCGGTGCAGGCCGTGCTCGTGCCGGTAGTAGTTGATCCGGTGCAGCAGCGCGTGGCGATAGTCCACGGCCGAGAATGCCCGCGCGGTCGCGGGCAGCGAGGCCAGCAGCGCAAGCGCCAGCAGACATGCGATGAGCTTCGCCTTCAGTGGTCTCTCCCTCCCTCTGGGGCGGTGCGTCGATCCCGATGCTAGAGCACCCGAGGGGGCAGAACGACGGTGCTTACAAGGTTTTTACGGCTCAGCGAGCCGTCGCAGCCAGCGCAGGCGTCTCGAGCAGCACCTCGTCGAGCGCGGCGTCGAACACGTCGAGCGACTCGTCGATCTGCTCGTCCGTGGCGACCAGGCTGACCAGCACCCGCAGGCAGTTGCCGTGGATCCCGGCCTTCAGGATCAGCAGCCCTCGCCGCATGGCCGCCTCCGCGACGGCCGTCGCCACCTCCGGCGTCGGCGTCTTGGTCTGCGGGTCGCGGACGAACTCGACGGCGAGCATCGGGCCGAGCCCGCGCACGTCCCCGAGCCTCGGGTGACGGGCCTGCGCCGCCTCGAACCGCGCGCGCATCCGCTCGCCGATCGCAGTACCCCTGGCCAGCAGGTCGCGGCGCTCGATCTCGTCCAGCACCGCGATGCCGGCCACGCAGCCGAGCGGCGATCCGACGTAGGTGCCGCCGATGGTCGAGTCACCAGCCGCGTCAACGATGTCCGCACGGCCGAGCACACCGGAGATGGGCACGCCGGCGGCGATCGACTTTGCGACCGTGATCAGGTCGGGCTCGACGCCGAAGTGCTCGATCGCGAACAGCTTGCCGGTTCGCCCCATGCCGGACTGCACCTCGTCGGCGATGAGGACGATGCCGTGCTCGTCGGCGATCTCACGCAGGCCGCGCACCCACTCGGCGGGCGGCACGACGAATCCGCCCTCGCCCTGCACCGGCTCGAAGATGATGGCGGCCACGCTCTCGGCGGCGACGTGCGTGACGAACATCTCGCGCAGCGCGTCGAGCGCGACGGCGGCCGGATCGCTCGCCTCGTCGCGGTAGGGGTACGGGTACGGCGCCCGGTACACCTCGGGTGCGAACGGCCCGAGGCCGGCCTTGTAGGGATGCTGCTTGGAGGTGAGCGACATCGCCATGTGGGTGCGGCCGTGGAAGGCGCGGTCGAAGCAGATCACGGCCGAGCGGCCGGTCGCCAGCTTCGCGATCTTGACGGCGTTCTCGACGGCCTCCGCGCCTGAGTTGAAGAAGGCGGCCTTCGTCGGCCCAGAGATGGGTGTGCGCGCGAGCAGCCGCTCGGCCAGCTCGACGTACGACTCGTAGGGCACCATCGTGAAGTCGGTGTGGAGGAAGCGGTCGACCTGGGCGTGCAGCGCCGCGGACACGGCCTCGTTGGTGTGGCCGACGTTGAGGCAGCCGATGCCACCGGTCCAGTCGAGGAAGGTGTTCCCGTCGACGTCGGTGACCGCCACGCCGTGCGCGTGGTCGATCACGATCGGCAGGTAGATCGTCTTGGCATCCGCGATCACGCGCTCCTTGCGCTCGAGGATGTCCCGCGACTTGGGCCCGGGCACCTCGGTGCGCAGGTCGATCGTGTTCCCCATAGGTCCTCCCTTTCAGCCCGGCGCCGACGCACCGGCGCAAACCTTAAGAGGATACCAGTACGACGCCGCCCGGCAGGGCTCTCCGAGATCGTTGAGTCCATATCGACGCGCGGTCTGAGCGGTCGGGGGCCAAGCAGCGCGAGGATCGAGGGAGGGCCGATATCGGGAATATCGGCCCGACCGAGGACACAGCGATGCGCCGGTCCCCGACTGCAGCCCCGAACGTCATCGCACATCACGAACGCGGGCGCGGTCAGACGCGTGGGGATATGGAATCAACGATCTAAGATCCCCGGCGATGGTGCTGTCCGATCACTCGATCCGTGAGGAGATCGCCGCCGGACGGCTGGTGATCGACCCCTTCGACGACGCGCTCGTGCAGCCGTGCAGCGTCGACGTCCGCGTCGGAGACAGCTTCCGGGTGTTCCGGAACGCCCGGTACCCCTACATCGACGTCAAGCGCGAGATGGAGGATCTCACCGAGCTGGTGCGGGTGGGACCCGACGAGCCGTTCATCCTGCACCCGGGGGAGTTCGTGCTGGGCGTGATCGCCGAACGCGTTGCCCTTCCCGACGACCTGGTCGCGACGCTGGACGGCAAGAGCTCGCTGGGCCGGCTCGGCCTGGTGGTCCACCAGACGGCCGGGGTGATCGACGCGGGGTTCGACGGCCACATCACGCTCGAGCTGGCAAACGTCGCCAACCTCCCGATCACCGTCTATCCGGGGATGCGGATCGCGCAGCTGAGCTTCATGACGCTGACCACGCCGGCCGACCAGCCCTACGGCAGCGGGTCGCTGGGCAGCAAGTACCAGGGCCAGGCGGAGCCGACGCCCAGCCGCTACTACCTCAACTTCACGGAGCGGGCATGAGAGTTCTGGTCACAGGCGGCACGGGGTACGTGGGAGCCGAGGTGGTTGCCTCGCTGGTCTCGGCCGGCCACGAGGTGCGCGCGCTGGTGCACCGGGCCGCGCCGCACCTCCCGGACGGCGTCGAGCAGGTGAACGGCGACGTGGCCGACGCGGACTCCTACCGCAACGCGGCCGAGGGCACCGATGCGATCGTCCACCTGGTCGCGATCCTGGACGGTACCGATGAGCAGTTCGAGGCGATCAACGCCGGCGGGGCGCGCAACGCGGTGGCCGCGGCGAAGGCGAACGGCATCGGGCGCATCGTGCATATGAGCGCGCTCGGCGTCACGGCGCAGCACGCTCCGCTGACGCGGTACTGGCGCACGAAGTACGCCGGCAAGACCGCCGTGATGGAGAGCGGGCTCGAGTGGACGGTGATCGAGCCGAGCTTCGTGTTCGGGCGCAACGGCGGGGCGCTGAAGGCATTCGAGAGCCTGATCAGGCTGCCGGTCACCCCGGTGATCGGCGACGGGACGTACCGGCATCAGCCGGTCTGGGTGGGCGACGTTGCAACGGCGTTCGTGCGGGCGCTGGAACGGCCGGAGACCGCGGGGCAGGTGATCCCGCTCGGCGGCCCTCAGGCGTTCACGTTCGACGAGCTGCTCGACGAGCTGGCGCGGGTGACCGGCCGTGCTCCCAGACGCAAGCTGCACGCGCCGGCGGGGCTGGTCAAGGCGCAGACGCCGGTGCTCAGCCACCTGCCGCCGCCGCTCAAGGTGACGAGGGATCAGATCGTGATGCTGCTCGAGGGCACCGAGTGCGACATCGGTCCGATGCGTACGCTGCTCGGGATCGAGCCCGCCTCGATCGCCGAGGCCTACACGCGCTGACGGATTCTTGGCGGCGTCGAGTGCCGTTGCTACACTCGCTTCACCACGGAAAGGAGGTGGTCCGACTTGTTGGATGGTTCAAGACGGGCGAGTGGAGGTGCTCGCGGGTAGAGGCGAGTTCCTGGACCTACGGGGAATCGCTGCAGCCGGCGTTGGGACAGCCGCCGCCACCCACAGGGTGAGCTGGCACGCAATCGCCGCTACCTAATCCACGCGAAACGCCGTCCCTGAGGGCGCGCCGGGATATCCCGGTGCGCCCTCGGTGCATCTGGGGTCAGGCGTCCGGCCTGACCCCGTTGCATAGGCGCCAGGGGTCGCGCTCCAGCGTGACCCCGCCAGGGTGAGTGGCCTACATGCCCCAGCGATCGGGCCCGACCAGCTGCAGCTCTGCAGCCGCCGCGCCCAGCGCCGAGACGGCACCATCGCCGCGCTGCTCGACCCGCACCGAGACCGTCCGGGCAAGGGCGTCCTGCAGCCACGCACTGTCGCCGCGTTCGGCAACGAGCTCGGTCTCGGCCTCCTCGCCCTCACCGCGCCGGTCGCCGACCGTGTAGCGGAACCCCGGCTCGACGCCGTGGCGCTTCATGTAGTGCAGCATCTCCTCCGCCTCGTTCTCGAGCCGGAGCACGACGATCGTGCTGCCGGTGGGCACCGCCGGCAGCGGCTCACCGGGCTCGCGCGGGTAGTCGCCGATCGGGTGCCCGTGCGGGCAGGTCTTGATGTCGCCGATCATCTCCAGCATCTTGGCCTCGAGCCGCGGGGAGATCGAGTGCTCCATCGCGTGGGCTTCCTCGTGGACGTCGTCCCACGGGATCCCCATCACCTTGACCAGGTACGCCTCGACGAGGCGGTGGCGCGCCACGATCCGCTCGGCCACCTCGCGGCCGCGGTCGGTGAAGTTGATCAGCTTCTGCTCGTCGCGAACGACGAGGTCGTCGTCGGCCATCCGCTTCAGCATCTCGCTGGCCGACGGCTGGGACACCTGCAGCGCCCGGGCGAGATTGGCTTGCGTGCGCTCGATGCCGGACTCGTAGAGCCAGTAGATGCTCTCGAGATACTCCTGGGTGGCCTCGGACAGCGACTCCATCTGGCGGAATCCTACTGGAGCCCGTCAGGCCTCGACGAAGATTTCCCCGTCACGGACGACAACCGGATAGACGTCGACTCCCTCCGTCGCCGGAAGAGACAACGCGTCACCGGTGCGCAGGTCGAACATCGCGCCGTGCCGCGGGCACTCGATGCAGAAGCCGTCGCGGTCACCCTCGCAGAGCGGGCCGTCGTCATGGCTGCAGCGATCCTCGATGGCGTAGTACCGGCCGTCGATCAGATACACGCCGACGAACAGCGAGCCGGCCTGGACGATCGTGACGCCTCCCTCGGGGATCTCCCCCTCGGCGGCTACGCGGACTTCCACTCGATCCCGCTGGACGGGTCGGACCACTCGTCAGGGAGCGGATCGCCCGTGAGCTCGCTGAGCGCCACCTTGAGCACGCCCACCGAGAGCATCGCGCACTTCAACCGGATGGGCGTGAGCGGGATGCCCAGCTCCTCGAGCACGTCCTCCTTGCCGATCCCGGCCAGGTCCTCGACGCGCTTGCCCTTGACGACGTCCGACAGCATCGACGCGGCCGCCTGGCTGATCGCGCAGCCGCGGCCGTTGTAGCGGATGTCGGTGACGATGCCATCGTCGACCTCGAGCTCGACCGCCAGCTCGTCGCCGCAGAGCGGGTTGACGCCCTCCGCCGTGGCGTTGGGGTGGTCGAGATGCCCGTGGTTGCGCGGGTTCTTGTAGTGGTCGAGGATGTTTTCCCGGTAGAAGTCGTCCATCAGAAGGAAGTGTACCGGGCGGTTCTCGGCGGGCCGCTCGCCCCTAGACGCCGAAGGTCTGCTTGACCTTCTCGATGCCCTCGGCGAGCGCGTCGATGTCGTCGGTGCCGTTGTAGAGATAGACGCTCGCGCGGGTGGTGGCGGTGAGGTCGAAGCGGCGCATCAGCGGCTGGGTGCAGTGGTGGCCGGCGCGCACCGCGATGCCCTCGGAGTCGAGTACCTGGGCGACGTCGTGCGGGTGGACGTCGCCGACGTTGAAGCTGAGGATGCCCGCGCGGTCGGGCGGCTTGGGCCCGTACTGGGTGACGCCGTCGATGCCGTCCAGCACGTCGTAGGCGTAGGCGACGAGCGCGTGCTCGTGTGCCTCGATCGCCTCCAGGCCGATGCCCTGCAGGTACTCGGCGGCGGCTCCGAGCGCGATCGACTCCGCGATGGCCGGAGTGCCCGCCTCGAACTTCCAGGGCAGGTCGTTCCAGGTCGTCCGCTCGAGCCGGACGGTGCGGATCATCTCGCCGCCGGTCAGGAACGGCGGCATCGCGTCCAGCAGCTGCTCGCGGCCCCACAGGATGCCGGCACCGGGGCCGCACATCTTGTGGCCGGAGATGGCATAGAAGTCGCAGCCCAGCGCCTGCACGTCGACGGGCCGGTGAGGGGCGGCCTGAGCGCCGTCGACCACCAGCACCGCGCCGCGGTGGTGCGCCCAGCGCGCCAGCGCCGGGATGTCGTTGACGGTGCCGAGCGAGTTGGAGACGTGGGCGGCGGTGACGAGCTTGACGTTCTCGACGTCGGCGAGCCGGTCGAGCGATTCGGGATCGAGCCGGCCGTCATCGGTCATGCGCAGGTAGTGGAGCGTCGCGCCGGTCTGCTGGGCGAGGAACTGCCAGGGCACCATGTTCGAGTGGTGCTCCATCTCGGTCGCCACGATGGCATCGCCCTCCTTGACGAAGGAGCGGCCATAGGCGTAGGCGACGAGGTTCAGGCCCTCGGTCGCCTCCCGGACGAAGATCACCTCGCTGCGACTGTTCGCGTTCACGAAGCCGGCCAGGATGTCCCGCGCGCCCTCGTAGCGCTCGGTGGCAACGGCGCCGAGGTGGTAGACGCCGCGGTGCACGTTGGCGTAGGAGGTCTCGTAGACGTCGACGAGGGTGTCGATCACCTGCCGCGGCTTCTGGCTCGAGGCGGCCGAGTCGAGGAACACCAGGCGCTTGCCGTGCACGGGACGCTGCAGGATCGGAAAATCGGCGCGGATCGCCTCCAGATCAAGCGGCGTGGTGAACTCCTTCACAGCCATGCAAGCAGTGTAGATGCGGCCCTCGAGCGGCCGGTCACAGCCGGCCTGACCCCCATCTCTGATCCGTCACAGAGCGCCGCGGCCCAGAGCCACCCCAATTATTGGAGTTGGTCTCCAATAATTGGGGTGGCGCGTGGTTGAGCGGCCGGATGGTGCAGACGGGTCACGATCGCGCCGGAGGTGTTGCGCAACCGTACGGTCTGGCGTTACGCCACCGCGGCGCGCTGGGGCACCTCGGTGGCGGCGATCGCCATCGCAAGCACCAGCGCCGGGGCGGCCATTCGCGGCTGGTCCGGGTGCTCCGTCAGCCCACGGTGGCAGGCCTCGAGCAGGGGCGCGATCCGCTCGAGGGCGGCACCGGCCGGGCCCGGGTTCGGGTCGCGGCACGTCATCTGCGACAGCCAGAGCATGTCCAGCGCCCGCTCGGGGTTCCCCGAGAACACCGAGCCGAACACCAGCATCAGGTTGGCATGCAGGCGGGCGAGCTTCGCGTCCATCACGATCTGCTGCGGCGCACGCGGCGCCGTCGGCTTCATCAGCGGCTCGCCGGCAAGCATGCGAGCGGCGCCGGCACCGATGACATGGCGGCGGGTGTCGGCATCGACGCCGAGGCAGGCAAGCAGCCGCAGGATCAGGAACAGCCCGACGGCCGTGCGGCCATAGGGCGGATCCGATCCGAACACCACCCGCTCGGCGGGGACGCGCGCGAACAGCGCCATGGTGTCCATCATGTTCATCCAGGAGGTGTCGAACACCGCGGCCGGGTGCCCGCGCAGCCCATCGGCCATCGTGCCCTGGTCGGCAACGCCGACGTGGGCCATGATCAGCGGCGCGCCCGGATGCCGGTGGGCGAGCTCGACGAGCTCCCGCCCGAAGTCCTCAGGCAGACCGCGGCCGGCGTGGATCAGGATCGGCACGCCGGCCTGCTCGGCCACGGCGAAGATCGGCTCGCAGAGCCCGGTCAGCCCGAACGCCTGCGCGCGTGGGTGCAGCTTGATGCCCCTCGCCCCGCGGCCGAGGCAGCGCTCGGCCTCCTCCACCGGGCTCTCCTGCGGGTCGAGCCGGCAGAGCGGAACGAGCCTGCCGCCGCTCGCGGCGGCCCACTCCAGCACGCGGTCGTTGGGCACCCGGTAGGCCGGGTGGCGCTCCGGATCGTGCAGCGGAAACGTCACTGCCTGCGCCGCATCGGCCGCATCCAGCATCGCGATCAGTCCCTCCGGGCCGAGCGACATGCCGTCCTCGTCCAGCCCCAGATGCGTGTGCACGTCGATCACCTCGGCGCCGCCGGGGCGGAGATGTGCCAGCTCATCGGCCAGCGAGTCCAAGATCCGGGCGAGCGGGTCGCCCTGCGGCGCGGGCGTGCTCAGCGCGCCGCGCCCGAGCCCATGCGCGCCTCCAGCTCGTCGGCGAGCGTCTCTCGCACCTCGTCCGAATCGATCCGGTCGAGGATCGGCTGGAAGAACCCGCGAACGATCAGCTGCTCCGCCTCCGTCCGGCTGAGGCCGCGGCTCATCAGATAGAACAGCTGCAGCCTGTCGATCTGGCCGATGGTCGCGCCGTGCGTGCAGCGCACGTCGTTGGCCTCGATCTCGAGCCCAGGGATCGAATCCGCCCGCGCGTCATGTGAGAGCAGCAGGTTGCGGTTCTCCTGATAGGCGTCGGTCTTCTGCGCGCCCTTGTCGACCCGGATCACGCCGCGCCAGACGGCGCGCGAGTGGTCGGCCAGCACGCCCTTGAAGAACAGGTCGGACGTCGTGTTCGGCGCGGCGTGCTCCTGCGTCGTGTCGAAGTCCGCGTGCTCCGATCCCGTCAGGAAGTAGGCGCCCGTCACCTTCGCCGTCGCACCCGGCGCCGCCAGGTAGCTCTCGATCCGCGACTTCGCCCGCGTGCCGCCCAGCCCGAGCACCAC
Source organism: Gaiellales bacterium (assembly GCA_035695105.1). Classification (GTDB taxonomy): domain Bacteria; phylum Actinomycetota; class Thermoleophilia; order Gaiellales; family JAICJC01; genus JAICYJ01. Next base: position 33,598 of record DASSEV010000061.1, read on the forward strand.
CCAGTCGATCTCGCCGTCGCGGCCGATCGTGGCCCGGTGCGTCCCGAACTGGCGCGTCTGCGGGTGATGGCGCTGCGTCGTCACGTACTCGAGCCGCGCGCCGTCGCCCACGACCAGCTCCACGACCGTGTTCACGTAGCCGGCCGCCGACGACCCGTAATCCTCTGCGAACGTCGCCCGCGCACCGCGCTCGAGCACCACCAGCGTGCGGTGCACCAGCGCGGCGCCCTCGGCAGGCACCTCCATCGTGGCCCGCAGCGGCGTGCCCACCTCGACGCCCTCCGGCACGTACAGGAACACGCCGTCCACCCACCCGGCCGCGTTGCCGGCGGCGAACTTCTCCTCCGAGGCCACCACCGAGCCGTAGTGGCGCTCGACCAGCTCCGGCTGCTCGGCGGCCAGCCGCGCCAGGCTGCCGAACACCACGCCGTCCGGCAGGTCGGCCTCGGTCAGCTGGGGCGCCGCATCGGCAACCTCGAACGTGTCCGGATCGAAGCCGCGCAGGTTCGTGAACCGCCACGCCTCCTCCCGGTTGGTCGGCACCGGCAGCGCCGCGTACCGCTCACGCGCCTCAGCCCGCTGGCCGGCCAGCCAGGCGGGCTCGGAGACCGTCTGGGTCATCCGACCGAGCCCTCCATCTGGAGCTGGATGAGGCGGTTGAGCTCGACCGCGTACTCGAGCGGCAGCTCCTTGGTGATCGGCTCCACGAACCCGGACACGATCATCGCCGAGGCCTCCTCCTCGGACAGGCCGCGGCTCATCAGATAGAAGAGCTGCTCCTCGCCGATCTTGGAGACCGTCGCCTCGTGCCCGATCTCGACGTCGTTCTCGTCGATGTTGATGTACGGGTACGTGTCGGTGCGGCTGTCCTCGTCGATGATCAGCGCGTCGCAGACCACCTTCGACTTCGAGCCGACCGCGCCCTCGTTCACCTGCAGCAGCCCGCGGTAGGAGCTGCGCCCGCCGTCCTTGGAGATCGACTTCGAGGTGATCACCGAGCTCGTGTTGGGCGCGGCATGCGTGATCTTGCCGCCCGCATCCTGGTGCTGGCCCTTGCCGGCGAACGCGATCGACAGCACCTCGCCGCGCGCGCCCTCGCCGTTCAGGATCACCGCCGGGTACTTCATGGTGATCTGCGAGCCGAGGTTGCCGTCGACCCACTCCATGGTCGCGTTGCGTTCGGCGACCGCGCGCTTGGTGACGAGGTTGTAGACGTTCGTCGACCAGTTCTGGATCGTCGTGTACCGGCAGCGGCCGCCCTCGGCGACGTGGATCTCGACCACCGCCGAGTGCAGCGAGTCGGTCGAGTAGATCGGCGCCGTGCAGCCCTCGACGTAGTGCACGTAGGCGTCCTTGTCGACGATGATCAGCGTCCGCTCGAACTGGCCCATGTTCTCGGCGTTGATCCGGAAGTACGCCTGCAGCGGCAGCTCCACCTTCACACCCGGCGGCACGTAGATGAACGAGCCACCCGACCAGACCGCGGAGTTGAGCGCGGCGAACTTGTTGTCGTTGTAGGGGATGATCGTCCCGAAGTACTGACGGACGAGATCCTCGTGCTCGCGCAGGCCCGAGTCCATGTCGAGGAAGACCACGCCCTGCTTCGCCAGGTCCTCCTGCAGGTTGTGGTAGACGACCTCGGACTCGTACTGCGCGCCGACGCCGGCGAGGTACTTCTTCTCCGCCTCGGGGATGCCGAGCTTGTCCCACGTCTCGCGCATGCCCGGCGGCAGGTCGTCCCACGTCTTCGCCTGCTGCTCGACCGGCTTCAGGTAGTAGTAGATGTTGTCGAAGTCGATCGTCCCGAGGTCGGCGCCCCACTGCGGCAGCGGGCGCTTGAGGAAGTGCTGGTAGCTCTTCACCCGGAACTCGGTCATCCACTCCGGCTCGTTCTTGTGCGCCGAGATCTCGCGCACAACCGCCTCGTCCAGCCCGCGCCTCATGTCGAAGACGGACGTGACTTCGTCGTGGAACCCGTACTTGTAGTCGCCGATCGCGACCGCTTCCTGCTCTTCGCGCGTCAGCTCTGCCATCAGACCGCCGCCTCCTGCACGCCGTAGGGCGCATAGCCTTCGCGCTCGAGTTCGTCGGCCAGCTCGGGTCCGGCGGAGCGGACGATGCGGCCGTCGACCAGCACGTGGATGTGGTGCGGCTGGATGTACTTCAGCAGCCGCGAGTAGTGGGTGATCACGAGCGCGCCCATCTCGGGGCCGACCAGGCGGTTGACGCCGTCGGACACGATCCGCAGCGCGTCGATGTCGAGGCCGGAGTCGGTCTCGTCGAGGATGGCGATCTGCGGACGCAGCATCGCCATCTGCAGCATCTCCATCCGCTTCTTCTCACCGCCGGAGAAGCCGTCATTCAGGTAGCGGCTGGTCATGGAGCGATCGATCTTGAGCGCGTCCATGTTCTCCTGCAGCATCCCGCGGAACTCCGGGATGCGGATCGGGTTCTCCTCGCCGTCGGCGCCCCGGCGCTGGGCGTTGACCGCGAGGCGAAGGAAGTTCGCCACCGTAACGCCCGGGATCGAGGAGGGGTACTGGAACGCGAGAAAGAGGCCGAGGCGTGCGCGCTCGTCGGGCTCGAGCTCGAGCACCTGCTCACCCTGGAACACGACCTCGCCGTCGGTCACCTCGTAGGCGGGGTGGCCCATCAGCACGTGGGCGAGGGTGGACTTGCCGGAGCCGTTCGGCCCCATGATGGCGTGCACCTCGCCCTTGGAAAGCTCGAGGTCGACGCCCTTCAAGATCTCCGCACCGTCGATCGACGCGTGCAGGTTGCGAATGATCAGGTCTGGCATGGATTCCTCTCGGAGGAGGTGAGAACCGTCGTCATCGCCGGGCGCGCCGTTCGGTGCCCAGCCAATCAAGTGTAGCCGTCAACCCTCGGCGCTCCGCCCACACGTGGTACCCTGGGTGCATGCCCGACGTATCACCAATTCAGCTCATCATCGTCCTCATCATCGCGCTCGTCGTGCTGGGCCCGAAGCGGCTTCCCGAAGTGGGCCGCTCGCTCGGCAAGGGGATCCGCGAGTTCAAGGACTCGGTCAGCGGTCATGACCAGCCCGACGAGGCTCCGAAGCCCGCTGCGACCATCGAGCCGCCGGCGACCACCTACACGGCGCCGACCACCGAGCAGGGCCCGGTCCACCAGACCCGGGACTAACACGTGGCTCGCGCTCGGCGCGTCAAGCCTGAGGAGGAGCTGACGCTCGTCGAGCATCTCGACGAGCTGCGATCACGCATCATCATCGTGCTGGCCGTGCTCGCGGTGGGCGTCGCCGTCTGCTTCTACGAGTCGGGCGCGATCCTCGAGTACTCGCGGCATGCGCTGCCGGCGCACCTCCACAACACCAGGTTCATCCAGCTCAGCCCGCTCGACGCCATCATGACGTCGATCTCGATCGGCATCTACGGCGGGCTGCTGCTCACGCTGCCGGTGGCGACCTACCAGCTGTACGCCTTCATCATCCCGGCCTTCTCCGAGGAGTATCACCGGCACCTGCGGCCGCTGATCCTGATGATCCCGGCGCTGTTCATCGCCGGCGTGATCTTCGGCTGGTACCTGGTGTGCCCGCCCGCCCTGGCCTTCCTGTTCAACTGGAACTCCGATCAGTTCAACGTCCAGCTGCGGGCGGGCGACTACATCCAGTTCATCATGCTCACGCTGGTGGCGATGGGCCTCGTGTTCGAGATGCCGGCGGTGATGCTGGTGCTGGCGCGGCTCCGGATCGTCAGCTCTGCGTTCATGCGGCGCAACTGGCGGATCTCGATCGTGATCCTGGCGGTGATCGCGATGCTGCTGCCGGGCGTCGACCCGATCTCGTTCATCGTCGAGTTCATCCCGCTGCTCGCGCTCTACGGCCTCTCCTACTTCATCGTGGTGGCGGTCGAGCGCGGCCGGCCCGAGGAAGAGCCCGACGCCGCGCCGCTGACATGATCATCGGCGCAGACTGGGTGCTGCCGGTGGACAGGCCTCCGGTGCGAAACGGCGCCGTGCGGGTCGAAGAAGGCGTGATCGCCGAGGTGTCGGCCGACCTCGAGCCGACCGACCGGTTCGACGACGCGGTCATCCTGCCCGGGCTCGTCAACGCCCACACGCACCTCGAGTACCTGGCGATGGCGGGCATGGGCGACGGCCTCCCCTTCTCACCGTGGATCGAGCAGCTGATCCGCCGCAAGAGCGGGCTCGTCCGCGATGATTACCTGGCGCAGTCCCACGCCGGCGTCCGCGCCTGCCTCGCGGGCGGTGTCACGACAATCGCCGACTGCTCCTACGCCGACACGGTTGCCGAGGCCGCCATCGCGCAGGGGCTGCGGGCGATCGTCTACCTGGAGGCGTTCAGCGACCAGGGAGACCCGGCGGAGCTGATGGAGGGCCGGCTGGACGCGCTCCCCGAGCATCCGCTGATCACGCCCGGCGTGTCCCCGCACGCGCCCTACACCGTCA
>DASSEV010000062.1:0-107094 GCA_035695105.1 Gaiellales bacterium
GCTCCAGTCGGTGTGGCTGTGGAAGTCACCGCGGATCTGCTCCAACGTCACCAGCTCCGGCAACGCGTGCGCGCGGGCCGCTTCGATCTCGCCTCTGTTCTCGCGCAGCTCCGGCGGGATCCAGTCCATGCCGAGGCGGCCGTAGACATCGGCCTCGTCCCTGCAGCGGAGCACCTCGCCGGTCTCGACCGTCTCGATGCCGTACTCGCTCACCTTCAGCCCCGCGCGAACCGCCGCCTCGCGGATGGCGACGTTGTGCTCCTTCGATCCGGTCAGGTGCTGCAGCAGGTTGCCGAACACCGCCGGCTCGACCATGCGCACGTCCACGCGGGTGCCGTCGTGGGCAACGCAGGTCACCTTCGTGTCGCCACGCGACTCGACCACCGCGACCCAGTCGGAATCGACGATCGCCTCGGCGACGGGGGCGGGATCGGTCGTGGCGACGACCACGTCGACGTCCTTCGCCGTCTCCGTGAACCGCCGCAGGCTGCCGGCGATGTCACAGTCCTCGACCTCCGGCAGCTCGGCCAGCTGCGCGACGATCCGCTCGGCGAACGGCCGCAGCTTGCCGGACGAGACGCGGTCGCGCTTCTGCGCGCGCGGCGCCTGGAGCCCCTCCAGGATGGCCTGCTCCATCTTCTCCCCCATCCCGGGCAGCTCGCGTATGCGGCCGTCCCTCGCCGCCTGCAGGACGTCGTCGACCGAGCTCAGGGACAGCTCCGAGAACACCCGCCTGGCCGTCTTCGGCCCGACCCCCGGGACGCGCATCAGCGGGACCACTCCCGGCGGCGTGGCGGCGACCAGCTTCTCGAGTGCCGCGATGTGGCCGGTCGCGATCAGCTCGGCGACCTTGTCGGAGATGGTGTCGCCCACGCCGGAGAGCTCCGTCAGGCGGCCCTGCTGGGACAGGCGGACGACCGACTCCGGCGTCTCACGCAGCGTCTTTGCAGCGCGGCGGTACGCCAGCACCCTGTAGGCGACCGCACCCTCGAGCTCCAGCAGGTCCGCGAGCAGCTCGAAGCGCTCCGCGATGGCGTCATTGGTGAGGCCGGAGCTCATGAGGGGCAATGATACGGTCAGCCGATGGCCACCGACCGCTACCTGATCGTCCTGCCCACGTACAACGAGCGGGCGAACCTGCCGCGCATGATCGAGGCGATCGACGGCATCCGGCACCGCCTCGCGATGCCGGGCGACGTGCTGGTGGTCGACGACGGCTCACCGGACGGTACCGGCGAGCTCGCGGATGACCTCGCCGAGCAGCACAGCTGGCTTTCGGTGCTCCACCGCACGGCGAAGGAGGGGCTCGGCAGGGCCTACCTGGCCGGCTTCGCCTGGGCGCTGGAACGTCCCTACACCCACGTCATCGAGATGGACTGTGACCTCTCGCATCCCGTGAGCGCTCTGCCTGCGATGCTCGAGGCCTCCCGCGACGCCGACCTCGTGCTCGGCTCCCGCTACGTCGAGGGCGGCGGCGTGGAGGGATGGCCGCTCTCGCGCAAGCTGATCTCGCGGGGCGGGTGCACGTACGCGCGGATGGTGCTCGGCGTTCCGATCCACGACCTGACCGGCGGCTTCAAGTGCTTTCGCCGGTGGGTGCTGGAATCGCTCGATCTGCATGACGTGCACGCCGGCGGGTACGCCTTCCAGATCGAGCTGACCTACCGCACGCTGCGGATGGGCGGCCGGGTGGCGGAGATCCCGATCACGTTCGTCGACCGGACGGATGGGGAATCGAAGATGAGCCGTGCGATCGTGCTGGAGGCGGTGCGGGAGGTGCCGCTGCTCCGCGCCCGGGCGCTACGGGGCCGGCTGATCGAAGGCACGGAGAGCGGCGCCCGGAGCCCCTCGCTGATACCCTGAACGGCACCGAGACCCGAACCCGATTTGTCCGAGGAGTCACCGTGAGCGACACGATCATGGAAGTCAGCGACGGCACGTTCACCAGCGAGGTGGAGGGTGCCGAGCAGCCTGTCATCGTTGATTTCTGGGCGCCGTGGTGCACGCCCTGCCGGGTAATGGATCCGATCCTGGACGAGCTGGCGCAGCAGCATCAGGGGCGGATCAAGTTCACCAAGGTGAACGTGGACGAGAACCAGGGCATCGCCGACCGCTTCCAGGTGCTGTCCATCCCCACGCTGATGGTGTTCGAGCGGGGCGAGGTGCAGAAGAAGCTGATCGGCGCGGTGCCCCGGCGGCGGCTCGAGGACGAGCTGAGCAGCTGGCTGGCGCCCGCCTAGCCTCTCGCGCTCAGGCCTGAAGCACCGCCACGGCCGCGACGCCCGCGCCGATCGCGCAGGCGCCCGCCACCTGCAGTCGCGTCAACCGCTCTCCGAACACGAGGAATGAGAGCAGCGCCGCCACGGCGGCGAACTGGGACGACAGCACGGCCGGAACCGCCACGCCGTCGCGTGCGCCGATGATGTAGCCCGCGAAGCCCACGATCTCGGCGATGCCGGAGAACAGCACCAGCGGCAGCGCCCTCCCCGGCGGTGCCAGCCGACGAGCCAGCACCAGCGGCAGCACCACCCCGACCACGCCGACGGCACGGGCGACCAGGATCGTCCACATCGGGCCGAGTGCGTTCCCGGCCTTCGAGCTCGCGATCAGGCCAACGCCGAACACAGCCGCGGCCGCCATCGCGAGCAGCGCCGGCCGCAGATGGAAGTCCTCGAGCCGCGCCTGGTACGTCACCGCCACGACCCCGGCCGCCACGACCGCAAGCGCCGCGCCCACCCCCGGCGACAGCTCCTCGCCGAGGAATGCGACCGAGAAGATGGCCGCCAGCGCTCCCTCGGTCGACGATATCGGTGCGACCACGCCGACCTTGCCGACCCGCAGCGCCGCGTAGACGAGGGAGAGGCCACCGACCGACGTGACGCCGCCGAGCAGCGCCCAGGCGGCGCCGGGTCCGGTCACGTCGGGCACGCCCTCCGCGGCTGGGGCGACCACCGCCATCACGGCGAAGCCGGTCAGCATCACGTAGGCCAGCACCTGCTGGGAGCCGATCATCCGCGTCGACCGTGAGGCGACGACGGTCGAGGTACCCCACATCAGCGCGGCGACGACGCCGCCGATCACTCCCGTCACGTGAAGTGATCCCAGCCGGCCATGTCTCGCGGATGGCCGTCCGCGTCGACCATCACCATCCTGTCGCCCTCGGCCAGCTCGCCGACGACCGTCAGCCACGGGGGGAGCGCGCGCCCGGGCGGGATTGCCGCCAGCAGCTCGTAGTCCTCGCCTCCCGATGCGGCCATCTCGACGGTCGCCCCCTCGGCGAGCGGAAGGCGGCCGAGCAGAACGCGGCCGCCGCACCCCGACGCGTGCGCGAGGCGGGCCGCGTCGGTTGCGATGCCGTCGGAGAGGTCGATCATGGCCGAGGCCAGCCCGGCCAGCTGGATGCCCTCCTGCAGGCGCGGGACGATCTCGGCCGTGTAGCCGGAGGCGGCCTGGCCGCCCAGCGTCCCGGTCACCGCGAGGAGGTCGCCGGGGCGGCCGCCCGACCGCAGCACCGGACGCTCCGCACGCCCGACGGCGGTGATGGTGACGGTCAGCTCACCGGCCCGGGAGAGGTCGCCGCCGGCCAGCGGGACGCCGTGGGAGGCGATGCCGGCCGCCAGCTCCGCGACCTCCTCGAATCCAGCCGGAATGCCGAACGCGGCCAGGAGGCACACCGGGCGTGCGGCCATCGCGGCGAGGTCGCTGAGGTTGACGGCCGCGGCGCGCGCTCCGATCTGCCACGGGGTGGAGCGAGCCCGCTCGAAGTCGACACCCTCGACCAGCATGTCGCACGAGAGCACCGTGCCGTCGTCGAGGACGGCGGCATCGTCGCCGATCCCCGTCGCCACAGGGTCGCCTGATCGGGCAACCCCGCTGATCAACTCGATGAGCTGCTGCTCTGATAGCATCTGGCGCAATGTACCGGCTGGTCTTCCCCGGCTTCGCGTTTATCACCCGCACGGGAGGCTTGTGAGCGCACCGGGACATCGGCGAGCGTTCGGGCCTCCCACCGGGAGGCCTTTTTCATGCCCTCGGGCGGCCGCGTGACCCCGGTCGCACACTTCGGCGAGGAGGGCGCCTACGCGGCCGAGGCAGCCGGGCGCATGTACCCCGACGCGGAGCTGGTGGCATGCCACTCGATCCCGGACGTCGTTCGCGCCGTCACCCGCGGTGACGCCGCCTGCGGCGTGCTGCCGATCGAGAACTCGCTGGCCGGCGTCGTGCCCGAGACCTACGACGTGCTCGCACACGCGCCGCTCTCGATCGTCGACGAGACGGTGCTGCCGGTACCCCACGTCCTGGTCGGGCTGGCCGGGACGAACATCGACGCGCTCGCGCGCATCCACTCCCACCCGATGGCGCTGACGCAGTGCCGCCGGTTCCTGTCGTCGCTGCCCGACACGCTGCCGGAGGTGGCGCCCAGCACGGCGGCCGCGGCGCGACGCGTGGCAGAGGCGGGTGACCTCCGCCAGGCGGCCATCTCGTCACGGTGGGCGGCCGACCGCTACGAGCTGACCGTCCTGCTGAACGACGTCTCGGACCATGCCCAGAACTACACGCGCTTCGTCGCGGTGGCGGCGCACACGCGGATCGACCGCCGGGACGGGGAGCCGTGGCGCTGCGCGATCCGGTTCGTCACCCATCACCATCCCGGGGCGCTGCACGACGCGATCGAGCCGCTGCGGCGGTTCGGCGTGAACATGACCTCGCTGCAGTCGCGGCCGATCCCGGGCCGCCCCTGGAACTATCAGTTCTACGCCGACCTGGAGGGCCACCCGCTCGACCGCGCCGTCTCCGAGGCGCTGCGCGAGATGACGGGCAAGGTCGCCGAGCTGGCGCACCTGGGCTGCTATCCCGCCCACCCACGCCCGTGATCGCCGCGTGGGAGCCGGTGCTCGCCTTCGGCAGCGCGCCGGAGGGAACGCAGCTCGTGCACCGCTCCCGCATCCCGGCGCGCAGGGCCCGGTACGCGCCTGTGCCGGCGGGAGTCGCCCCCGCGGTCGTCGATGCGCTGGCAGCAGCCGGAATCGACCGCCTCTACAGCCACCAGGCCGAGCTATGGGATGCGGCGGCGGCAGGGGATGCGATGGTGGTGACCGGCACGGCCAGCGGCAAGTCGCTGGCCTTCAACCTGCCGGTGCTGGACGCGGTCGCCCGCGACCCGGCGGCGCGGGCGCTCTACCTGTATCCGACCAAGGCGCTGGCACAGGATCAGGCTCGTGCGCTGACCGCCCTGCACGCGCCAGAGGCGCGGGTGGCGATCTACGACGGGGACACGCCCACCGGCGAACGCCGCCAGGTGCGCCGCTGGGCGAACCTGATCCTGACCAACCCCGACATGCTGCACGTCGGCATCCTGCCCGCTCATTCGGCCTGGGCCGACGTCATGGCGAACCTGCGCTTCGTGGTGGTAGACGAGGCGCACGCCTACCGCGGGGTGTTCGGGTCCCACGTCGCCAACGTGCTGGCCCGCCTCCGGCGGCTGGCCGCGGCGTACGGGTCGGACCCGCGGTTCCTGCTCGCTTCGGCGACGATCGCCAACCCGGCCGAGGCGGGCGCGACGCTGGCGGGCGCGAAGCCGGCCGTCGTCGACCGCGACGGTTCTGCAGCGGCGGCCCGCGACATCTGCGTCTGGAACCCGCCGCTGCTCGACGTCGAGCTCGGCGTCCGCGCGAGCACGCTCGGGGAGGCGGCGACCCTGATGGCGGGCCTCGTCGCACGCGGGCAGCGGACAATCGTGTTCGCGAAGTCCCGGCGTGCATGCGAGCTCGTCCACCGCTACGCGCGCGAGGGGCTGACGCTGAACGCGCCCGAGCTGGCTTCGCGCATCGCGCCCTACCGGGCGGGCTACACCCCGGAGCAGCGGCGGCGCATAGAGCAGCAGCTGACGAGCGGCGATCTCCTGGGAGTGGTCGCGACGAGCGCACTCGAGCTGGGCGTGGATATCGGGATGCTCGACTGCGCCATCAGCGTCGGCTTCCCGGGAGCGATGGCCTCCCTGCGCCAGCAGTGGGGCCGCGCCGGCCGCCGCGGTCTGGGTCTGGGCGTGCTCGTGGCCGGCGAGGATCAGCTCGACCAGTATCTGGCCCAGCACCCCGACGAGCTGGTCGCACGCCCGGCGGAGGCGGCGGTCTCAAATCCCGCGAACCCCGCCGTGCTGGAGGGCCACCTGCGCTGCGCGGCGGCGGAGCTGCCGGTGACGGAGGCGGACAGGAAGCACTTCGGCGACCAGGGGATCGCGCTCGCGGAGCGGATGCCGGACCTCGTCCGCACCCGGGCCGGGCTGGCGTACCGCGGCGCCGACCACCCGGCAGCCCGGATCTCGCTCCGCTCCTCATCACCCGACTCCGTGGCCGTCGTCGAGCAGGAGACCGGCACCCTGCTCGGCACCGTGGACGGCGCACGAGCGGACTCCACCGTGCACGAGGGAGCCGTCTACCTGCATCTCGGGGAGCAGTACCTGGTCACGTCGCTCGACCTGGCAGCCAACGTCGCGCTGGTCACCCCGTTCGAGGCCGACTACTACACGCAGACCAAGCGGCTGTCGTCGACCCGGATCGTGTCGGCGCGGGAGCAGCGCCACGTCCCCGGCGCCGATGTCTGGTTCGGCGACATCGAGGCGACGGAGCAGGTGGTCGCGTACCAGCGCAGGCGCGTGTCCGACCACAAGCCGATCGACCTCGTCGCGCTCGACATGCCCGAGCGTAGCTTCGCCACGGAGGCGGTGTGGTTCGTCCCCGAACGGCCGCCCGAGGGGCCGCAGCTGCTCGGATCGCTGCACGCCGCCGAGCACGCGATGATCGGGCTGCTGCCGTTGCTCGCAATCGCCGACCGGGGCGACATCGGCGGGCTCTCGATCGACCTGCACCCGCAGACCGGCGAGCCCACCGTGTTCGTCTACGACGGCCACCCCGGCGGGGCCGGCATCGCGGAGCAGGGGTACCGCCGGTTCGAGCAGTGGACGGCCCGCACAGCCCACCTGCTGGCCGAGTGCCCGTGCGAGAAGGGCTGCCCGTCCTGCGTCCAGTCGCCGAAGTGCGGGAACCTCAACGAGCCGCTCGACAAGGAGGGCGCCCGGAACCTCCTGGCCGGAATCGGCGTGCTACAGTAGCCGCCCCGCGGGGGTCAAGGGAAACCGGTGCGATTCCGGTGCGGTCCCGCCGCTGTGAGGGCGTCCGTCGTGCGTGTGTCGCATGGCAGCCACTGGCCGAACGGCCGGGAAGGCGAGCACGACGGCCCGGGTTCCGGGAGACGCGTCCGAGCCAGAAGACCTGTCCTCCCGCGAAACGCATTCACGCCTCTCGAGGAAGGAGGACGCGTTGGCAGCCCACCGCCTACGCCGCATCACCGCCACCATCGTGGCGCTGCTCGCCCTTGCCGGAGCCTCGATCCCGGCCGCGCTCGCAACCAGCCTGCGGGTCGAGGCACCGGCGCGCACGATCTTCCACGGACGGGTGAAGCCGTTCGTGGGCACGCTGAAGGGCCACACCACCACCCACAGGACGGCTCTGGGAGCGCTCGTCACCGCCGCCCGGCGCACGCCCTTCTCGATCGGGCTGAAGTGGTCCGACGCGTTCGGAGGTGCCTGGAACGGGTTCTACCTGGGCTCCGTCGCCGGCATCGTCCCGCCGAGCAGCGCCTTCTGGGCGGTGAAGGTCAACCAGAAGCTGTCGGCGACCGGGATCGGCTCGACGCCGGTGGCGCGGCACGACAAGGTGCTCGTCTACTACACGACGTTCGATCCCAACACCTTCGCCACCCAGCCGACGCTCGGGCTCGGCGCGAGCAGCCGCAGCCCCCACGCCGGCTCGCGGGTCACGTTCACCGTGAAGGCGTTCGACGACGCGGGTGTCGGCACCCCGGCGGCCGGCGCCTGGGTGTGGGTGAACGGCGCCGCGACGCGGGCAGACGCCAACGGCCAGGTCACCGTCAGGCTGGCGGCCGGCAGATACCACGTCCATGCGACCAGCCCGGGTGACATCCGATCCCGGTGGCTGTGGGTGCACGCCTCCTAGGCGTCCTCCTGGTCGCCGCACTCGCCGCCGGCTGCGGGCAGGCCGCAGCCGCGGTGCCGGCCGGGCCGGCGGCGGTGCGGGTGACGATCACGCGGGACTACGGCGCGACGCTGCTGCACGAGCGGCGTGCCGCGCCGGGGCAGTCCGCCCTCGACGCCCTGCGGCGCAGCGCCCAGGTCGGCACGAGCTACGGCGGGCGATTCGTGCAGGCGATCGACGGCCTCGCCGGCGACCAGTCCGGGCACGAAGCCTGGCTGTACTTCGTCAACGGCATCGCGCCGGACGTGGGCGCCGCCGACATCACGCTGCATCCGGGCGACACGGAGTGGTGGGACCGCCGCTACTGGACCGACCTGGTGCAGACGCCGGTCGCAATCGGCCAGTGGCCCGAGCCGTTCGTCCACGGCTACGGCGGGCATCGCCATCCAGTGTCCGTCCGCGGCCTCCCCTGCTCCTCCTCGCTGGCGGCGTCGCTCCGCCGCGCCGGGGCGACGGTCACATCCGGCTCGTCGACGTACACGGTCGAGGTCGAGACGTTCCAGCAGGCCGGCGGCGAGCTGGCCGACTGGCAGGGGAAGGGCTTGACCGTCTCGCTGGCCGGAGGCCGGGTGATGGTCTACCACGGGCGGCGAGGGCGCTCTCCCGACCCCGCGGCGCACGCGCTGATCGCGGGCTACCAGCCTCCCGGCGCGCCCGGAGACGCGGTGACGCTGGTGGTCGCCGGGGACACGACGTCGTCGGCCTGTGCGGCGGCCGACGGTCTGGCGGCCTCGCCCTCGCTGGTTCGGGACACCTACGCCGTCGCGCTCGACGCGGGCGGGAAGGTGATCGCAGCCGGGGGCCGGGAATGAGGCCGCTGCCCGTGGGGCTGCTCTGCGCCGCGCTGGTCTGCGGATCCGTGCTGCTCGACAACCCGCTCTCGATCGCCGCCTGTGCCCTGGTGGCGACGGGGCTGCTGGCCGCGTCGCCGCCGCCGCGCGGTGCCTACGTCTGGTTCGCGGTCGGGAGCGCACTGCTCGTATTCCTGGTCAACCCGTTCGTCGGCGTGCAGGGGTTGACGCCGATCTGGACCGGCCCCCACATCCCGGTGCTTGACACCGAGATCACCCAGGAGGAGCTGGCGTTCGGCGCCGCCGCCGCGATGCGGCTGCTCGGGTCGTCGTTCGCGATCGCGGCGTTCGTACGTCTGGCGGACGGCGACCGCGTGCTCGCTGCCGTCGCGCGGGTGGCACCACGGTCGGCGATGATCGCGGCGCTGGCCAGCCGCCTGCTGCCCACGCTGGAGCGCGACGCCGCCGGACTGGCGCTGGCCGCGAGGGCCCGCGCAGCACGCCTCGACCGCAGGCGGCCGGCGGCTGCGCTGGCCGCGCCCCTGATCGGGCTGTCGCTCGAGCGCTCGCTGTCGCTGGCCGAGGCGATGGAGGCGCGCGGCTACGGATCCGGGCCGCGGACGCGGACGCCGGGCGGCCGCCTGCCCGGATGGGAGCGGACGCTCCTGGTTCTCGCCGCCGCGCTGGCGGCCGTCGTCGCGGTCGCCGCTCCGTCGGACGACTACCGCTACTACGACCTGCTGGACGATCCCTTCACCCCGGCCGCGATCGCAACGGCGGGCGCGATCCTCGTGCTCGGCGCGGCGGCGATCGTCACGGTGCGGCAGATCCGCAGGCGCGCATGACCGCCGCGCTGCAGATGTCGGACGTGCGCTACCGCTACCCCGACGCAGAACGGCCGGCGCTCGACGGTGTCGACCTCGAGGTGGCCGAGGGCGAACTGATCCTGCTGCTCGGCGAGTCGGGGTGTGGCAAGTCGACGCTCCTGCGTGCGCTGCTCGGCCTCGTCCCCCACTTCCACGGCGGCGAGCTTTCCGGCCGCGTCGTCAGCGAGGGACTGGACACCCGCGAGCACCGTCCCGGCGCCGTCGCGCGCCGCGTCGGCCTCGTCTTCCAGGACCCGGAGTCACAGCTCGTGATGCGCCGGGTCGATCACGAGGTCGCCTTCGGCCTCGAGAACCTGGGCTGCCCCGCCGGCGAGATCGCGGCGCGCACGGAGCATGCGCTGCTGGCTGCGGGCGCCGCCCATCTCGCAGGCCGCGAGACCGGCACGCTGTCCGGCGGTGAGCAACAGCGCGTCGCCATCGCATCGGTGCTGGCGATGGGCCAGCGGACGCTGCTGCTCGACGAGCCGACCAGCCAGCTCGACCCCGCCGCGGCGGAGGAGCTGCTCGGCTTGGTGCGCCGGCTGAACCGCGATCGCGGCATCACGGTCATCGTCGCCGAGCACCGCACCGCGCGGATCTTCGAGGAGGCCGACCGCGTGATCGCAATGGAGGCGGGGCGGATCACCGTCGACGCGCCGCCCGAGCAGGCGGCAGAGCTGCTGGCCGGCCCGGCTCCCTGGCTGCTCCCGCCGGTCACGCAGGCATTCGTGGCAGCGCACCGGCCCGAGCGCCCCCTGACCGTCCGTGAGGCGCGACGCCTCACCTCACGCCGGGCGCCGGGCGGCGGCGGCGCCGTGCCCGCGCCGGTGCTGCGGCTGGAGGACGTGGACAGGAGCCACGGCGACGTACAGGCGCTCAGGCGCGCGACCACCGGCGTTGCGGCCGCCCGGGTGACCGCCGTGGTCGGGGCCAACGGCGCCGGCAAGACGACGCTCGCGCAGGTCGCGACTGGGCTGGTGCAGCCCGATGCCGGGCGGGTGACCGGGCCGCCGGTGCGCGGCTACGTGAGCCAGAACCCGGCGCACCACGCAATCCGCCAATCGGTGGCCGACGAGGTGGCCTACGCGCTCGAGAACCTCGGAGTCCCGGCCGATGCTCGGGGACGGCGGGTCACGGAGGAGCTGGAACGGTTCGGGCTCGCCGAGCTGGCAGATCGCCACCCGGCCGATCTGTCCAGCGGCGAGCGGCAGCGGCTGGCCGTCGCCTCGGTCACGGTGATGCGGCCGGAGGTGCTGTTCCTCGACGAGCCGACGCGGGGGATCGACGGGCTCCGCAAGCTCGCGGTCGCGGAGCTGGTGCGGTCGCTGGCGGCGAAGGGCTGCGCGGTCGGCGTGGTCACACACGACCTCGACTTCGCCGGCGAGGTGGCGGACGACGTCACCACGATGGCACGCGGCATGGTGCTGGCCGACCGGCAGCCGGCGTCACAGCTGGCCGCGGACGGCCTGTTCGCATGCCAGCTCGGGCTCGCGCTTGGATGCCGGTCGGTCGCCGAGGCCGCCGCGATGCTGCGCGGAGAGGTGGAGGCGTTCCATGTCTAGCATCGTGCTGCTGATCGCGGTGGTCTGCGTCGTGCTGGCCGTGACGGCCGTGGAGACGGGGCCGAACCGCAGCCGCGAGCTGGCGCTGGTCGCGGCGCTGGCGGCGGCGGCGGCCGGTGGCCGGGTGCTGTTCGCGTTCATCCCGAACGTGCAGCCGGTCACCATGATCGTTGCCGTCACCGGCGCCACGCTGGGCGCCAGAGCCGGGCTGGCCACCGGCGGGGCGGCGGCGCTGGTCTCGAACGCCGTGCTCGGCCAGGGGCCCTGGACGCCGTGGCAGATGATCGGCTGGGGGCTGGTCGGAGCGAGCGCAGCCCCGGCCGGGCGGCTGCTCCGAAACCGCTGGGCGCTCGCCGCATTCGGCGTCGCCTGGGGGTTCCTGTTCGACTGGCTGATGGACGTGTGGGCCTGGAGCGCGCTCGGGCCGAGCGCGGACGTCCACTCCTTCCTGACGCTGGCGTCCACCGGCATCCCGTTCGACATCGCCCACGCGACCGGCAACGCGGTGATCGCGCTGGTGGCGGGGCCAACCATGATCCGCATGCTCGACCGCTACGCGCGGCGGCTGCATGCCCACTTCGCACCACTGGAGTCCACATGACCCATCGCATCCTGATCCTCGCCGCCCTCCTGGCGCTGGCCCTGCCGGCAGCAGCACAGGCCACCTCGGGCGCCTCCTATCTGGCCAGCCGGCAGACGCTTTCGGGCGGGTTCGCGGAGCCGGGCGGCAGTGCGTCCGTCTCCCTGACCGAATGGGCGGTGATGGGCCTGCGGGCCGCCGGCAAGAACCCCGCCCGGATGCACCGGTCGGGCGGCCATGGCCCCGGCCACTTCCTCGCGAGCCACGCATCGCACTGGACCAGCTCGTATGCGCTCGAGCGGGGAATCCTGGCCGTCGTCGCGATGGGGAAGGACCCGCGGAACTTCGGCGGCCACGATCTCGTCCGCCGGCTGCGGGGCCAGATCGTCACCAACGGCCGCATCGGGAGGTACGCGAACTCGACGTACTGGGGCGTGCTGGCGCTGAAGGCGGCGGGCGCGCGGATCCCGAGCCGGTCGATCACCTACATCAAGAACCGGCAGGCCGGTGGGGGCGGCTTCCCCTATGCATCGTCGTCGGCTCCCGACTCGAACGACACCGCTGCAGCCGTGATGGCGCTGCGCGCCGGCGGCGTGTCCTGCAGCGGCGGGGTGCTGACGAACGCGTACGACTACCTGCACAGCCTGCAGCGTTCGGATCACGGCTACGCCCTCGGGCCGTCGGACGGCTCGGACAGCCAGTCGACGAGCTGGGCGATCCAGGCGCGGATCCGCTGCGGACTGTCCAACACCGGCGCGCTCGAGTTCCTGGCCGCCCGGAAGCGGTCCGACGGGTCGTACAACTACGCGCCCGGGAACCACCAGACGCCGGCATGGGTGACCTCCCAGGTGCTGCCGGCGGTGAACGGAAAGGCGTATCCGATCGGCTGATCAGCACCGTGAGCCCGAAAACCGAGCGTCGCAAGGAGCAAGGGAGGGACAGTGCTCTGCACGGCCCGACCGCAGCGACAGCGCGAGGCGACGGTTTGCAGGGCTCAGAGCAACCAGAACGCGACAGCGACGACAAAGTAGATCACCAGCAGCTGGAGACCCTCGAGCCAGTTGGTCTCGCCGGCGCGCGCGACCATCGTCGCGCCGATCGCGGCGGCGCCCAGCGCGGCCAGCTGCAGCGGGTCGAACACGAGCGTCACCTCGCTGCCGATGATGAGGCTGGCGAACACCGCCACGCTGCTCGCGAGCAGCGCGATCTGGATCGCCGAGCCGAACGCGATACCCATAGCGAAGTCCATGCGGTTGCCGAGCGCGAGCTTCACGGCCGAGAAGTGCTCGGCCACGTTTCCGACGAAGGGCACGACGATCAGTCCGATGAACTCGCGCGGCACGCCCCAGGCTTTGATGGTCGGCTCGATCGAGTGGACGAGCACCTCGGACACGACTCCCGTGGCGATCGCCGTCGCAGCCAGGAGCGCAAGCGCCGTCGTTCGCGACCACTCCATCGCGCCCGCGTGATCCGTAAACTGCAGCCCCGGCATGGTGAACGAGAAGTACAGATACGCCGCGTAGGTCAGCAGCAGCGCGGCGGCCGTCCAGCGCGACAGGATGTGCACCGAGCTCGTGTCGTGGGCGAGCGCGTTGAACAGCGTCGGCACCCCCAGCCCGACGACGGCCAGGATCAGCATCGACGCGTTGGTGCTCGCCATCCGCTCGTTGAACCGCTGGATGCCGTGCCGCCAGCCGCCCAGGAGCAGCGCCAGCCCGAGGATGAGCAGAACGTTGCCGATCACCGAGCCGATGATCGACGCGCGGGCGATGTCGCTCAGCCCGGCGTCGATGGCGAGGACGAGGATCACGAGCTCCGGCAGGTTGCCGAAGCTGGCGTTCAGCAGGGCCGAGACGCGCGGGCCGGCGGTCGACCCGGCTTGCTCGGTGGCCTCGCCCAGCGCCCAGGCCAGGCCGGCGACCGCGACGCCGGCGACGACGAACACCACCTGGCCCTCCACACCAGCCGCCCGCAGCACGACCGCGAACGCGGACAGGGCGAATACCGTCGTGAGCAGGACCGCCTCCCGCCTGGTCACAGGTACCACACCGCCGTCGCGATGATGCCGTAGACCGCCATCAGCTGGGCGCCCTCGAGCCAGTTCGACTCGCCGTCCACCGCGATCAACGCCGTGATGAACACCGCGGCGCCCAGCGAGATCACCTGCAGCGTCGGGAACAGCAGGTCGAAGTGATGGGGCGTGAGCAGCGACAGGAAGACGAGCAGCGGCGCGACGCCCAGCGCGATCTGCAGCGACGAGCCGAGCGAGACGAGCATCGAGAAGTCCATGTCGTCTTCATAGGCGAGCTTGATGCCGACGATGTTCTCGGCGATGTTGCCGACGATCGGCACGATGATCAGCCCGAGGAACACCGCGGAGATGCCGAGGTCCTCGATCACCTGGCCGAGCGTCCCGACGAACACGTCGGCGATCACGGCGACAGCCCCCGTCGAGAGCAGCAGCAGCGCCATCGCGACGCGGCCGCGCCAGTGCGGGCCGGCTTCGCCGCCGCCGTGCTCCTGCGGCGTCCGGAAGTAGTAGACCAGCATCAGCACGTAGAGCAGGAGCAGGATGCCGGCCGTCACGTCGGAGATGGCCTGGACATGCGACGGATTCCCGACGTGCCCGAACAGGGTGGGGATGCCGAGGCCGATCACGGCGAGCGCGAGCATCGAGGCATTCATTCCCGCAACCCGACGGTCGAACCGCTGCAGACCGTTGCGCAGGCCGCCGACGAGGAAGGACGCGCCGAGCACCAGCAGCGTGTTTCCCAGGATGGAGCCCGTGATCGAGGCGGTCGCGATCTCGAGCTGGCCCTCGCGGATGGCGAAGATCGTGATGATCAGCTCCGCCGCGTTGCCGAACGTCGCGTTCAGGACGCCGCCCACCTTCGGGCCGGCGCTGGCGCCCAGCTGCTCGGTGGCGACACCGACCACCCAGGCCAGCAGCACGAGCGCGAGCCCCGACACCACGAAGATGACCGTGTTCGGAGCAGATGCGACGTCGAGCGCGCCGGCCGCAGCGGCGACGGCGGCGGCCGCGGCGACCGACAGGGTCTCGAACCGGTTGAGGCCGCGGATCACCGGGCGGATCGTATCCACCGGGCCCGATACCGGCAGCGCCGGCTACTCGACGAACGCACCCATACGCTCGAACTTCTGGCGGCGGAGCCGCCGCCGCTCGGCCGGAGGCAGCGTGTCGAGGAACTCGAGATCGGCGGCGATGGCATCGGCCAGCAGCTCGGCCGCCTTGCCGTGATCCCTGTGCGCACCGCCGCCCGGCTCGGGCACGATCTGGTCGATCACCCCGAGCGCCAGGCACGCCTCCGCGGTCGGGCGCAGCGCCGCGGCCGCACGCTTGGCCTCACCGGCGTCCTTCCAGAGGATGGCTGCGCATCCCTCCGGAGAGATCACGGTGTAGATGGTGTGCTGCTGCATCAGCACCCGGTCGGCGACACCGATCGCGAGCGCACCGCCCGAGCTGCCCTCCCCGATCACGCAGGCGACCACCGGCACGTTCAGGCCCATCAGCATCAGCTGCGAGCGCGCGATCGCGCCCGACTGGCCCCGCTGCTCGGCGCCGACGCCCGGATAGGCACCCGGCGTGTCGATCAGGGTGACGACCGGGAATGCGAGCCGGTCGGCGAGCTCGAACACCCGCATCGCCTTGCGGTAGCCCTCGGGTCGCGGCATCCCGAAGTTGCGGTAGGTGCGCTCCTTGAGGTCGCGCCCCTTCTGGTGGCCGACGAAGGCGACGGTCTGCCCGCGGAACGATCCGATCCCGGCGACGATGGCGGGGTCGTCGCCCTCGGCGCGGTCGCCGTGCAGCTCGACGAAGTCGTCGCAGATCCTGTTCAGGTAGTCGAGCGTGTAGGGGCGGTCCTGATGCCGCGCGAGCTCGACGGCATGCCAGGCGTCGCCGTCACCGCCGCGCCGGCGCAGGAACCTAAGCCGGTCGGTCGCCGTCACGATCGGGGAGGAGGTCGGTGAACCGGCGGCGGGCGCCGCCGAGCAGCTTGCCGACGGCGCGCTGCGGGGCGCCCAGGTCGGGGAGCAGCGGCGTGCGCCGGTAGGGCGCGCCGTTCGCGAGCAGCCAGGCCAGGCGCGCGACCATGTCGCGCAGCTCCGGCCGGGGCGTGATCATGTCGATGTGCCCGTGGCGGTAGTTCGACTCGGCGAGGCCGAAGTCGTCGGGGATGTCCTCCCGCGTGGTCTGCCGAACGACCCGCGGGCCCGAGAACGACAGCAGCGCGCCCGGCTCGGCGATGATGACGTCGCCGAGGGCTGCGAAGCTGGCGGCGACGCCGCCGGTGGTCGGGTGGGCCAGCACCGAGATGAACGGGCGCCCGGCCTCGCGCAGCTCCTCGACCGCAGCCACGGTCTTGGCCATCTGCATCAGCGCGAGCACGCCCTCCTGCATGCGGGCGCCGCCGGACGACGCGACCGTCACCAGCGGCATGCGACGCTCGACCGCGAGCTCTGCGGCGCGGAACACCTTCTCGCCCACCACGGATCCCATGCTGCCGCCGAGGAAGGTGAAGTCCATCACGGCCAGCGCGACCGGGAGCTCGCCGATCTCGGCCGACCCGACCAGCACCGCGTCCCGCAGGCCGGTCTTACGCTCCGCCTCGACCACTCGATCCGGGTACGGCTTGGAATCGGCGAACTCGAGCGGATCCGCCGACTCGAGGTCGCGGGCGATCTCCGACCACGTGCCCTCATCGACGAGCTGCACGATCCGCTCGCGGGCGGTCACCGGGAAGTGGTACCCGCAATGGACGCACACGCGAAGGTTCGCCACCATCTCGTCCTCGCGGTAGTGCGAATCGCACCGCGGGCACGTGTTGCGTGCGGGCGTGGTCGGAGACTCGGCCTGCTCGGCCGGCTCACCAACCGGGCTGATGTCGACGCTGATCTCCTTGGCCACGCGCTTCCTCGTGGGACGCCCCGCCGGGGGCGATGGTTGCGGCTCAGCCGCCGGCGCGGTCCTCGTCCCAGCGGCGGAGCACGAGCACCGCATTGTGCCCACCGAAGCCGAACGAGTTGGTCAGTGCGTACTCGACGTCGGCCTCGCGCCCGGTGTTCGGGATGTAGTCGAGATCGCACTCGGGATCCGGGTCGGTCTGGTTGATCGTCGGCGGCAGGAACGAGTCGCGCATCGCCAGCATGGTGATGATCGTCTCGAGCGCGCCCGCAGCGCCCAGCATGTGCCCGGTCTCGCTCTTGGTGGACGAGATCGGCACCCGGCGGGCGGTCTCCTCGCCCAGCGCCAGCTTCAGCGCGCGCGTCTCGGCCGAATCGCCGGCCGGCGTCGACGTGCCGTGCGCGTTGACGTACCCCAGCATCTCCGGCGTGACGCCGCCATCGTCGAGCGCGTTTCGCATCGCCCGCGCCGGGTTCTCGCCCACCGGATCGGGCTCGGTGACGTGGTGGGAGTCCGACGACATGCCGTACCCGAGGATCTCCGCATAGATGTGCGCACCGCGGCCCTGCGCGCGCCCGAGCTCCTCGAGCACGAGCACTGCGCCGCCCTCGGCCAGCACGAACCCGTCCCGGCCGAGATCGAATGGGCGGCTGGCGCCCTCCGGGTCGTCGTTTCGCCGCGAGAGCGCACGCATGGTGCCGAACCCGCCAAGGCCGAGCGGCAGGATCGGTGCCTCCACCCCTCCCGCCAGCATCGCGTCGGCCATGCCCGCGCGGATGTAGAGCACCGCGTTTCCGATCGACATGGCAGAGGCGGCACAGGCGGTGCACTCGGTGGTGAGCGGCCCGCGCGTGCCGAGCGCCATCGAGATCTCGGCCGCGGCCATGTTCGGGATCAGCGCGGTCACCCAGAACGGATTGAGACGGTCCGGCCCTGCCTCGAACAGCTTGCGGTGGGCGACCTCCTCGGTCGCCAGCCCGCCGATGCCGGTACCGACCGAGCATCCGATGCGCGCGCCGTCCGCCTTGATGTCGATGTCCGCGTCGGCCACGGCCATGGTGGCGGCGGCGACGGCGAACTGCGCGAACCTGTCGGTCTTTCGCACGGAGCGGTGATCCATGTACTGCTCGGGCTGGAACCCTTTCACCTGCGCGGCGATGCGCACGTTGCCCTCGAACCCCTCGACGATCGAGACGCCGGAGTTCCCCTCGCGGATGTTGCGCCAGGTCTCGTCGACGTCCAGGCCGCACGGCGTCACCGCACCGATGCCGGTGATGACGACGCGCCGCCGACCCTGCTGCTCACTCATATGCCAAGCCCTCCATCGACCGCGAGGACGTCGCCGGTGATGAACGCGGCGGCATCCGATACCAAGAACCGTACTGCCCGCGCCACGTCGGCCGGCTCTCCCAGCCGGCCCAGGGGCGTACTGCCGAGGATCGCCGAGCGTGCCTCCTCGGGGAGCGCATCCGTCAGCTCGGTCGCGATGTACCCCGGCGCGATCGCGTTGACGCGAATCCCGCGGCCGCCGAGCTCCTTGGCCAGCGACTTGGTCAGCCCGATCAGCCCCGCCTTGGATGCGGCGTAGTTGGTCTGCCCGGCGTTGCCGTGCACGCCGACGATGGAGCTGATGTTGACGATCGCACCCGAGCGGCGCTTGAGCATCGGCCGCGACAGCGCGCGGCAGGTGAAGAAGGCACCGCCGAGATTGGTGTCGATCACGGTGTGCCAGTCCTCCTCGGAGAGCCGCATGATCAGGTCGTCGCGCGTGATCCCCGCGTTGTTCACGAGGATGTCGATCGGTCCGACCTCCGACTCCACGCGGGACACGAGCGCCGCGGCGCCCTCGGCCGTCGACACGTCGCCCTGAACGGCCTCGGCGCGCCCACCGTCCGCCCGCACGCGATCGCACACGGCCGTTGCCGCGCCCTCGTCGCGGACGTAGTTGACGACCACGGTCGCGCCGCCCGCGCCCAGCTCGGCGCAGATGGCAGCACCGATCCCGCGCGACCCACCGGTCACGAGGGCGATCCTCTCGTCCAGCTCAGGCATCCGCCGTCACCTCCATCAGAGCTTCCAGATCCGCCGGTTCCGACACGGCGAGCGTGCGCACGGAGCCGTCGATCCGCTTCACGAGGCCGGTCAGCACGCCTCCGGGGCCGACCTCGACGAACGTGTCGACGCCGGATGCGACAAGCGACTGAACCGCCTGGGTGAACCGCACCGGCGCCGTCAGCTGCTCGATCAGCAGATCGGCCACCCGGTCGGCGGTCTCCACAGCGCTCGTCACCGTGCTCATGAAGGGAACGGCCATCTCGCCGAAGGACACGGCGCGCACCGCAGGGGCGAGCGACTCGGCCGCGCCCGCCATCAGCGGGCTGTGAAAGGCGCCGGCCACCTGCAGGCGGATCACCTTCCCGCCCGCGTCGCGGACAGCCTCGGCCACCGCCTCGATGCCCTCGTCCCGTCCCGAGATCACCACCTGGCCCGGGCAGTTGTAGTTGGCCGGCCAGACATCGCCCCGGGCGGCGCACAGCTGCTCCACCTCCGCGTCGCCGAGCTTCAGCACGGCGGCCATGCCGCCGCCCGTGGCGGCCTCGGCGCTGATCCGGCCCCGCTCGTTGACGAGCTGCAGGAGGTCTGCCGTGGACGCCGCCCGTGCGGCGGCGAGCGCGGCGTACTCCCCCACGCTGTGGCCGACCACGACGCTCGGAACGGCCCCGGTGCGATCCTCGACCGCGCGCAGCGTGGCGATCGACGCAGCGACCAGCGCCGGCTGGGTGATCTCGGTACGTGAGAGCTCCTCCATTGGCCCGTCGAAGCTGACAACGCGGACGTCGAACCCGAGCAGGTCGTTGGCCTCCTCGAACACCGCGGCCGCGGCCGGAACCTCGGCGGCCAGCTCGCGGGCCATGCCCACGCGCTGGCTGCCCTGGCCCGGGAAGCAGAAGGCGACCCGCGTCATGCGCGCTCCTTCGTCCACTCGACCACCGCCGACCCCCAGGCGAGACCGCCCCCGAACCCGACCATCAGCACGATGTCGCCGCGGTCGATGAGCCCCTGCCGCCATGCCTCGTCGAGGCCGATCGGTATCGAACCGGCCGACGTGTTGCCGTAGCGATCCACGTTCGCGAACACCTTCCCCTCGTCGATGCCCAGGCGCCGCGCCGCGTGATCGATGATCCGCCGGTTCGCCTGGTGCGGCACGAAGACGTCGACGTCCGCGACGGTCATCCCCGCCACCTCGAGGCAGCGCACCGCGGACTCCACGATCACGCGCGTCGCGAACTTGTAGACCTCCGGGCCGTTCATCTTCACGAACGGGCCCTCCTCCTGCAGCTTTGCGTTGCCTGCTGCGGCAACGGACAGCAGCAGGCCGCCGCTGCCGTCGGCGCCCATCTCGAACCCACGAAGGCCTCCACCGGCATCGGAACGGCCGAGCACCACCGCGCCGGCGCCATCCCCGAACAGGATGCAGGTCGACCGGTCGCCCCAGTCGAGGAGGCGCGAGAACACCTCGGTGCCGACGACCAGCACGGTGTCGGCGAGCCCCGAGGCGATCTGCGAGTACCCCTGGGCGAGCGCGTAGATGAACCCCGTGCACGCCGCCGAGAGGTCGTATCCGGCCACGTCGACGGCGCCGATCGCATCTCCGATCAGAGACGCGGTGGCGGGGAAGTAGTAGTCGGGGCTGGCCGTGGCCGCCACGATCAGATCGAGGTCGGTCGGGGCCATGCCGGCGCTTGCAAGAGCGAGCCGCGCGGCCTCGGCGCCCAGCGTGGCCGAGGAATCGCCGGGCGCGGCGATCCGGCGCTCATGGATGCCTGTGCGCTGCGAGATCCACTCGTCGCTCGTCTCCACCATGGTAGCGATCTCGTCGTTGGTGACCACCCGGCTCGGCACGTGCGAGCCGATGCCAAGCACGGCGACGCCCTCCCTGCAGGCCGCGATCACGCGTCCAGCTCCGTGAGCGCGAACGTGAGCGCGGCACGGCAGGCCAGCTCGTCGCCCACGGAGGCCGTCGCGTCGGCCTTCCCGATCGGGCCGCGCAGCCGCGTGATCCGGCATTCCAGCGTGAGCGTGTCGCCCGGGGTGACGATCCGCTTGAAGCGGACGTCGTCGATGCCGGCGAACAGCGCCAGGCGCCCGGCGAAGCCGGGGGCCGACAGCCCGCAGACGGCCCCGACCTGGGCCAGCGCCTCGACCTGCAGCACACCGGGCATGATCGGCCGTCCGGGAAAATGCCCGCGCAGGTACCAGGCGTCGTCGGGGACGTGATAGCGGCCGACGGCGTGGTCGCCCGGCACCAGCTCGGCGATCTCGTCCACGAGGAGGAACGGCTCGCGGTGGGGGATGATCGCCTCGATGCCGGCCCGGTCGAGCGGCAGGGCGATGTCCGTCACGCGGAGACCGCCTCGCCGGACGGGCCCAGCGCCCGGCGCATGCGCGCACGCCCTCGATGTGCATGGCACTTGACGGTGCCGACCGGCATGTCCAGCACCTCCGCGATCTCCTCGTAGGAGAGCGCCAGGACGTCCTTCATCACCATCACGTGCCGCTGGTCGGTGGACAGCCCACCCATCTCGCGGGCCAGCATCGCCCGCTGCTCCCGCTGGCACGCCAGATCGTGGGGGCCCTCGATGGTCACGACCTCCGGCGCCGTGTCGAGCGGCTGGTGGCGGCGGCGGCGCTGGCGCTCGCCGAGGTCACGGCAGGTGTTGGCGACGAGGCTGTAGAGCCAGGTGGCGAACCGGGACTCACCCCGGAACTGGTCGATCCTCGTCAGCACCTTCGCGAGCGCCTCCTGTGCGGCGTCCTCTGCGTCCTGCGGGTCGTCGAGCAGGTACGACGCGAGCCGTCGCACCCGCGACTCGTGGCGATGCACCAGGGTCTCGAGTGCGGCTCGATCCCCGTCCTTGGCCCGCACGGCCAGCACCACATCCGAGAGCGCGGCATGGGCCGACTCGTCGCGTACCCGTTCTCGCAGGGTCAGACGGGCTGCCGCGCGTTTGGGTTGCGAGAACATCAGCGGCGTATTCTATGGAATGCCCTTGCTCCCCGAGCAGGTCGAGCCCCGGCTCCGCGGACGCTTCGGGCATCCATACGTCTGGCGGGACGAGTGCCCGTCCACCCAGGAGCTGGCTCGGAGCCTGCCGCACGGCGGCGTTGCGGCGACGGATCACCAGACCGCCGGGCGGGGACGGCGCGGCCGCAGCTGGGTCGCTCCACCAGGCACCGCACTGCTCTTCTCCCTCGCCCTGACGCCGCGAACGCCCCCCGACCGGCTCGCCCCCTTCTCGCTGGTCGCCGCCGAGGCGGTGGCGTCGGCGTGCCACCGAAGCGCGCTCGTCCGCTGGCCGAACGACGTGATGGTGGACGGCCGCAAGCTGGCCGGGGTGCTGCCGGAGCTGAAGCAGGGGACGCTCGTGCTCGGAGTGGGCATCAACGCCGGCATGACGGCGGACCAGCTGCCGCGAGAGGCGCGCGTGCCGCCCACGTCCCTGCGTCTGGTCACGGGCGAGGAGGTCGATCGTGCCGCGCTGCTCGCGGATGTGCTGGCCGAGCTCGAGCGGCGCTACGAGGCCTTCGAGCGCGACGGATTCCCTGGCCTCGAGCGCGACGAGCTGCTCGGCCGCCCTGTCGCGCTGGCGGACGGGCCGAGCGGGGTGGCCGAAGGGGTCGACGGGGAGGGCCGGCTGCTCGTCGCCGGGCGTGCGCTGACGTCGGCTGAGGTCGAGCGGGTCGACGCCCTCGACGGGAGGCAGGGCGGCGGGTCGTGACCGGCGATGGCCTCGACCTGCGCCAGAGCCCGCTCAACGGCGAGACCGTGCTGATCGTGCCCGGCCGTGCCGGGCGGCCGGGCGCCCGGGGACGGACGACGCGGATCGCAGATGCGTCGACCTGCCCGTTCTGCGGCGGGCACGAGTCGCTCACGCCGCCGGAGGTCGAGGCGCTGGGGCGATCGGCCGGCCCGCCGGACAGCACCGGCTGGACGGTGCGCGTCGTGCCGAACAAGTACCCCGCGTTTCCGGGGCACGAGGTGGTCGTGCACGGCCCCGACCACGTCCTGTCCGTCGCGGAGGTGGATCCCCGCACCTGGAAGCTGGTGCTCGAGGCCTGGCGGCTGCGGCGCACGGCGCACGAGGCGGCAGGCGCCGCGCACGTGCTGCTCGTCATCAACGAGGGCCCGGCCGCCGGGGCCTCGCTCGATCACTCGCACTCGCAGGTGGTGCCGTTCTCTGCCGTGCCGCCGGTGGTGGCGCGCGAGCAGGCGGTCTTCGACGGCGGTGGCGCATGCCCGCTCTGCGAGCTGGAGGGTGAGCTGATCGCCGAACAGGACGGCCTGGTCACGTTCGCGCCGCCGTGGAGCCGGATGCCGTACGAGACCTGGATCGCGCCGCGCTCGCACGACGCGCGCTCAGCCCTCGACGCACCGATGGCCAGGGCGCTCCAGGACGCGGTGCGGCGCCTGCGGGCGCTGCTCGGCGACGAGCTGGCCTGGAACGCGATCCTCCACGAGCTGCCCCCGGGGGTGGACGGCCGGTTCCACTGGCACATCGAGCTGCTGCCGCGCCTGACCGTACAGGCGTCGATCGAGATGGGCGCAGGGATCTGGGTGAACGTGGTCGACCCCGCCCGCGCGGCGGGGGAGCTGTCCGGGGCCGGCTGAGATCTCAGGAAGCGAGCTGCTGCGCGCGCTCGGACTTCGCGGCCTGAAACTCACGAGCCGCGTCGATGGCTGCGCCGAGGTTCAGGCCCTTGTCCTTGGCCTGCTTGATCAGCATCACCATCTCGACCGATTCCATGTCGTAGACGCGCTGCTTGCGGCCCTTGGTCGGGATCTCGGCCTTCGTCGTCCAGTAGTCCAGCTGCATCTTCGAGATGCCGGCGACGCTGCACACCTGGCTCAGATACAGCTCGAGCTGTGGCAGACGCTCGGTGATATCCACCGGCTCCAACAGGTCGACATGTCTCATCGCTCTCCCTCTCTCGGCGGGACTGGGCGTTGCAGAAAGTGGTATCGACCGGTTTGTTCCTCTTACTGAACCCAATTCCTGCCAGGATTGGAAGGAATTTCCGGGAGAGCGGCTATTCGGTGACGTCGGACACGCCGTCGGCGTCCCCATCCGGGCCATCCGCACCGTCCGGCACGTCCCCGTCCGGGGACGCAATCTCGGCCTCGGCGCCGTTCGGAGCAGCCGCACCCGAGGGTTCGGTCACCCGGGCGATTGCCGAGACGCGGTCGCCTTCGCGCAGATTCATCACGCGGACGCCCTGGGTGGCGCGGCCCATGCGGGAGATACCGTCGGCCGCCGTGCGGATGACCGTGCCATCCTGGCTGATCAGCATCAGGTCGTAGCCGTCCTTGACGATCATGGCGCCGGCGAGGCGGCCTCGCGACTCGGTGTAGCGGACGGTCAGCACGCCCATGGTGCCGCGTCCCTTGGCCGGATACTCCTCCACGCGAGTCCGCTTGCCGAAGCCGTTCTCGGTGACCACGAGCAGGTCCTGGTCATCGCGCGCGATCTCGACGGCGATCACCTCGTCGCCGGCGCGCAGCTTCATGCCCTGTACGCCGCTGGTGTCGCGGCCCATGGGCCGGACATCGCGCTCCGAGAACCGCACGGCCGACCCGTTGCGGGACACGAGCAGCACGTCGTCCTCCCCGTCGGTGAGCCGCACGCCGACCAGCTGGTCGCCTTCGCGCACCTTCAGGGCGATGATGCCATCGGCCTTCAGCACGGTGTCGTAGGACTTGAACTCGGTCTTCTTGACAACGCCGTTTCGCGTGGCGAACAGCAGGTACTTGCCTTCGCTGTAGGTGCGCGTGTCGATCACGGCCTTGACCTTCTCGTCCTGGCGCAGCGGCAGCACGTTGACCAGCGCGCGACCCTTGGACTGACGGGTGCCGAGCGGCAGCTCGTGCACCTTCACGCGGTAGACCTTGCCGACGGTCGTGAAGAACAGGAGGTAATCGTGCGTTGAGGCCACAAAGAGGTGCTCGATGTAGTCGCCCTCCTTCGTGTCCATCCCCATTACGCCGATCCCACCACGTCCCTGGGTGCGGTACGTGCTGATCGGCAGCCGCTTGATGTAGCCGCTTGCCGTGATGGAGATGACCATATCCTCTTCGGCAATGAGCTGCTCGAGGTCGATCTCGCCTTCCGCGGCGATGATCTCGGTGCGCCGTGGATCGGCGAAGCGGTCCTTGATCTCCTGGAGCTCCTCGCGGATCACGTCCATCAGCCGCTCCTCATCGGCGAGGATGGCGCGCAGCTCGGCGATGCGCTCGAGCAGATCGGCGTGCTCGTTCTTGATCTCCTTGCGCGC
Source organism: Gaiellales bacterium (assembly GCA_035695105.1). GTDB lineage: Bacteria > Actinomycetota > Thermoleophilia > Gaiellales > JAICJC01 > JAICYJ01. The sequence continues at coordinate 25,109 of DASSEV010000062.1, forward strand.
CAGACCGGTGAGCGCGCGAAGGCGCAGCTCAAGGATGGCCTGGGCCTGGATCTCGGTCAGGCCGAAGCGCTCCATCAGGCCTGTTCGCGCGGTCTCGGTGTCCTCGGCCGCCCGGATCAGCGCGATCACCTCATCGAGGTGGTCGAGCGCGATCAGGTAGCCCTCGAGCACATGGGCGCGCCGCTCGGCACGGTCGAGCTCGAACTTGGTGCGCCGGGTGACGACCTCCTTCTGATGCTCGATGTAGTGGTGGAGCATCTGCTTGAGCGACAGCGTGCGCGGATTGACGCCGTCGACCAGCGCGACCATGTTCACCCCGAAGGTGGTCTGCAGCGGGGTGTGCTTGTAGAGCTTGTTGAGCACGACCTTGGGGATGGCGTCGCGCTTCAGCTCGATGTAGATGCGCATGCCTGTGCGGTCGCTCTCGTCGTTCAGGTTCGAGATCTCGCTCAGCACCTTGGAGTCGACCAGCTCGGCGATCTTCTGGATGACGCCCTCGTCGCCGCCTTTGCGCACCATGTAGGGCAGCTCGGTGACGATCAGGGCCGTCTTGCCGCCGCGGACGTCCTCCGTGTGCACCTTGGCGCGCATGACGACGCGGCCGCGGCCGGTCTCATATGCCTCACGGATGCCGCTGACGCCCATGATCGAGCCGGCGGTCGGGAAGTCGGGGCCCTTGATGTGCTTCATCAGGTCGTCGACGGTGGCGTCGGGATTGGCCATCAGCTCGATCGTGGCGTCGATCGTCTCGCCCAGGTTGTGGGGCGGGATGTTCGTGGCCATGCCGACCGCGATCCCGGATGAGCCGTTGACCAGCAGGTTCGGGAACCGCGCGGGCAGCACGACGGGCTCGCGGCGCCGCTCGTCGTAGTTCGGCATGAAGTCGACGGTGTCGGCATCGATGTCGCGGAGCATCTCGACGGCAAGCGGGGATAGCCGGCACTCGGTGTAGCGCATGGCAGCGGCGGAGTAGCCGTCCTGGTTGCCGAAGTTGCCCTGGCCGTCGACCAGCGGATAGCGCAGCGAGAACCACTGCGCCATGCGAACGAGCGCGTCGTACGCCGCCGAGTCGCCGTGGGGGTGGTACTTGCCGAGCACATCGCCCACGACCGCCGCGCACTTCGAGTACGGCCGGTTGGGCTGCAGGCCGCTCTCGTTCATCGAGAACAGCACCCGCCGGTGAACAGGCTTCAGGCCGTCGCGCACGTCCGGGAGGGCCCGCCCCACGATCACGCTCATCGCGTAGTCGAGGTAGCTGGTCCGCATTTCCTCCGCGAGCTCGCGCTGTTCGATACGCCCGTCCCCGAGCGTCTCCATGCTCACTTAGACAAACCTCCCGTAAGACCGACGGCCATCAGATGTCCAGGAACTTGACGTCTGACGCGTTGCGCTCGATGAAGTCCCGCCGCGGCTCGACGCGATCCCCCATCAGCATCGAGAACACCCCGTCCGCCGCCGCCGCGTCCTCCACCGACACGCGCTGCAGGATGCGGTTCTCCGGGTTCATCGTCGTCTCCCACAGCTGCGAAGGGTTCATCTCGCCGAGCCCCTTGAACCGCTGCAGGTTGAGCCCTTCCTTGGCAAGGTCGAGGATCGCCGGCCGCAGCTGCTCGAACGTCTCGGCGGTCTCCTCACGCTTCCCCTGCCGCGCCGTGAACGGCGGACGCCCGGCCGTCTCGACCAGGCGGTCGTGGGACGACCGCAGGCTGCGGTAGCCGGAGCTGGTGAACAGGGCGATGGGGAACTTCACGACCTGGGACGAGCCGGTCGCCCGCTCGCTCACCTTCACGCGCAGCGCGTCGTCCTCGGTGGCAACGACCTCCACCCGGTGCGCCTCGTCGTCATCTCCCACGCTCTCGAGGTAGGCCTTCAGCTCGTCGAGCGAGCCGATCTCCTCCTCGATCAACCGGTGGTTCTTGGCGTAGTTGACGACGGCCGCGCCGAACTCCTCCTTCAGCTTGCCGGCCCATCCCTCGTACTCCTTGAGCACGCGCTGGAACCGCTGAAGGCGCGCCTCGGTGAGCTTCAACGGCGAGCCCTCGCGATCGCTGATGTCGATCCGCTCGAGGCGCTCGCGGATGAGCCACTCCTCGAGCTGGTGATCCTTCTCGAAGTAGCGGACGTCGTTGCCCTGCTTCAACCGGTAGAGCGGCGGCTGCGCGATGTACACGTAGCCGTGTTCGATCAGCTCCTTCATGTGCCGGAAGAGGAACGTCAGGATCAGCGTGCGGATGTGCGCGCCGTCGACGTCCGCATCGCAGGTCAGGACGACCTTGTGGTACCGGGCCGTGCTGATGTCGAACTCCTCGCCGATGCCCGAGCCGATGGCGGTGATCATCGCCTGGATCTCGTTGTTCGAGAGCACCTTGTTGATGCGGGCCTTCTCGACGTTGATGATCTTCCCGCGGAGCGGCAGGATCGCCTGGAAGCTGCGGTCGCGCGCGTCCACAGCCGAGCCACCGGCGCTGTCGCCCTCGACCAGGAACAGCTCGGCCGCCTCCGGGTCGGAGATCGAGCAGTCGGCCAGCTTGCCGGGAAGCCCGCCGCCACCGAGCGCCGACTTGCGGCGGATCAGGTCGCGAGCCTTGCGGGCAGCCTGGCGGGCACGGCTGGCCGCGATCAGCTTGTTGACGATCGCCTTGCCGTCGTTCGGGTTCTCCTCGAGGAACTCGCGCAGCTTGGCGTTGGCCGTCGTCTCGACCAGACCGCGGATCGACGGGTTTCCGAGCTTCGTCTTGGTCTGGCCCTCGAACTGCGGCTCGCGCAGCTTGACGGAGATGATCGCGGCCAGGCCCTCGCGGCAGTCGTCGCCGGTGAGCGCCTCGTCCTTCTCCTTGAGCAGCCCCTTCTCCTTGGCGTACTCGTTCAGGGTCCGTGTCAGCGCCGCCTTGAAGCCGGACAGGTGGGTGCCGCCCTCGTGCGTGTTGATGTTGTTGGCGAACGAGAACGTCGACTCGACGTAGCTGCCGTTCCACTGCATGGCGACCTCGACGTGGCCATCGTCCGTCTCGTTCTCGAAGTAGATGACGTTCTTGTGGACGACGTCCTTGCCGTCGTTGACGTGGGCAATGAAGTCGCGGATGCCACCCTCGAAGTAGAAGTCCGCACGCTGGCCGCCGGCGCGCTCGTCGACCAGCTCGATCCGAAGGCCACTCGTCAGAAACGCCATCTCACGCAAGCGTGAGGCCAGGGTCTCGAAGTTGAAGTCGGTCTCGTCGAAGATCTCGGCGTCCGGCAGGAAGGTGACGGTCGTGCCGGTCTCGTCGGTCTTCTCGCCCTTCGTGATCGGGCCCAGCGGCGCACCGCGCTCGTACTCCTGCGACCAGACGTGGCCGTCGCGGCGCACCTCCACGCGCAGATGCTCCGACAGGGCGTTCACCACCGAGATGCCGACGCCGTGGAGACCGCCGGAAACCTTGTAGCCCTCGCCTCCGAACTTACCGCCGGCGTGCAGCTTGGTCAGCACCACCTCCAAGGCAGACTGGCCCTGGCCTTCCATCTCGGCCACCGGGATGCCGCTGCCGTTGTCGACGACCGTGCACCGGCCGTCGGGATGGAGCGTTACGACGATGTGGTCGCAGCGACCCTGCAGTGCCTCGTCGACGCTGTTGTCGACCACCTCGATGACGAGGTGCTGAAGGCCGCTGGGGCCTGTGGAGCCGATGTACATGCCGGGGCGAAGTCGAACCGCCTCGAGCCCTTCCAGAACTGTGATGTCTTTGGCGTCATAGCCGGACTGTGGCAACAGAAACCCGCTTGAAATCGAGGAAAACCGACACCATGCAGTTTACCAGAGGGCACCGCTGGCACCCCGCCCGGAACCTGTCAGGGTGCTGTCACGAATCGCGCGCGAGCGAGGCCGCGATCGCCCGCTCGGCAGCTGCCCGCAGCTCCGGGTCGACGATGCCCGCCGCCAGCGCACGCGCCTGCAGCAGCTGCTCAGCGGTCGGCTCCAGCGGAGGCGCCGGCGAGGCCGCTCCAGAGGTGGGGTCGGGACTGTCGACGTCGCCGACCTCGAACCGCAACGGCGGCGCCTCCTGGCCGAGCGCGGCCGTCAGGCGCCGGCGCAGCCGGCCCTCGAGCAGCGTCAGCTCGCTCGCCCACGACGAGCTCGCGCAGTGCACAACCAGCGCGCCGCCGGAGCGCCGCACGGGGAGCGAGCGACGGGCCACCTCCTCGCCCACAGCCGAGCGCCACACCCGCCGCGACTCGGCCACGAGCGGATCCACCTCCGGAACGCGGCCCAGCCGGCGCACCTCGCGGTCGATGCGCTGAAGGTCGCTCACGCGGCGGCCACCATCCCCGCCTCGACGGTCAGCACCGCCGCGCCGCGCGATCCCAGGTCAGCCCGGTCGGTGGTCGTCACGATCGTCTGCTGAAACGGCTCGACGGCCGAGAGCAGCAGCGCGCGGCGGTCGGCGTCGAGCTCGCCGGTGACGTCGTCGAGCAGCAGCAGCGGCAGCTCGTCGCGCTCCTCGGCCAGCAGATCGGCCTCGGCCAGCAGGAGCGCCAGCAGCGCCCGCCGCTGCTCGCCCTGGGACCCGTACAGCCGCAGGTCGCGCTCGTGCTCGAGCAGCATCACGTCGTCCAGGTGCGGGCCGGCGCCCGTCACCGCACGTTCGACGTCCCGCGTCCGGCGCTCGCGGAGCACGGAGGCCACCGAGGTGCCAGGTGCGATGTTCGGCTGATACCGCAGAGGCTCCGCGCCCGGATCGCCGCCCAGCTCGGCCAGGCGCCGCGCGAACGGATCCGCGAGCCGGGACACCAGCCGAGCGCGCGCGGCGATCAGCTGCTCGGCCGCCTCGGCGAGCAGGGTGTCCCAGGGCTCGAGCGCGTCGCCGCCGGCAGCTCCTGCCCGGACACGGCGGAGCAGATGGTTGCGCTGCGCCAGCCTGCGCCCGTACTCCGACGACTGCGCGGCCAGCACCGGCCACAGCCGGGCCAGGATCCGGTCGAAGTAGGTGCGGCGGAGCGCCGGCGGCCCCTGCACGAGCCGCAGACGATCGGGCGTGAAGACGAGCACCGGAAACCGCGCTAGCAGGCGCTCCATCGAGCGCTCCGGCGCGCCGTCGACGGTGACGCGCTTCGGCTCACCCGGCCGGTAGCCGATCTCGACGGCGACGTCCCGGCCGCCGGCCTCGGCCCGGGTCTCGACACGCGCCACCTCCGATCCGAAGCGCACCACCTGCGCCTCGTTCGACGTCCGCGGCGAGTATCCGAGCAGGCCGAAGTGGATCATCTCGATCAGCGCGGTCTTGCCGGCGCCGTTCGGGCCGACCACGCCGACCAGGCCGGGTGGCAGCTCCACCTCCACGTGCGGATAGCAGCGGAACTCCGTCCCGCGGACGGCAACGGCACGCACGAGGCCGCGGTCAGGAGGGCAGGCGAATCGGCATGATCAGGTACCAGAACGACCCGTCATCGCCCTGCAGCAAGCCGGGCCGCAGCGAGCTGATCAGCCGCAGGCGCACCGTGTCGCCCTCGACGCTCTCGACGCCGTCCCGCAGGAAGTCCGGGTTGAAACCGATCTCGAGCTTGTCGCCGTGGAACTCGACCGGCAGCGATTCGCGCGCCTCGCCGACATCCTGGGTCTGCGCCGTCAGGGTCAGCGAGCCCTCTTCGAAGCTGAGCCGCACCGGCAGGTTGCGCTGCGCCATCAGCGCCGTGCGGCGAATGACGTCGAGCAGCTCCTCCTTGGAGATCGCGACCTCGTGCTCGAAGGTCTGGGGAAGCAGCTGGCGGTAGTTCGGGAACTGGCCGTCGATGCGGCGTGCGGAGAGCCAGATCCCATCCATGCCGAACAGCACCTGGTTCTCTTGGACGGAGACCTCGAGCTTCTCGCCGGACGCGATGCGTGCGACCTCCGTCAGGGCACGCGCCGGCACGATCGCCTGGACGTCGCCGGTGGCACCGGGCAGCGACGACTCCTTGACCGAGAGGCGATAGCTGTCCGTGGCAGCCATCGTCACGGTGCCCTCGCCAAGCTCGACCAGCACGCCCGTGAGCACCGGTCGCGACTCGTCCTTCGACGCCGCGCGGCCGACATGCGCAACCGTGTCCACGAACGCTTCGCGATCGACGGTGAAGGACGAGCCGGCGGGTGTCGGCAGCTGGGGGAAATCCTCGGCGTTCTGCGTCGCGAGCGAGTAGCGGCTGGGGCCACACTCGAGCTGCGCTGCTCCGGTGCCTCCCGGCTGGCTGATCGTCACATCCTCGGCCGGCAGCGCGCGAACGATGTCGAGCAGCAGACGGCCCGGCAGAACGACGTCGCCGGGCTCCTCCACCCGGGCATCGAGTGGCACGCGGAGCGAGAGCTCCATGTCCGTGGCCTCCAGCTCTGCCCCGTCCACGGCGGCACGGATCAGCACGCCGGACAGGATCTGCACCGTCGAACGCTGCGAGACGCCGCGTGCTGCGATCTGCAGTTTCGCCAGGAGCTCATCCTGGGAGCAGACGATCTTCATACAGGTGCGCTCCTCACTGCTGCATCTTCAAGGGTTAAAGGAATTAAAGGAGGTTATAGGAGTAGGCCCTGTGCATGGTGCGGAAAAGTGGCGCAAGCCCGCATCGTTCCTGTGCCGGCGGTGTTGACGGCGATGGGGATCGGTGGAGGGGGTTTCCACCGGCACGCCCGGCGTCATGCGCCGGCATGGGTAAGGCGGTGGGTCCTTCCGCGCCTGTCCACAGGGTTCCCCACCGGATCGTCAACGGCCCTGCTTGATGCGCGTCGTCAGCTCCTGGACGACGTTGAACGCCTCGCGGTCCTCCTTGAGGACGCGGGCGATCTTGTTCACGCCGTGCAGCACCGTCGAGTGGTCGCGCCCGCCGAACTTGGCGCCGATCTTGGGAAGCGACGCGTCGGTCAGCTCGCGGCACAGATACATGGCGATGTGCCGTGGATAGGCGATCGACTGCTGGCGTCGATCGCCGCGCAGCTCGGTGATCGAGAGGTGGAACATCTCGCTGACCGTGCTCTGGATCTGCTCGATGGTGATCGGTCGTGTCGCCCCCTGCGGAAACAGGTCCCGGAGCACCTCCTCGGCGACCTCGGTCGAGATCGGCCGGCCGGTGAGCGAGGCGTAGGCGACCACGCGCGTGAGCGCACCCTCCAGCTCGCGGATGTTCGTGGTGACGCGGTCGGCGATATAGGTCAACACCTGCGGATCCGCGATCTCGATCCGCTCGGTCATCACCTTCTTGCGCAGGATCGCGATGCGCGTTTCCAGATCAGGCGGCTGGACGTCCGTGATCAGCCCCCATTGAAAACGCGAGCGCAGCCTCGACTCGAGCGTTGCCAGTTCGTGCGGCGGCCGGTCGGAGGACAGCACGATCTGCTTGCCGGCCTCGTACAGGCTGTTGAACGTGTGGAAAAACTCCTCCTGCAGGCGCTCCTTGCCCTCGATGAACTGGATGTCATCGACGAGCAGCAGGTCATAGGTGCGGTAGCGCTGCTTGAAGTTGACCATGCGCCCATCCCGCATGGAATCAACGAACTCGTTCAGCACCGTCTCGGTCGTCACGTACCGCACGTTCAAACGCGAATGCTGCTGGAGCACGTAATGGCCGATCGCCTGGAGCAGGTGCGTTTTCCCCAGCCCCGTGCTTCCGTGGATGAAGAGCGGGTTGTAGGACTGCGCCGGCGACTCGGCCACGGCGAGCGCGGCCGCGTGCGCGAACCGGTTGCTCGCGCCGATCACGAACACGTCGAAGGTGTACTTCGGATTGATGCCCGTTCCCGCAGTCGATGTGGTCGTGTCGGGCACGTCCTCTGGCTCGTGCGGCGGCGCTTCGACAGCGTCCGGCTCGGCGCTTCGCGCCACCGCGTCGGCGACCGCGACGCGAAGCTCCACCACCAGTTCGTGCTCCGCGGCCGCGGCATCGAGCAGGCTGGCGAAATGGCCCTCGATCCAGTTCTTGGTGAACTCGTTGGGAACCGTCACCACCAGGCGTGCGTCGTCCTGGTCGACTGCGCGTGCGCTTCCGAACCACGTGGTGTAGGTGCCTTCGTTCAGCATCTGCTGGAGGCGCTGGGAGATGGTCTCCCAGCTGGCGCTGGCGGTCGGCTCCTGCTGCATCGAACGGCGAGTGTAACCCGCTGCGCGCGGCCTGCACAACAGGTACCGGAAGGCGGCTCAAGCGTCCGCCAACGCCCATGTTTGCAGGGAAAACGGCGGTTTCCCACATGGCCGTCCACAGATGTGGAAACAGCTGCGCACATCGTGTCGGTTCGGAAAAATGCCTGCTCGCGCCGCGCTTTGCCGCTCCTCGTGGTCGCGCCGGGCGGGGCGCTTTTCCACAACGAAATTTCTTCGTGCTGCGAGCGGTGTTCGGCCGGGGCGCCCGGCGGAATGGCTGCTCTATACTGCCCGTCTCGATGAAGCGCACCTATCAGCCCAACACCCGCAAGCGCGCCAAGACCCACGGATTCCGCAAGCGCATGAGCACCCGTGCCGGCCGCGCGGTGCTGAAGCGGCGCCGGCTCCGTGGCCGCAAGCGCCTCTCTGCCTAGGTGTCATCCAACATGACCGGCGACCGAGCGTCTGCCCATGCCGCGCCGACCAAGCGCGGCCGGCTGACGCGTGCCGCCGAGTTCGACGCCGTCACGCAGCTCGGCCGCTCGGTCGGGGGGCGGTACCTGACGCTTCGCTACCGCGCCGCCGAGGGCGGTGACGCGGCCCGCATCGGCTACGCGGTGCCGCGCAAGGTGGGCGGCGCGGTCGATCGCAACCTGGTCAAGCGGCGCCTGCGAGAGGCGGTGGCGCGGAACGAGGGGCTGCTGCTGCCCGCGACCGACTACGTGCTGATCGCGCGGCCCGGGCTGGCCGCCGCGGCGGAGGCGCAGGGCTTCGACTGGCTGGCCGGGCAGGTCGCGGAGCTGCTGCGGACCGCGGCCGAGAGGCCGGCCGGATCGTGACCGCGCTCCTGATCTGGACCCTGCGCATCGTGCGCGCGGCGCTGACGCCGTTCCAGGCGATGGTTTCGCTGACGCCGCGCACCTGCCGGTACGAGCCCACCTGCTCTCACTACGCCGAGCAGGCGATCCGCCGGCACGGCCCGATCCGCGGCCTGGCGCTCGCGGCCGGCCGCCTGCTGCGCTGCCATCCGTGGTCGCGGGGCGGATACGACCCGGTTCCCGGCACCGAGCGGAGGGCCCACCCGTGATCGAGCTCTTCATCGTCCTGCAGCAGATCGAGGAGGTGCTGCGCCACGTCATCACCTTCTACCACGACACGCTGGGCGTGAACTGGGGATGGTCGATCGTGCTGCTGACGGCCACCGTGCGCGTCGCCATCCTCCCGCTGACCATCAAGCAGTTTCGGTCGATGGCGGCCATGCAGCGGATCCAGCCGAAGGTGAAGGCGCTGCAGAACAAGTACAAGGGCAAGAACGACCCCGAGGCAAAGCGCGAGATGCAGGCAGAGCTGATGGCGCTCTACAAGGAGCACAACGTCAACCCGTTCGCGTCGTGCCTGCCGCTCGTGTTCCAGATGCCCGTCTTCATCGGGCTCTACCAGACGTTGCGCAGCTTCAACCCCTCCGGCGACAAGTCGTTCGTCGGCATCCCCAACATCTTCGTCGACCTGCACAAGATCGGCGGGGCCACCGAGATCATCATGGTCGTCCTCTACTGCCTCTCGATGCTGGGGTCGACGCTGCTGTTCTCGTTCGTCCAGGACCGCCAGCAGAAGATCCTGTTCGCGAGCATGTCGGTGATCTTCATTCCGTTCATCCTCCGCGTCCCGGCCGGCGTCGGCATCTACTGGATCACCACCAACCTGTGGACGATCGCGCAGCAGGGCATCGTCAAGAAGACGATGGGACACCACTTCCCGGCAGTTCAGAAGGACGAGCGCGAGAAGCACGCGCAGCAGCCGCGGACGTCCCGCAACCCACCGAAGGCGGACGGGGGCACGGGCAAGTCGAAGGGGCCTGCCCGCTCGCCGTCGCGGCGGCCGAAGAAGCGTCGATGAGCGGGCAGCGGGTCGAGGTCGAGGCGACGGGTGAGACGGTGGGCGAAGCCCGCTGGTCGGCGCTGCACGATCTCGAGCGGCGGTTTCCGTCGCTCGAGCGCTCCGCGGTTGAGTTCGTCGTGCTGTCCGAGGGCCAGCGCGGCCTGCTCGGCGTTGGCTACGAGCCCGCGCGCGTGCTCGCGTCGGTGACCGTCGACGAGGCCGCGGCGGCCGCGCCGGCACCCCGCCCGGCGCGGAACGAGTCGCCCGGCGCCGCGGCTGTGCGCGAGCTGCTGGAGACGGTGCTCGACGCCCTTGGTATCGAGGGAGACGTGGACGTCGCCGAACGGGACGGTGCCGTCACGGCGACGGTGCATGGGTCCGACCTCGGCCTGCTGATCGGAAAGCACGGCCAGACCATCGATGCCGTCCAGTATCTGGCCAACGCCATGCAGCACCGCGGCCAGGAGCAGCCGCTCGAGGTGATCGTCGACGCCGAGGGATATCGCAAGCGGCGTGAGCGGACGCTGCACGACGTTGCGGTGCGGGCTGCCGCCGAGGCGCGGCGCACCGGACAGCCGGTCGAGCTGGAGCCGATGACGTCGGTCGAGCGGAAGATCGTGCACACGAAGGTGCAATCGCTGGGGGGACTCGAGACCGCCAGCGAGGGCGCGGAGCCCAATCGCTACGTGGTCGTCCGGCCCGCCGACGAGCCCGAGGTGTAAAACGTGAAACGGCTCGAGCCGCTGCTCGAGCGGTATTGCGACCTGGTCGCGCGCGCCGGCGTCTCGGTGACCGCGCTTCGCTCGCGCGAGGCGCTCCGTACGGAGCTCGTGGACGATGCGCTCTCGGCGTGCGGGATGATCGGAGACGAGCTGCCCGTCAGCACGGTGGACGTGGGCAGCGGCAACGGATCGCCCGGCATCCCGCTCGCACTCGCCTACGGCGCTCCCATCACGCTGCTCGAGGCGGTCGGCCGCAAGGCGGCGTTCCTTCGCGCCGTCTCGCAGGAGCTCGGCGTCGCCGCAACGGTCGTGGCGGAGCGCTCGGAGCTGCATGCGCGCGGCCGCGGGCGTGACGCCTATGACCTCGCGCTCGCCCGCGCACTCGCGCCTCCCCCCGTGGCAGTCGAGCTGTGCCTGCCGCTGGTGCGTCCGGGCGGCCGCGTCGTGCTGTGGACGGGCGCGGTCGATCCCGCAGTGCTGGATGCGGTGGCCACTCAGGTCGCCGGGCGGGTGGCCTCGGCCCTGCCTACCCGGGGATCCCGGATGCTGATCGAGCTGGAGAAGGTCGGGGCGACGCCCGACCGGTTCCCGCGGCGCCCGGGGATGGCCGGGAAGCGTCCGCTCGCGTCGCTACCATCGATGCGATGACCTCCCGGGTGTACGCCCTTGCCAACCAGAAGGGCGGTGTCGGCAAGACCACGACTGCGATCAACATGGCGGCGTGCGTCGCCGAGGCCGGAACGCCCGTCCTGCTGATCGATCTCGATCCCCAGGCGAACGCCACCACCGGACTTGGATTCCGGCCCGAGGAGCTGGAGGCGAGCACCTATGACCTCCTGCATGGCCGCTCGCTGGACGACGTCGTCGTCGAGACGGCCGTGCCCAACCTGTACCTCGCCCCCTCCCACCCGGATCTTGCCGCCGCGCAGGTCGAGCTGTCGAACGGCGACACCCTGCTCCGCGACCTGCTGGCCGGCACCGGCGACCGGTACCCGTACGTCTTCGTCGACTGCCCGCCGTCGCTCGGCCTGCTCACGGTCAACGCGCTGTCAGCGGCGAACCGCCTGATCGTTCCCGTGCAATGCGAGTACTACGCCCTCGAGGGGCTCGCGCAGCTGCTGCAGAGCGTCGAGCTCGTGCGGACGCGCCTCAATCCCCGGCTGGGCGTGACCGGAGTGCTGCTGACGATGTACGACGCGCGCACCACTCTCGCACGGGACGTGGCCTCCGAGGTGCGCGAGCACTTCGGCCCGCTCGTCTTCGACACCGTCGTGCCCCGGAGCATCCGCCTGGCGGAGGCTCCGAGCCATGGTGTACCGATTACGCGGTACGATTCCAGGTCCGCGGGGGCGGACGCGTACTATCGGGTGGCGCTGGAGGTCGTGGAGCGTGGCTAAGAATCGGGGACTGGGACGTGGCCTCGCCGCGCTCGTTGCCGAGTTCCCGGCCGGGCAGGTGAGCCTGATGGAGCTGGAGATGTCGCAGATCCGGCCCAATCCCCGCCAGCCCCGCACCGTGTTCGACCCGGATGCGATCGAGACGCTGGCCGAATCGATCAAGAGCGAGGGCGTGGTGCAGCCGATCATCGTCCGCGACGCCGGGGACGGCTACGAGATCGTCGCCGGCGAGCGGCGCTGGCGCGCAGCCCAGCGTGCCGGGCTGAGCACGATCCCCACGATCGTGCGACCGCTGGACGAGCGCGAGTCCATGATCACCGCGCTCGCCGAGAACGTCGCGCGGGAGGATCTCAACCCGGTGGAGCAGGCGCGGGCCTATGCGGTGCTCGCGGATGAGCTCGCGCTCAGCCAGACGGACATCGCTCGCCGTGTCGGCAAGAGCCGTCCCGCCGTCGCCAATACCATGCGGCTGCTGGAGCTGCCGGATGAGGTGCTCGACTTGATCTCCGCGGGCCGGCTTTCCGAGGGTCACGGCCGTGCCCTGCTGCTGACCGCCGGCCAGGACGAACGCATCGCGCTGGCCAAGCGGGCCGTCTCGCGTGGGCTGTCGGTGCGCGATCTCGAGGCCGCCGCGAAGCGCGCCGGACGCGCACGGCCTCCCAAGCGGGCGCCGGTGAGCTGGGTCGACGAAGAGCTCGCCAACCTGGCGGTGGACGCCGCGTGGCAGTCGCTGAAGCTGCGGGCGGCCGTCCGGTCCGGCCCTCGCGGTGGATCGGTGGAGATCCGGTTCAACTCGCCGGCTGAGCTCGGTCGCATTATCGATCAGCTGCGCGCCGAACGCGTCTCCTGGGCTGACTGAGGGCTGCAAACCGTCGTCTCGCGGTGTCGCTTCGGTCGGCCCGTGCAGAGCACTGTGCCTCCCTCGCTCCTTGCGAGACTCGGTTTTCGCCCTCAGTGCCGGCTCTGCGCCGCTCCTTCTCCGGCTGCGGGGTAGCGCCAGCGGCTGGATATACTGCGCCTCCCCGGGCGATTAGCTCAGTCGGTTAGAGCGCCGCTCTGATAAGGCGGAGGTCCCTGGTTCGAATCCAGGATCGCCCATCCCGGACGCCTGCATCCGCTGCCACCGTCGGATCGCCGAGTGCAGTGGCATAATCGAAGACGTGCAGGAGGTGAGCATCTACGGGGTCTCGTTCGACATGGTGGGCAAGCAGCCGATCGTGCTGCTGAAGACCCTCACCGGGAACAAGTTCCTCCCCATCTGGATCGGCCATCCCGAGGCCGCCGCCATCCTGGTCAAGCTCCAGGGCTCCCCGACGCCACGGCCGATGACCCACGATCTCGTCGCCGACATGCTCGGGGAGCTCAACGCTCAGGTGACCAAGATCGCCGTCACCGAGCTGCGCGAGAGCACCTTCTACGCCGTCATCACCCTCCAGGTCAACGGATCCGAGATCGACGTCGACTCGCGTCCGTCCGACGCCCTGGCGCTGGCGGTGCGCACCAGCGCACCGATCTTCGTCGCCGACCAGGTGATCGACGACTCGGCGATCGAGTTCGGCGGTGAGCCGGAGGAGGAGCAGGAGGTCGTCGACGAGTTCCGGAAGTTCCTCGAGAACGTCAATCCGGACGACTTCGCCAGCTCCTGACCGCCCGCTTGCGGTTGGGCTCGACGCCTGCTTTGCTAGAGGGCCACACGAGAGAGGAGCCCTCGATGCAGCGCAACGGCAGCGCGTCCGCGCGGTTCGCGGAGCGGCAGGTGCACGGCCTCGGCGATGACGGCGCGCGTGAGCTGATCACGATCTGGATCGAGCGGCGCCCCGGCGCCGTGTGGGCGGTCGGCAGAGCCGTCGGCCTGCAGGAACGATCCGACGGGGCGGTGCGGCTCGACGACTTCATCTTCGAGGGGTACGAGATGGGCGATGCGCTCGAGGCGGCGAACGCCGCCCTCAGCTCCGACCTCGATGTCAGCCGCGACGACGGCCGTGAGCAGGATGTCGAGCCCTTCCACGAGCAGGAGCTGCTCGAGCCGCTCGAGCGCTGGTTCTTCGGCCGCGCGCCGCGCTGAGCCGGCGGCTCAGCCGAGGGCGGTGACCGCGAGCAGCACAACGTTCATCGCGATCACGATGCAGGACACGAGCACGGCCAGCGCGCGCATCGACCTGCCGTTCACGAGGTCGCCCATCACATCCCGCCGGCCGGTCAGCCAGACCAGCGGCACCACTGCGAAGGGCAGCGCCATCGACAGCACCACCTGGCTTGCGACCAGGGTCGTCAGCGTGTTCACGCCGAGGGCGATCACCACCATCGCCGGAATCATCGTGATCAGCCGCCGCAGGAACACCGACACGCGCCACTGCATGAACCCGTCCACGATCATCTGGCCGGCCATCGTGCCCACGGTCGAGGACGAGAGCCCCGAGGCAAGCAGCGCGATGCCGAACGCGTAGGCGGCGCCGTCGCCGAGCAGCGGCTTCAGCGTCGCCTGCGCGTCCTCGATGCCGTTGATCGGCACACCGCTCGAGAAGAAGACGGCCGACGCCATGATCACCATCGACGAGTTGATCAGCCAGGCGCCGTTCATCGCCAGCGCGATGTCCACCAGCTCGCGGCGGAAGTGCTCGTGCTTGCTGCTGCCCTCGAGCAGGCGCGACCGGTGCTGGACGAGCCCGGAGTGGAGGTAGACGACGTGTGGCATCACGGTCGCGCCGACCATGCCGACGGCGATGTAGAGCGCGCTCGAGTTCATCTGTGGCACCAGCATGCCGTGGATGATCGCCGCCGGATCGGGGTTGCTGGTGAACACCTCGACGAAGAAGCAGGCGCCGATCACGGCCACGAACCCGATGATCACCAGCTCGAACCGGGCGTGGCCGTGGCGCTGGATGCCGAGCAGGGCGAACGAAACGATCGCCGTGATGATCGCGGAGACGAACAGCCCGAACCCGAACAGGATGTGCATGCCGACCGCCGCGCCCAGGAACTCGGCGAGGTCGGTGGCCATGGCGGCGCCTTCGGCCGCCAGCCAGAGTCCGAGGTTCGTCCGGCGTGTCGTGTGCGCCCGGATCGCCTGGGGCAAGGTCATTCCGGAGGCGATGCCGAGCTTTGCGGACAGCGACTGGATCAGGATCGCCATCAGGTTCGACACCAGCAGCACCCACAGCAGCATGTAGCCGTGGTCGGCGCCGGCCTGGATGTTGGTCGCGAAGTTGCCGGGGTCCATGTATGCGACGCTGGCAACGAAGGCGGGGCCGAGGAACGGCAGCACCCGTTTGATCCGCGCGATCGGTGAGCGCACGCCCTCCGCGGGCGCGACCGCTGCCTGCAGCGTTCGCGACGTCATGCCGGCTCCACTCGCACCATCTCAGCAACACCGATACCCAGTGACTGACGGGTGCCGTCGACGTCAACCGTAACGGGCCCCTCGAACGGCTCCTTCCCCACCATGCGCACCCGGGCCGCCGGCACGATGCCGAGGCGGGCCAGGTAGCGCAGCAGCTCGGGGTCGCCGTCGGGCACGCGGCGGACGGTGGCCTCCTGCTCGGGCGCAAGCTCGGCGAGGGCGGAGCTGGTCTCGGCCGGGAGGACGAGATCGGGGCCGGGGATGGGATCGCCGTGCGGGTCGGTGTCGGGGTAGCCGAGCGCGCGGTCGAGCGCCGCCTCGAGCTCCTCGGACAGCACGTGCTCGAGCCGCTCGGCCTCGACGTGCACGTCCTCCCACGACAGTCCGAGCGCCTCGGTCAGGTACAGCTCGAGCAGGCGATGGTGACGAAGCACCTCGACCGCGACGCGCTCGCCCGCAGGCGTCAGCTGTGCGCCGTGGTAGCGCTGGTGCTCGACGAGGCCCATCTCCGCGAGCTTCTTGACCATGGCCGTGGCGGCGGCGGGCGAGACGTCCATGCGCTCGGCGATCTCGTTCGTCGTCGCTTTCCCCGAGCGCGTCTGCAGCAGATAGATCTGCTTGACGTAATCCTGTACCGCTTCCGACTGCATCTAAACCCAAGTTTAGTGCAGGTTAAACCTGTGGGTCAACCGACGATCGAGATCGGGGCGGCCGACGTGGCGGTCACCCCGGCCGCCTGGGCCGTCCGCTCGAGCACGGCGAGCGCTCGGGCGCCCGTCTCGCCCAGATCGACCGTGTACTCGTTGACGTACAGCTCCACGTAGGGCCAGATCACGTCCTCGTCCATCTCCTGGGCGTGGCGACGGATCGTCGTCAGCGTCTCCTCGCGATGGCTCCATCCGTAGGCGATGGAGTCGCGCAGCACCGCGGCGAACGTCTCGGCGACACCGTCAGGCAGCCGCTTCGACGCGAGGATGCCGCCGAGCGGGATCGGCGCATCGGCCAGCCGCTCGAACGATGCGCCGAGATCTTCCACCAGCGCGAGCCCGTCGCGCTCGTAGGTGAGCCGGCCCTCATGGATGAGCACCCCGAGGTCGGAGTCCCCGCGCAGCACGGAGGGGCCGATCTCGGAGAACACCGTGTGGCTGATGTGCCCGCCGTCAGGGTGGATGCACCGGTACAGCAGGGTGCCGGTGGTCGTCGGCCCCGGGCAGAGGACGCGCGCCTCCGGGCCCGGCGCCGCACCGTTCCCCGCCGACACGAGCAGCGGGCCGACCCCGAAGCCGAGCGCCGACCCGGCGCCGAGCACCATGTAGCGGTCGGCCAGGAGCAGGGCGGCGTGAAAGCTCGCCTTCGCCACGTCGTAGCGGTCGGCGAACAGGCCGTCGTTCAGCTGCTGGACGTCGACGAGCTCGGTCTCGATGTCGAGCCCGCGCAGGTCGACGCGCCGCTCGAGCATGCCGTGAAACGCGAACGTGTCGTTCGGGCAGGGAGAGATACCGAGGCGGATTCTCATGGCGACAGGATCGTACCGAGCGCCTCCCGCACGGCGTCCAGCGCAGGCCCGACCTGCCAGCGGGCGTGCTCGCGGTCGCCGGCCATGTTGGACACGCCGCGCACCATCAGGCATGAAACGCCCGCCTGCATTGCCGCTAAGGCAACCGCATAGCCCTCCATCTCCTCGATCAGTGCGCCCCGATGGGCTGTCGCCCGCTCCGACGCCTCGGCCGGCGTCGCGGACGCGGCGGTCACCGAGAGGGCGAGCGGCCCATCGTCTGCCAGCGAGACCTCGTCCGAACCCGCGAACCCGAGCTGCGCTGCCGACAGTCCGCCCGCGCCGATGCCGACGCACCGCACCGTGCCCGCACGCATAGCGGTGCCCACCGGCGCCGCGGCCGCGTCGTAGCTGCCGGCCAGCCCGGCCAGCACCACACGCTCCGGCCGGTGCCGCGCGATCGCGTCCGCCGCCTGCACACCCGCCACCGCGAGCCCGAACCCGCACAGCTCGACCGCATCCCACGCCAGGCCGAGCTGGTCGGCCTCCGCCCGCGTGGGCACCAGCACGAGCGTGCGCCGGTCGCCGCTCAGGCGATCTCCACCATGCGCTCGATGGCGCGCCGTGCGCGCGCGGCGAGCTCCTCTGGCACCTGCACCTCGTAGCGCATGTCGCGCAGGCTGTCGCGCAGCTTCGGCAGCGTGATCTGCTTCATGTACCGGCAGACGGCTCGCTCGGACATGGCATAGAACCGCTTGTCCGGCGCCTCCTTGCGCAGCCGGTGGAGGATGCCCGTCTCGGTGGCGACGACGAAGTCGCGGCGCGGCGAGGATGCGACGTGCCGCACCATCCCCTCCGTGGAGAGCACGTGGGTGGTCGCGGCCAGCTTCGGGTCGTGCGCCGCGGCGTACATGCACTGGCTGGCGCACCCGCACTCGGGGTGGATCAGCAGGTCGGTGGACGGCCGTTCCGCCATCATCCTGCTCACGTCCTCGGGCCGGATGCCGGCGTGCACGTGGCACTCGCCCGGCCAGATGCGCATCGACCGTCCGGTCAGTCGCTCCAGGTAGGCGCCCAGGAACATGTCCGGCAGGAACAGGATCTCGCGATCCTCCGGAACCGCCTCGATCACCGCCCGCGCGTTGCCCGAGGTGCAGCAGTAGTCGGACAGCGCCTTCACCTCGGCGGTCGTGTTGACGTAGCTGACGACGACGGCGTCCGGGTGCTCGGACTTCCAGCGTGCGAGCGCCTCCGCGTCGATGCTGGCCGCGAGCGAGCATCCGGCCTCGAGGTCGGGGATCAGCACGGTTCGGTCGGGGGCCAGGATCGCCGCTGTCTCGGCCATGAAGTGGACGCCGGCGAACACGATCACGTCGGCGTCCGTCGCGGCCGCCTGCTGGGACAGGCCCAGCGAGTCGCCGACGTAGTCGGCGACGTCCTGCACCTCGGGCACCTGGTAGTTGTGGGCGAGGATGACGGCGTTTCGCTCCGCCGCGAGCGCACGCACCTCGTCCTGCATGCGTGCGACATCGGTGTCGGTCAGGATGCTGATGGCGTTACCTCCATGGCGATGTCGAGCGCGCGTACCGAATGCGTCAGTGCGCCGACCGAGATGGCGTCGACCCCGGTCTCGGCGACCTCGCGGATCGATTCGATCGTGATGCCGCCCGAGGCCTCGAGGCGGGCACGGCCGCCGGCTACCTGCACTGCCCGCCGTAGCGTCTCCAGTGGCATGTTGTCGAGCAGGATCGCTTCCGCGCCGGCGGCGAGCGCCTGATCGAGCTGGTCGATCGTGTCCGCCTCCACCTCGACCGGCCGGCGGGGATGCTCGCGCCGCACCGCCTCGATGGCGGCCACGACCGAGCCCGCGACCGCGAGGTGGTTGTCCTTGATCAGCACCGCGTCGTCCAGCCCGCGACGGTGGTTGGTGCCGCCGCCGCACGCGACGGCCGCCTTGTCGAGGTCGCGCAGCCCCGGGGCCGTCTTGCGGGTGTCGAGGATCTCGACGCCGGTGCCCCGCACCGCCTCGACGTACCGGTGCGTCGTCGTGGCGATGCCGGACATCCGCTGCAGCAGGTTGAGCGCCGTTCGCTCGGCCGTGAGCAATGCCCGCAGCGACGCATGCAGGCGGGCGACGGTCCGCGGCGCCTGTTCGACCACGTCGCCCTCGTCGGCCATGCGCTCCATCGTCGCATCGGGGTCGAGGCGGAGCACCGTGGCCAGCGCCGCGTCCAGGCCGCAGACAACGCCTGGCTCGCGCATCACGATGTCCGCCGCGCCGCGCAGTCCGGACGACACGATGGCATCGGTCGTCAGGTCGCCTGCGCCGACGTCCTCCGCCAGCGCATCGTCGATCACACGGTCGAGAGCCGGCATGGGAGGTGGTGGAGGAAGGCGGGATCCTCGGCGGGATGGTCGAGGCGGACGTGAGCGCCGCGGCTCTCCTCACGGGCGAGCGCGCTGCGGGCGATCATCTGCGCCACGGTCGCGGCGTTCGACGGCGGCTGCTGGTCGAGCCAGCCGGTCAGCCGCTCGAGCCCGTCCGCGTCGCGCAGCGGGCCGGCGCCGACCCACATCCGGTGCCGAAGGTCGCCGAGCTTCGACCGCGCCAGGGGCCGCTGCGGGGTCTGGCCTTCGAGCCGCTCCATCGGGGTGCCCAGCCCGGCCTCGACCGCGCGGTGCGAGAACACGAAGCACTCGAGCAGCGAGTTCGACGCCAGCCGGTTGGCACCGTGTACGCCGCTCGAGGCGCACTCCCCGCTGGCGTACAGGCCGCGCAGCGTGCTGCGGCCGTCGAGGTCGGTGGCGATCCCGCCCATCAGGTAGTGCGCGGCGGGCGACACGGGAAGCAGGTCGCGCGTGAGGTCGAGCCCCGCGTCGCGCGCCCCCTGCACCAGGTTCGGGAAGCGCCGGCGCACGCCGTCCGCGTCGAGATGCGCGAGCGTCAGGTAGCTGCTGCGGCCGGCTGCGAGCCGCTGCTGGATCTCCCGGGCGACGACATCACGGGGCGCGAGCTCGCCGTCGGGGTGCACGGCGAGCATGAACCGCTCGCCTGCTGCGTCCACGAGGTGCGCCCCCTCGCCGCGCACCGCCTCCGAGATCAGGAAGGCCCGCGCGCCGGCGGCCAGCGCCGTGGGGTGGAACTGGACGAACTCCATGTCGGTGACGACCGCTCCGGCGCGGTGGGCGATCGCGATTCCGTCGCCGAGCGCCCCCGGCGGGTTCGTCGTCCGCTCGAACAGGGCTCCCGCGCCGCCGGTCGCGATCAGCGTCATGCCGGCGTGGACGGCCATCAGCTCGTCGTGCCCGAGCACCCAGGCTCCGCTGCAGGACGAGCCGTCGGAGATCAGCTCGAGCACGGCCGCGTGCTCCATGACGTGGATCCGCGGCTCATGCAGCACGCGACCGATCAGCGCCGTCGCGATGTGCTGGCCGGTCGCGCTTCCTCCCGCGTGCAGGATCCGCCTGCGGCCGTGTCCGCCCTCGCGGCCGAGCGCCGGCAGACCGTCGGGGCCACGGTCGAACGCCACACCGTGGTGCTCGAGGTCTCGCATCCGCGAAGGCCCCTCTGACACCAGCACCTCCACCGCAGCCGGGTCACAGAGGCCGCGTCCGGCGGCGAGCGTGTCGGCCAGGTGCAGCTCGGGTCGATCGTCGGGGCCGATGGCGGCGGCCACACCGCCCTGTGCGTAGAACGAGTTCGAGCTGCGCAGCGAGCCCTTCGTGACCAGCATCACGCGAGCGCCCCGACGGGCCGCCTCGAGGGCCGCATAGAGCCCGGCCAGCCCTGCGCCGGCGACGAGCAGATCGGCGTTCGGATGCGTGTCCGGCTTC
The DNA here is from genome assembly GCA_035695105.1 of Gaiellales bacterium. Classification (GTDB taxonomy): domain Bacteria; phylum Actinomycetota; class Thermoleophilia; order Gaiellales; family JAICJC01; genus JAICYJ01. Next base: position 45,850 of record DASSEV010000062.1, read on the forward strand.
ACCGCTGGGCAATATAGCTGAAGTGACTAAAACTCGCCGTGGGGAATACCTCACAGGCTCGCTCGTTGACCATTCGGATGCTGCTGGTTGCTGATAGCGTGGAGCTCATGGCCGATGCCACCCCCGATGAGGCGGAGGATGCGGTCTCCGACTCCCCGGGCGAGGCACCTGATCGCGCCCGGTTCGAGGAGGAGGCGCTCGCCCACGCGGACCAGCTCTACCGCATCGCGCTGCGGCTGAGCGGATCGCAGCAATCCGCCGAGGAGCTGGTGCAGGAGACCTACCTGCGCGCCTTCCGCAGCTGGCGCAGCTACCGCCCAGGCAGCAATCTGGCGGCCTGGCTTGCCACCATCCTGCGCAACGCCTTCCTCGACGAGGCGCGCCGGCAGCAGCGGCGCCCCGCGCAGGAGTCGTTCGAGGACACGACCGAGTACTACCTGTACAACCAGCTGGCCGGCCCCACCGGCGAGCCGCAGGAGGCGGTGCTGAACCGGCTCGCCGGGAGCGCCATCGTCGACGCGCTGGCCGATGTCCCGCCTGCGTTCCGCGAGGTCGTGGTGCTCGTGGACATCGGCGACTTCAGCTACCAGGAGGCCGCGGACATCCTCGGCGTGCCGATCGGCACGGTGATGTCGCGGCTGCATCGGGGCCGCCGCGCGCTCAAGCAGGCGCTCGCGCAGCGAGCCGGAACGGAGGCGTCATGACGATGAGCGTCGATCCGTGTGCCGGGGTGGAGAGCAAGCTCCAGCCCTACCTCGACCGGCAGCTCACGCAGGATGAGGTGTCGCTGATCGAGCGGCACCTGGGAGAGTGCGCGTACTGCCGCGAGCGGTACCACTTCGAGGCCAAGCTCCGCGATACCGTGAAGACCGTCTGCTGCGGCGACCCCGTGCCCGAGGGCCTGATCGACCGCGTCCGGCTGAACTGCCGCGGTCACGCCTCCGAGTAGTCCACGTCACCCGGCGCCTGCAGGTCGGTGCAGTCGACCAGGCGCACGTTCACGGTGCGTCCGGGCGTCTCGCCGCGGGTCGGCAACGAGGACCAGGAGCTGCGCGGAAGCACGACCGGATGCGATCGTCCGCTGCCGTAGTCGGCGGCGCGCGGCCCCGACCCCGACCCCCCGGCAACCCGCCTGATCGCCTCGGCGCTCAGCCAGGGGCCGTCGCCGAGCACGATCAGCGCCTCGTCGACATCAGGTGCGAGCGACTCGAGGCCGCACAGCAGCGAAGCCGCCTGCCCGTCCTGCCATCGCTCGCAGACGACGATCGCGGCCCCGTGCATGTCCACGGCTGCTGTCACCTGGCCGGCCCGGGCGCCGAGCACCACCGTGCGACCGGCGATGCCCGACGCGGCAACCGTCGCGCAGACGACCTCGAGCATCGGCCGCCCGCCGACCGGGTGCAGCTGCTTCGCGCCGCCGTAGCGGCGAGCCTCACCGGCTGCGAGGATCAGCGCCGCAAGCACGCGGCAACGGTAGCCGACGGCCAGCTGCTAGGTTCTCGGGCATGACGACTCCTCTTCTCATCCATGCCGATTCCCTGCGCGATGCGGACATGTTCGTGGCCACGGGCGTACCCATCGTCGACCCCTTCACCTACCTCGAGCTGGACGGCCGGCGGATCATCGTCGCCAGCGTGCTCGAGGCCGACGTGATCGAACGCGACTCGCGCGCCACCGAGATCTGGCGGGACGACGAGTTCGGCGCTCGCGAGCTCGTCCGCGAGGGCTGGGACCACGAGGACGCCGCGATGGAGCGGGTGCGTCGCGTGCTCGAGCGTGCCTCCGTCTCCGAGGTGGCGGTGCCGCCCAGCTTCCCGGTTGCGCTCGCCGACTACCTCCGCGCGAAGGGCATCACGGTCACGCCTGACCGGCAGGCGTTCGAGATGCGGCGCCGCCTCAAGGATTCCGCCCAGCTGGCGGCGATCGAGCAGGCCCAGGCGGCCACCGAGGAGTCGTTCAGGGCTGCCCGTGAGCTGCTCGGATCAGCTGCTCCCGGCGCCGGGGGCCTGGTCGCCGACGGTGAGCTCGTGACCTGTGAGCGCGTCCGCGACGCCATCGTCGGCACCCTGCGAGCCCACGGGTGCGAGGGAGAGGCGCCGCTGGTCGGCGCCGGGCCGCGCGGTGCGCTCGTGCACGACCTCGGCAGCGGCCCCATCAATCCGGGCGAGCCGATCATCATCGACGTCTTCCCGCAGAACGCGGCGAGCCGGTACTGCGCCGACATGACGCGCACGTTCTGTTGGGGCGAGGCCCCCGACCGGCTGAAGCAGATGCACGCGACCGTGCTCGAGGCGCTCAAGCGCAGCACCGAGGCGATTGCGCCCGGCGTTCCCGGCGAGCGGCCGTGGGAGATCGCCTGCGACGTGATCGAGCAGGGCGGCTACCGCACGACCCGCGGCCTCGGCCCGGGCGAGACGCTCGACGAGGACTTCTTCCACGGGCTCGGCCACGGCGTGGGGGTCGAGGTGCACGAGGCGCCGAACATGGGGCTCGGGGCCCGCGAGCAGCTGCTCGCGGGTGACGTCGTCACCGTCGAGCCCGGGGTGTACCGCAAGGACTTCGGCGGAGTGCGGCTCGAGGACCTCGTCGTCGTCACCGACGACGGGCACCGGGTGCTGACGAACTTCGATTACGAGCTGGAGATCCGGGTCTAGATCATCTAGCGCGCGGCGGCGGGCTCCGCGATCACGTCGAGGAACCGCTGCTCGTCGTCGAACGGCCCGACGATGGCGAGGTTCAGCCCGTCGTCGACGATCACCTGGCGCGCCAGGCGCTGGATGTCCTCGGCCGTGACCCGCTCGATGCCCTCGAGCACCTCGTCGATCTCGACCACCTGGTTCTCGAGCACCTCGCGGCGCAGCCCGAACATGAGCAGGCCCTTCGGGTCCTCCAGCTGCAGCACCATGCGCCCCTTCAGGTAGTTCTTGCACCTGCGCAGCTCGTCCTCGGCGACCGGCTCGGCGGCCATCTTGCGGAACTGCTCGGCGATCGTCCCGATCGCCTGGTCGATGCGCTCGACGTCGACGCCGGCCTGCGCGTAGAGCGTGCCGGTGTCGTGGTAGGTCTGGTGGTAGCCGTAGACGTAGTAGGCGAGCCCCAGGCGCTCGCGCACCTCGAGGAACAGCCGCGAGGACATGCCGCCGCCGAGCACCGTCGTCAGCACCTGCATGACGTAGCGGTCGGGGCTGGTCGTCTCGAGGCCGCGCACGCCGAAGCGCAGGTGCGCCTGGTCGGAGTCGCGGGTGTCGAGCATGACGCGCGGCTCGGTCTGCACGAACTCTACCGGTGCCATCTCGCCGCTCGCGCGATCCTCGAGGTGGCCGAACTTCTCGCGCACCTCGGCTGCGAAGTCGCCGTTCACCGCGCCCGCCGCTCCCACCACCATCCGCCTGGGCGTGTACCAGGTGTCGAGGTAGCGGAGGAACGTGTCGCGGGTGGCCGCCCGGATCGTCTCCTTGCGGCCGATGATGTGCCACCCGAGCGGCTGGTCGCCGAACAGCAGCGTCTCGTACACGTCGTCGACGTGGTCGCGAGGCGTGTCCACGTACATGTTGAGCTCCTCGACGATGACGCCCTTCTCACGCTCGATCTCGTCGGGATCGAAGCGGGACGCGAGCAGCTGATCGGAGAGCACGTCCAGCGCCAGCGCCCGATGCTCGGCGGCGCACTTGATGTAGTAGCCGGTGTACTCCTTGCCGGTGAACGCATTGAACTCGCCGCCGATCCCGTCCACCTCGGCGGAGATGTCCTTGGCGGTCGGCCGCTTCTCGGTGCCCTTGAAGAACATGTGCTCTGCGAAGTGGGCGATGCCGCTGCTGTCCTTCGTCTCGTAGCGGGAGCCCGCGGCGAGCATCACCATCACGGCGACGGACTTGGCGCCGTCCATCGGGTGGGTGACGACCCGCAGGCCATTTGGGAGCTCGGTCTTTGTGAACATGGGCGTGATCGTACTCCCGCGCGGGTACCGCTGTCGATATGCGAGACTCGGGCGCGTGAGCATGCCGGCGATGACATCGGTCGAGACGGTGTCGGTGGTCGCGGCCGACGGGCCCGCCGATGCGCTGGTCGCCCTGCCGCGCGCTGACGGACCCCTGCCCGCGGTGCTGGTCTACACGGACGCCTATGGCATCCGCCCGTCGGTGCACGCCTACGCGAAGCGGCTTGCATCGCACGGCTACCTCGTACTGATCCCGAACCTGTTCTACCGCCACGGGCCCTCCCCCGTGATCCCGGACATCGAGCGCCTGATCGTGTCCGAGGACCGGGCTGCGCTGTTCGAGGCGCTCGGGCCGCTGATGTCGGCGCTGACACCGGATGCCGTGGTTGCCGACGCGAGAGCCTGGCTGGGCTATCTGGCCGAGCGGCCGGAGGTTCGCGACGGCCCCGTCGGCACCGTCGGCTACTGCCTGGGCGGGCGGCTCAGCCTGCGGACGGCAGGCGCGTTCCCGGACGCCGTTGCCGCCGCCGCGAGCTTCCACGGCGGGAATCTGGCGACGACCGAGCCAGACAGTCCGCACCTCGTTGCGGTGAACGCCGGCGCGGAGCTCTACGTTGGCCACGCAGACAACGACCGGTCGATGGATCCCGAGCAGATGGCACGGCTGACGCGGGCCCTGGCCGAGGCTCACGTCCGCCATACCGCCGAGCTGTACGTGGGCGCCGCGCACGGCTGGACGCAGACCGACACGCCGGTCTACCACGAGGCATCGGCAGAACGCCACTGGATGCGGATGCTCGACCTGTTCGGCCGGACGCTTGTGGCCGGCTAACCGAGCTCGGCGAGCCGCTCCTCGACGAAGCGCCGTTCCGGCGGGTCGCTGACCAGCGGCAGGGCGCGGCGGTACGCCTCGCGGGCCTCCGCCGTCCGGCCCAGCCGTCGAAGCAGCTCGCCGCGGGTGGTGTGGAGGTACCGGTAGCCCTCCAGGTCGAGGCCGTCGGTGATCCGCAGGCCGGCCTCGGGCCCCTCCGCCTCGGCCACCGCGACGGCGCGGTTCAGCTCGACGACGGGTGATCCGGTCAGCGTCGCCAGGTCGGCGTACAGGGCTGCGATCCGCACCCAGTCGCGCACCGGCTCGGTGTGCTGCGCCGCGATGGACGCCTGCACCACGTAGGGACCGGCACCATGGAGCGCCGCGGCCCGATCGAGCGCGGTGCGGCCGGCGGCGAGCTTGCGGCCGTCCCAGCGCGACCGGTCCTGGTCGGCGAGCAGGACGAGCGCGCCGTCCTCGTAGCGTGCATCCCGGCGCGCGTCCTGGAGCAGCATCAGCGCCAGTAGGCCGAGCGGCTCCGGCTCGTCGGGCATCAGGACGGTCAGGGCGGTGCCCAGGCGGATGGCCTCGTCCGTCAGCGTGCCACCCGACGTGTAGCCCTGGTTGAAGATCAGGTAGATCGTTGCCAGAACTGCTGACAGCCGGTCGGGCAGCAGGTGCGGCGGCGGGACGCGGAACGGGATGCCGGCCGCGGCGATCTTCCGCTTGGCGCGGACGAGCCGCTGGGCCATCGTCTGCTCGGGGACGAGAAACGCCCGCGCGATCTGCTCGGTGGTGAGCCCACCCAGCGTGCGCAGGGTCAGCGCCACCTGAGCGTCGAGCGAGAGCGCCGGGTGGCAGCAGGTGAAGAGCAGCTCCAGGCGCTCGTCGGGAAACGTCGCGTCGTCCATCTCGTCCTCCACCGCTTCCGCCGGCTCCAGCAGCCGCAGCTTCGTCTCGTGGGTGCGGTCGCGGCGGATGCGGTCGATCGCCCGGTTGCGGCCGGTGGTGATGAGCCAGGCCGTGGGGTTCGAGGGCGTCCCGTCGCGGCGCCAGCGCTCGGCGGCCAGGGCAAACGCCTCCTGCGCGGCCTCCTCGGCGAGGTCGAAGTCGCCGAGGAGGCCGATCAGGGTGGCCACAACGCGACCCCAGTGGTCGCGGTAGGCGGCCTCGAGGTCGCTCACCACTCCGCGACCGGGCGGATCTCCACGGCGCCGCCCATGCGTGCCGCCGGGATCCGGCTCGCCAGCTCGATGGCGGCATCCAGATCGTCCGCCTCGTATGTCAGCCAGCCGCCCAGTGCCTCCTTCGTCTCGGCGAACGGGCCGTCGGTGGTAAGCGTCCGGCCGTCCTGGACGCGGACGGTGGTTGCCGTCTCCGGCAGCTGCAGGCCGGTGCCCGGCGTCACGCCAGGCGTCTGGTTGAGGGCCTGGTAGTCGGCATACACCTGCTGCTGCTCCTCGGCGGAGAGCTTGGCCCACTCCTCGGGATGCGCCGGCGTGGGGGTGGTGCCCTGGTGGATCAACAGCACGTACTTCATGGTGTCCTCCTTCGCGGGAATGTACTGCGGGGAAGACGAACGAGGCCGGCCGAAATCGACAGCCTCATCCCGAGTGCGTCAGAATTCGAGGCGTACAGGTGCCGGCGGCGCTACGGATCGACCGAGCGGGCGGCGTGCGCCGACGAGTAGACGGCGTTTCGGACGATGCGGCCGTCGCGCACGAGGATCAGGTCGATGCCGTCCCATTCGATCCGCCGGCCGGTGTCGGGATGCGTCGCCCGCGCCGTCCACTCGGCCACGGCGTGATGGTCGCCGGCCATGATTCCGCCCTTCGGCTCGTCGAACGTGAGATCGGGCCATCGCGCATGGATGGCGGCGATGTGGCGGCGGGCCGCCTCCGCCCCTTCGATTCGCTCGCCGCCGGTCACGTTCTCGAAGACGAAGTCCGGGCTGACGAGCGCCATGATCGCGTCGACGTCGCGGGCGAAGAACGCAGCGCGATACGCGGTGGCGAGCTCGAGGGTCGAGCGGGCATCGGACATGGCACGAGCATACGCGCCGGCGGCACCCGGTAGCCTGTCGAACCATGCGCATGCTGGTCGCCCGCTGCGAGATCGCCTACCACGGCCGCGCCGTCACCCGCCTCGGCGCGGGCGATCGCGTGATCCTGTTCAAGCAGGACGGCTCGCTCTGCGTGCACGCCGACAAGGGCTTCAAGCCGCTCAACTACATGGCCGGCCCCACCTCCGTGACCCAGGCGGGAGACGTCATCCGCGTGTACCGGCCGGCGTCCGACGAGTCGCTCGTGATCGTCGTTCACGAGGTGTTCCATGACTCGGTGCAGCCGCTCGAGGACGACGCGGTGCTCGAGCACGAGGGAGCCGAGCGCCAGATCCACGTGCTGCTCGAGGCGGCTCCCGAGACGATCGAGGAGGGGCTGATCGTCCTCGAACGGGAGCGGTTCACCGACACCGGGCCGATCGATCTGTTCTGCCGCGACGCCGGCGGCCGCACCGTCGTCGTCGAGGTGAAACGCACCCGCGCGGTCGCGGCCCACGTCGAGCAGCTCACCCGCTACTGCGAGCGGGTCGATCTCGATCCCGCACATGCGCCCTGCCGCGGCATCCTGGTCGCGCCCGAGATCGCCCCCCAGGCACGGGTCATGTGCGAGGCCCGCGGGTATCGCTTCGTCGAGCTCGACTACAGCGTCCTTGCCGGCGCCGCCGCACCCGAGCTCACGCTGTTCGAGTAGACCGGGCCGGACCTCAGGCGAGAGCGGCGACCGCCTCCAGGAAGCGGTCGATCTCCTCGAGCGTCGTGTAGTGCACCGCGCCAACCCGCACGGCGCCGCCGTTGGCCTCGAGCCCGAGGCGCTCCATCAGCTCGAGTGCGTAGTAGTTGCCGTCCCACACGAAGATGCCCTGGCGTCCCAGCGCCGCCGCGACCTCCGCCGGCGCGTGTCCGGCGATCGTGAATGCGACCGTCGGCACCCGCCGGTCGAGGTCGCGCGTCCCGTACTGCGTGACCCCGTCGATCGCGTCGAGCCCGTCGATCAGCCGTGCCGTCAGCGTCCGCTCGTAGCCGGTGATCGCTTCCGCGCCCATCGACACCATGTACCGCGCCGCGGCCGCGGTGCCGGCGATGCCCTCGAGGTTCACCGTGCCCGTCTCCCACGATCCGGGCGGCTCGTCATGCGCCGGCCGCACCTTGTAGGGCCGGATCCGCTCGAGCAGCTCCGCCCGCCCGTACAGCACGCCGACGTGAGGACCGAAGAACTTGTACGCCGAGCAGACCAGGAAGTCGCAGCCCAGGCCGTGCGCGTCCATCGGCCCGTGCGGGGCGTACTGGACGGCATCGACGTAGGACAGCGCCCCGGCGTCCCGGGCGATCCGGCACATCGCCGCGACGTCCGAGATCGTGCCGGCGCCGTTGGACGCCCAGTTGAACGCTGCGATCCGCGTCCGGTCGCCCACCTGTGCGCGGAAGTCGTCGAGGTCGATCGTGCAGGTCTCCGGGTCGACGTCGACATGGCGCACCGTCAGCCCGCGATCCTCCGCCGCCAGCAGCCACGGGGCGACGTTGCCGTCGTGGTCAACACGTGTGACCAGGATCTCGTCGCCCGGCTTCAGATCCCTCGTCAGCGCGCGGGAGGCGTGGAAGGTGAGCGTCGTCATGTTCGCGCCGAACACGACCTCCGCCGCGTCCGCTCCGAGCAGCGCCGCCACGTCGCGCCGTGCGTCCGCGAGCACCTGATCGGACAGCTGCGAGGTCTCGAACGGGCCGCCGAGGTTGGCGTTGGCCTGGATGTAGTAGTCGCGGATCGCCTCGATCACCGAGCCGTGCACCTGCGTGCCGCCCGGGTTGTCCAGGTAGATGCGGCCAGGCCGGAGCGACGGGAACTGCGCCCGCACCGCCTCCACGTCGAAGCCTGTCGTCGTCGCGCTGATGCGCCCAGTCTAGATGGGCGGGCGCCCGCCGGGCGCGACCATCTAGGATCTTCGGCATGAGACTCGCCATTCTCGGCGGAGGCCCGGCAGGGTATGCCGCCGCCGCAGCGGCTGCGCACCTCGGCGCCGAGGTGACGCTGGTCGAGGACAACCAGCTCGGCGGAAACTGCACGATGACCGACGCCATTCCGTCGAAGACGCTGCTCACCACAGCGGACGCCATGCTCAAGATCTCGCAGGCGGAGGAGGAGGGCGTCGACTTCGCGCGTGGCTTCCCCGAGGTCAACCTCCGGCGCACCCTGGCGCGCGCACGTGCCGTCGCGCTGCACCAGAGCCGCGGCGTGCGCGAGCGCATGGACGGCATGAACGTCCGCGTGCTTCCCGGGCGTGGCGTGGTGACGTCGACCGACAGCCTGGTGGCTCACGTCGAGGATCAGGAGATCGAGGTGCCGTGGGATGCCCTGCTGGTCTGCACCGGGGCGTCGCCCTATGTCCCGCAGTTCAGCCATCCCGATGGCCGCCGCGTCATGACCACGCGCCAGGTGTTCGATCTGCGCTCGCTGCCCGAGCACCTGCTGGTGCTCGGCGCCGGCCCGACCGGCTGCGAGTTCGCGGACTTCTTCTCGCGCTGCGGCTCGCGCGTGACGCTGATCTCCGCACGGGACCAGATCCTGCCAAACGACGACGCAGATCTCGCCGAGGTGCTCGAGGAGGTGTTCCTCAAGCGCGGCATGGATGTGGTCAAGAACGGGCGCGCCGCTGCGGTCGACACCGAGGAGAGCAGCTGCGTCCGCCTGGTGCTCGAGGACGGCCGCGAGCTCGAGGGCTCCCACCTGCTGCTCTGCATCGGCATGCGGCCGAACACCACCCAGCTCGGCCTCGAGAACGCGGGCGTCACGCTCGGCGACCGCGGCACGCTGCCGATCGACGAGTTCTGCCGCACCAACGTCGAGAACGTCTACGCCTGCGGCGACGTCACCGGCCAGATCATGCTCGCGAACACCGCCGCCATGCACGGGCGCACCGCGGCCATGCACGCGCTCGGCGTGCACTGCGACCCGGTCAGCTACACGGGCGTTGCCTGGTGCGTGTTCACCCGGCCGGAGATCGCGAAGGCCGGGATCTCGGAGCGGCAGGCCCGAATCGACGGCACGCCGGTCAGCGTCACGAAGCACCTCATCCGCGCGAACCCCCGCGCGGTCATGGAGGACGAGACCGACGGCCTGATCAAGCTGCTGTCCGATCCCGACGACGGCACCGTGCTCGGAGGCGCCATGGTTGGCCTGCGCGCCTCCGAGGTGATCACCACCGTGGCGCTCGCCGTGCACGCGAAGCTGAACGTACAGGCGCTGGCCGAGACGGCGGCGGTCAACCCGTCGATGTCCGAGAGCCTGCAGCGCACCGCCGAGAAGGCCGCCGAGGGCATGCTCGGCGTCTCGCGCGTGACGCTCTCGAGCTGACCCCGGCGGTCAGACCTCGATGCGGAGCCCGGGCGTGGCCAGGTCGATCGGCCCCTTGTACTCCCGGCTCGCGCGCTCCCGCACGAAGTCGTAGCCGATCTCGTGCGGGATGTGGGTGAGCAGCAGGCGCTTCGCGCCCGCCTTCGCGGCCTCGCGGCCCGCCTCCGCGGCGTCCATGTGGCCGCGCTCGCTGGAATCGTTGGACGCGTCGCCCAGCGCCGCCTCGCAGATGAACAGGTCGGCGGCCTGCGCGAACCGCGCCAGCCGCTCGGTGGGCGCGGTGTCAGCCGAGAAGACGATGACGCCCCCCGGGGCGACGACCTTCACGGAGTAGCACGTGGTGTAGTGCAGGCAGGGCGCGAACGTCAGGTGCAGGTCGCCGAAGCGCAGGTCCTCGTGCGGGTCGTACTCCGTGATGTCGAACGCGGCCTCGAAGGTCTCCACGGAGCCGTCCCACACCGAGGCCACGGTGTCGAGCACCCCGCGGCCGCCGGGAGGCAGGTGCAGCCTCGGCTTCGGGCGGTCCTTCCAGCTGCCGTAGCGGAAGGCGTAGTGCAGCGGCACGAGGTCGAACCAGTGGTCGGCGTGGAAGTGCGTGATCAGGATGTCGGTCAGCGGCCGCGGGTCGACGGCGCGCAGCTCCTGCGCGATGCCGGAGCCGCAGTCAACCAGCACGTGGCAGTCGTCGGACTCGAGCAGGTAGCCGCTCGCGGCCTGGCCGGGGTTCGGCCATGCCGGGCTGCCGCCGAGAACCGTCCACGCGAGCATGCCTACATCCCCATCGCGTGGTAGCCGGAGTCGACGTAGAGCGTGGTGCCGGTGACCATGGAGCCGAGCGGGCTGCAGAGGTACAGGGCCGCGTTGCCGACGTCGGCCGCCTCGATGTTGCGCTGCAGCGGCGAGCGCTGCTCGATCACCGACTCCATCTGGTCGAAGCCTGGGATGCCCTTGGCGGCCAGCGTGCGCACCGGGCCCGCGGAGATGGCGTTGACGCGGATCCGGGCCGGCCCGAGCTCGTAGGCCAGGTAGCGGACGGAGCACTCGAGCGCCGCCTTCGCGACCGCCATCACGTTGTACTTCGGGAAGGCCCGCTCGCTGGCCATGTAGGTGAGCGTCACCATCGCCCCGCCGCCGCGCCCCGCCATCAGCGGCTCGGCCGCTCGCGCCATTGCGATCATCGAGTACGAGGACACGTCGAGCGCCGTATGGAAGGCGGAGCGTGACGTATCCGTGAAGCGGCCCTCGAACGTCTCGGCCGGCGCGAACGCGATCGAGTGCACCATCGCGTCGATGCCGCCGACCTGCTCCTGAAGCTGCCCGAATGCGGTCTCGATGCTCGCGTCGTCGGAGACGTCGCAGGGGATGACCATCCCGGAGCCGACGCTCTCCGCCAGCTTGCGGACGGAGTCCTCGAGCCGCTCGCCCTGGTAGGTGAAGGCCAGCGAAGCGCCCGCGTCGTGCAGCGCCTGCGCGATCGCCCATGCGATCGACCGCTTGTTGGCCACACCGGCAACAAGTGCGACTTTGCCCTCCAGCAGTCCCTCCGTCACATCGCCCTTTCGGTTCGAAACCGCGCAGACGCTAGCACGGCTCCGCCGGTCACGGGTTACGCCGAGAACCGCTCGAGGACGGAGGGATCCTCCAGCGAGGACAGGTCGCCGGGATCCTCGCCCAGCACGGCCGCCCGCACCGCCCGCCGGACGATCTTGGCCGTCCGGGTCTTGGGCAGGGCCGGCACGAAGCGGATCTCGGCCGGTGCGAACGCCTTCCCCAGCTCGCGCACGACCTCCGCCCGGACGGCGTCACGCAGGTCGTTCCCGGCGTCGGCGCCCGCGCGGGGGACGCAGAACAGCCACACCACCTCGCCCTTGACCTCGTCCGGCACGCCGACCGCGCAGGCCTCGGCGATGCCGGCCACATGCACGGCCGCCGACTCGAACTCGGCCGGCCCGATGCGCTTTCCGGCGATGTTGAGCGTGTCGTCGGAGCGCCCGTGCAGGTACCAGAAGCCGTCATCGTCGACCGAGGCCCAGTCGCCGTGCACCCAGATGTTCGGCCAGCGCGACCAGTACGCGTCGAGGAACCGCTGCGGATCGCCCCACACGCCGCGCGTCATCGAGGGCCACGGCTTGCGGCAGACCAGCTCGCCGACCTCGCCCGGCGCCACGGGGTTGCCCTCGGCGTCGAGGATGTCCATGGCCATCCCCAGCGCGGGGACGCCGAGCGTGCACTCCTTGAGCGGCATCACCGGCATCGGCGAGAGGAAGCAGGCGCCCACCTCGGTGCCGCCCGAGAGGTTGATGATGGGGCACCGGCCCTCCCCGCCGACCTCGAACAGCCAGCGGTAGGGATCGGGGTTCCACGGCTCGCCCGTCGACGCCAGGATCCGCAGCGAGCTGCGGTCGTGGGCCAGCACCGGCTCGTCGCCGTGCCCGCGCAGCGCGCGGATCAGCGTGGGCGAGACGCCGAGGACGGAGATGCGATGCCGCTCCACGAGCTCCCACAGCCGGCCGGGCCCGGGATAGTCCGGCGCCCCCTCCGAGAGCACGAGCGTGCCGCCGAGGGCCCCCGTGCCCACCACCTCCTTCGGCCCCATGATCCATCCCATGTCGGTCACCCACATGAACCGGTCATCCGGGCCGACGTCGGTCTGGAACGCGCACTCCTCGGCGATCTTGACGAGGAAGCCGCCGTGCACGTGCACCGCGCCCTTCGGCCTGCCTGTGGTGCCCGAGGTGTAGATCACCATCATCGGCGTCTCCGGATCGAGCGGCGGCGCCGGCAGCTCAGCGAGCTGCCCTGCGACCAGCTCCTCCCAGCGGTGGTCCCGCCCGGGCGTCATCGGCGGGTCGCTGTCGAGCCGGTTCCAGACGATGACGTGCTCCACCGAGGGCACCTCCGCGAGCGCGTCGTCCACCGTCTGCTTCATGGACACGGGCCGCCCGCGCCGGGGCACCGCGTCCGCCGTCAGCACCGCGACGGCGCCGGCATCCGCCAGGCGCGCGGCCACGGCCGGCGCGCCGAAGCCCGAGAAGATGGGCACGACGATCGCGCCGATCTTGCAGACGGCGTAGAAGCCGGCCACCACCTCGATCGACATCGGCAGGAACAGGCCGACCGCCTGCCCCTCGCGCACGCCCAGCGCCAGCAGCGCGTTCGCGATGCGGTTCACCTCCGCCTCGAGCTCTGCATAGGTGACCGAGCGGACAGCACCGTCCTGGCTCTCCCAGACGGCGGCCAGCCGGTCCGGCGTATCGCGGGCGTGGCGGTCGACGCAGTTGTGCGTCAGGTTGACGCGCCCGCCGCCGAACCAGGTCGTCCACATCGGCCCCCGGCTGTCGTCGTAGACCTGCTCGTAGGGCGTGGAGAACTCGATGCCGAGGTGCCGCACGACCGCATCCCAGAACCAGCCGATGTCCTCCTGGGCGCGGCGGTGGAGGACGTGCCAGTCGTCGATCGCGTGCTCCTGCATGAACGCGGTGACCCGCGCGCGCGCAGCGACCTCGGGGGTCGGAGACCAGATCAGATCTTGCATAGGCGGTGCATAGGTGCTAGCGTCGTCCGGATGGGACGGATGCTACCGGTCGGCGACGCGGCGCGAGCGCTTGGCGTCAGCGTCGATACGCTCCGGCGCTGGGAGCGGAGCGGCCGCATCACGACGCACCGCGACTCGGCCAACCGCCGGGTGGTCGACCAGGACGAGGTGACCAGGCTGGGAGGCCACGTGCCCGCGCACGTCGATGCCTCGTTCTCGGCGCGGAACCGGTTCGAGGGCGTGGTCACGAGCGTCGAGGTGACGGGCGTCGTGGCCCAGGTCGAGCTGGAGGCCGGCCCGCACCACGTCGTCTCGGTGATCACGCGCGATGCGGTGGAGGAGCTGGGGCTCCGGCCCGGGGTGAAGGCGGTGGCGACCGTCAAGGCGACGTCCGTGATGGTGGCGCGCGCATGACCCGCCGCCGGCTGATCGCCGCGCTCGCCGCCCTCGCGATGGTGGCTACCGGCTGCGGCGGCTCGTCGTCGTCCAGCGGCGGCTCCTCCGGCGCGGGCGGCGGGACGCTGACCGTGTTCGCCGCATCGTCGCTGACCGCAGCCTTCACCACGCTCCAGCAAACCTTCGAGCAGCAGCATCCGGGCTGGAAGGTGCGCTTCGAGTTCCTCGGCTCCGACCAGCTGGCCGCCCAGATCGAACAGGGCGATCCGGCGGACGTGTTCGCCGCGGCAAGCACCAAGTACCCGGAGCAGCTGCAGGGCGAGAAGCTGCTCGGGCCGACGAAGAATTTCGCCACCAACACGCTGGTGCTCGCCGTCCCGCCAGACAACCCGGCCGGCATCACCTCCGTCACCAAGCTTGGCAACGCCAAGCTGATCGTCGGCGACCCGGCGGTGCCGATCGGCTCCTACACCGTGCAGGTGCTCGGCAACCTCGGCATCGACCCCGCCTCGCTCAACATCGTCAGCCAGGAGCAGAAGACGACCGACATCGTCAGCAAGCTGGAGCTGGGCGAGGCGGACGCCGGGTTCATCTACACGAGCGACGCCAAGACCGCCGGCGACAAGCTGAAGTCGATCGCGCTCCCGGCCAAGGCGCAGGCGACCGCCACCTATCCGATCGGTATCGTCACGGGCTCGAAGAACGCGGAGGCTGCGCAGCAATGGATCGATCTGGTGCTGAGCGACGCCGGCCAGCAGGTGCTGACAGGCGACGGGTTCGGCCCGGCGCCTTCGAGCTCCTAGGCATCGGCGCAGCCGGGCTGGGCCTGGCCTTCCTGGTGATACCGCTTCTGGCGATCTTCCTGCGCGGTGACTTGCTCGCCGGGCTGCGCTCCGACGACACCCGCCAGGCCCTGCTTCTGTCGCTGCAGACCAGCCTGCTGTCGCTGGCCTTCATGGTCGTGGTGGGGACGCCCGTCGCCCACATGCTCGCAACCCGGCGGTTCCGGGGGCGGTCGCTGGTGCTGACCGCGTTCGAGCTGCCGCTCGTGCTGCCGCCGGCGGTCGCGGGGATCGGGCTGCTGATGGCGTTCGGCCGCCGCGGGCTGCTCGGTGAGGAGCTGTCGTTCCTCGGGCTCGAGCTGCCCTTCACCAAGGTGGCGGTGGTTATGGCGATGACGTTCGTCGCCTCTCCCCTGTACGTGCGGCAGGCGGTGTCCGCCTTCGAGGCGGTGGACGGCACCCTGCTGGACGCATCGCGGACGCTCGGTGCGGGCGCGGGGCGGACGTTCTGGCGCGTTGCCCTGCCGCTGGCCCGTGGCGGCCTCGGTGCCGCCGCCGCGCTGGGATGGGCCAGGGCGGTGGGCGAGTTCGGCGCCACCATCATCTTCGCGGGCAGCCTCAAGGGCGTCACGGAGACGGCGCCGATCCAGATCTACGCCGGCCTGTCCGACAACCTGGACGCGGGACTGGCGACCGCCGCGGTGCTGATCCTGGTCAGCGCTGGGGTGCTGCTGGCCGCGAAGCTGATCGTCTCGGGGAGGGCGCAGCGCTTCACCTTGCTGTGACGCGGCAGCTGCGCCAGGTGACGCTTCGGGTGGCGCTCGACGTCGACGGCGTGACGGCGCTCGTCGGCCCGTCCGGCGCCGGCAAGACCACCCTGCTCCGCATGGTGGCCGGCCTGGTCGCACCGGACTCCGGCACCATCGAGTGCGGTGGCGACCGCTGGTTCGACGACGAGAGGGATGTGCCGCCGGAACGTCGCCGCTGTGGCTTCGTGTTCCAGGACTACGCGCTGTTCCCCCACATGAGCGTGGAGCGGAACGTGGCCTACGGCGCGGCGGCGGCGACGGACGTCGGCCAGCTGCTGCACCGGGTCGGGATCGCTCACCTCGCGTCGGCTCGCCCGCCCTCGCTGTCCGGCGGCGAGCGGCAGCGGGTGGCGCTGGCACGGGCCCTCGCCGTCCGGCCTGCGGCGCTGCTCCTCGACGAGCCGCTGAGTGCGCTCGACCCGGCCACCCGGGGCAGCGTCGCCAGCGAGCTCTCCGCCATCCTCCGCGCCGCCGCCGTGCCGGCGATCGTGGTCACGCACTCCTACGAGGAGGCCGTCAGCCTGGCCGGCCGCATCGCCGTCCTCGAGGAGGGGCGGATCGTGCAGCAGTCCTCACCCGCGGAGCTGCTGGCGGCGCCGGCGTCGCCGTTCATCGCCGAGTTCGCCGGCACGAACTACCTGACTGGCACCGCCTCCGGTTCGACCGTCGCCCTCGACCGCGGCGGCGCCGTCGAGGTGGCGGCCGCCGCCTACGGGCGCGTGGCCGTGCTCGTGGCGCCCTGGGAGATCACGCTGGCGCACAGGCGTCCGGATGACTCGGCGCGCAATGCGCTCTCCGGGCGCATCGAGCGCGTCGTCCCGCTCGGCAACCGCGTGCGCGTGGTGGTGGCCGGCATCACCGCGGAGGTCACCCCCGAGTCCGCGGAACGGCTGGCGCTGCGACCGGGCGTCGAGGTGGTGGCCTCGTGGAAGGCGACCAGCACCCGCCTGCTGCTCACGGGCTAGGGTCCGCATGGTGCGGGTCGTCATCGCGCCGGACAAGCTGCGCGGCACCTACACCGCGGAGCAGGCGGCCGCGGCGATCGCACGCGGCTGGCGGTCCGAAGACCCCGGCGACGAGCTGGTCGAGGTGCCGCTCGCCGACGGCGGCGAGGGAACCGCCGCGGCGCTGCTCGCGGCCCGCGGGGGCGCGTGGGCGACCGCGGCCGTCCACGACGCCGCCGGCCGCCAGTGCGAGGCGCGCTATGCACGGCTGCCCGGAGGCGAGGCGGCGATGGACGTTGCGGAGGCCTGCGGCTCGTGGCGGGTGGCCGACCTGCCTCAGGATCCGGTCGGCGCCAGCTCCCGGGGTGCCGGCGAGCTGCTCCGCGCGGCGGTGGAAGGCGCGTCGCGGGTGGTGATCGGGGTCGGCGGCACGGCCACAACCGACGGAGGCGCCGGCCTACGTGACGCGCTCGGCCCCGTGCCGGCGGGCGTGGAGCTGGTTGCCGCGCTCGATGTCGACAACCCGCTGCTCGGCCCGGCCGGCGCCGCCGCCGTCTACGGGCCTCAGAAGGGGGCGACCCCGGAGCAGGTGCTGCAGCTCGACCGCCGTCTGGCCGCGCTCGAGCTGCCGACCGCCGGCCTGCCCGGCGCCGGCGCCGGCGGGGGCATCGGCGGCATGCTGATGGCGCTCGGCGCGACGCCTCGAGCCGGCGCCGACCTCGTGCTCGATGAGGTCGGACTGAGCCGGCTGCTCGAGGGCGCGGCGCTCTGCATCACCGCCGAGGGGCGGATCGACATGCAGACGCTGCGTGGGAAGGTGATCGCGGCCGTGGCGGCTCGGTGCCGCGATGCCGGGGTGCCCTGCGTGGCGATCGGCGGCATGGTGGATGCCGAGGCCGCCGGTGCGCTGGCCGAGCTGGGCGTGCGCTGTCACCAGCAGGGCGACCTCGAGCGCGCGGGCGCCGAGGTCAGGCGGGCTGTGGGAGGGTGAACCCGCCCATCTGCTCGAGCCGGGCGATCCGGTCCTCGAGCGGCGGGTGGGTGTCGAACATGCCGCCCAGGCTCGAGCGCAGGCCCTTGTGGTCGCGCAGCGGCGACTCGATGTAGAGGTGGGCGGTCGCCCGTGTGACCGTGCGCAGCGGCTGGGTGTCGTCGCGCAGCGCCGCCAGCGCCCGGGCCAGGCCCTCCGCGTCGCCCGTGATCTCCACCGCGCTGGCGTCGGCCAGGTACTCCCGCCGGCGCGAGAGGCTCATCTGCAGCAGCGACGCCCCGATCGGCGCCAGCACCGCCGCCACCAACCCGACGATGACGGCCAGCCCACCGAGGCCGCCGTCGCGCTCGTCGTCCCCGCCGCCGAAGATGGTGATCCGCATCAGCAGGTCGGCCGCCAGGGCGATCACGCCGACCAGCACCGCCGCCAGGCTCATCAGCCGCACGTCGCGGTTGCGGACGTGCGACACCTCGTGCGCGAGCACGCCCTCGAGCTCACGATCGTCCATCAGCTCCACGATGCCGGACGTGACCGCCACGTAGGCGTGGTCGGGATCGCGGCCGGCGGCAAACGCGTTGGGCGAGCTGTCGTCGACCCAGTAGAGGTCGGGCGTCTTCCGCAGCCCTGCGGCGATCGAGACGTTCTCGAGCAGCCGGTAGACCCGCGGCTGCTGCTCCTTGGTGACCGGGTGGGCACCGGATGCCGCGGCGATCATCGAGCCGGCGGCGAACCAGGAGATCAGGCCGTAGACGATCGCGATGATGCCGATGAAGCCGGCAACGCCGGGCTGGTAGGCGTAGTACACGATCGCGACGAAGACGCCGCAAAGGGCGCCGAACCCGAGCAGCACGACCAGCGTGCGCAGGCGGTTCGCGCGGATCTGCTGCTGGAGCGTCACGTCACATCGAGACGCTGACCGGCGCCCGGTCGCCGTCGTCGTCGAGCCGGAAGAAGTCGCGCGGCGTGAAGCCGAACGTCCCCGCCACCAGGCTGGCCGGGAACGTCTGCTGGGCCGTGTTGTACTGCTGGACGACGGTGTTGTAGTAGCGGCGGGCGGCGGCGATCTTGTCCTCGGTGTCGGCCAGCTCCTCCTGCAGGCGCTGGAAGTTCTCGCTGGCGCGCAGCTGGGGGTACGCCTCGGCGACGGCGAACAGCCGGCCGAGCGCGGCGGTCGTGCGCCCGGCGGCGTCCGAGGCCTCGCCGACGCCCTGCGCGGACAGCGTCCGCGAACGCGCCTCGCTGACCTCGTCGAACACGCCCTGCTCGTGGGCGGCGTAGGCCTTGACCGACTCGACCAGGTTCGGGATCAGATCGGCGCGGCGCTTGAGCTGGATGTCGATGCCGGAGAAGCCCTGGGAGCTCTCGTTGCGGAGCCGCACGAGCCGGTTGTAGGTGAAGACCAGCCACAGCACCGCCACGACGACGAGCGCGAGGATGATCCAGACGACGAGCATCGGGGAAGCGTACCGTCAGACGGCGATGGAACGCCGATAGAATGGGGCGACACACGGCTTCCGGGGGATGAGATGGCAACCACGAGCGGAACGCAGATCGAGCAGCTGCTGGGCGACGAGGCCGAGCCGCTGCTCACCTACCAGGCGCACGGGATCGAGAGCAGCCGGCTGCACCTGCCGGGCCCGGACTTCATCGACCGTGTGCTCATGGACAGCGACCGGCCGGTGCCCGTGCTCCGGAACCTCGCACAGGTGTTCAACACCGGCCGCCTGGCCGGCACCGGCTTCCTCTCGATCCTCCCTGTCGACCAGGGCATCGAGCACTCAGCGGCGGCCTCGTTCTCGAAGAACCCCGCGTACTTCGATCCCCGCAACCTGCTCGAGCTGGCGCTCGAGGCAGGCTGCAACGCCATCGCCACCACCTTCGGGGTGCTCGGCATGGAGGCGCGGCGCTACGCGCACCGCATCCCGTTCATCGTCAAGCTGAACCACAACCAGCTGCTCACCTACCCGAACGAGTACGACCAGATCATGTTCGGCTCGGTGCGGCAGGCCTACGAGCTGGGCGCGGTCGGCGTCGGGGCCACCATCTACTTCGGCTCCGAGCAGTCCAGCCGCCAGATCATCGAGGTCAGTGAGGCGTTCGAGGAGGCCCACGCGCTCGGCATGTTCACCGTGCTGTGGTGCTACCTGCGCAACTCGGCCTTCAAGACGGATGAGGGCGACATGCACGTCGCCGCAGACCTGACCGGCCAGGCGAACCACATCGGCGCCACGATCGAGGCGGACATCATCAAGCAGAAGCAGCCGGAGCGAAACGGCGGCTACCTGGCGCTGAAGGGCTTCGGCAAGACCGACCCGTTGGTCTACGAGAAGCTGACGACCGACAACCCGATCGACCTCACCCGCTGGCAGGTCGTGAACAACTACATGGGCCGCGTGCCGCTGATCAACTCCGGCGGCGAGTCCGCGGGCGACTCGGATCTGGCGCAGGCCGTGCGGACGGCCGTCATCAACAAGCGCGCCGGGGGCGCCGGCCTGATCGTCGGCCGCAAGGCGTTCCAGCGGCCGCTGGCTGACGGCGTCGCGCTGCTGAACACCGTCCAGGATGTGTACCTGGACGGGTCCATCACCCCCGCCTGACCAGGGCCAGGTTCCTGCAAACCGTCGCCTGGGGGCGTCGCTGCGGTCGGCCGGTGCCGAGCACTGTGCCTCCCTGGCTCCTTCTCGGGCTCGGTTTTCGGAACCTGGCGGCGAGGGTCCTGCAAACCGTCGCCTGGGGGCGTCGCTGCGGTCGGCCCGTGCAGAGCACTGTGCCTCCCTGGCTCCTTCTCAGGCTCGGTTTTCGGCTCGATGTTCGGAACCTGGCCCGTCAGGTTGTCGTCCCGGCGCCGCCCGCCCGGGCTTCGGCCTGCGCGCGCGGTGCGCCAACCTGGAGCGCGGCGCCGATCGCTCCTCCGAGGTCGCCGAGCGCGGCCGGCTCGACCGGCGGCGGGCGGTCGTCGACGAACAGGTGCGGCAGCATCTGCTCGCGGATGCGCGCCACGTACGGGTCGGCCAGCCGGGTGCCGAGCCCGCCGCCGATCACGACCGCCTCGACGTCGAGCAGGTTGACGGCCGAGGCGATGCCGGCGGCGAGCGCCTCGACCGCGCGGTCGATCAGCTTCACGGCGACGGGATCCTCTCGGTCGAGCGCGCGCTGCCAGACGCCGCTCGTCAGCTGCTCGCGGCCCCGCTTCTCCATGATGTCGAACAGGTCGGTGTCGTCGCCCTTGTGGTGCAGCTCCCTGGCATGGAGCTCCATCGCCTTGCGGCCCGCGTACGCCTCCACGCAGCCGTAGCGTCCGCACGTGCAGAGCGCGCCGCCCAGCCTCACGACCATGTGGCCGATCTCGCCGGCGGCGCCGCGCCCCGACCATGTGGTGCCATCCAGGACGATGCCGCTGCCCACGCCGGTGCCCCAGAACACGCCGAGCAGCGAGCTGCGGCCGCGGCCGGCGCCGAGCTGCGCCTCCGCCAGCGTGCCCACCTTGACGTCGTTCCCCAGCCGCACCTCGAGCCCGCCGAGCGGCTCGCTAACCGCCGCCGCCAGCGGGAAGCTGCCCGTCCAGTCCGGCGTCACGTTGCGTGCCTGCGTGACCGTCCCGGCCGCGTCGTCGCTCGTGCCGGGGGATCCGATGCCGACCCCCGCGAGGTCGTCCACGGGCACCCCGGCCTGCTCGGCCGCGTCCCTGACTGCGGCGACGATGGCGTCGGCCACGCCCTGCGGCCCGTCGCTCTTGGGGGTGGGCCGGCGGGCCTGCCCGAGCACCGTCTGCTCGGCGTCCACCACCACCGTCTGAATCTTGGTGCCGCCCAGGTCGGCTCCCGCTCGGACCGTCATCCATGCCCCCTGTGTGAGCGTGTCCTCCACGGGGAAATCTACCGGACATCCCCGCGGGCGCCGGGGCCGGGTGGCCGCGCTCCGACTGCCGTAACGCCCCCGCCGGGGCGCCGGGTCGGGCCGGATCGCCGGTGATACGGTTCCGCGCGACCCGCCGTCGTGCGTCCCAGAGGAGAGCGTGTGCCACAGCCGTTCGACGACATCGATCAGCTCTGCGTCAACACCGTCCGCACCCTCTCGCTGGACGCGGTCGAGCAGGCGAAGTCCGGGCATCCCGGCCTGCCGCTCGGCGCCGCGCCGATGGCGCACGTGGTCTGGACGCGGCACCTGCGGTACAACCCCGCCGACCCGGCCTGGCCCGGCCGTGACCGGTTCGTGCTCTCCGGCGGGCACGGGTGCATGCTGCTCTACTCCCTGCTCCACCTGACCGGCTACGACCTGCCGCTCGAGGAGCTGAAGCGGTTCCGGCAATGGGGCAGCATGACGCCGGGGCATCCGGAGTACGGCCACACCCCCGGCGTGGAGACGACGACGGGGCCGCTCGGCCAGGGCAGCGCGAACGCCATCGGGATGGCCATCGCCGGCAAGCATCTGGAGGCGATCTTCGGGCCGGACGCCGGGTTCCGCGTCTACGCCATCGTCACGGACGGCGATCTGATGGAGGGCATCTCGGGTGAGGCCTCCTCGATCGCGGGCCATCTCGGCCTCGACAACCTGCTCTTCCTCTACGACGACAACCATGTCACCATCGACGGCGACACGCAGCTCACCTTCACCGAGGACCGGGCCGCGCGCTATGCCGCCTACGGCTGGCACACGGCGACCGTCCCCGACGGCAACGACATGGAGGCGATCGACGCCGCGATCGAGGACGCGCTCTCCGTCACCGGCCGCCCGAGCATCATCTCGGTGAAGACCATCATCGGGTTCGGGTCGCGCGACGCGGGCACGTCGCGCGCCCACTCGGACGCCCGCGGCCCGGAGCAGCAGGCCGAGACCAAGCGGGCGCTCGGGTTCGATCCCGACCGGTTCTTCGTCGTGCCGGACGCCGCCCGCGAGCGCTACCGCGAGGCCCTCGACCGGGGCGCCCGGCTGCAGCGCGAGTGGTCGGAGCGGATGGCCGAGAACCCGAAGCGGGACGAGCTGCAGCGCATCTACGACAGCGCGACGCCGGATGACCTCTCCATCGACTGGTTCTCGCCGGACGAGAAGCCGATGGCCACGCGCGCCGCGTCGGGCAAGGTGATCGCGCAGGTCAGCCCGCAGGTGCCGGAGCTGGTGGGCGGCTCGGCCGACCTGACGCCCTCCAACAACACGAAGCCGCCCGACTGGGAGGACTTCGAGCCCGGGCACTACGGCGGCCGCTACCTCCGCTTCGGCGTCCGCGAGCACGGGATGGGCGGGATCGTCAACGGCCTCGTGGTCTCGCACCTGCGCGCGTTCGGCGGCACGTTCTTCAACTTCCTCGACTACATGAAGCCGGCGGTTCGCCTGTCCGCGCTCATGAACATCCCGTCGATCTGGATCTACACGCACGACTCGATCGGACTCGGGGAGGACGGCCCCACGCACCAGCCGGTGGAGCAGCTGGCGACGCTGCGGGCGACGCCGAACCTGACGACGTTCCGGCCGGCCGACGCCAACGAGACCACCATCGGCTGGCGCGTCGCGCTGGCGCGGCGGAATCCGACCGCGCTGATCCTGAGCAGGCAGGCGCTGCCCGTGCTGGACGCGTCGGAGCTGCCGATCGACCAGGCCGTGCGGGGCGGCTACGTGCTCGAGGGCGATGACGACCCCGCTGTGCTGCTGATCGCGACCGGGGCCGAGGTGCACACCGCGCTCGAGGCCCGCACGCTGCTCGCCGAGGACGGCATCACGAGCCGGGTCGTGTCGCTGCCGTCCTTCGAGCTGTTCGACGAGCAGCCGGAGAGCTACCGCGAGCAGGTGATCCCGCCGTCGGTCGAGGCGCGCGTCTGCATCGAGGCGGGCGCCTCGCTGGGATGGGAGCGGTTCGCCGGCGCGCACGGCGCGATCGTCGCGCTCGACCGGTTCGGCGCTTCCGCGCCCGGCACGTCGGTGCTCGAGCATCTGGGCTTCACGCCGCGTCACGTCGCGGACGAGGCGCAGCGCGTGCTGTCACATCTTCGCCAAGGGGGCGTTCCTTCATGACCCGTCTGCACGATCTCGCCGCCGCGGGCACCAGCCCGTGGCTCGACAACATCCAGCGCGGCTGGCTCGGCTCCGGCGAGTTCCGCCGGATGCTGGGGGAGGGCATCGTCGGCGTCACGTCCAACCCCACGATCTTCCAGAAGGCTATCGCCGAGTCGAGCGACTACGACGCCGCCATCGGGGCGCTGGCCGGCAGCGGCATGTCGGCAACCGACGTGTTCTTCGAGCTGGCCGTCGCCGACGTGCAGGGCGCGGCCGACCAGATCCGCCACGTCTACGACGACACCGGGCACCTCGACGGCTTCGTCTCGTTCGAGCTGCCGCCGGCGATGGCAAACGACACCGAGGCCTCGATCGCGGCGGCTCCCGAGTTCTGGCAGCGGATCGCCCGGCCGAACATCTTCATCAAGATCCCCGGCACGGCCGAGGGCGTGCCGGCCATCGAGGAGTCGATCTTCCGCGGCATCAACATCAACGTCACGCTGCTGTTCTCGCTCGAGAACTACGAGCAGGTGCACTGGGCGTTCATCCGCGGCCTGGAGCGGCGCCTCGAGGAGGGCGAGCCGATCGACGACGTCCACTCCGTGGCTAGCTTCTTTGTCTCGCGTGTGGACACTGCGGTCGACAAGCTCCTGCCGGAGGACTCACCGCTGCGCGGCACCGTGGCCGTGGCGAACGCCAAGCTGGCCTACCAGCGCTTCCTCGAGATCATCGCCGACGACCGCTGGCGCGAGCTGGCATCGCGCGGCGCCCGCGTGCAGCGGCCGCTGTGGGCGTCGACCGGCACCAAGAACCCGGACTACTCCGACACGCTCTACGTCGACAGCCTGATCGGCCCGGACTGCGTGAACACGATGCCGAACGCCACCATCGACGCGTTCCTCGACCACGGCACCGTCCGGCGCACGGTCGACGAGGACGTGGACGGGGCGCGCAGGACGGCCGAGCAGCTGGCCGAGGCCGGCATCGACCTGGCCGATGTCACCCGGCAGCTGGAGGTCGACGGCGTCGAGGCCTTCATCGCCTCCTTCGACTCGCTGGGCGACACGATCAAGCAGGAGCTCGACCGGATGGGCGCACGCGGAGCGGCGTAGCCCTTCAACCAAGGAAGGCACATGGAACTGGCAATGATCGGGCTGGGCCGCATGGGCGGCAACATGGCCCACCGGCTGAGCGACGCCGGCCACCGCGTGGTCGGCTGGACGCAGGGCGGCGAGGCGTCGCTGGCGGACGAGTTCGGCATCACGTGGGCGGGCTCGCTGTCCGACGCCGTCGCCGCGCTGGAGCAGCGGCCGCGCGTCGTCTGGCTGATGATCCCGGCGGGCGCGCCGACGTCGGCCACCGTCGGGGAGCTGACGGGGTTGCTGGCGGAGGGCGACATCGTTGTCGATGGTGGCAACTCGAACTTCCGTGACTCGCAGGAGCATGCCCGGCGTCTCGCCGAGCACGGGATCGAGTTCATCGACTGCGGCACCTCCGGCGGTGTGTGGGGCTATGCCAATGGGTACTGCCTGATGATGGGCGGCAGCGACGCGGCCGTGGCGACGCTGGCGCCCGCCTTCGAGACGCTGGCGCCGCCGGACGGCTGGCTGCACACGGGCCCGGTCGGCTCCGGCCACTTCACGAAGATGGTGCACAACGGCATCGAGTACGCGCTCATGCAGGCGTACGGCGAGGGCTTCGAGGTGCTCGAGAAGAGCGAGTTCGAGCTCGACCTGCCGGCCATCGCCGAGGTCTGGCGCCACAGCTCCGTCGTGCGCTCGTGGCTGCTCGACCTGCTCGCCGCGGCGCTCAAGGACGACCCCAAGCTCGAGCACATCAAGGGCTACGTGGAGGATTCCGGCGAGGGGCGCTGGACGGTGTTCGAGGCGATCAACGAGAGCGTCGCCGCGCCCACGATCGCGATCGCCCTGATGGCGCGGTTCACCTCGCGCGATCCCGACCCGTTTGCGATGAAGGCGATCGCCGCGCTGCGCAACCAGTTCGGCGGCCACGCGGTGGTGCGCGAGTGAGTCCCCGCGGCGCGCCGCGGGACAACCCGCTGCGCGAGGGGCTCCGGGTGGGCGGCGCCAGCGAGCCGGCGCTGTTCGTCATCTTCGGGGCGACCGGCGATCTGGCCCAGCGCAAGCTGCTGCCGGCGCTCTACAACCTCGCAAAGCGGGGCCTGCTGCCGCCGCGCTTCGGCGTCGTCGGATACGCCCGCACGGAGATGGGCGACGAGGGCTTCCGCCGCTTCGCCAAGGCGGCGATCGAGGCGCACTCGCGAACCAAGATGGACGAGCGGTTCTGGCCGGCGTTCGAGTCGATGCTGCACTACCACGCGGGCGGGTTCGACGACCAGAAGCACTTCCACGAGCTGGCAAAGACGGTCGACGGTCTCGACGCGCACATCGGCGGCAACGCCCACCGGGTGTTCTACCTGTCCACGCCGTCCAGCTTCTTCCCGGTGATCGTGAAGGGCCTGGGCGCCGCCAAGCTGAGCCGCCCGGCGGATCTGGTCCGGGTGGTGATCGAGAAGCCGTTCGGCCGTGACCTCGAGTCCGCCCAGGAGCTGGCCGAGACGGTGCACCGCTGGTTCCAGGAGCGCCAGGTCTACCGGATCGATCACTACCTGGGCAAGGAGACCGTCCAGAACATCTACGCCTTCCGGTTCGCGAACGCGATCTTCGAGCCGATCTGGAGCAACTCCTACGTCGACCACGTCCAGATCACCGTCGCCGAGTCGATCGGCGTGGAGCATCGTGCCGCCTTCTACGAGGAGACGGGCGTCGTCCGAGACATCGTCCAGAACCACCTGCTGCAGGTGCTGGCGCTGGTCGCGATGGAGCCGCCGGCGGCCTTCGAGCCGGAGGCGGTGCGCGACGAGAAGGCGAAGCTGCTGCGCGCGATGCGGCCGATGAGCTTCCAGGACGCGGTGCGCGGGCAGTACGACCGCGGCTACGTCGCCGGGGAGGAGGTGCCGGCGTACACCTCGGAGCCCGAGGTGCCGCCGGACTCGAACACACCGACCTACATCGCGGCCAAGCTCGAGATCGACAACTGGCGCTGGGCGGGGACGCCCTTCTACATCCGGTCGGGCAAGCGGCTCGCCAAGCGGGTCACGGAGGTCGCGGTGCAGTTCCGCCGGCCGCCGCACCTGCCGTTCTCCCGGGAGGCGGCGGAGCATCTCGAGGCGAACTCGCTGGTGCTGCGGATCCAGCCGGACGAGGGCATCTCGCTGCGCTTCGGCGCGAAGGCGCCGACCCCGACGCTCAGCATCCGCAGCGTGAACATGGACTTCCTCTACGGCTCGTCGTTCCTCTCGGACGTGCCCGAGGCCTACGAGACGCTCCTGCTTGATGCCATCCGCGGCGACAGCACGCTGTTCACGAGGCAGGACAGCGTCGAGCGGGCGTGGCAGATCTGCGACCCGCTGATCGAGCAATGGCAGACCGGGCAGCCGCAGCCCTATGCGTCCGGATCTTGGGGGCCCGATGCCGCCGACGACCTGATGGCCCGCGACGGCCGCCGCTGGAGGCGCCCGTGAGCGAGCCCGAGGTCACCAGCGCCGGGTGGACCGAGCTGTCGGGCGTCGAGCGCGCGCTCGCCGAGCTGCGCGGCGGCGACAGCCTCGGCAGCGTCCGCGCCACGACGCTCAACCTGGTGATCACCTGCAGCAGCGACGAGGACGCCGAGGCGACCGAGCGGGTGCTCGACGGCATCGGCGGCAGCCGGCCGCTGCGGGCAATCGTGATCAGCCCCTCGGGGGGGACGCCCAAGGCGCGGGTCGCCAGCACCTGCTGGACCGGAGGCGGGCAGCAGGTCTGCACCGAGCGGATCGTCATCCACGGCGAACGCGCCGCCCTGCCGAGTGCCGTCCTCGCCCTGCTGGTCGCCGACCTGCCGGTGTTCCTGTGGTGGCAGGGGTCGATTCCCGACCCCGGCGATGCCGTGCTCGAGGAGCTGGTCGAGGCGGCGACTCGGGTGATCGTGGACTCCGACCAGGCCGGCATCGACGCGGTGCGCCAGGTCGAGCGGATGGCGGCCGGGCTGGCCGACCTCGCCTGGGTGCGCACCAATCCGTGGCGCGAGGCGATCGCGGCGATGTTCGACGCGCCGCGGCAGCGGAAGTCGCTCGACCACCTGGTCGGCGTGGAGGTGACCGGCCCGCCCAACCAGGCCGCCCTGCTCGCCGGCTGGCTGCGGTCCCGTCTCGACCGCCAGATCGGCCTCGACAACACCCGGGCCAAGCGGATCAACCGGGTCGAGCTGCTGTGTGGGGACGAGCCATTCGTCGTCGAGCGGTCGGCCCGGAACGAGCACGGCGAGGCGCGGGGCCCGGACCTCGCTCCGCGCGCCGTGGGCCTGCCCGCGCCGGGTCTCGTCACCCTGCTGTCGGGTGAGCTCGACCGGCTGGGGGCCGAGCGCCCGTTCGAGCAGGCACTGGCCGCGGCGGCATGAACCTGCGGGTGCTGGCCGACGGCGAGGCGGTCGCCCGGGCGGCGGCCGAGACCATCGCCGATGCGTCGGCGGCGGCGGGCGAGCGGTTCGCCATCGCGCTGTCCGGCGGATCGACGCCGAAGGCCACCTTCGGCCTGCTCGCCGGCGAGGAGTATCGCGACCGGATCGACTGGAGCCGGTGGCACGTGTTCTTCGGCGACGAGCGCCGTGTGCCCCTGGACGACGAGCGGTCGAACTTCCGAAGCGCGAGGGAGGTGCTGCTCTCGCGGGTGCCGATCCCGGAGGGTCAGGTGCACCCGCTCACGGATGCCGACGTCTACGAGGGGCTGCTGCGGGCGTTCTTCGGAGAGGCGCCGGCGTTCGACCTGGTCATGCTCGGCATGGGCGACGACGGCCACACCGCATCGTTGTTTCCCGGCTCGATCTCGCTCCTCGAGGAGGAGCGCTGGGTGATCGCTCCGCCGGACGTGGTGCAGGGGATGTCGCGGCTCACGCTCACGCTCCCCGCGCTGAACGCGGCGCGGCGGGCGATCTTCCTCGTCAGCGGGGCTGCGAAGGCCGACGCGCTGTCGCGAATCCGGTCGGGGGAGCAGCTGCCCGCGGGCATGGTGCGTGGCGCCGAGTGGCTGGTGGACGAGGCGGCCGCCGGTGAACGGCAGCAGCCGGGGTCGGCCTGAGGCTTACTTCCCGGCTACTCGCCGGGCGAGTGTGACGCGTCCGTGAACTCGCGGAACTCGCCCGACGCCAGGTAGGCGACGCGCTCGCCGATGTCCACGGCGTTGTCGCCGATCCGCTCCATGCAGCGTGAGATCAGGATCGCGCGCAGGCCCGCCTCACGCATCCGCTCGTCGCCGCCCAGGGCCATGATCCGGCGTGCCAGCTCCCGGTTCTCGCTGTTGATCACGGAGTCCATGATCACCAGCCGCTCCGCCCGCTCCACGTCGCGCTCGGCAAAGGCGGTCATCGCCTCGGCTGCCATCGCCTCGGCCTGCTCGCCCATCCTCCTGAACGACTCGAGCAGCTCGGAGGCGATCACCAGCCCGAGCGTCAGCTTCGTCAGCTTCGCGATGTTGACGCACTGGTCGCCCATCCGCTCCAGGTGCAGGTTGATGTGGAGAATGGTCAGGATCAGCCGCAGGTCCGTGGCGAGGGGCGTCTGCAGCGCCAGCAGCCGCTCGACGTCGTCCTCGATGCGCAGGTACGACGCGTCGTTCTCGTCGTCCCCGGCGATGACCAGGTCGGCCAGCTGCTCGTCTCCGGCGAGCAGCGCCTGCACCGATCGGTCGAGCGCCCGCTGCACCAGCTTGCCGTGGTTGTGCAGCTCCTGCTCGACCGCATCGAGCTGCGTCTGGAAGGTCTGTCGGGCGCTTGGCATGGCGAGAGTTTCGCAGACGGTCGAGGAGCGCCGCGACCCCTACGGAGCCGATTCACCGGATCTTCACCATATCGCCACCATCCTGTACCCCCGTACCGGGCCGGCCTGGTCAATCCTGCAGCCGAGAGGCAGGCCCGTTGAGGCGCCATCGATATGGAGGGGTGTTTGATGCAGAAACTGAAGTCATCTGCGCTGTTCGCTGTGGTGCTGGCCATCGTCGCGCTGGCGGCGGCGTGCGGCTCGTCGGGCAGCAGCAGCTCCGGCTCCGGCGGCGCAGCGGCGTCCAACGACAAGGCGCTGAACGGCGCGGGCAGTACGCTGGTTGCCCCGCTGATCTCCCAGTGGGCCCCGGACTACGCGTCCAAGGCCGGCGTCACCATCACGTACGGGCCGGTCGGCTCCGGCGGTGGCATCGACGCCATCACCAACCGAACCGTCGACTTCGGCGCCTCCGATGCGCCGCTGTCCTCCGATCAGGCGACCGCCTGCAAGGGCTGCGTGCAGATCCCGTGGGCGCTGGCCGCCACGGTGGTCACCTACCACGTTTCCGGCGTCCCCAACAAGCTGAAGCTGACCGGCGACGTGCTCGCGAAGGTCTTCATGGGCGACATCACGTCCTGGAACGATCCGGCGATCAAGTCGCTGAACCCCGGCGTCAACCTGCCGGGCACCCACATCACGCCGGTGTACCGCAGCGACGGATCCGGTGACAGCTTCGTCTTCTCCAGCTACCTGTCCGCGGTCAGCCCGGACTGGAAGAGCAAGGTCGGCGCCTCCACGCAGCCATCCTTCCCGACCGGCCAGGGCGCCGAGAAGAACTCGGGCGTCGCAGCGGCGGTGCAGAGCACCGACGGCGCGATCGGCTACGTCGCTGTGTCCTACATCGCTGCCGACTCCCTGGACGAGGCGCTGATCCAGAACGCCGCCGGCAGCTACCCGGAGCCGAGCACCGACGCGATCAGCGCGGCGGCCGCCTCGGCCACGGGCATCCAGCCCGACGGCTCGATCCCGCTGGTCAACCCGCCGGCATCGGCCGCAAACGCGTATCCCCTGTCCACCTACTCGTACGCGATCGTTCCCAAGCAATCCCCCAAGGCGGCGGCGCTGAAGAAGTTCTTCACCTACGCCGTCACCGATGGGCAGAGCTTCGGGCCCGACCTCGGCTTCCCGGCGCTGCCGAGCTCGGTGGTCTCGCACGACAAGCAGGTGATAGCGTCGATCCATCCGTAGCTGACCCTCGACCGGCCGGCGTCCGACGGGGCGCCGGCCGGTTGCTGTTCTGACGATGGCAACCGAAACCCCAGCACAGCGCATGCCGCTCTCCGGCCGTCGCCGTACGAGGTACGGCGACCTCGCCCTGCGCGGGATCACCGGGCTCGCCGCGGTCGTGCTCGGGCTGCTGATGGTGCTGCTTGTCTACGAGGTCGGCCGCGAGGCGTGGCCGAGCATCCAGGAGTTCGGCGCATCGTTCCTGACGGGGACCGAGTGGAACGCCGTCACGGACGTGTACGGCGCCCGCGACCTGATCTGGGGCACGCTGATCACCTCCCTCGGTGCCCTGCTGATCGCCGTGCCGATGTCGATCGCGATCGGCGTGTTCCTGAGCGAGCTCGCGCCCAGGGCGATCCGAACGCCGGTGACCATGCTGGTCGAGCTGCTCGCCGCCATTCCCAGCGTCGTGCTCGGCCTCTGGGGCATCCTGATCATGGGCCCGTTCGTGGCCCAGCACATCGAGCCGTTCATCATCGACCACTTCGGCTGGATCCCGTTCCTGGACGGCTACCCGTCCAACCAGGGCCTGTTCATGGCCATCCTCGTGCTGACGATCATGGTCGTGCCGATCGTGGCCAGCGTCAGCCGTGAGCTGTTCACGAACGTCCCCAGCGACCTCAAGCAGGGGTCGCTGGCACTCGGCGCCACCCGCTGGGAGATGGTGCGCTCGGTGATGATCCCGCAGGTCGGCGGAGGCCTGGTCGCAGCCGTCATGCTCGGCTTCGGCCGGGCGATCGGCGAGGCCATCGCCGTGACGCAGGTGATCGGCGGGTCGAACTCGCGCCCGGATAGCCTCTGGGGCCCCGCCGACACGATGGCGAGCCGCATCGCTGCCCAGTACGCAGGCACGGCCACCCACCTGCAGCGCGCATCGCTCGCCTACCTGGCGGTGATCCTGCTCGTGTTCAGCCTGATCGTCAACCTGACGGCCCAGCTGATCGCGGCGCGCATGCAGCGGCGGATGCGAGGGGCGGCGTGAGCGCGGCGCCGCTTCCTCTGTCCGCATCCTCGGGTCGCGCCGCTCGCCGTCGCCGGTGGAGCAAGGTGATGGAGGTGCTGGCGACGCTGGCCGCAATGCTGGCGATCGCCGTGCTCGCGATCGTGATCATCTCCGTCGCGAAGAAGGGCCTGCCGGCGCTCAACGCCGATCTGTTCACGCAGGTGACGAGCACCTTCGGCATCCCCGGCGAGGGCGGCGGCATCAAGAACGCCATCATCGGCACCCTCATCATGACGGCGATCGCGACGGCGATCTCTGTGCCGCTCGGCGTCCTGCTGGCGATCTTCAGCAGCGAGTTCGCGCCGCCGCGGCTGGCGGTCGTCATCCGGATCACGCTGAACGTGCTGGCCGGCGTGCCGACCATCGTCATCGGCGTCTTCGTGTTCGGCCTGCTCGTCGTCGGCAACGGCTACAGCGCGTACGCAGCGGGTGTCGCGCTCTCCATCGTGCAGCTGCCGGTCGTGGCCCGGTCGACCGAGGAGGTGCTGCTGCTGGTGCCGTCCTCGCTGCGCGAGGCCGGGATGGCGCTCGGAGCGAGCCGGGCTCGTACGGTGCTCACGGTGATCCTTCCGACGGCGGTGGGCGGAATCGTCACGGCCACGATCGTCGCTGTCGCACGGGCGGCCGGCGAGACGGCGCCGCTCCTGTTCACGACGGGCATCTTCGCCAACGCTGTGGTCACCGACCCGACCAAGCCGATGGCATCGATCCCGCTCGTCATCTTCCAGGGATCCGAGTCGCCCAGCCCTCACGACCAGGAGGTCGCCTGGGCGGCCGCACTGGTGCTGCTGGTGGGCGTGCTGATCGGAAGCAGCCTTGGCCGGCTGCTCTCGCTGCGCAGCCGCCGGAGGATCGAGCAGACGCGATGAGGCACCAGCCGGCCACCAGGATGCATGATGTCTGAGACCATTCGTCCCGAAGGGACACCACCGATGACCGACCAGCCCGACGAGACAACAGCGGCGAACTCGCCCGATCCGGCGTCCGGCGTGGCGCCAGCACGGCCGACCACCCAGCTCGGTGACGTCGCCGCGGGCCACGACGAGGACCCGACGGTCGGGCATCCCACCGTCTTCGAGCTCGAGAACGTCAACGTCTCCTACAGCGGCAAGGTCGCCATCCGAGACGTCAACATGGACATCCACTGCAACCTCGTGACCGCGTTCATCGGCCCCTCGGGCTGCGGCAAGACCACGCTGCTGCGCAGCCTGAACCGGCTCAACGATCTGATCCCGGGCGCCGCCGTCGGCGGCCGGGTCGAGTACCGCGGCGAGGACCTGTACGGGTCCGACGTGGACGCGGTCGAGGTGCGGCGCCGCATCGGGATGGTGTTCCAGCGGCCGAACCCCTTCCCGAAGTCGATCTACGACAACGTCGCGTACGGCCTGCGCCTGCACGGCATGAAGGACGATCTCGACAGCCGGGTCGAGCGGGCGCTGCGACACGCCGCGCTGTGGGACGAGGTGAAGGACCGGCTCAAGGCCAGCGGCCTGTCGCTGTCGGGAGGGCAGCAGCAGCGCCTGTGCATCGCGCGTGCGCTTGCGATCGAGCCGGACGTGATCCTGATGGACGAGCCGGCGTCGGCCCTCGACCCGATCTCGACCCAGAGCATCGAGGACCTGGTCGAGCAGCTCAAGTCCGAGTACTCGATCATCATCGTCACTCACAACATGCAGCAGGCCGCGCGCGTCGCCGACGTCACCGCCTTCTTCAGCGTGGACGTGGCCGAGGACGGGTCGCGGAGCGGCGTGCTCGTCGAGCAGGGCCCGACGTCGAAGCTGTTCATCCGCCCCTCCGATCCGCGCACCGAGGCCTACGTCACCGGCCGCTTCGGCTAGGAACTCCGCGCGGCCTGACCACTGGTACCATCAGGTCTCGTGAGCAGCGAGGCAGCCCCGCCCGTCGCGACATCGCCCGGCGATCCCGACGCTGAGCTCACCGCGGCGGTGCTCGCCGATCTCGACGGTGCCGACGACCGTCTGACCGCCTTCGCCCGGTCGTATGTCCGCCGCGTCGGCATCGACCAGGTGGAGCGCCCGTCGCCGGCGGCGCTGGCCGCGCAGATCCGCAGCCTGTTCGCGTTCGTCGACGCTCGCCGCGGCGAGGTGGCCGTGCGCGCCCTCAACCCGACGACGGAGGAGGAGGGCTACGCCGCCGCCGGCACCGTGGTCGAGGCCAACCTCCCCGACTCCCCCTTCCTGATCGACAGCGTCGGCGAGGAGCTGCGCAGCCGCGGGCTCGAGGTGCGGAGCGTGCTCCACCCTGTGATGGGCGTGGAGCGGGATGCGAGCGGCTCCGTCTCCTCGATCGGGCCGGCCCGGGGCGCGCTTCACCGCGAGTCGGTGATGCACTTCGAGGTCTCGCGCCGGGTGCCCGACGACCAGCTCTCCGCGGTCGAGGACGGCGTTGCCAGGGTGCTCGCCGACGTGCGGCTGGTCGTGCGCGACTTCCATCCCATGGTCGACCGGGTCGACCGCCTGGTCGAGGTCGCTCACGAGGCGGGCGCCCGCTATCCGAAGGACGACATCGGGGAGGCGATCGCATTCCTCCACTGGCTGAAGGCCGACAACTTCGTGTTCCTCGGCTATCGCGAGTACGACCTCCGCGGGTCGGGTGACGAGGAGACGGTGCAGGTCGTGCCCGGCTCCGGCCTCGGCATCCTGTCGGACGAGACGAGGTCGACGTATGACCAGCCGGTGGCGATCTCGACGCTGAAGTCGACCCTGCGCGACCGGATCGTGGGCGGGCCGCTCGTGATCGTGTCCAAGACCAACCGGCAGGCCACCGTCCACCGGCGCGTCAAGATGGACTACATCGGCGTCAAGCACGTCGACGAGTCGGGCGCGGTCGTGGGCGAGCTGCGGGTGCTCGGCCTGTTCACCAGCAAGGCGCTGATGGAGCCGGCCCGCGACATCCCGCTGATCCGCCGAAAGCTCGACTACATCATGGAGTCCGAGGATCTCTTCCCCGGCTCGCACGACTACAAGGCCGTGGTCACGATCTTCGACAGCTTCCCGAAGGACGAGCTGTTCGCCTCATCCGCGGACGACCTGCGGGACACGGTGATGGCGCTGCTCGGCCTGCAGGAGCGGCGGCAGGTGCAGCTGTTCGTGCGGCCGGACCTGAACGGCCGGTTCGTCTCCGCGACCGTGGCGCTGCCGCGCGACCACGTTTCGACCGAGCTGCGCCTGCGCCTGCAGAACCTGCTCGAGGAGCGGTTCAACGGCGACTCCGTCGACTACCACCTCGCGTTGGGCGAGACCGAGCCGGCGCGGTTCCACTTCATCGTGCACGTGCCGGAGGGCGAGGTGCCCGAGGTGTCGTACGCCGAGCTCGAGCGCGAGGTGATCGAGGCCGCCCGAACGTGGGACGACGCACTCTCCGATGCACTCGTGGCCCGCCACGGCGAGGTGCAGGGACACGCGCTGGCTCGCCGGTACGCGGGGCTCTTCCCCGAGTACTACAAGTCGGCCGCTCCCATCTTCATGGCGGAGTTCGACGTCGACCAGTTCGAGCAGCTGGGTGCCGAGCGGCCGTACACGGTCGCCCTCCAGAACGAGGAGGCGACGGCGGAGCCGCTCACCCGGCTGAAGCTCTACAAGACCGGCGGCAAGGCGCCGCTCTCCGATCTGCTGCCGGTGCTCGAGGCGCTCGGGCTGACCGTGGTCGAGGAGGTGCCGACCCGGTTGCAGGAGCACGAGGGCAGCGGCCGGTACCTGCACGACTTCGGCGTGCTCGACGCGAACGGCTGGCCGCTCGACCTCGACCGGGTGGGCGGGTACGTGGCCGACACGGTTCGTGCGGTCTGGGATAGCCGGGCCGAGTCGGACTCGCTCAACCGCCTGGTGCCCGCTGCCGGCCTGACCTGGCGTCAGGTCGCGATCCTGCGGGCCTACCGGCAGTACCGGCAGGTGCTGGGCGGCGGATTCACGAAGCGCTACGTCAACGACGCCTTCGTCCGGAACTCCGGCCTGGCCCGCAAGCTGGTGGAGCTGTTCGAGCTGCGTCTCGATCCTGCGCGCGACCCCGCCGCGGACTCGAAGCCGCTCGAGTCGGAGATCCTGAAGGGGCTCGACGAGATCGCCAGCCTCGACGACGACCGCATCCTGCGGAGCTTCCTCGGGATGATCCTGGCGACCGTGCGGACGAACGCGTTCAGGGACGGCGGAGCCCTGCCGTACCTCTCGTTCAAGCTCCGCTGCGAGGACGTGCCGGGGATGCCGAAGCCTGTGCCGCGCTGGGAGATCTTCGTGTACTCCACGGCAATGGAGGGCGTCCACCTACGTGGCGGCTACGTTGCCCGCGGTGGCATCAGGTGGTCCGACCGGCTGGAGGACTACCGCACCGAGATCCTCGGGCTGATGAAGGCCCAGATGGTCAAGAACGCGGTGATCGTGCCCACGGGGGCGAAGGGCGGCTTCGTGCTCAAGCGTCCGCCGTCCGACCGGGGCGCATTGATGGACGAGGAGCGGCGCCAGTACATGGTGCTGATGCGCGGCATGCTCGACCTCACCGACAACATCGTGGGCGGCGAGGTGCGCCGGCCGCCGGGGGTTCGCGTGCTCGACCCCGAGTCCGACGCGTACCTGGTCGTCGCAGCCGACAAGGGCACCGCCCATCTGTCCGACACGGCGAACGAGGTCAGCGCCGAGTACGGCTTCTGGCTTGGCGACGCCTACGCGTCGGGCGGCTCTGCCGGATACGACCACAAGGAGCTCGGCATCACGGCGAAGGGCGCATGGGAGAGCGTCAAGCGCCACTTCGCCGAGCTCGGCCAGGACGTGATGACCGAGCCGTTCACCGTCGTCGGCATCGGCGACATGTCGGGTGACGTGTTCGGCAACGGCATGCTGCTCTCGCCGGCCATCAAGCTGGTCGCGGCGTTCGACCACCGGCACGTGTTCATCGATCCGGATCCCGATCCCGCCCGGTCGCTCGAGGAGCGGCAGCGGCTGTTCGAGCTGCCCGCGAGCTCCTGGGACGACTACGACCGGTCGCTCATCTCCGAGGGCGGCGGCGTCTGGCCGCGGAGCGCGAAGGCGGTGCCGTTGTCGGACCAGGCGCGGGCGGTGCTCGGCGTGCAGGCGCAGAGCCTGTCGCCGATGGAGCTGTGCCAGGCGATCCTTCGCGCCCCTGTCGATCTGTTCTGGAACGGCGGGATCGGCACGTTCGTGAAGGCGTCGACCGAGTCCCACGAGGATGCCGGCGACCGCGCCAACGATCCGCTGCGGGTGAACGGCGGCGACCTGCGATGCCGGGTGGTTGCCGAGGGCGGCAACCTCGGGTTCACGCAGCGCGGCCGCATCGAGTACGCGATGGCGGGCGGGCGCATCAACACCGACGCGATCGACAACTCGGCCGGCGTGGACTGCTCGGATCACGAGGTGAACCTGAAGATCCTGCTGGCCCAGGCGGTGGAGTCCGGCGATCTCACCATCGAGCAGCGCAACGAGCTGCTGGAATCGGTGGTCGACGAGGTGGTCGCGCACGTGCTCTACGACAACTACCTCCAGGTGCAGATCCTCTCCCAGGAGTCCGCCGTGTCCGCCACGCGGATGGAGGCGTACGAGGCGCTGATGGAGGAGCTCGAGCGCGCGAACCTGCTCGACCGCCCGCTCGAGTCGCTGCCCAGCGCCGACCGCATGGCAGAGCGCGAGTCTGCGGGCGCCGGCATGGTGAGGCCGGAGCTGTGCGTGCTGCTGGCCTATGCCAAGCGGCTGCTGCGCGACCAGATCCAGCCCTCGTCCCTGCCGGACGATCCGCACCTGGAAGGGGACCTGGCGGCGTACTTCCCCGAGCCCGTCGTGGAGCGGTTCTGGGCGCTGCTGACGACGCATCCGCTGCGCCGCGAGATCATCGCCACGATCGTCACCAACGACGTGATCAACTCGATGGGCAGCACGTTCGTCGCCCGCATGGCGGCCGAGACGGGCGCCGGCCCGGACGAGATCTGCCGGGCCTTCCTGATCGCGCGCGAGGTGACGGATGCCCGCCGGCACTGGGGGCGGGTCGAGGCCCTTCGCAGCGACGTGCCGGTCGAAACCGCCGCGGAGCTCATGGCCGGCGTCGACTCGATGGTGGAGCAGTTCGCGCGCTGGTACCTGCGCTACGACGCCGACCTCGACCTGCGCACGGCGATCGATCGGGACCAGCCGGGCTTCCGCGACCTGCTCGCCCATCTGCAGGAGGCCGCGACGAGCTCGTGGCGGCTCGAGTACGAGGAGCGGCTGGAGGGCTACCTCGGCCAGCACGTGCCGGAGGAGACGGCCCGCTTCGGCGCGACGGTGCCCGACCTGGTGTACGCGCCCGATGTGATCGCGGTGGCGCGCGAGACCGGCCGGTCGATCGCGGAGGTCGCGCACGCCTTCTTCGTGGTGGGGGAGCGGCTGTACCTGAACGTGGTCGAGGAGCGGGTCGCGCACATGCCGGCGAAGACGCGCTGGCAGCGCCTGGCCTGGGGCGCGCAGCTGGACGACCTGCGGCTGCTGCGCCGGCAGATCGTGGCGCGGGTGATCGAGCAGTTCAGCGGTGCTGATATCGACGCGGCGGTGGACGAGTACCTGGCCGCGCGGGTTGATCCGTACCAGCGGCTGGCCACGCTGATGGGCAGCGCCTCCGGCTCCCAGGTCGACGACGCGTCGGCGGTGATGGTGATGGTGCACCAGATCCGCCAGGTCGTCGCCTGAGCAGATCGTCACGATCCTCCGACACGTCGTTCCGCTGCGCACTCGCCCGCGTCACGCCGGCCGACCCGTGCTTTGAGACCGCCCGCCGGGCGAGGCCGTGTCATGCGAGAACCCGTGACGGTTCCGTGCCAGACCGGCGCCTGCCGGCGCCGGTCTGCTTTGAGACCGGGGTTCGGCCCAGGACCGGCCGGCGGGTACCCTGTCTCCCGTCATGAACCGCCTCGCCGGTGAGACCAGCCCCTACCTGCTCCAGCATGCCGACAACCCCGTCGACTGGTACCCCTGGGGGGAAGAGGCGCTCGAGCGCGCGCGCCGCGAGAACCGGCCGATCCTCCTCTCCATCGGCTACGCCGCCTGCCACTGGTGCCACGTCATGGAGCACGAGTCGTTCGAAGATGCCGACACCGCCGCGCTGATGAACCGCCTGTTCGTCAACATCAAGGTCGACCGCGAGCAGCGCCCCGACCTCGACGCCATCTATATGAACGCCGTCGTCGCCTTCACGCAGGGCCACGGCGGATGGCCGATGACCGTCTTCCTCACGCCCGAGGGCGAGCCGTTCCACGGTGGGACGTACTTCCCGCCGGCGCCGCGGATGGGGATGCCCTCCTTCCGCCAGGTGCTCGAGGCGGCCTCCGAGGCCTATCGCGAACGGCCCGAGGACGTCGCCCGGGTGGCCGGCTCGGTCACCGGCTACCTGCAGTCGGCGGGAAGGCTGGAGCCGAGCGACGAGCAGCTGCGCCCCGAGTTGCTCGAAGAGGCAGCCGGCGTGCTGGAGCGTGCCGTCGATCGCACCTGGGGCGGGTTCGGTGGCGCTCCCAAGTTCCCCCCTGCCTCGGCCATCGAGTTCCTGCTGCGGATGAGCCGCCGCGGCGTCGGCGACGACCCGCTCGGCGTCGCCACGCTGACGCTCGACGGCATGGCGCTCGGAGGCATGTACGATGTGCTCGGCGGCGGCTTCGCCCGCTACTCCGTCGATGCGGCCTGGCTCGTGCCGCACTTCGAGAAGATGCTCTACGACAACGCGCTCCTCGCCGGCTGCTACCTGCACGCGTGGGCCGTTACCGGGGACGCCCGGTATCGGGAGGTCTGCGAGCGGACGCTCGATTTCATGCTCCGCGACCTCGCCGTCGATGGGGGCGGCTTCGCCTCCGCCCTCGATGCGGACACCGAGGGCGAGGAGGGCCTCACCTACGTGTGGACACCCGCCCAGATGCGGGAGGCGCTCCCGGCTGGGGATGCCGATGCGGCCATCGCCTACCTGGGCGTCAGCGAGCAGGGCAACTTCGAGGGTGCGACCGTGCTGCGGCCGCAGGGCGACCCGCCCGCCGAGTGGCCACGCATCCGCGATCAGCTGCTCGCCGTCCGCATGCGCCGTTCCCAGCCCGCTCGTGACGACAAGGTTGTCGCAAGCTGGAACGGGCTCGCGCTGTCCGCCCTCGCGGAGGCAGGGCGCCGGCTGCGCCGCGCCGACTACCTGGATGCGGCACAGGCCTGCGCCGGCTTCCTCCTCACCGACATGCGCGGCGGCGACGGGCGGCTCCGCCGCACCGCGATGGCCGGCCGGGCGTCCGACATCACGGGGTACCTCGACGACTACGGCGCCGTCACGCTCGGCCTGCTCGACCTCTACCGCGCCACCGGCGAGCCGGACTGGCTGCGTGAGGCGGAGCGCCTCGTCGCCGTCGTTCGTGAGCAGTTCACCGACCACGAGCGGGGCGGCTTCTACTACACCCCGGCCGACGGGGAGCGGCTGATCGCCCGCCACAAGGAGCTCGACGACAACCCCACGCCGTCGGGCCAATCGCTGATGGCGACCGTCCTCCTGCAGCTGGCGAGGCTGCACGGCGACGACGCGCTCGAGGCGGAGGCGGCAGGCGTGCTCCGGCTGGCCGCGCCCTACATGGAGCGGTCTCCGTACGGGCTTGGCCAGGCCCTCTGTGCGCTCGACATGCACCTGACGCCGCCGCAGGAGATCGCGATCGTCGGCCCGTACGGCGATCCGGCCACCGAGCGGCTGGCCGACGTCGTGGCCGACGCCTACCTCCCGAACGCCGTGGTCGCCCACGGCGGGGGCGACGACGACCCGCCGCTCGCCCTGCTCGAGGGCAAGTCCACCGTCGAGGGCCGTCCCGCCGCCTACGTCTGCGAGCGGTTCGCCTGCCGGGCTCCGATCACCGACCCCGACGCCCTTGCGGCGTCGCTGCGCGCATGATCGACGAGGCGGCCGGGCTCAAGCGCGCCGCGGCCGAGGCCGCCATCGACGCCGAGGTGCGAAGCGGGATGACGCTGGGGCTCGGCACCGGATCGACCGCCGCCTTCCTGCTGGACGGGCTGGCCGCCCGCCTCGAGGGCGGCGCGCTCGAGGGGATCACCGGTGTTCCCACCTCCGAGGCGACCGCCGCTCGCTGCCGCGAGCTCGGCATCCCGCTGGCGACGCTGGAGCAGCGTCCCCGCCTGGATCTCGCCCTCGACGGCGCGGACGAGATCGCGCCCGGGCTCGACCTGATCAAAGGCCTCGGCGGCGCCCACCTGCGGGAGAAGGTGGTGGCCGCCTCCGCCGCCCGCTTCGTGGTCGTCGCCGACGACTCCAAGCTGGTCGAGCGGCTGGGCCAGCGCGCTCCGCTGCCGGTCGAGGTGGTCACCTTCGCCTACCCGCTCTGCGAGCGGCTCCTGGCCGAGGCGGGCTGGACGCCGCTGCTGCGCGGCGGCCCGGCGTCGCCGTTCGTCACCGACGAGGGCAACCACATCGCCGATTGCCGGCGCGACGACTGGAGCGACGCAGCCCGGCTCGCCGCCGAGCTCGAGGCCATGCCCGGCATGGTCGCCCACGGCCTGTTCCTCGGCATGGCGTCCGCGGCCTACGTTGCCACGCCGGACGGCGTGCGCGTCATCACCTAGCCAGGCGGCGCCGCATCACCTCGACCGCCTCCGGGTTCGAGTCGATCAGGACGTAGTGCCGCCCCAGCATCTGCGCCACGGCCCCGAGCGTCCCCGAGCCGGCGAAGAAGTCGAGCACCACGTCGCCCGGCCGCGTCGATGCCTGCACCATCCGCCGCACGATGCCCTCCGGCTTCTGCGTGGGATACCCCGTCTTCTCGTGCCCGTTCGTGGGGACGATCGTGTGCCACCACACGGAGGTGGGCAGCTTGCCGCGCTCCCGCTTCTCCGGGGTGACCAGCCCCGGCGCCATGTACGGCTCGCGGTCGACCTGCTCGGAGTCGAAGTGGTACCGCTGCGGGTCGCGGACGTACACCAGGATCGTGTCGTGCTTCGTCGGCCAGCGCCGGCGGCTTTTCGCCCCGTAGTCGTAGGCCCAGATCAGCTCGTTCAGGAAGCACTCCCGGCCGAAGATGCCGTCCAGCAGCACCTTGACGTAGTGCGCCTCGCGCGGGTCGAGGTGCACGTAGAGCGTTCCGGTCTCGGCCAGCAGCCGGCGCGCCTCGAGCAGCCGCGGCTCGAGGAAGGCGGCGTAGTCGTCGAACGCGTCGTCGTAGCCCGCCCGCCCCAGCTCCTCACTGCGGTAGCGGCGCCCCGCGAACCCGGTGCGGTCGCCCGCGGCGTCGGCAACCGTCGCCAGCGTCCGCCGCTCCTGCCGGCGGCCGGTGTTGAACGGCGGGTCGATGTAGATCAGCTGGAACGCGCCGTCCGGCAGCGACGGCAGCAGCTCCATGTTGTCGCCGAGCAGGATGCTGTCGAGCTCCACGCCGCCAGTGTAGGAGGCTACGCGGAGCGCTTCAGCTTGCGCACGATCTGCTCGCTGGTCGGCCGCCGCACGTCCGTCACCCAGCCGAGCTTCTCCCAGCTGCGGATGACGAGGCCGGACACGTCAATCTGCGTCCGTCCCAGCCCGTGGAACGCGGACGTGGGGAAGACGTGGTGGTTGTGGTGCCACGACTCGCCCAGCGACGGCAGCGCCAGCACCCAGTTGTTCGTGGAGTGGTCATACGCCGCGAACGGCCGGCGGCCGAAGTAGTGGCAGATCGAGTTGACGCTCCACGTCACGTGGTGGTTCAGGAAGAGGCGCACCAGCCCACCCCACAGCAGGCCGGTGAAGGCGCCGCGCCAGGTGCCGCCGGTGAGCAGATAGCCGAGCACGAAGGGCACGACAAAGCCCATCACTGCCCACAGCAGGAACGTCCGGTCGACGAACCGGACGAGCTTGTCCTCGACCAGGTCGCGTCCCATCCGCGCCCGCTCGAGCGCCTGCCGGTGGGTGAACATCCAGCCCATGTGCGCGTGCAGCAGGCCGCGCAGCTGGCCGCCGATGCCTCCGCCGAACCCGTGGTGGGGGCTGTGCGGATCGCCCTCCTTGTCGGAGTTGGCGTGGTGCGTGCGGTGGTCGACCGCCCACGTGATGGCGGGGCCCTGGATGGCCATCGAGCCGAACACGAGCAGCGCCGCCTTCAGCGGCTTGACGGCCTTGAACGCCTGGTGCGTGAGCATGCGGTGAAAGCCGATCGTGATGCCGAACCCGCACAGCACGTACAGCACCACCAGCAGCACGAGATCCGTCCACCCCACGAAGGTGTTCCAGAGCAGCGTTACGGCCGCGATGAACCCGAGGAACGGGATCACCGTCAGGCCCAGCATGACGATCTTCTGGCCCCAGCCCGCGGACTGCGGCAGCTCCTCGATTACCTGCACGGCTCCCTCATGTTCGTGATCGTTCCGCGCGCACCTTCGCCTTGTGCGCGCGCTTTGCAGCCTGGTACTCGGCCAGGGCCTCAGGAGAGTCCACGTCCCCGAGCGTGGGATGGCCCGGCAGCACGTCTTCCCACCCCTCGGGCCGCACGCCGAACTGCTTGACCAGCGTGGCCGTGAGGCTCCGCACCTTCATGTCGCCGATGCCCGGGAGCGCTCCGAGCCGCTTGACGAGATCCGCGCCGCTCGCCGCCTCCGTCCAGACCCGGGATCCGTCCCCGCCGTAGCGGTCGGCGATCACGCCGCAGAGCGCCTGCACCCTGCCTGCCATCGCGCCCGGGAAGCGGTGGATCGCCGGCTTCTCGCGGAACACGGCCTCCAGCTCGTCCGGCGGCATCGCGGCGATCCGGCCCGGGTCGAGAGTGCCCAGCCGCTGCTTCAGCGCGAGCGGCCCGGCGAACGCCTTCTGCACGGTCACCTGCTGGTCGAGCGCGAACCCGATCAGCAGCGCGTTTCCGTCGCCGGCCAGCAGCCGGTTGGCCTCGTCGTCCTCAGTCCAGGGCAGCGTGGCGGGGGCGGTGGCGCTCGACATTCGCGAGGAAGGTTACCTGTATCCCGCGGTCGCGGATCCGGATTCCAATGCATCCACAACCCAGCGCGCCACCTTCTCGGGCGGGTCGCCGCCCGTCCGGCGCGTCGAGCCTCGCGCAACCGCCGAGAACTCCGTGTCCGTGAGCGCCGGCTTGACGTTCACCACGTGGATGCCGTGGTCGCGAAGCTCGCGGTAGCCGGTGCGCGACAGCAGGTCGACGGCGGCCTTCGACGCGGCGTAGGCGCCGCTGCCCGGGTCGGGGAACTCGCCGACGATCGAGGAGATGTTGACGATGCCACCGCCCTGCCGCTGGCGCACCAGCTGTTCCCCGGCTGCGCGCATCCCGTAAATGACGCCCAGCACGTTCGTGCGGATCATGCCCTCCACCCGGTCGGCGTCGATCTCGTGGAGCGGGCCGAACACGCCGTAGCCGGCGTTGTTGACCATGACCGTCAGCTTGCCGCCCCAGTCCACGGCGGCCGCCACCAGCGCCTGCACCTGCCGGTAGTCGCCGACGTCGCAGACGACGGGCAGCCCGTCCAGCTCCTTCGCGATCGGCTCCAGCACCTCCATCCGCCGCGACGACACCACCACCCGCGCGCCGGCGTCCCGCAGTGCCCGGGCCACCGCCAGCCCGATGCCGCTGGATGCCCCGGTGACGACGGCGACGGCTCCGTCGAGTGACACGGTGGCCCCGCGCGGGCCTGGAATCTCCTGTGCGCTCATGCTGACCTCGCTACCCTGCGGTCGTGATGCCGAATCCCCTGAAGACCTCCCTGCGCGCGCTCGAGCGGCGGCTCGCGCGGGTCGGCCTGCGCATGATACGGCCCTGGGAACGGTTGCCCGTCGCCGCGCAGGTGGCGATCGCCTTCCCGACGTGGGCGGTGCTGCTGTTCCTGTTCCACCTCGGCCCGCTCCACCAGCCACCGGTGCGCGCCGTGTTCTACGGCATCTTCTGGTCGCTCGTCTTCACGCCGGTGGGCGTGCTCGCGACGCA
Source organism: Gaiellales bacterium (assembly GCA_035695105.1). Taxonomy (GTDB): domain Bacteria; phylum Actinomycetota; class Thermoleophilia; order Gaiellales; family JAICJC01; genus JAICYJ01. The sequence continues at coordinate 90,475 of DASSEV010000062.1, forward strand.
GAACGAGCTGCGCAAGCGGCGCGAGAAGGAGCGCGAGGCGGCGGGCGACGCCTCCTCGCCGGACCAGGTGCAGAGCCACTCAGCTTCGTGATGTGCCCAGGGCGAGGCCCTGGCGGAGCGCCGCGACCACCTCGTCGTGCGTCCACGGCGATGGCGCCACCGAGATGAAGTAGTCCTGCAGCGCGTTATCGGCGAGCTCGTCGAGATCGTGCTCGCGGACGCCCACCGACTCCAGCGTCTCGAAGTCCAGCTCCTGGAGGATCCGGCGCACAGCCCGAACGGCCCGTGACCCGTCGGCAGACCCGTCGTCCTCCTCGCCCAGCGCGTCGGCGATCCGCTCGAACTGCTCGGGCACGTACGCACGGTCGCGGTCCATCGTCTCGGCCAGAACGAGCCCGATCGTCAGGCCGTGGGGAAGCCCGTACCTGCCGCCGATCGCCTGGGCGATGGAATGCTCGGAGCCGCAGTCACTGATGTTCATCGCGAGGCCGCCCATCAGGCTCGCGCACATCATGTCGCTTCGCGCATCGGCATCCGAGCCGTCGCGGACCGCACGCACCAGCGCGCCGCCCGCCAGGCGGGTGCCCTCGAGCCCGATCGCGTCACCGACCGGCGTGCGGGCGGTGACGACCAGCGCCGCCATCGCCTGGGCCAGCGCGTCGATCCCGGTGTAGGCGGTCAGCTTGGCCGGCAGGCCGTGGGTCAGCGTCGGGTCGACCAGGGCATGCTGGGCGCGCAGCAGCGGGCTCGCGATGCCGGCCTTGATGTGCGTCTGCTCGTCGGTGATCACGGCTCCGCCCGACACCTCCGACCCCGTGCCGGCCGTGGTGGGCACGCAGACCAGCGGCAGCCGCGGTGGCTCGTATGCCGCCTCGCCGCGTGCGAAGGCCATGTACGGGCTGCCCTGGCCCGCCACCAGCCGCGCCGCCTTGGCGGTGTCCATGGACGAGCCTCCGCCCAGCGCGACCACGGCGTCGCACCCGGAATCGGTGAGTGCCGCCGCCGCTTCCTCCACCAGCCCCACGGTCGGCTCACCGGCGTCCTTCTCGAACCGCACCGCGCCCTCGAGCGGTGCGATCGCGGCAGCGATGCCGGGCACGAACCCGTCCAGCCCGCGATCCATCACCAGGAACGGCTTGGTCGCGCCCTCCTCCGCCAGCACGGCGGCAAGCTGGCCCGCGACGCCGTCGCCGAAGCGAATCTTGACGGGCAGGTGGTTTCGGAACGGGGCGATCATCGCGCTCCTTTCAGACGAGTTGGACGGGGTCTCCGACCGCCACGTCACCGGGCTCGACGACGTCGGCGTAGACCCCGAAGCAGACCTCGCCGTCGTCCTGGCGCCGGTAGGACGCGAGCACGCGCAGGGTGTCGAGGTCGCGCTCGCCGCTGTCGGGGTTCTTGGTTATCAGTGAGCAGCGCTGGTCGCGCTCGGCCACCCGCAGGACGGCCGTCCCAGCGCGCACGTCGCGCCCGATCCAGGAGTCCTCCTCGTGCGGGTCCGTGCCCTCGATCAGGAGCGAGTTGCGGAACCGCCGCGGGTCGAGCGGCTGCGCGAGGTTCGCGCGAGACGAGAGCTGCTCGACCGACCCGAGCGAGAGCATCGACATGGCGTGGCTGTCCTGGGCCGGGCCGCCGAGCGCCCGCATCAGCCGCATCGGGATGCCGGTCAGCGCCGAGAGCTCCGCCGCCCACGGGCCGTCCACGATCACGCCGCGCAGCGGCCGCCCGAACATCAGCACCTCGTGCTCCCGATCATCGCCGACCGTGCCGGCCACCTCGCGGCCGCCGGGCAGCAGCATCGTCAGCTCGTTCCGCTCGACGTCGAAGCGCGTGCGGGCGTGGGCGAGGGCGCCGTAGCGGCGCAGCGTCGCCACCTCGTCGCGGTCGTCGAGCACGACGAAGGCGCGGTCGCCCGGGATCCCGTGCGGCGTCACAGCCGTCCGCTCGGCCTGCATCAGGCCCAGCGACTTGACCGGTGAGAGGAAGATGGCGCGGACGCGGGCCACGGACGTCGGATAGCCTACTGCGCGCACGGCCCAGGAACTCGATCCCAGGAGCAGGTTGGCCATGTCCCAGTCCCGGTTTGCAGAAGCGCTCAACGGCCAGATCGCCTACGAGTTCGGCGCGTCGCAGCAGTACGTGGCGATCGCGATCCACTACGACGCGGAGACGTTGCCCCGTCTGGCGGCGCACTTCTACCAGCAGTCGCTCGAGGAGCGGAACCACGCCATGATGATGGTGCAGTACCTGCTCGACGCGGGCCTCGACGTGACCATCCCGGGCGTCGCGGCGCCGCAGACGACCTTCGGAGACGTGGTCGAGCCGGTCGCCCTGGCCCTGTCCCAGGAGCGTCGCGTGACCGAGCAGATCGGTGCGCTGGCCACGCTCGCCCGCGAGACCGGCGACTACGCCGGCGAGCAGTTCATGCAGTGGTTCATCAAGGAGCAGGTGGAGGAGGTGGCGAGCATGTCGAGCCTCCTGACCGTGGTCGAGCGTGCCCGCGACAACCCGCTGCTGGCCGAGGAGTACCTGGCCCGCGAGGCGGCCGCCGAGGCTGCCGACCCCACCGCACCACATGCCGCGGGCGGCGCGCTCTAGCGTCGCACTCGCCGCGGTGCTGCTGATGCTTGGCGCAGGCTGCCTGGGCGGCGGGTCCTCGAGCAGCGCCGGATCGGCGGGCAACGGGCCGACCCGCGCGCAGTTCCGGCAGCAGGCGGTTGCCATCTGCCGGCGCTACCAGCGGCGGATCGGGTCGCTGAAGACGGCGAGCGATCTCGCCCATCTGGCATCACAGGGCGCTCGCGCCGTCGCGCTCGAGCGCGCGGAGCTGCGCGAGCTGCGGGCGCTCACCCCGCCCGCGGCCGACCGGGTCGCCGTGACGCGCATGCTCGACAGCCTCGAGCAGTCGATCGGCACGGGCGCCAAGCTGGTGGCGGCGGCGAAGGCGAACGACGCCGCCGGGGTCGCGGCCGATGCGGAGCTGCTCAAGGCGCAGCTGGGAACCACCGGCGTGCTCGCGCGCCCGTTCGGGCTGGACGTGTGCACGTCGTGAGCGCCGGCGGGCCGCAGAAGGTGCCGCTAGACGACCGCGGCTCGTTCGCCTGGACGCTGGGGCCGTCCGACCCGGTGAGCCGCACGTCGGCCGCGCTCGTGGTCGGCGGCGGCACGGTGCTGGTCGACCCGGTGGACACGCCCGAGCTGGAGGGCTGGCTGTCGACGCTGCCCCCGGTGAGCGGCGTGGTCACGCTGCTCGACCGCCACCAGCGCGACGCAGCGGCGCTCTCCGAGCGGCTGGGCGCGCCGCGGCTGACCCCGCGGGCGCTGGGCGGGCCCGGCGTGGGTCTGGAGGGCGTCGAGGAGCGACCGGTGATCGAGAGCAAGCGGTGGCGCGAGGCGCTGCTGTGGCTTCCCGACCGCAGGCTGCTGGTCTGCGCCGAGGTGCTCGGCACCGCCGGATTCGACCTCGCGAGATCCGGGGATCGCCTCGGCATGCACCCGATCGCCCGGCTGCGCCCACCGCGGACGCCGTTCCGCGGGCTCGTCCCGGAGACGATCGCCGTCGGCCACGGCCTGCCACTGCGCGAGGGCGCGGCGCTGGCGCTCGACAGGGCCCTGCGCACCGGCAGGCGGGAGCTGCCGCTGAACTGGGTCAGGATCCTTGGGGAGGCGTTCAGATCGTGGCGAGCTGCGCGGCGAGCTCGTCGCTGACCGGCATCAGCGGCCGGCGAACATCCGGCCTCACGGGCAGCCCGCGGTTGTGCAGCACCCACTTCAGCGCCGGGATGAACGTCGTCGTCCCGAGCGTGTCCCGCAGCGCCCGCAGGCGGCCGGCGTTCTCCTCCGTCGGGTCGTCGAGCACGCGGCGCACGTCCCGGGGGAACGCGCTCGCAAGCCCCGAGACCGAGCCGTACGCGCCGTCGGCCAGCGCCTCGGGCAGCAGCGGCTCCTGTCCGATGAACGCGCGCAGTCCGAGCGTCAGGTACGGCGACACCGCCTCGTAGGGGCTCTCCGACACCTTCAGGCCGGCCACGTTCGACGTCCGCTCGACCACTCGCGTGATCACCGCGGGGGTGAGCGGGTAGCCGCTGCGGGCCGTGAAGGCGTACAGGTAGAACGGAAGCGGCGCGCATGCGTCCGCCGCGGTCACGAAGTGCTCGACCAGCTCGTCCTCGCTCAGCTGGTAGTAGGGCGGCGGGATCACCGCCACGCCGTCGGCGTGGATCGACGCGGCGTGCTCCGCGAGCGCCGCCGTCTCGGCCGTGGTCTGCGCACCGCAGTGGACGATCAGCATGCCGCTGCAGGCGACACGGAACTCCGATGCCGCCCGCACACGCTCGTGATGGTCGAGCTGGACGCCCTCGCCGGTGGTGCCCAGGCAGAAGATGCCGTCCACGCTGCCCTCCTCGAGGTGGCGGACGAGCGGCGCGATCGCGTCGACGTCGAGCGTGTCGCCTCCGTCGCGGAGCGGGGTCACGGATGCTGCGAGCAGTGGACGGTCCATCGGGTGTGCGAGCATAGCGCTCGATGCGACGCGCCACCGAACTTCCCCGGTCTGCGGAGCTGGTCGTGGTCGGCAGCGGCATCGTCGGCGCGGCCACTGCCTTCTTCGCCGCGCGGGCCGGGCTTCGCGTGCTCGTGCTCGAGCGGCGGCCGGCGCTGTGCTCGCTGACGACGGCCGTCGCGGCCGGCGGGTATCGCCTGCAGCTCGAGCATCGCGAGGAGCTCGCGCTGGTGTCGCGCACCGTAGCGCTGCTCGAGCGGTTCGCCGAGGAAACGGGGCAGTCCGTCCACGATCCGTCGATCAGGCGGCAGGGCTACCTGTGGCTGGCCCGCACGGACGAGACCGCCGCGCGCCAGCGCGAGCTGGTGGCGCGCCAGCGCGAATGGGGCGTCGACGGGGTCGAGCTGCTCGCCGGCGACGAGGCGCGTGAGCGGTTCCCCTGGCTGCCTGCGGACGTCGTGCAGGCGCGGTTCCGCCAGAACGACGGCCTGATCGAGCCCAAGCGGATCGCCATGGGCCTGCTCGAGGGGTCGGGCGCCGGGGTGATGACCGGCGTCGGCGTCACGGGGTTCGAGATGGAGGGCGGCCGGCTGGCCGCCGTGCGCACCGACCGCGGGGCGGTTGCCACCGGCGGCTGTGTGATAGCCGCCGGGCCGTTGTCGGAGCTGCTGACGCGGGCGGCCGGCGTCGAGCTGCCGGTGCGAGCCGTGCGCCGTCAGCGCGTGCTGCTCTGGGACGTCCCCGAGGTGCCGCGTGATGCGCCGATGACGATCGACGAGGAGACGACGACGCACTGGCGTCCGGTCGCCTCGGGTGCCTACCTGCTCTATCCCGATGGGACCGAGCCGGGCGCGGAGCCGGTCGAGGAGGTTCCCGCCGATCCGGGCTTCGCCGTCCGGTTGCTCGACCCCCGGAGCCCGATCGCGGTGGCGCGCACCGCGGGGTTCTGGCGCGACGTCTGGGAACGGGCCGGGTCGGCGTGGGTGGTGCAGGCGGGCCAATACACGATGACGCCCGACCAGCGGCCGCTGATCGGGCAGACCGAGATCGACGGCCTCTGGGTGAACACCGGCTACAGCGGGCACGGCGTGATGGCGGGCCCGGCCGGCGGCGAGATCCTGGCCGACCTGCTGACGGGCGCCCGCCGGGAGAGCCCCTTCAGCCTCGACCGCGACTTCGTTCCGGCCACCCAGGCCTTCTGATCGGCCTCACATCCGGCGGATGCCGTCGACGACGTGGCGGCAGAGGTCGGGCACGGCCGCCGGATCGTCGGTGTACATCGATGGCTTGAAGCAGATGGCGGTGTACCCGGCTGCGAGCTGGGGCGGCACCTGCTCGAGCGCCTCGTCGATGGATGCGGTGGAGTGCTCGTCCGGAAAGCGGCCGCGGATGCCGCCGACCAGCTCCAGGGTCGCGGGATCGCGTCCGGCTTCGACGAGCGCACGGCGCAGCGCCTCCAGCTCCGCCGGAGTCGGCGATCCGAACGGGTGGAAGCCCGATCCGTAGCGGACGATCCGGCGCAGGAGAGCGTCGTGCAGCGACTGGCCGCCGAACCACATGGCGGGCCCCTCGCTGCGGTGGGGCTTCGGCTCCAGCCACACCTGGTCGAACGAGACGTGGCGGCCGTGGAACGACGCGGGCGACTGCGTCCACGCAGCGTGCATGGCCTGGAGCCCCTCGTCGAGGATCGCGCCCCGCCGGCGGAACGGAACCCCGAGCGCGCGGTATTCCTCCTCGCTCCAGCTGACCGTGGGCTGCACGACCAGGCGCCCGTGCGCGAGCAGGTCGAGCGTTGCCAGCTGCTTGGCCAGCAGCAGCGGGTGGCGGAGCGGCGCGATGATCGCCGCCAGCGCGACCCGGAGCGTGCTGGTGGCGGCGGCGATCGCGGAGGCGAGCACGATCGAGTCCGGCCAGGGCGTGGACGGATCCTGGTTGCCGGGCGCCGCGTAGTCGCGTGGATTGGCCATGAGTCCCGAGTCGCTCGAGTCGCGCCCGAGCACGACGTGCTCGCTCAGCATCACCGTGTCGACGCCTGCCTCCTCCGCCTGCGCCGCCATCCTGACGAGGCCAGGCAGGTCTCGCGGCGAGACCAACGTCCAGTTCTCGCTGAGCACGAGCACGATGCGGGCGTCCGCCATGCGCGTATCAGTACCAGTCCGTGCGACAATCGCGGCGCCACCACACGTCCACTGGAGCAGCACATGGCCACCACGCCCGCCATCGATCCGGTCACCCAGGCGAAGGTCGACCTCGCCGCGGCGCTTCGAGCCGCCGCCCTGTACGGCCTCAACGAGGGCGTCGACAACCACTTCAGCCTCGCGCTGCCCGGCCGCGACGACCGCTTCCTGCTGAACCGGTTCGGTCCCCACTGGTCGGAGATCACGGCCTCCGATCTGATCACGGTCGACCTGGACGGCGAGGTGGTGGAGGGCGACGGCGATTGGGAGGTGACCGCCTTCATGATCCACCGCGGCGTCCACCTGGCGCGACCGTCGGCGCGGTGCGTCCTGCACACCCACATGCCCTACGCGACGGCGGTATCCATGATCGAGGACGGGTTGGACACCCGCGCAAGCCAGAACTCGATGATGTTTCACGGCCGTGTCGTCAGCCTGGAATACGGTGGCCATGCAGATGCCGCCGACGAGGGCAACCGGATCGGCGACGCGGTGGACGACGACACGTGGGTGGTGATGCTCGAGAACCACGGGGTGCTCGCCATCGGCGAGACGGTGGCCGAGGCGTGGCACCGCCTGTATTTCCTCGAGCGCGCGTGCCAGGTGCAGGTGCTGGCGCAGTCGACCGGTCGCCCGCTGATCCAGGTCAGCGAGGAGCTCGCCGCGCGCACCGCGGGACAGGCCGCGGCCGACGCGAACAACCCGCCGACGCTGTTCGCGGCAGTGCGGCGCCAGCTCGATCGCGAGAGCCCCGGCTATCAGTTCTGAGAACGGCCCGGCGGGCGCGTCGCGCCGACCGACCGCACGAGCCCGAGCATGAGCTCGACCGCCTCGGCGGTGCTGCAGCCCTGGCGCCGGACGAGCGACTGCCACGTCCCGAACTCGAGCCCGTGGCCGATCGCCCGGCCCAGCCTCGCACGCGCAGCGCCGCGCGCGGGCGAGCCCTGGAGCAGCACCTGGCGTGCGTCCTCGAGGAAGCGTGAGCGGAGCTCGGCAACCTCGGCGACGACGGGCATCACCGCCGCATCCCGCTGCACGTTCTCGAGCAGCTGTTCCTGCCGTTCGTAGTAGGCGTAGAGCGCTCGCAGGGCGATCTCGAGGCGCTCGGCCGGGTCGCCGATCCGCTTCCAGTCCGATGGGTCGGGCGGCGGAGCGGTGGCCGCGACGTGGCCCGAGCATGCCATGAGCAGCGAGCGCGCGTCGGGAAAGTGGGCGTAGACCGTCGGGCGCGTCACTCCGGCCCGGTCGGCGATCGCCTGGACGGAGGTCTGGGCCGGGCCGATCGTCGTGTGGAGCTCGACGGCGGCATCGACGATCCGCTGTCTGGTCTGCTCCTGGCGCTCGGCGCGTCGTTTCAGGGTGTAGGGGCGAGTCTCCGACATTTCACTTGACACCAGTGTAGCCGAAGAGGTACGTTACAGCATCGCTTTACACTATCGTCAATTGAAAGGAAGCACAGCATGGATACCATCACGACACCTCCCAGGATGATCACGCCCGACCGGGGCGCCGAGGGGTTCCTCGGCTCGATCGGCGTGCGGTTCATGATCGACGGGCCGGATACCGGCAAGCGCTTCTCGCTGGTCGAGCACCCCATGTCACCGCGCGCCCTTGCCGCCCCCCTGCACCTGCACACGCGTGAGGACGAGTACAGCTACATCCTCCAGGGGCGGATGGGCGCGCTGCTCGGCGACGACGTCGTCGAGGCCGGCCCCGGCGACCTCGTCTTCAAGCCGCGCAACCAGTGGCACACCTTCTGGAACGCGGGCGACGAGCCGTGCCGGATCCTCGAGATCATCGCTCCCGCCGGGTTCGAGGACTTCTTCCGCGAGCTGTCGGACATGGGCGGCGCCATGAAGGCCGAGCCGGGCGACCTGATCGCCCTCGGCGACCGGTATGGCATGCAGTTCCAGCTGGACAGCATCCCCGACCTCGTTGCCCGCTTCGGGGTGCAGGTTGGGGAGCCGCTCGGCGGCGGCTGGCGGCCGTAGCGCTCAGGGCCGGCCCGGGCGTGCGCCGTCCGGGCCGGCCGAAGCATCGGAGCGGGTGGGAACGGGAGCGACGGGACTCGAACCCGCGACCTCCGGCGTGACAGGCCGGCGTTCTAACCAGCTGAACTACGCCCCCGGGCGCGCCTGGCGGGGCGCCGCTGGTGAGTATGCCACAGGCCGTCCCGGTGCGATCCCGCCATGTCGCGTTCCCGCCGGCCCGTAACATCTGTACGGTTTCCGCCGACCACCTGGCCATGGCGGACTATCTCCCGATCGAGCAGCACGGCATCATCGGCGACCTGCACACGGTCGCCCTGGTCGGCACCGACGGCACCATCGACTGGTTCTGCCCGGAGCGGTTCGACTCGCCGAGCATCTTCGCGTCCCTTCTCGACGCCGAGAAGGGCGGCCACTTCCGGATCGCCCCGGTCGAGCGCGACCACACGGCGAAGCAGCTCTACTTCCCCGACACCAACGTCCTGATCACGCGCTTCCTGACGCCCGGCGGCGTGGGTGAGGTACAGGACTTCATGCCCATCCACCGCGACCCGGATCACCGCCGCAGGCTGGTGCGCCGGGTGATCTGCGTCCGCGGCGAGATGCATTTCCACGTTGAGTGCGAGCCCCGCTTCGACTACGCGCGCACCCCGCACGACACCGCGCTCACCGAGTGCGGCGCGGCGTTCCGGACGCCGGCGCTCTCGATGCTGCTCGAGGCGAACGTACCGCTCCGGCAAACCGAGCAGGGCGTCGCCGCGTCCTTCACCCTGGGCGCGGGCGAGAGCTCCACCTTCTCGCTCGAGCAGTGCCAGCTCGATGCGCTGCCTGGGCCGATCGACGAGCACGACGCGGCCGAGGCGTTCAACCGCACCGTCCGCTACTGGCGCGGCTGGCTCGCCCACTCCAGCTACCGCGGCCGCTGGCGCGAGATGGTGAACCGCTCCGCGCTGACCCTCAAGCTGCTCACCTACCGGCCCACCGGAGCGCTGATCGCCGCTCCGACGACCAGCCTGCCGGAGGGCATCGGCGGCGAGCGCAACTGGGACTACCGCTACACCTGGATCCGCGACGGCGCCTTCTCGCTCTACGCGCTGCTCCGCCTCGGCTTCACGGAGGAGGCGGGCGCCTTCATGGGGTGGCTGTCCGACCGCTTCGTGGAGAGCGCCGGACGCGGGGACGGCCCCCTGCAGATCATGTACGGCATCGACGGACGTCCAGACCTCGAGGAGATCGAGCTCGACCACCTCGAGGGCTACCGTGGCTCGAGCCCGGTGCGGGTCGGTAACGGCGCCGCGATGCAGCTCCAGCTCGACATCTACGGCGAGCTGATCGACTCTGTGTACCTCTACAACAAGTACGGCGAGCCGATCTCCTACGACGAGTGGCAGGCCCTCGCTGCGATCGTCGACTGGGTCTGCGACAACTGGGACCGGCCCGACGAGGGCATCTGGGAGGTGCGCGGCGGCCGCCAGCACTTCACCTACTCGCGGCTGATGTGCTGGGTGGCGATCGAGCGGGCCATCCGCATGGCCCGCCAGCGTGGGCTGCCGTGCGACATGGTGCGATGGCTGAGCGTGCGCGACGCCATCACCGCGCAGGTGATGGAGCGCGGCTGGCACCCGGCCCGTGGCGCCTTCGTCCAGCATTACGACACGGACGTGCTGGACGCGTCCGTGCTGCTGATGCCGCTCACGAAGTTCATCGCCCCGCGCGATCCGCGCTGGCTCTCGACCCTCGATGCGATCGGCGAGGAGCTGGTGTCCGACAGCCTCGTCTACCGCTACAACGTCGAGGCCTCACCGGACGGGTTGCAGGGCGAGGAGGGCACGTTCTCGATCTGCTCCTTCTGGTACGTCGAGGCGCTCTCGCGCGCCGGGCGGCTGGACGAGGCGCGCCTCGCCTTCGAGAAGATGCTCACCTACGCGAACCACCTCGGCCTCTACTCCGAGGAGATCGGGCCCTCCGGCGAGGCGCTCGGCAACTTCCCGCAGGCCTTCACGCACCTGTCGCTGATCTCCGCGGCCGTCAACCTCGATCAGCAGCTCGGCTAAGACGGGCGAACCGGCAGGCTGAGCCGCACGGTCGTCCCCTTGCCGGGCGCCGTATCGAACTCGATCGAGCCGCCGGCCGCATCGATCCGCTCCATCAGCGCCTCCAGGCCGAGGTGGTTCGTCACGCGTGCGCGGACGATCGCCTCGTCCAGGTCGAAGCCTCGCCCGTCGTCCGTGACCACGGCGTGCAGGTGCCCGTCGCCGGTTGAGAGGGTGATCGCCAGGTGTGTCCCGCGCGAGTGCTGGCGGGCGTTCGAGATCAGCTCGACAAGCGACCGGAACGCGATCGTCTCCAGCGTGACGTCCAAGCGCTCCTCGAGCCCGGAGGCGTCGAACGTCACCGACATGCCCCATTCCGCCTCGACCGTCGAGAGCAGCTGGCGCAGCGCCGGCTCGAGGCCGTTGTGCCAGAGCACCGCCGGCCGCAGCTCGAAGGTCATCCTGCGCGTGCGGTCGACCGCGCCCGCGATCAGCTCGGAGACCTCGTCGAGCGTGTTCGCGGCCCGCTTCACCTCGCCGGCCTCGATCGACCGCCGCACCCTGTCGAGCGCGATCACGCAGGCCGACAGCACCTGCACCGTGTCGTCGTGCAGGTCGGCTGCCACCCGAGAGCGCTCCTGCTCCTGGGCGAGCACCATCCGCTCCAGCAGCTGGCGGTGCCGGCGCTCCAGGCGCTCCAGGCGAGCCGCCCGCACCCCCAGCTGGGACTGCAGGACCGCGCCTCGCAGGGCGGCCGCGATCTGCTCGGCGACCGCCTGCATCAGCAGCTCGTCCTGGTGGTCGAACCGGTAGGGCGACAGGTCGTAGAGGCCGATCACCCCCTGCACGAGGTCTCCGGCCGTCACCGGCGTGAGCAGGATCGACTCGTAGCGAAGGCCGGTCTCGACCCAGGGGATGTACTCCTCCTGCTCGGAGCTGCGGTCGATCCGCACCTGTTCGCCGGAGGCGAATACGCGGCCGGTGGTGCCGTGGCCGGCCGGACGGCGCAGACCTTCGATCAGCGTGCCCTGCTGGTCGCGGTCGACCAGCGCAACCTGCTCTCCGGTCTCCGGGTCGGCCAGGAACCCGGTCACGGCGCCGCACTCGATCTGCGCGGCGAGGGTCTCGACGGCCGTCCGCAGCACCTGCTCAGCCGTAGCCGTCCCCGCCACCGCCTCGGCCACCGCGACGGTGAGCTCGAGCCGCTTGGCGCGCTGCCGCGACTCCTCCCGCAGCTCCATTCCCAGCAGTGCTGCGGCCACCTGCTCTGCGACGGTCTGCATGAACAGCTCGTCGCCCTCGGTCAGCCGGTTCGGCTCCGGCTCTGCGACCGCCAGCACCGCGACGAGCCGGCCCTGGACGAGCACGGGCGTGGCCAGCCGCGAGCGCCAACGCTCCGCGGACTCGCCGATGCCCAGATCCTCCTCGACGGCGTCGTGGATCGTCACCTGACGCTGCTCCAGGAAGGCACGGCCGGCGGCGCCCGCTGCCAGCGGCCGGCGCACCCCGAGACGCTCCTCCCCGGATCGTGAGACCGACGCGACGACCAGCTGCTCGCCGGCGTCGGGGATCGGCACGGACGCCTCGACCAGGTTGTAGCCGACGCCCTCGTGCACCGTGCGCACGAACGTCTCCAGCACCGCATCCGCGTTCTCCGCGGCGGCCACCGCGCGCGCGGCGCGCAGGGTCAGCTCCAGGCGGCGCGCACCTTGCTCGGACTCGGCGCGAAGGCCGACGCCGCGCACGGCGGCCGCCACCTGCTCGGCCACGGTGATCATCAGAGCCTCGTCGTCCTGCGTGTAGCGGTCGGGCGCCGGGTCGGCCAGCTCGAGTACCGCCTCGCAGCGCCCGTCGACCATCACCGGGGCCTGCACCAGCGACTCGTAGCGCTCGGGGCCCGGCCATGTGTAGTCCGGCTCGCGGGTGGCGCGGCCCAGCCGCAGCGGCGTGCCGCTCGCGATCACGCGTCCGGTGATGCCGTCATCGATCGGCCAGCTCATCGGCGCCCAGGGCAGGCCGCTCCGATCGAGCGCGAAGGTCATGCCGGCCGTCCCGCGGTCGTGGTCGCAGCGGATCACCGAGACCACCTCGTACTCGGTCGCCTCGTACAGCATGGTCGCCGCGGCCTCGAGCGCCTCGTCCACCGATGCGGCGGATGCGATCCTGCCCGCGATCGACGCCGCCAGCGCCAGCCGTGCAGCCCGCCGCCGTGACTGGTCGCGCAGGTCGAGGCCGCGCAGCGACGCGGCCACCTGGCCGGCAACGGCCATCATCAGCCGCAGGTCGTCCTCGTCCAGGCGGTCGGGATCACGCTCGTAGACCGAGAGGACGGCACGGCATGTCTCGGCGTCCATGACGGGCACCGCGACCATCGACTCCCACACGTCGCCGCTCGGCCAGTCGTACGCCGGATGCTCGCTCGCCCTGCCCAGGAGCAGGGGCTGGCACGACGACACCACCTCGCCCAGCACGCCCGTCTCGACGGGCCTCCACATCCCGGCCAGTGAGCTGCCGTCGGTGTTGTAGTCCGAGACGAGCAGCTGCTGGCCCGCGTCGCGGAGCACCAGGGTCGCCATCGCCGAGGAGTACCCGACCCGTTCGAACACGGTGTGCGCGGCGACGTCGAGCACCTCCTCGACCGTGCCGGCCGAGGCAACGTCCCAGGCCAGGTCGGCGGCCAGCGCAAGCCGGTCGGCACGGCGGGTGGACTCCTTGCGCAATCCGATCCGCCGAAGCGCCGCCGCCACCTGCTCCGCCGCCGTGGCCATCAGCACCATGTCGCCGTCGCTGAAGCGATGAGCCCGCTCGTCGCCGAGCTCGAGCGTCGCCACGCAGCGGCCGTCGACGATCACGGGCATCAGCAGCCGCGACACCAGCGGCGGCTCGTTCGGCCATAGCCGGACGTCCTCCCGGCCGTTCGAGTCGTCGATCCGGACCGGCCGGCCGTGCTCGATCACGTGGCCGGTGAGGCCCTCGCCGATTGGTCGCCGCAGGCCGATCGACATCTGGCGGCGGCCGCCGTACCCAGCGACGAGCATCTGCTCGCCGGTGCCGTGGTCCGCAAGCACCGCCGCGATCGCGTGGTAGGCGGTCGACCGGGCTACCGCCTCCACGGCGGCGGCCAGAGCGCCCTCGGGGCTCGTGGCGGCAGCGACCCCGCGCGTCAGCTCGAGCATCAGCTCCAGCCGCTGCGCCCGCCGCTCCGACTCCTCCCGCAGGCGGATGCTGCGCCAGGACGCCGCCAGGTGGTCGGCCACGTGCTGCATCAGCGCGACGTCGAACCGGTCGAACCTGTCATGCCCGGCGTCCCAGACCTCGAGGGCCGCGACGGAGCGGCCATCGACGATGACGGGCGTGACCAGCAGCGAGTGCACCGGGAGCGGGTGAGGCCAGTCGAATCGCGGGTCGGTCTGAGCGTCGCCGAGCAGGATCGCCTCGCGCCCGGTGATCGCGGCGCCGACGATGCCCGCCTCGAGCGGCCGCCGGACGCGCTCCGGCTCGTGCTGCTCGCGCGTCAGGTCCGCGATCAGGAGCTGCTCCCTCGTCTCCTCCACGACCAGCGTGGCCGCGACCACCTCGTAGGTGGAGTTCTCGTGCACGGTGTGGGCGGCGATCGCGAGCGCCTCGGATGGCGTGCGGGCCTCCGGAAGGGCCGCCGCGACCGCCGACCCGACGGCGAGGCGGGCCGCCCTGTGGCCCGACTCCTCGACGGCGAACGTCCGCATCAGCGCATTGCCCGTCTGCGCGGCGATCGCCTCCATCAGCTCGACGTCGGCCGGCCCGAAGGCGTCGGCCCGGGTGTCGCAGAGCTCGAGCACCGCCTCGCAGCGGCCGTTCACCATCACCGGCGCGAGCAGCAGCGACTGATAGGCGGTGTCGTCCGGCCAGTCGAACGCGGGCTCCTCGACGGCCTGCGCGAACAGCTGCACCGAGCCCTCGTTCGCGGCGTGACCGACCAGCCCGGCTCCGATCGGCCGCCGCAGGCCGGTGTGATGGCGAAGCGAGCGGCTGCGGTCGGCGACGATCACCTGCTCGCCGGCGTCGTGGTCGATCAGCGTGGCGGTGACCGACTGGTAGCTCGAGTGCTCGAAGATCGCGTCCACGCTCGCCGCCAGCGCGTCGGCTGCCGAGAGCGCGAGCGCGGTGCCGGAGGCGACCGCCTGCGCCAGCTCCAGGCGGCGCGAGCGCTGCGAGGAGTCGGCGGCGACGCGGAGCACCGTCTCGGCCAGCCCCGCGAGGTGCGCGAAGACGAGCCGCTCGGCCTTGCTGAAGGCGGGCGCGTCATGCGACCGCTCGACGCGGAGCATGCCGGGCCGGCCGTCCTCCATTGGGACGGGGGAGACCAGCAGCCTGGAGTCGTCGCCGCCCGCCGGCGGCTCCTCACCGGGCTCGATCGCCACACGCTCGGCGTCGAGCCCCGTACGGAAGCGCTCCAGCAACAACTCCAGCCCGGCGACCGTGTCCGGAGGCTCGGGTTCGTCCATCGCGGTCGGATTGTGACAGAGCGGCGGCGTCCCGCGCTCACCGGATTCGCGTATCGTCCTTCACTGGGGCGGTTAGCTCAGCTGGGAGAGCACCTGCTTTACACGCAGGGGGTCGGCGGTTCGATCCCGTCACCGCCCATCAGCCTGGTTAGGCGGAAAAGGATCTGACCGGCGGGCCGTGGTTGCTGGTTTGATTGGGTCAAAACGGTGATTCTTGGCCCATTCGAGGCGGCGAATGACCCAACACTGCGCCCAAAGCACCCGGTCCGGTGGCGTTCGTCGGGCTTAGGCGGACTCGGCGGCCGGTGGTCGACGCCCGGTGGTCCGAGTGTCGTCCTGGCAAGCCGCGCGTTGGGGGTGTGCCTGTTCGATGGGACGCGTCCGTCCGGACCCTGAGCGTGCTCGGCCGGGTGCGAAACCCTCCACTTGGACTGACTTCGCATCCTGGACACCATGTCGCATAAGCCGGGGCGTGAGGCTCTTCAGATGCGACGTTTCCGGGCAAGGACGGCCGGGTTCAGCCGTAGGTGATGCGTAGTCTGTCGTGGACGACGGAAACGTGGCCGGACGAGGTAATCGTCCAGGTGCGCCGTCTCAGTGCGCGGCGCCGTGGCCAGCGAAGGAGTTGACCATGTGGTGGAGCCACGCGCCGACACGACTCGTCGTCTCCGGGAGTCGCTCGACGGTGATGACTGCCTCGTCAGGATCCACCCGCACCTGCTCGACGCGCACCACGGTCTCTCGGCGGCCTAGCAGCCAGCCCTACCAGACAACGAGGTAGCCC
Organism: Gaiellales bacterium; assembly: GCA_035695105.1. Classification (GTDB taxonomy): domain Bacteria; phylum Actinomycetota; class Thermoleophilia; order Gaiellales; family JAICJC01; genus JAICYJ01. The sequence goes on from DASSEV010000062.1 coordinate 106,442, forward strand.
GATCGCTAGCCGAGTAGGCCAGCGGCGCGCAGCACGACTGCTCGGCCATGCTCGCGGCGATCTTGTCTCGGGCGACCATGCAAGCAGCGGCCCACTCGCAAGCCGTTATCCGGAGGGCACCGCGTAGGCGGTCATGTGCTCGACGGCTGAGACGCCGTCGCGAAACAGTGTGGCCTCGACGGCGCGCCAGAAGTGCTCGGCCAGGGCGGACGTAGGTGCCTGATCGGAGCGCGCCGAGACGAGCAGCAACTCTCTGTCTTCGAGCTGAGTCCCGCCTGACTCGACATAGGACACCGCCGTCGTCGCAGTCACGTCCTCGTAGCCGGTTTCGGCGCTTCCAAGCGCCGCCAGTGCTGCCTGCCTCGCCTCAGCAGGAACCGTTAGGAACACCATCACAATGCTTCCCGCCATCGCGGCCACTGTACCAAGACGTGAACGCGGCGTGATCAGGCCGACGGCACGCGGGGATCACGGCGCAGCAGACGGCGCGTCGCCCCGGGGCGCACTCGTTGGATCTCGCTTCGGGCGACGACGAGCAGCCGCGGATGAAACGGGCCGGTGCGAATCAGCAGGCCTTTCGCGTCCTATACCTTGACGACCGTGCCGATCCAGCCCTCGGGTCCGAACACCCAGTAGCCGACCTGTGCAGCCGG